>JALXBF010000048.1 GCA_026991575.1 Planctomycetota bacterium | reverse complement strand
GGGCAAAGTCGGCCTGTTTCGGTATTGGCTTGCCGGATGGCCGTTCCTGGTGGTCGGGGGGGCAGTGGTTGTCGCTCGGCTGCGCAGGGCTCGGTGGGTCGTTGCCGCACTGATTGCTGCCCAACTGGGCAGTACGCTCAGTAGCTTCGCCCACTGGCATGCCTATGTGAACCTGTTCGCGTTCGGGCGTCCGCCCGCTGCGTATCTGGCGGTAGGCAACCTGGCTTCTAACGTCCTGGCCGATTACCCATACCTGGCGCGCTGGCTGGACGCTTTGCCGTCCCATCCAACGGTCCGGATGACCAGCATGATGCCGGTTCAGGTGGGGCTACGTGCGCAGTGGGAGCCGAAAGGATCGACCACTGCTGGCGAGGTCTGGCTGGTGCACAGTGCCGACGAGTGGTCCCGTCAACAGTCGGAACAGCCTCAGCGCACGGTTGCGGTAATTGGTCAGACGCTGTACGTGGCCGAGGGGCGCGAGTAAGGCACCGATTGCGAACCCCTGCACCTCAGCTCGGTACGTTTCTGCTTTTCCGTGTGGGCCCCCGGTAGGCCGTTTCCAGGACGTCCTGCGAGCCGGTGCTGAGCACTTCCCCCGCGCTGAACGCAGACGCTTCGACGCGCATCGGGGGGCGAGAGAGCCCCCTTCCCGTGAGTTCACGGCAGCTGGCGAGCTGAACGGCCCTCCAACCGAAGCGGAACCACGCGGCGCCGAGGCGGTCCGGTGGGTAGACGGTACAGAACTCCGTGCCACGGCAACAGGCGACCACGAGTAGCCCAGACGCTGCCGCGGGGATGGCTGACTGAACCCGCCAGCCTGCCTTGATGAGCGGCAGGGGGGTTTTACGCCCCCCTGCCGCAAGGTTCAGGGGTAGCGCCGGCGTACCCCAAGAAAGATTTCTTCGCCGCCGAGTCGCAGGGGTCGATCCCGCCCGCGGCTAGGGTGATTGCGTTTCTTTAGATGCGCGGTGCGCGCAAATCCGCCCCGCCGACCCCGCGGACGGGGTCCGCGACGTCGGGGGATTCTTGAAATGGGAGGTAGAAAAAAACAAAACCGGTACTGCCCGCGCTACCCATCAACAGAGACAGGGGTAGCAAGCCCCGGTTGCCCGGGGCCCGCCCCCTCCGAACCGTACGTGCGGTTCTCCCGCATACGGCTCTCCGGACGGTGGTGTCACTTCCGCAGCCCTGTTCTCCACGCAGCCACCTTCCTGGGTCCCTTCGCTCCACGGGCATTACCCCGCTTCCTCGCTTGCTTGTGACCCTCTGACTCCTGATGGGCCGCTTCTCCTGTCGGTTGGGTGCTCTGGTTCGCTCCAGTCCGCCGAGCACCAAGCGGCTGGCCGGGGGACGTCTTACAGGGCCCACCCCCTTACCCTGATGTACCGCAGGTTCTTCGCGTCCTGTGCCCATCAGGCCTCCGTCGTTCACGTCGTCGGACCTTCCGAGCATTCCGCCCCCAACCACCCCACGTCGCCATCCGGATCGGTCTGTTTTCCCCCGGATGCTGACCTGGCCTCCCGACAACGCATCTTGGGCTCCGCCAGTACCCGGCAGGCTCGCCACGACGTCAGGCCGAATCGGGTTCCTCTCGTGCGGACTACTCGTTCGCCTCCGGTTGCTCCCCACGCCCCCTCACGAAGACGCAGTTACCTCCGGCTACAGGGTCCAGACCGAATCCTGGCGAGGACTTCCACCTCGCTGAACGGGCACGCTCCGGGTTGTCGCTCCATCGCACCCCTCACTCAGCATAAGCCGTCTCTACCCCCCCGTAGCGGTAACGCCTCCCTGCCCAGCAACGAGTCAGTGCCCTGTGAACCGTTACGCCCGTGCGCCCTCACCGGCAGAGAGTTGGTGACGCGTCGTCTCGTGAACAACTCTTCAGCATCGTTGGCGGACAGATAACTGCTTGAACAGCGGCCAGTCCGCCTAGCGGACAACTCCGCACTCTGAATCCCTGACTCCTCAACTCCTGCACCAGGGATCGCCTAACCCATTGAGGATGGGACAGCACGATGTGCCACTCTCCAGTCAGGCGGATGGCTACCAACTCTAGATGAGCAGCGAGCCATGCCAGAGTCCGCCCAACGAAGCCCACCCACTGGACCACTAGGGTTGTCCTGTCGTGGCGCGCTGAAATCCTGGTCCGGAAGGGGCGCCAGAATCTAATCCTGATTGGACCCACAATAAGTAGTCGGATAGTTCTCGGGCCAACCCAAACCAGCGCGATGCCCGCCCGGTTGGCGCCACAGCGCCAGTAAGCTCCACCACGCCAGTCATGCACTATGAACCCGAAGGCTAGCCAGTACGTCACCGTCGGGACGCCGTGTCAGAACTGGTAACCGTAGGTTACCTCGAAACCTGGCGTACCTAGGGTCAACCCCCAATGCGGGGCAGGGGGTGGGGGCCCCTGATTAACTCCTGATATCTTGACGTCGACGCCGGCATACCCTGGCCAAGGCGGCGTCACGCCAATGTCGACGGCCGGGCCGACTGGCGGTTTAGAGTCTGTCCGGAAAATGCTGAACGCATAAAATTCCCTGCGTCGGGGAGGGTTGTTGTTAGGCAAACAGACCCCCAACGCAGGGAGGCGTCGCATGGACGCTCGCTATCGCTGTCCGGAGCCAATTGTAGCGTTGATCAAGGTGATTGTGAAGTCTCTGGGCGTTGGGCCGCGGTCTGGCCCGGGTCGGCGAGGTCGTCCGGCCACATCGCTGAGGCGGATCTGCAACTCGATCTGGTATCGGATGCGTACGGGACGCCAGTGGAGAGCCATCCCAGCGACCGATGAGCTGGCCAACGGGAGCACGGCACACGAGTGGTTCAAGCGGTGGGCTGAGGCTGGGGTGTTCGTGTTGTTGCACTTGTTGCTGGTGGCGCTGTACGTCGAAGATGGTCGGGCGCAGCTGCGTCGGCTTGGGATCGACTGCACCCTGGTGCCGGCCCCACTGGGATGTGAGGGCAGCGGGCCTAATCCGGCAGACCGTGGGAAGGAAGGCATGAAGGTGTCCGTGGCGGTGGACGAGGCGGGTGTGCCACTGGCCCTGCATGTGGCTGGAGCGAACATCCCGGACTTCAAGCTCTTAGGCGAGACGTTGGCGGAGTTGGCAGGGCCGGTGTTGGACGCGTTGGCCCAGGGCAAGATCCGACCTGAGCTGGTCGCGGACAAGGGCTATGACTACAACCAGGCGCGTGAGCAAGCGGCCGAGTACGGTTTCACGCCACGGTTCGCCAAGCGGCGTGCATCCTACAGGCGAGCGTCGAAGAAGGTGCGTCGGGTGCGGGCCAACACGGAACGCGCCGCAGCTTGGCTGAAGTCCTTCCGAGGGGTACGCTTGTGCTGGGCCCGCAAGCGGTGCTGCTATCTGGCCGCTGTCGCCCTCGCCGCAGGGCACTATGTCCTACGTGCCCTCCCGAAGAAGGTGCGCCGTGCCATCGCCCCTTGTCCCGGATAGTACGGAATCGTCTGCCCGAGCTTCCTGCGTTTACACCTCTAGATCACCCTGATCACACCGACACTCATGGGACGCTATCCACCATAACTCTCCTATCAGGCCCTTCCGGCCCACCTATCACCTCCATGAATCCGCATCTACCACCGCTCGCCACCTTCCCCTGCCCATACACCTCTTTCTCGCACCCGGCACAAAGAATTTCCGGACAGATTCTTAGCACCTGGACCGACTTCTAGTTCGACGCCAGGCAGCCCTACGCCATAACCCACGTAGACGCCGACACCGCCCGTACCGACCGACAGCTCAACGCACACGACATTGAACCAGAAGGGAACGAAAACAGGCACGCACACTTCCACACCGACCCGCCACAAACCGAGCGGGTCCTTGTGAGTAACGGGGCTGTTGCCCGAATACAGGTAACCGCCGACGTCGGCCACCGATGTAACGGTACCCAGGGGATCTTGTGTCAGGAACCGGCCAACTACCGGCGACAGATACCTCGCCCGAGCGAACCAGTCGTCGGAGGAACCGATCCACTCCCTACCCGTGAATCCAAAGCGGGACCGCACGGGCGGGATACCTAGCGGCAGCCCGTAGCTCTCATAGGCAAGGCTCTCCAGGATTGCGCCTGAGGCATCGGTCCAGGCGCGGATGCTGCCCAGGTAGTCGGTGAGGTCGAAGGTGATCTCGCCGAGGGCGTCCTCGCGGGCAAGCAGGGCGTCGACCGCCTCGGCGTACAGACGCCGCTCAGTTAGCTGCGGGGTGATGCCGTCCGAAGTGTCCGGATCCGTAAAGTCCGCCAGTGGGTTCGCCGCAAAGAGCGCACTCGCGTAGATGCCATCCACATACGGAGCCAGCCCGCCCTGAGCCACCTGCTCGGCCGTCGGCGGCTGGGCCAGATCATGCAGCACAAACGTGAACCGCTCCGACTCAGGGCCGGTCGGACCGTCCGCGTACTCTGCAATCCGACAGTTGAACACATCCCGGACGTGCTTCTGATTCCACAGCGCGTTCCGGTTGGCACGCTTGTGCATGAGCGACGTCCGCTACTCTCGGCAGCATGGGGCTGGCTACCTTGCCTGCGCCGTCTGCCCATCATGCGGCATCCAGAAGACGTCCTCGCCTTTGCTGCGTTCCAGCACGACCTCCGGTATGCCATGTTGCTCAAGGTACCATGGCGCCGGATGCTGATGCAGGAAGAACGGTTCCAGGTCATAAAGCCTCGTTCCGGGCCAGTTCTCCGGCAGGCGTTTCACCTGATCCCGCAGGTCTCGTACCACGGTCGCTCGCAGTGTGTCGTCCACGATCCACCGTGCCACGTCACTCCATGCCCCTGGGCTACGCCACGGTTCCGCCTGGTGTTGTTCCTCCACGTCAAACCATGCCACCAGCGGGGGGACTTTGAGGCCAGCAACGAACCGCAAATGCGACGCCGCCTGGAAACGCGCCGACTCGTGGCCCTGCTCCACGACATCCACCAGCAGCTCAAGCGCCCGCTTCGTCGGGCACCGGCTCAAGGCGCAGACTGCACCCAGGGCCATGATTTCGGCCGAGAATCCCTCCACGGCTGGCAGCGCCAAACGTCTCAGCAAACCGAGGTCATAGGTTGCCGATCGAGTAACAAACAACTCCAGGGCTTGGAACCGCATCCAGGTCGGCAGCGACTCGTCTTCGATTATGCGGGCCATCGCGCCGCCAGCATCCAGTTCGTATGGCATCAGCGTGGCGGCCGCTGCAGCAGTTCCCCGCGAGCGGGTGGGTACCTTCCGCGGAAGCGCTTGTTCGACCAACCGGAGTGCTGCCTGTGCGGTGATGAGCTCAGCCAGGTCAACGGACGCAGGCTTCCCGAGCGGCGGGTGCCAATGCAGTGAAAATCCTGGCGAGGGGCCACCGTTCCAGGAGTCCACGATTAGGAGTGCCCCCCGACGGTAGGGCCAGAATGGATTTGGCATGGACTTCTCGTCCCGGATGCCGAGTTCTCGCAACCAGGACTCGGCTACAGCCCGGAGAGTGCTGGACGGGCTTCTTCTCCACCGCAGTGCGCGCTGAACCATACGTCGGTCAACCACCGCCGAGAAACCAGAACGGTAAATGTGTCTTGTACGAGACCATGCCGTTCCGCCTTGTAGCCCGACGACCTGTAGGCCTCCCAGATGAGATTCGACGATGTCCAACAAATCTTCTGTCAGGCTAAAATGTGGCCGCTTGGCCAAAATGCCAACGATCTGAAAGTGGCGCCAGGCGTAGTTGAAGTCCATGGCCATTTGGTCAGGACGTGCGTGACGCAGCACGGCTAACACCCCTTCGTACACAAGCACCTCCTCCGGACTCGGTGTTCGCCGTGCAAAGCTCGCCACGCATCGGACGTACCGGTGCAGTGTCGGAACATACCTCCCACCGAGAGCTGTGAGCGTTACCTCCGGGTGGGCGAATAGGCTATGGAAGGGCCGAGACTGACCTCGGTCGTCCTCTTCAGCCACGATGCGCGTGCCCAACGTCAGCAGCGTTCCAACGCATAGAACGAACACTGTCGAAGCACGATGTGGATCAGCACGCATGGCCAGTCCTCTCCGCAGAGTGCCAGCGGGGTCACGGTAGGGAGGTCTGCCGCATCTTCTGGATCTCTTGTTCCCGCCACCTCCATGAATCGGGTCCGCCAGCGTCTTCACGGTCCATAAGTGTCACAGAGGGATTACCTTCTAAGTCTGCCAACCCGAACTGATGCCCAACTTCGTGACCGCTTATGAACGCGTTCAAGTGGTCGAATGTTGTTCCTAGATCGGCCGCGATGTCCCTCACGACCTCCATGAAGACGACACTGTACTCCGCACCAATGTGGTCCGTTAGCCCTGCAATATAGTCGTCCGCCTCTGGGTCGTCATCCGCGTCAGCCTCGCCGGGAGCGGGATCACCGTCGGCTAACCCGGGAGCGATTCGCCCAGGCTCGTACGCGCCCAAAACACGGACAGACCACAGCGACGGCACCGCTTGTTCCTCAAGTACGTCACTCTGCTGGTGGGTAACGACGTACACAAGGAACTGGCCATTGGAGGCGAAGGCGTACACGAAGGGGAGATCGGGCTGATTCCACCCCTGGGGTCGCACACGTCGAACGGAAACAAACGCTCCAGGGTAATCCAACGTGGGATCTCCCTGCCGTCCAGCCATCGCCCGGCTAAGCGCTTGCAGGTCCGGGTCCGGCACATCGTCGAACCGCACGTCATCCGGACCGGGCTGGTCCGGGCCCCCAGCCATCGAATCCACCTCGACGTTCAGCCAACGCCACACTACCAGGGGACCGCTTGCCCGAAGGTTGTATGCCGTCTCCTGTTCGTCCACCAGCGGCTCGGCCCCGCTACGTGATCGATCCCCGTTCCAGTCCAAGAACAGCTCATCGCCCGGAACCGTGTGGCTCTCATACGGCCGTACAAAGCCCAGCTCGTCGCTCTTGTGACCACTCAGCCCCACACGATAGTTGTCCCCCGGTTGCGCCCGGTCATCCGAGCCAACCACGTCAAACGGCACCGTAACCAGCCATCGGTCTGCTTCCGCCACGCTGTATTCCTCGCCCGCCTCCACACAGAGCTCCGTCACCACACTGTCGCCTGCCGTCGCGAAACCGCCCATCCCACCGTACTGGTCCGTCGCCCCCGTCGTGTTGTCATTGTCGCTGTCCGTGTCGTCGTCTATCGGTCCGTCGTGGTCACTGAGGTCGTCAATGTCAAACGC
>JALXBF010000047.1 GCA_026991575.1 Planctomycetota bacterium | reverse complement strand
GCGACGAAGTCGGACAATTGGCCGCGGCCTTGAGCAACATGGGCCATCAGCTTCGCTCGATCGTGGGACGCATCCACGAATTAGCCGACGAGGTCACCGCGTCGGTTGACCTGCTGGCCGGCACGGCGCAACAGATGTCAGAGACTGCAGACGAAACAAGCCAGCGTGTGACGGTGGTCAAGGACGCGGTGGAGGCAAACCACCGGCGCATGGGCACTGTCGCGCAGTCCATTGAGGAAGTGGCCAACAACATCCGTTCCGTCGCAGCGGCTATCGATGAGATGACCGCGAGCATCTCAGAGATCGCCACCAACGCCACGAAGGCGGCAGAGGTGGCCGAAGAAGCCCGCGGCCTGGTGCGGCAGAGCAACGAGGAAATCAGCGATCTTGGAGCAGCTGCCCAGGAGATCGGGCAGGTCATCGAAACGATCGAGGACATTGCGGCTCAGACGAACCTGCTGGCGCTGAATGCGGCCATCGAGGCCGCGCGGGCCGGCGATTCGGGCAAAGGATTTGCCGTGGTGGCGAACCAGGTTAAGGAGCTCGCGCATCAGACTGCCGAGTCCACGAACGACATCCGCCAACGAATCCGGCACATGCAGGAGTCGGCCCAGCGGGCGGTCGACGCAGTGGCCAAGATCAATTCGGTGATCAACGACGTGAGCGAGACGTCCCGGGCGATCGCCGCGGCGGTCGAGGAGCAGAGCATCACGACCAGGGAGGTTTCCGAGAACGTGGCTACCGTCTCCAAAGCGGCGGACACGATCACCGAGAGCGTCAGCGCAGCGGCTCAGACCTCCTCGGATGTGAGCAACGCGATGACCGAGGTGGAGCGGGCCGCAAAGGACGTGGCCTCCGGTGCAACGGAGACCCGCCAGGCCAGTCGCAATCTTGCCGACGTGGCAGAACGGCTCCGGTCCCTGGTCAGTCAGTTCCGGCTCCGGTAACTGACCTGGTCGACCTACTGCGACGATCCACATCGGGGGATGCGGCCCGCCGCACCCCCTCGCTCTTGCGCCCTGCCCCGTGCTCACGCGGAGGCCATTCCCTATCGGGACCACTCACTCTTCTGCCCCCTCGTCCGCTTCGCCCGCCAGCTTCGCCAGTTCGCGCTCCCAGCGCCGGAGCTCTTCGTCCCGTTCCAACGCCCGGTACACCTCGATGAGGCCGCGCACGAGGCGTGTCAGGTGACGCCGCTGTACCGGCTCAGGTAACGTCGTCTTGGTGTCGCGCATTGCCGCAATCGCGGCCACCAACATCTGCTCTGCCCGAAGCAGCTCGCTCCGTCGCTGCTCACCCTGCGGGCGTGCCAGGGCCATGCCCGCCAGAGAGCGTGCTAGCAGCCCGCGGGCATTATGGGTGAGCCAGGCGTCGGGCGCGTGCTTCTGCCGGATCGCGACACTCTTGCTAGCTAGCTCCAGCGCCTCGGCAAACTTCTCCTGTGCCTGCAGGTTCAGAACCAATGCGTCGTACTCTGCTGCCAACAACAAGGGCGGCGTGTTCGGGCGGCTCTCGTGAAACCTCATGCGTACTCTCCGCCACCGTTCCGCCTCCGCGTAACGCCCTACCTGCTCGTGCAAGTCGGCGGCCAAAGCCAGCGCCTTCAACGCCCACGCGCCCGTTGGCCCGTGTTGGGCGATCAGATCCGCAGCCTGCTTCAACAACTCACGGGCACGATCCGTCTGGCCTGCCCGCTGATAGGCCAGCGCCAGGTTGTAGCGGCTTGCCGCTGCGTCCAGCGAGTCCTGTCCCTTCAGGCGGATTACCCTGGCCAGCACCTGTTCGCCGAGCTCAATGGCCCGCTCCACCTGGCCGGCTTCCGTATGGATTCGCACGAGGGTTTCCGTCCAGGCCAACGTGTTGGGATCGTCCTCGCCGTGCACTTGGCGGGCCAGCGCAACGGCCCGCTCCATCGTCTCCGCGGCTTCCGAAAGTCTGCCGGCATGCCAGAGTGCCGCCCCCAGGTTGCCCAGGGCACGGACCACGGCCGGATGCTTTTTGCCAAAGAGTCTCTCCCTTTCCCGCACGACATGCTCGAAGATCCGTGCCGCTTCGCCGGCTGCACGAGCATCCAACAGCACGAAGGCAACGTTATTGAGACCGATGAGGGTATCCCGGTCGCTGGATATCTCGCCCTCCTCCAGTGCCTGCAGAACCTCCTTGCATACCCGCACCGCGTCCTGGTGCCTCCCGAGCCTCAGATAGCAATCACCCAGCCGGGCGTACGCTTCGAGGGTGTCACCATGGCTGATTCCGAGCTGCGCCCGCAGGCCTGCCGCAGCCTGCTCTAGCAGCGGTAGCGCTTCCTGATCGCCCTGTTCTTGGCTCAGTACGCCGGCCAATATCATGGCCGTCCGGAGTGTCCGCACGTCGTCCGGACCGAGCCTCTGGCGCTGTAGGTGGTACGCGCGGCGGAGCCAGTCGGCGGCTCTGCTCAGGTCACCCTGACTCAAGTGGACCGCTGCCAGGTTTGCCATGATTTGAAGCGTGGTTGGATGGTCTGCCCCCAGTTGGACGCTGACGATCTCATAGGCCCGGCGCAGCAACGCCGCGGCCTGTTTCCGCTGTCCCGTTCGCATATAGAACGCGGCCAGGTTGTTGAGTGCTCTGGCGGTTGCCGTGTGGTCCGGACCGACGGCCTCTTCGGTCAACTTCAGCACCTGCTCTGCAAGGCGAAGTGCTTCGTCGGTCTGGCCAAGCTGGAACAGAACTGTGGCCAACGTGGACATCGGCCCGAGACGCTGGTCACCGGCGGCCTCCGCCAGGCGTATCGTTTCCTGCAGTAATGGCACGGCGTCCCGGTACTTCCCCTGCGACACGTAGACTGAGCCGAGGCTGCCCATGGCCGCCAGCGTGTCGGGATGGTCTCTGCCGAGCACCTCCGTGCGTAGTTGGACCACCTGCTTCAGCAGCCGTTCCGCATTCGACAGGTCGCCAATCGCCGCGTAGGCAAGGGCCAGGCCGTTCAGGGCACGGAGCGTATCGGGATGTTCCGGCCCCAACACGTCACGCTGCGTCTGGTACGCCAGTTGGAGGTGCTCGATCGCTGTCTTCGCATCGCCCAGTGACGTGAGAGCAACGCCGAGCTCGGTGCGCAGCGCGGCGACATCGTACGGTTCGCCCAGTTCCTGCTCTTCGAGCTGCTCGATCGCGCGCAGCACCGACTGCCGCAGGGTGCGTCGGAAATCGGCCACGGTCTCGTAAGCCGAGTCGGTGGAGAGGTTGTTGAAGACCGAGCCGAGCAGACGGTAGGCGCGGCGGGCGAAGGTCAGATTTCGTTCGGCCGCCTGGCGTGCCGCCTTTTCGGCCTCGGCGGCGGCGAGCGCACGGCGAGCGTTCTCTTCGGCCCGCCGCCGCTGCAGTGCCTCGCGCTGCCGGGCGACTTCGGCCAGCCGTTGTTGCTCGCGAGCGCGGAGGAATCCGACCGTTGTTCCAGCCAGCCCGGCCAGGAGGACAAGCAACGTAGCGGCTGTGGCTGCGACCATGATCCGGCGCCTGCGACGCGCCTCCTCTTCGCGCACTAGCGCGCGGGCCCGCTCCAGCTCCGCCTGACGTGCACGCTCGGCCACCGTGTCGCGGATCCGCGCCAGCCGCTGGCTCACGAGGCCCGCGTCGGCAAGTCGGTCCTCTGGATCCGGCCGAAGGCACTCGCAGCATAGCCGTACCAGCTCCGGTTCCGCGTCGCAGCGGTCAAGCGCCTCGAAGGCTTCCGCCAACTCGCCGCGCGCGATCCGCTCTGTAGCGTCACCCCCGGCACGGGCGACGTGGCCATAAGGCGGCGCACCGGTGAGCACCTCGCACAGAATTGCCCCCAGCGAGAAAACGTCCGACGCCGGCCCCACACGCTCCAGCTCCCCACGCACCTGCTCCGGAGCCGCGTAGCTCGGCGTCCCCATCACTGCTCCGGGCACCGTGCGGACCGCCCCATCGTCGGTCGGCAGCTCGCCGGCAGGTTGCGTCAGCGTCGAAGGCGGCTCCACGCATGCATCGTCGCCGCCGACCGTCTCCTGCGTGGTCGACCGCTGTCCAGCCCCTGTGGATTCGCCCTGGCCAATCGACTTGGCCAGCCCCCAGTCCATGACCTGCACCTCGCCATGGGCTCCCACCATGATGTTGGTCGGCTTCAGGTCACGGTGCACGATGCCGTTGGCGTGGGCATAGGCCACCGTCTGAGCAACCCGCTCCACGATGCCAACCAGCCGCCATGTCTCTTCGTCCGTTCCTTGACGGCGGGCGAGCAGTTCGCGCAGCGTTCGTCCACGCACCAGCGTCATCGCCAGAAACGGCCGACCATCGGGCAAACTGCCTAGCTCATGCACCGCAGGGACGCCCGGATGCTGCAGCACGGCGCAGAGCTTTGCCTCCCTGCGAAAGCGATCGCGCAGCTCGAGCCGCTGCAGCAGGTCCAGGCGAATCGTCTTGATGGCTACTTCCCTTTCTAACTGCACGTCCCAGGCCCGATACACTATCCCCATGCCGCCGCTGCCCACCAGCTCCTCCAGCCGATAGCGGCCGGCAACGACGGTGCCCAGCCGAAGCTGCGGGTCAGCGGTCGAGTCCGCCCCCTGGCCGCGATCACCATCGAGCAGTCCTGGCGTGACCGGACCACCGACAGCGTCCAGAGTGCTGACCTGGTCCACCAGCAGGGGAAACCGATCCAGGTACCAACCGACCGTTACTTCCTCCCCCCGGCGACTACGAAAGTGCATGTCGATCTGCACCAGTTCGAGCAGCAACCGAGCGCGTTCTTCGGGTTCGCTGCCGGAGAATGCATCGGCGAACTCGTCGATGAACGGTGGGTTACTTCCTTCGCGCAATGCAGCCTCCCAGGCCGCGGCGAACTGCCGAATGAGCTCACGGGGATCCACCTCACCCGACCGCGAATTGAGTCGAGAACCACTCATGTTCGCTCCCCCCACAAGCTCCAAACGGTTAGCTCAGCAATCATCAGTTTAGCCCAGCGACGCGCGACCGGCACGCAGACCAGGCGGCCGCCAAAGAACGGCTGCGGTACGCGGCGCGCCAGATGGCTGTCACGCCGGAGCGTCCCGAGGGCGCGGGCACCGCTGGCTGCTACGCACTGCCTCCGCGCCGGGCAGGTTACGGACAAGTAACACCGTCGCGCGCCCCGAACGGCAAACGATGCGCTTCGCGAAAAGGCGTGGTTGGACCGCGGACGACGATGGAAACGTGATCGACGTGGAATTCGAGGGAAGACCAGGAGCGCTGCAACTGGGCCACCAGGCGCTCGGCTTCCTCCCAACTCATCGCCTGGCCAACGCTCAGGTGCGGGGTGAAGCCTTCGGGATGCCTGCGCTGATCGTCACACCAGGGCACCACTTGCTGCAGTCGCCACTGGACCTCGCCGACCGGCTCGGCCGGCACTGGCGCAAGCCACACGGTGGCCGTTCCGGACGGGTGACGAAAGTAGCGGAACCGTTCCAGGCGGATGCGGAAAGGCACGACATCGGCCAGTGCGGCGGTAAGCCCAGGCAGTAGCCGAGGGATTTCGAGCTCCGGGACGAAGGGGAAGATCAGTGTGATGTGAGGCATCCAGCGGTGGTAGCGGCGGTCGTAACGTGAGCGGATCGCTTGGATCGGCCCCCATAGCTTCCCGGGAGGGACGAGGACGATAGCCGTAAGCACTGACTTTCTCGATCCGCCCCTCTGCCTCTTCCGCCTGCGCCGCCCCATCGGGCACCTCCGCCTGAACCGCCTGCTGGCCGGACGCTGGCTGCCTCCGGCAGGATCCCGCTATCCCAACGAGCCGGGTCGCACTTTGCTGTGCATGGCCGTCTTTCCTTTACCGAGTCCGTGCCGCCGCCAGTGCTGCTTCACGGGCGAGTAGACGGAAGCGGAGTATGGACCGCAGTGGTCGACGGCACTTCGGCACGTAGCTAGGCTCGACCGGAAGCAGGTCCCCGATTCCCCACGATTATCCTGCGTCGGATCGTGCCCATCGGGCGATTCGCGTGATGCAGCATCCTGGCGCGTACAACTGAGGGCGTGGCGCCCGCGGCGGCGGCCCGCACCGTAGCACGTCCCCCGCCCGTGGGCAGCCCCGGAGCTCGCTGGCTCCTCTCTCCACGGCGGCTGGCGGGCCGCTGCGGTAGTTTGTTAGAATCACGGTCGCAGTGACCCTCCGAGCTGGTCGCTGCGGGGATTGGCCTTAGTTTTGGGCTGCTTGCGTGGTTTGGTCGCCCGTTTCGCTGGCGTTTGCCCGCACCGTTGGCGCGGGCGAAAATCGGCCAGGTGCGGGCAACCGCAAGTTGTTCTTTGGCAAACAGATACGACTACGGGCGCGCACCGCGCCGGCTCTCTGGCCCGGCGTTTGGCGAGGTCCGGGCAAGATCGCACCCAACCCCTTGACTTGTCCCCACTTGCGAACAGGTCTGTCGCACCGGCCAATCGAACCACGATGGGATTGAAACCATCTTTTAATGTTAAAAGACCAATGTGTTTGCCATCGTCGCACCGGCCAATCGAACCACGATGGGATTGAAACATATAATTCCACCCTGGATCGTCCTTCAGACTCTTCAGTCGCACCGGCCAATCGAACCACGATGGGATTGAAACCAACGTTTTAAAATCAACTGAAAATACATTTACGTATGTCGCACCGGCCAATCGAACCACGATGGGATTGAAACCCACTTTTCGTCGCGGAGCGCCAATCCCAACTCCCAGGTCGCACCGGCCAATCGAACCACGATGGGATTGAAACGGCGAACTACCGCAAGTACGTGAGGAACTTCGGGGAGTCGCACCGGCCAATCGAACCACGATGGGATTGAAACCGTAAGCAGGATTTTGGGAAACGAAAGGCATTTCGAGGTCGCACCGGCCAATCGAACCACGATGGGATTGAAACCTAGGGCGTTCTCCTACTAGGGCAGACCGCACGATAAGTCACGCTGACCAATCGAACCAAGATGCGATTGAAACGGATGCTTGATCAGGAATGCTGCCATCGTAGCCCGCGTCGAACCGACGGACCGAACCGCGGTGGCACAGAGACACCAGCGGAGGTCTGTCCGACTGGATCCAGGCACGCGGCACCGCTAGCCGTGGCGAATCCCCGAACTGCTCCAGTACGTGCTGGTTGCGATGTTCAACCGCCGCTCCGACGCGAACGCCTCCGCGCGGGTCCGTTTCGGCTACGTTTGGGCAACGGTCTCACCCGCGTTGGCGGGTTGGTTTCGGCTGCGTTGGGAGCTCGTTACGCCGGCTGCCGGGCACCGTACAACTCGCCAGCCACCGCGAACTCGGGGGAGGGGGGTCTTTACC
>JALXBF010000046.1 GCA_026991575.1 Planctomycetota bacterium | reverse complement strand
GGGTGGGACCATGGCTTCAATAAGCCGATCGGTCTGCGAGACATCGTTGACGGAACGGCCCTAACGGCAGCTTTCTCCGAATGGATCCGTGGCGGGATGCAGGGGCGGATGACGGCGCAGCGTGGCGACGACCTGGCTGTGGTCTGGTATGGACCACGTTGGTGGGAAGGAGGCTACGGGAAGACTTCCCGCCGGGAAGGGGATGCTTGGCTGGAGCGGATGTGCGAGCAATCAACGGACTACTACTGGGACTTCAAAGGAGAGGCATGGTACTTGAGTCAGGTCGGCCGGGGCACCGGTATCGGTTTTTCCAAGCGACCGAACCGCAAGAGCTGCGTTTCCAGGGATGGGTTGCCCTGGGGGATTGGTGAGCACAGCATGGCGGCAAGCAGCTTGCATCCGGGAGGCGTAAATGTTCTGTTCTGCGATGGCCGAGTGCGGTTCATCAGCGAGGACATTGACCAACGCGTCTGGTGGGCGATCGGCACGCGAAACGAGCGTGAGCCGATTTCCGAGACCGATTTGACCTTCTAGACCGCAGGGTGGAGCTGCGTCAGGTCTTGAGTTCCGGGGGGCTGATAGCATCAGCCCCCCCCTGTTGACCGAGCCGACGGCACTGGGCCCGCTGTGGCCGCTTGGGAGGACGACGAGGAGTCACGAACCGATGGCTTGGCGCCGTGTGCCCGCTGTGGCGACCGCTCTGGTTGCCTGTGCGTTCATTCTGTGTGGCTGTGGCAGCGAACCCAGTCGATCGCCGGTTGAGATCTCATCAGAAGAAGACGTTGTCCGTAAGACGATGCCGGGCATGGAGCGGGTCTACCGGGGTGAGATGTCCGAACAGGACATGATGAAGATGTTCAACCCCAAGGCTGGCGCTCCAGACTACAACAAGAAGTAGTGCACCGGCCTGAGAGCACTGGCTTGGAGCAGATCAATCACACGCGGCGGTCCGAACCGGACCGACACTTCGGTTCGCGGCCCCGCGAGCGGTGTGTTCTGCCGCCCGGCACTGCTCGTTCACACCGACGATGTGGTTGGCATGCGTCGGGTTCGGTTTTGTCCAGAGGCGGTTGCTGCGTCAAGACACCGGGAGGCAAGGAGCCGGTCTGACGCCGCTCGGGATTGGCAGGCACGCGGCGCCGCCACGGTGGCCCGCAGCCGGTCCTGAGAAGAGCGCGTGTGACACAAGCGTGGCCGGGAAAGGCACCGGTAGCACCGCCGAACCTGTCTCTTGGTGCGTCGAAACACGGCCGGTTCTGCTGTCGTGGGTGTTAAGGACGGCGGGATTACGTGTGGCCGGTGCGTGAGTTGGTTGTTTGGTGTATGCCGACCTGCGGTTCGTAAGCATGCGAGGCGGACTGGCCTGGCGGCCGTCGTGTGCATTGTCTGCCCTGATCCGCGCCGCCTAGAATCAATCCGTGGCGATGAGCGATCCGGGCAGTTCGTGAACCCGGCTCGTTTCCGGGCGGACTCTAGGCGACGACGGGCCACCTGCCTCATGAACCGACGTGAACTGATGACCGAAGCCGAAATGCTCGCCTCTGAACACGTGGCGGGCAGCGAGACCGACGGAAGTCGTCCTGCCTTTTCGATTGACCTGAAGCGCATCGAGCGTGCCGTTCGGGAAATCCTGCTGGCCGTCGGGGAAGATCCTGATCGTGAAGGGCTGCAAGAGACTCCGGCACGGGTGGCACGCATGTACGCCGAGCTGCTTGGCGGGCTGCACGAAGACCCGTGCGTGCACCTGGAGAAGGTCTTTACCCAGAAATACGACGAGACGGTGATCGTGCGAGATATCAGCTTCGCCAGCCTCTGCGAGCACCATCTGCTGCCCTTCTTCGGCAAGGTCCACATCGGCTACGTCCCCAACGGGACGATCGTTGGGCTGAGCAAATTGGCCCGGGTCGTTGAGGTCGTGGCCCGGCGGCCGCAGGTGCAGGAACGGCTCACGGAGCAGCTCGCCGACCTGCTCATGGAGCGGCTACATGCGCGAGGCGCGGCGGTGGTGGTGGAAGCGGTCCACACCTGCATGACGATTCGGGGCGTGAAGAATCAGACAAGCGTTTGCATCACCAGCGCACTGAGGGGCACGTTGAAGGATGATCCCAGCGGTTTCCTCGCACTGATCCACAGCTCGGGCAATCTGGCCCTTTACTGATGGCTGGCTGGCAGGTGTTTACTGAGTTCTGTGTTCAGGCCATTCTGGGACTGGCCATCGTGATGGCCGGCACGCGGGATGCTGAGATTGACCCGTGGTACTTCCGCACGCAGGCCCTCGTTGCCTTCGGCTTTGCCACCCTGGCTGCGCTTGCCGGACTTGGCGGCCGGGGCTGGCTGCTGGCGGGGCTTGCCTGGGTGACCTTTGTGCTCTGGTCGGTCGGGCTTCGGGCTGCCGGTCGCGCCGCCTTCGCCTGCCTGGCTCTGGTGGCTGCCTGGGTGAGCTGGCGACTGCTGCCGGCGGCTGCGGAAGGTTCCTGGGCCTGGTTCTTGACCTTTACGGCATCGGCGGTGCTGGTGGCAGCCGTGTATGCTGCGATGCTGCTGGGCCACTGGTACCTCGTCTGGCCGTGGATGAGCGTTCGGCCGCTGGCACGCGCACTTGGCCTGGCAGCTACGGCCCTGGCCGTGCGGCTCGCATTCAGCATGCAACACGTGGCCGACTTGGTGCGCGGCGCTGCAGAGGCGGTTCCGACGGGACTGCTTGCTGCCCATTTGCTGGTCGGGCTGGGAGGGGTGACCGTAGGTCTTCTGTTGGCCTGGCGGTGCGCGCGCATTCGGTCGACACAGTCGGCGACCGGCATCCTGTACGCAGCCACCGCCATGGCCCTGCTAGGGGAACTGGCAGCCCGTGTGGCTGCTGCCAGGTTGGGTTTACCCATCTAGCCGGATCGCTACCTTCGGTATGGCCGCCACCAGTCGGCTGCTAGACCGTATCCTTTGGCAAAGCCAATTGTTACAATCCACCAGCAGCACCAACCCCGTTAGGTATCCCGATGCAACAGCCCGCTGGCTTGCAGCAGCGCGTGCCTCGCCAGTATCAGTGCCCGAAATGCGCCGGCTGGAATCCCGTGCCGACGGCCACCGATCGGGTGGCCTGCCGGTACTGCGGGGTGAGCTTCTCGTGGCATGGCGACGCCGTGCAGGGGGGCAGGCTCGTCCATTGCCCGCTGTGCCGTGAGCCGATGATGTATGTCAAGAAAGACTTTCCCCACGGCTGGGGGCTGGCCATCTTGCTGGCTGGCTTTGTGGTGAGCACTGTGCTGTGGTTCTACTTCGAGTACATCTGGGCGCTGGCCGTATTGGTGGCGACGGCGGCGATCGACGCGCTGCTGTACGTTGCCATTGGGGATGTGACCTGTTGCTATCGCTGCGGTGCGGTGTTCCGGGGGTTCGAGCGGAACGAGGAGCACGGTCCCTGGGACCTGGAGATCGGCGAAAAATTCCGGCACGAGCGGAAGCAGGCTGAAGCAGCAGCAGCAGCAGGCGATCGGTCAGCCTCACCGGGCTAGCTGCGGGGTCCGTCTGCCACGATGTCCATTGTCACCGTGCCGCCCAGAGACGTGGACCGCATTGCCGATGATCTGCGGGGGATCATCGAGGGGGAGGTACGGTTCGATCCGATCAGTCGCGTCCTGTACGCCACCGATGCCAGCATCTTTCGGATCCTACCGCTTGGCGTCGTTTACCCCCGGCACGAAGGGGACGTGATGCAGGTACTGCGGTACGCCGCAGAGAATCGCATCCCCGTGTTGCCGCGGGGGGCCGGCACCGGGCTCGCCGGCGAATCACTCGGGCAGGGGATCGTGCTTGACTTTTGCAAGTTCATGAACCGCGTTGTCCGCGTGGACGATGAGACGGTTGTCGTGCAGCCCGGTGCCCCGTTCCGCGAAGTCAGCCGGATGCTGTCGGCAGCAGGGAGGAGGTTGCCGGTCGATCCGGCTAGCGGAGCGGCGTGCACGCTGGGGGGGATGATTGCCACGAACGCATCCGGGTCTCGTAGCCTTCGCTTCGGCTATGTGCGCGAGTACGTGCAGCGGGTCCGCTGTGTGCTGCCGGACGGCACGCTGTGGGACGTGGGCGAGGTTCGTGTGAACGGGCGGCTGGTCGCGCCGGGAGATCGGGCACCGGAGTCGATTGCCCGAGGGCTGAAAGAGATCGTTCGCCGCTACTGGCCGGAGATCGAACGGCTGCAGCTGCAGCGGCAGGCGCCGAACCGCTGCGGCTACCTCTTGCACGACATCGTTCGAAACGGGACGGTCCATCTGGCCCGCTTCCTGTGCGGGACCGAGGGGACACTGGCCGTGGTCACCGGAGCAACGGTTCGTACGCTGCCTGCTCCGACCGCCCGGGCCGTTGCGCTGCTGTTTTTCGACACCCTGGATCACGCGCTTGAAGCCGTCCATGAAATCACAACGTACGGACCAACTGCGTGCGATCTGCTCGATCGCCGCCTGCTTCACCTGGTGCGTGCAACAGGTGGCCGCTACGAGCGGCTGATTCCGCCCGACGCCGAAGCCGCCCTGCTGATCGAACACGAAGCCGATGATGCCATCGAGGTGTACAACCGGATGCGTTTGACCGTGAACCGGGTCCGTCGGGTGCGACGGCTCGCCAGACACGCATACGAGGCGTACGAGCCGGAGGAGGCGGACTGGCTGTGGTCGGTGCGAGCGGTAGCGGCGCGTGAGCTGGCTCGCGTGCGCGGTCCCGCTCGGCCAGTACCGTACCTGGAGGACCTTGGCGTGCCCGTGCGCACGCTGCGCGAATTCCTCTCTACCGCGTTGGCACTGCTGCGGCGGCGCAATCTCGTGGCCACCGTCTATGCGCACGCGGGCCAGGGCAAGGTGCACGTGCGGCCGTTTCTGGACGTGTCCAATCCGCTGGACTTTGGCATGCTCGAGGAGCTGGCCGAGGAGCTCTACAGCATCGTGCTGGAAATGGGGGGCTCTGTCAGCAGCGAACACGGCGTTGGCATCGCCCGGTTGCCGTACGTACGCCGCCAGTACGGGCGACTGGTCGAGGCGTTTCGCGAGGTTCGCCGCCTGTTTGACCCCTGCGAGCTGCTCAACCCGCAGAAGATCACCGGGTCGTTGCCGCCGGTGCCCGCCATGGTGCGCGATGCACCCCCGGCAGCGGTCCGTAACCAGTGGCACTCCCCTCTGGGGGTTCAGCCAGCCGATGTGGCACGGGAAGTCCGCCGGTGTAACGGCTGCGCTCTATGCCGCACCCAGGGGGAGGCGATGCGAATGTGTCCGATCTTTCGAGCTGACGGGACCGAGCACGCTTCGCCTCGGGCCAAGGCGAACCTGCTGCGCGCGTTGCTTCAAGGTGAGCTTCCGGTCGAGGCGGCTTACAGGTCCGAGTTCAAGGAGGTGATCGACCTGTGCGTTAATTGCCGGATGTGCAAGCGGGAATGCCCGGCGGCCGTCGACGTCCCGAGGCTGATGCTGGATGCCAAGGCCGCCTACGCCGAGCAGAACGGGCTGTCCGTTGCGGAATGGTTCCTGTCGAGAATCGAGACGTGGGTGAGATGGACTCAGCCGGCAGCACCGGTGGTGAACCGGTTGTTGCGCAACAGCCTCTGCCGCTGGCTGCTGGAACGAATGGCCGGGTTCTCACGCTCGCGGCGGCTGCCTGAGCTTGCCGCCAGCACCCTGTTTGCTCGGGCCGAACGGTTCGGGTGGACAGAGCGGCCGCGCGGGGCAGGAGGCAAACGCGCCGTTTACTTCGCTGACCTTTTCGCAGCGTACATTCGGCCGGAACTCGGTCTGGCCTCGCTGCAACTCCTGGCTGCACACGGTGTCACGGTCTTCGTCCCCCCGCAACAGCTGCCCTCCGGGATGCCGCTCTTGAACTACGGTGACGTGGCGGCAGCCCGCAGTCGTGCGCTTCAGAACCTGCGCGTTCTGGGGGACCTTGTCCGGGACGGCTGGGACGTCGTCTGCTCAGAGCCGACCGCAGCCCTCATGCTCCGTGAGGAGTACCCCTGGCTCGTGCCGGGGCCAGAAAGCGAGCTGGTTGCCCAGCGAACTTACGAACTGGGTGACTACCTTAGCCGGCTCTGGAGGGCCGGCCACAAGGTGGCACTGCGCCGCTGTCCCTGGATCGTTGCGTATCACGCTCCGTGCCACCTTCTGGCGCTAGAACGCGGTCGGCCGTTCTTAGAGCTGCTACGCCGCGTGCCAGGCATGCGAGTCCGCGATCTGGAGGCCGGCTGCTCCGGTATGGCAGGCACCTACGGTCTGCACGTCAAGAACGAAGCGACGTCCCTGGCTGCGGGCCGGGCTCTGCGCGACGCAGTCACAGCCCGACCGGTCGATTTCGTCGTCAGCGAGTGCTGTGCGTGTCAGATCCAGCTGCGTCACTTCACCGAGCTGCCCGTGCTCCACCCAGCCGAACTACTGCTGGCGACGCTGGCCGTTGAACCGGTCAAAGCCATGCCGAGCCGGCCCACGCCGCATGAGCCGGCTATGGCCTAACCTGCGTCGATGAGTTCGTTCCGTGTCAAAGTGGTCGGAACAAAAGATAGCGGTCACCGGCCATGGTCGATCCAGGGGGCCAGCATCGTATGCAGCGGTCCATACCGCCACGGCAGACCGTACTTGAGGTACAGTCTCTTGAGCCGGTCGTGGTAGCGCTCGGCCAACTCGGCCATGACCTCTTGGTAGGTCGGGTCGCAGAAGAAAACACGACAGCCTAGCGGGCGACGCGCATGGGCTGTGCAGAGATTGCCCACCTGATACGGGCACCGACCCGAGGTGAGTCGTGCCGAGGATGGCGGTTCCGCAGCCAGTAGTTTCGCCTCCACCCAGCTAACGAAAAGCATATGGCCCCACTCGTCGAAGCGACAGCAGCGTCCGCTAAGCTGGCAGCGCACACCCAACCGTTCGATCTCCCGGTCGAGTTCTTCATAGAGGTGCACCAGCTCCTGCCGGAATCCCTCCGGTACCGGGCCGACCGGCTCAGCAGAGGATCCATCACGACCCGGGTGTTGCGCTGTTTCCTGAGGATTGGAAATCATTTCCTATGGATCGATCTGACGCGACGCTTCAAGAATCTCCTCGACGCTGAATAGCCTTCCGGTTCCGGCTCCCGGACACGTCTGGCAGGTCTCGACCCAGGCCTGGGGCGTTCTGAGGTTGGACGGCCAGAACGGCCAAGTGCGGCACTGAGCGGGGCGCACGTCATACACCGTGCACTCCCGCGTCTTGCGGTCAAAGAAGATGCAATCGCCATTGGCCTGCTCGCGAAGCACGCGGCCGTCGTCGCCCATCCGCTTCGTGAATCGCCGCTTCGC
>JALXBF010000045.1 GCA_026991575.1 Planctomycetota bacterium | reverse complement strand
CGCTGGGACGTGGCTCACTGGCGACTTCAGGGGCTTGCTCCACTGCCAGTCGCCGATGGCGGTGAAGCGACCGCGGCCGGTGCATGCGTGCAGGTTACGGGAAGAAAGGTGGTTCTTGTCGATCAGAGTGCAACGGTGACCATCGCCTATCCCGAGCCGCTGCTGAGTGCCGGCTGGGACAGGCGTGGGGCGCTTGTTGCGACGGTTGGTGCCTCGGGTCTGCTGTACGTGACGGCCGTGAGCCGTGACGGCCCGCAACCGCCTCAACGCGCCTTTCTGCCGCCAGGGGCCGAGCCAACAGTCGGGGCGGGCGTAGCGGTCGTCGGCTCGGTAGTGGTCGTGTGCCGGAGGCTGTTGGCCAGCGGCAGCGTACTTGAGGTTTATCGAGTGCTCGATGGCGGCGAAGCTGCTCTGGCTGGCAGGGTGCGGCTGCCGCGTGAGGCATTGGTGGATGGTTGCGTCCTGGCGGCGGGTAGTGTGTACGCTGCGAGCGCGTCCGGGACGGTCCACGGTTACCGCTGGTCGGACGAGTCGGCAGAGCTACGGGCTGTGGGCACTGCCGCAATCTGTGACGCAACGGAACCGGACTCCTCGCACTTTCCACGGATTTGCCGCGCCCGCGCAGACACGCTGGCAGTTGCCTGTCATGACCGGGTCGCGTTGCTCGTTCCCCGGCCGCTGGAAGCGCGCATCGAGAAGCGCTGGAGCGTGCGTTTGCCACCGGCGCACGGTGCGCTCGTCGCTTCGCTGCATGCCGTCGGGCCGAACGCCCTGCTAGTGGTTCGCACGACGGCGCGCGGCAACGAGATGCTCCTGGAACTTCTGGCACTGGCCGACGGTAGGCTCCTGTGTCGCTCTCGCGTGGGACTACCGGTCTCAGCAGCAGTTCCTGCCCATGACGGGTGGCTGCTTGCCGGCGATGAGCGTGGCACGGTGTGGCACTGGTCGGCCGACGGCCGGATACAGCTGCTTTACCGCGCCGAGCCGACACAACGGGCTGTGCTGCTCAGCCACCCGCACCGGCCGGCCGTTGCCGTCGCGCACGACAATGAGATCATCCTTGTTGACGGTGCTGACGACCTGCGGATCAGCAAGGCAACCCCCCTTCCCCCTGACAGCAGAGCAACCTCTTGGGCAAAGCAACTGCTGGATTGCCCGGCACGCTGGTTCGAGCCCACGCAAGAAAAGTCCCGCCTCACGTGCGTTTGCTTCGTCGCAAGCGATGGCCGTGTCGCGCTGGTGCCGATTCAACGGCCAAGCAAGGTGCTTTGGGCAGAGTCGCTTCGGCTGGCCGCGGAGACTGAACCGCAGCTTGTTTGCCTGGCCGGTGACCTGCTGCTGCTGACTGCGATCGGTGCCCACCGCGTCTGGTTGCTGCGAGCCGTAGCGGGGCAGTCGGGGCCCAGATTGGTCACAGTGGATGCGATTGATCTGAGTGCAGCCGTAGCTGCAGTCGCGCGGGCAGGTGCCATGGAGGCGCTCTGCGCACTGGTCAACGGAGAACTCGTCTGGCTGACTGCCACCGCGGAAGCGCTGCGGCACGCGGCGGTCGGCCGCGGGCCCGGTCCGGTTCGGCTTTGCTGGGACGGTCGGTTTGTGAGGGCAGTGGACGGCCTCAACATTTTGAAGACCATCGGTCGGGCCGGCACAGCCAGCGTCTATCCGGTGCCGGGGGACCAAGTCGGGCTGCTGCGGCTGTTGGGGCCTGCTGGCGGCCCAGCGGTCGTCACGTGGCGAGGTGGCGACGGATGGTGGCGTGTGGCGCCGGCCGAGGCACCGGCAACCGCGCCCGTTACGTTGCCCTGCCGGCCATTGAGCGTGGCGGTGCGCGACGGGAACGCCATGGAAATCCTTATGCCGGGCGGTTTCCTCTTGCGAGTCCATGGCGCGGTGTTGGCGGACATCGGGCTGGAGCAGAGCGTTCCGGATCCGCGAACCAACCGTGGCGCCGACTAGCACCGTTGACGCACATCGGGCCAGTTTTCGAAAGCCAACAGGCCTGGGAACAAGCACAGAGACAGACGGTCCGCGGCGCTGTCACTCGGCTTCCCACGCGGCCACAGCGTGTGACTGTCAGACTCTCGGACGAAGGAGCGTAACGGTTACAGAACGGCACACAACTGGAGGTTTGCTGTGATGAAACGACTGGTGACGTTCCTGGGCAAGGGAGACTACAAAGAGACGCGTTACGTGCTGTGCGACGCCGAGGAGCGCCAGGAGTGCGAGACGAGGTTCGTCGCGGCCGCGCTTACCCAGTTTTTGCGTCCTGATGAAGTGGTCGTGCTGGCCACGGAGGCATCCCGGAAGCAGCATGGCGAGGCGCTACGTGGAACGCTCGAGCAGATGGGCTGCCGGTCGGTGCGGCTGGTGGAATACCCACTGGGGCAGGATGAACGTGAGCAATGGCAGCAGTACCGCATCCTGATGGACGTGCTTCTCGGGGGGGAATCGGTGCCACGTGAGCTGTACCTGGACATCACGCACAGCTTCCGCACTCACGGCTTTCTGGCCGCGTCCGCCCTGCCGCTCGTCCGTCAGCTCCACACCGCCCCGGAAAGCATTCGAGTGTTCTATGGTGCGTTTGAGAATCGAGACGAAGGAACGAACCGGACCCCCGTGTGGGAACTCACCACCGTCCTGGATGCCTTTGACTGGGCAATGGATATTGCGACGTTCATGCGCACCGGCTATGTCGGCGATCTGGGCAAGCGGGCCGAGCGGTTCGGCCGCCAGATTCGCAAGGCTTGGGCGTTGAGTGGCCGGCAGGGAAAAGAGCCCCGGCTGCGTGAATTTGCTCAGGCGCTGGATGCGTTTGCTGAGGACTTGCGGACCTTGCGACTCGGGGCCATGCTGGCGGGCGACGGTTCGGTGCCGAGTTCGGCCCAACGGCTGGTTCGCGAACTCGACAACCTTGGCCAAATCGAGGTGGATCAACTGACCGCACTCCGCTACGTGCTACCCTGGCTCCGGTCGCGGCTGGATGCGCTGACCGGTGGACACCTTTTCGGCCAGAACGGGCAGCGCGCTGTTGCCGCGCTTGCTCGTTTCTACCTGGATCTGGGACGTTATCTTGAGGCAATGATCACGGTGCGGGAAGGACTCGTGCTAGCCCACATGCCCGAGGACTCGCCTCCGCCAGGGCAGCGGTTCGACCGGCAGTTCTACCAAGAACTCCAGCGTTTCGCCACCAGCAAGCGTTGGTATGGCGATCACGAGACAACGGACCTGCGCAACGATCTGGTCCACGCCGGGCTTCGACCGGACCCACGGCCGTCACGAGCGATTGCGGAGCAGGTGGCTCGACTCGTTAGCGAATTTGCCTCCTGGACACCGCAGGGCAGCTTTGCCAACGTGAGCAATCATCCCATAGGAACCTGGTCTCCAGAGCAGATCGCAGCTGCACGCCAATTAGCACCAGACCTCTACGACGTCCCTTTCCCGCGGGTGTCCGAAACAGCAACCCTGGGCGAAGTCCAGCGGCTGGCGGATCAACTGGTAGGCCAGCTCCGTGACGATACCCGCTGCGCGATGGTGATGGGCGAGTTTGTGCTGTGCAGTTTGCTGATTCCGCGGTTGCAGCGGAAGAACATCCTTGTTGTGGCTGCCACGACGCGGCGGATCGTGCGGGAGGAGAACGGCAAGCAGATCAGCGAATTCCGCTTTTGCAGCTTCCGGCCTTATCCCCGGCTCGAACTGTGTGGGGCCGGGGCTAGCGAGGACTGATGGAGGCGGAACCGGGAGAAGGACCAAACGCACAGTTCGAGTTGCAGCACTGCAGAGCGGACGGCAGTAAGGAAGGACCAAATCTGGTGGAGCTGCGGCGGTGCGATCGCCCCTATTGCCGGCCTGCGCAGCATGCCGTCCCGCTTCGGTCGGCAAGTTCAGGGTCGAGACGCCGCCGCGGCGCGTGGCGCGCGGTGTCGCGAACACCGCCAACGGCACCGCCATTGCGATCTCGTCCCGAAGCGCAGCCTCATCCCAGCGCAGAAGACGATTGGCCCCAGCGGTGGGACACGGTTGCAGCGGCCGCGCCATCGCGGTAGACTGTATGCCGGGCTGCCGGACGACGCGCGCGGTCGCAGCAAGACAAGGTGGAGGCCAGCCATGAAGACAACTGCGCGGGCATGGTGGTTCTCGGTCCTAGCCGCGCTGAGCGCGCTGATGCTCGGCTGCAGTTCGGAGATTGAGCGGGCTCCGGGGCCAACGGACCAGGACGAAGTGATGGAGAAGACCATGGGCGCAGCGGGTCCTCCCGGAATGCAGGACATGTACCAGATGTATCAGCAGGGCGAGATGGACCCCAAGAAGATGGAAGAGATGCAGCGGAACATGTTCCCGCAGGGTTATCCCATGGACCAACAGGGCAACCAGTAGCTGCCGCCTGTCGCGCCGCCGGAACCAGTTTGACCTCTGCCTGCCCGTCGTGACAGCAAGTTGGGAGTCATCAGCAGCAAGAGAGATTCTTTAGGGCCTGTATCGGGGCACGTGTGATAGTCAGCGTTATTCCGTCTGTCTGTACCGTGTTTTCCCGGCTGTTTCGAACCAGTGGGAAGCTGGCCGCTGGCTACCGCGAGGCGAGTTCATTTTGACGGTGGCTCATTGTTGTTGACGTTTCTTCTGCCCACAGTGGGAGGAGGCTCATCATGAACCGCAGAGCTTTTACGCTGATTGAGCTGTTGGTTGTCATCGCGATCATCGCCGTTCTGATCGCGCTGCTGCTGCCGGCCGTGCAGATGGCACGCGAGGCAGCTCGACGGGCACAGTGTGCCAACAATCTGAAACAGATCGGCATCGCGCTACACAACTACCACCAGGTGCATGGCTACTTCCCTCCGGACTACATGCAGGCAAGCGGCCCACGATGGAACGCCAACCACACCTACTGGAGCCAGCGTTGGTCGATGAAGGTGTTCCTGCTGCCCTACCTCGACCGGGCTGACATCTACAACGCAGCCAACCTCGACCTGCAGGCTGAGGGGCTTGGCTGGCGGTGGGCCAACGAACCGAACTCGACGCTGCGTCGCGCTAGGATCCAGACGTTTCTCTGTCCCTCCGATCCGCACTTCGATCACAGCAATCCCCACGCCACCTCGCAGAACTACGCGGGCAACTGGGGCACACTGCGCTTCTTCAACAACTGGCGGTCCAACGGTATCTGCTACTCGCCGGGCTGGGACTGGTCAATCAACAAGCCAATCGGCATCCGCGACATCATCGACGGAACGACCTTCACCGCCGCGTTCTCCGAGTGGATCCGAGGCGGTATGCAGCATCGTCCCGAGTTCGCCAACCGCGATCCGCTGTCGGTGACCTGGTGGCGGCCCGAACCGTGGCGCTCGGGCCGGAGCACGCGCGAGCAGCGTGAGGGTGACAAGTGGTGGGAGAAAGCATGTGAGGATTCAACCACCTACCAGTGGAACTTCAAGGGCGAAACCTGGTGGTGGGCCAACGCCGGTCGCGGCTCGAGCATTGGGTTTGCCATCCGTCCGAACCGCAAGAGCTGCAACGCCGGGCACGCCTCCCCGAACATGGTCATGGCTCCCAGTAGCCTCCACCCCGGCGGGGTGAACATCCTATTCTGCGACGGCCGGGTGCGATTCGTTTCCGAAGACGTTGACCAGAACGTCTGGTTCGCCATCGGCACCCGGGACGGCCAGGAACCAATTAGCGAACGCGATCTGTCGTTCTAGGAACGACGCCGAGAAACGTTCTTCGCCCAGCCCCCAGGCCGCGTAGTGGGATTCTCCCCGCACGCGGCATGGGGGCTTTGCAAATCGAGATGGCGCTAGGTGCCGGCCGTACGGCCCGGCGACAACGAGTGCCGGTGCCATTCAGCCTTTGCGGCGTGGCCGAGGCACGGTGCCTCTGACCACGTTACAGCCTCAACCGGGCCAACTGCTTCCGCCGCTCACCCCCCGTGCGTTCTGAACCCTCCGGGCAAGTCGCTGCGCGGCGCTGCAGCCCCGGCCTGTCCGCACTGGCTTTGATCAGCCCGAAACGCGATTTCCGAGGCACCACATCACGTTGGGCCTGCCCCGCGTCTAAATCAGCCGCGTCACGATGCGCGCGGCTTCTCGTTCGCCGATTAACGTTCGGCCGGACAGCCCGTCTAAAGAGAGGGAGACATGAGGTACGATGCCAGGCGAACCGTGGCGGGAGCTCGACGAGTTGGTGCGAGAGCACCTGGACGAGGGGCTGCGGCTGGCTCTGCGCCTGTGCGGGCGGCGAGACGATGCGGAGGACATTCTGCAGGAGGCACTGCTGCGGGTTGTGCAAGCGTTCCATACCCTCCGTGACACCGCCCGCTTCCGCCTCTGGTTCTTGCGCATCGTTCTAAGCGCCGCACGCGACTGGCAACGACGGAAGCAGCGGCGCCGGGAACAAACTGGACTCGTCGAAGCCGTAATACCTGGTGCTGAGCCTTCGAGGCCACTGATCGAGTCGTCCGAATTGCAACGAAAACTTCTCGCGTGGATTGACCGGCTACCAGCCAGGCAACGGGAGGCGCTGGTGCTAACCTGCTTCGCTCGCTTGACGGCACGCGAAGCAGCGGAGGTCATGGAAACCAACGAACAGAATGTCCGCACCCTTGTGTGCCAGGCTAGGGCGAAGTTGAAGCGTTGGCTGGATGCGGAGCTGAACGGACCTGTTGACCATGAGTGCTGAGCAACACCACGAGCCACCCCCTCCCAGAGGACACGAGGCAGCTAATGCCCCGCTGGACCGGTTGCTTGACGAGCTGCTGGCGCAGCTTCAATGCTGCGACGAGGTCGACGAGGAACTACGCGCGCGGCTGCTAGCGTACTGGGAGGACCTCGTCCGCCACCGACAACCGCCCCGTCCAGCCGCCAAACGCACCGGCCACCGCCAGGCTCTAGCGGTGGCGCTCAGCTGTGCTGCATCGCTTGCGGCCGTGCTCGCAGGGCTGGCGTTACTCCAACCGGGCCGCATGTCGTCGGACCAACTGCCGGACGCCACGGCCATGCGGCGGCGGGTCACGGCGCCTCACCCCAGGATAGCGCCACCGGTCAACTCCCCGGCGAACCCGTCCCCTCAGCAGCAGCAGCACCAGCAGCAGCAACAGAACGACCCTGTGCGTGTCGCTGATCAGCAGCCGCGCGAGGCCGCCGACCATCCAACCCCCTCACGGGCCAGCCGGACCGGTACTCTTGGCGACATGTTCGCTGCCCGCTTTGTGAGCGCTCTCCACAGCAGCAAGCGCCCCGCCCTTCCTGCGGTACCACGTGGCGTGAGCGCTTCCCCCATCAGGTCCCGTGCATCCGGCCACGGCGACTACAGAGTACGCATCCGCCGCGCGTGCGCGGAGGGGCGCCTGGCCCAACTGCTTCGATCTCTTACCCGCTCCTCACACGGCCGTGGCGAGCAGCTTCGGCTTGTGGGTGCCCTGGCTAGTGCAGCCCCCGTGCAACGCCTGTGGCAAACCCTGGCCGAAAACCACAACCGGCCGATCGCCCCGTTGCTCGCCGCAGCACTCCTCACGCACCGGTCCAGGTTGGGGGCGCACCTGTTTCTTAAGTGGTGGGCAGCGGCACCCGCTGACGATCGGCTTCGGCAACGAAGCCTGCAGCTCGTGGCGGATCCACCGCTGCTGCTTCTGGCTGACCTGGCCTACCGCCGGCGGAACCAACCGGCATTCGCCGTCCTGGTAGCACTGGCCCGGAACAACAACCACGCCTATCGCCTGTGGCTGCTAGCACGGCGGCGGCCGGATCTCAGGCGCGTGGTCGTTGCTTGTTTGGTAGCCGCCGGACAGGAGCGCATCCTTAGCCGCAGCTCTCCCCAGCGCACCGTTGCCTGGACGGTCTGCACTACGTCAGCAGCCACAGCCACTTTCGTGCAACACAGAAGGTGACACACCACACCTGGCAACCGGAGGTTCAACAATGCGCGAGTTTGCCGCCACAGCCGCGCAGCGCATCGCGACATCCGTTGTTCTCCTCCTGGCGATTGGTTGGACATGGAGTGTCGTCTTCGCGCAACGAAGCGAAACGGCCGCGCGCAGCCGGCATGCCGTTCGCTCTGCAGCGAGAGCAAAGAGCGTGCAGGATGCGCTCCGCGCTCCGTGCACGCTGAAGTTTGTCGACACGCCGCTGACGGAAGTCGTCCCGCTGCTGCGAAATCAAACGGGGATCAACATTCTGCTAGATGTGCACGCCTTGGAGGAGCAGGGCATCAGCCCCGATGAGCCCGTGAGGCTACACGTGGAGAACATCCCGTTGGCCCTTGCTCTCAAGTACATGCTTGCCCCCCTTGACCTCGCCTACTACGTCGACGGGCCGATCCTGGTAATCACAACCAGGGACAAAGCGGCGCAACACACGGAAATCCGCGTCTATCCCGTAGCCGACCTGCTCGCATCTGCGCAGACCCTGTCGCTGGACGAGCTGCTGAAGGAAACGGGAGTCTTGCCAGGACGCCTCGACCATGATGGTAAGGAAGCGGTTGACTACTTTGACTTCGGTCCCATTCTGCATTCGGGCGCTGCGGGGATGTCACCGGGAGAATCTGCGGGCACAGGCCAGGCCGGGGCAAGCCGGTCAGGTGCGGCTCATGGTCGGCAACCCGCAGCAGCCGGCGCGACCTTCGGTTCGCCGCCCTCACCGACCGGGAGCGACGTGACGCTTTCGGCCCTGGTCGACCTCATTACCCAAACCTGCAGCCCGGAGACCTGGGAACCCTACGGTGGACTCGGCACCATCGGTGCGTACGGTACGAGCCTGGTCGTTTCGCAAACCCCGGCCGTTCACGACCAGATCGAAGAGCTGCTCACGCAGCTGCGCGAGCGGTTGCAAGTGCATGCCAGTTTCATGCTTCACGTCAGGTGGTACCTGGCCAGCTCAGACCAGGAGGTTCAACGGCTGCTGTCCATGACGTCCATCATGGTGCCGTTACCGTACCTGGACGGTCTGCTCGGTGGCCCTGCGACACCTCGACTGCTATGGCAACCTCCTTGGATGCGACAGATGAGTGGGAAAACAATGCCGTATGGATCCAATGCGGAACTGGCCGCTCAATACGGCTTCGGACTCCCAGCCTTCCCCGATCAGCCGCGCATCGGGGCAGCCGACCAGCTCATGGCGCAAGCGCAGACGCGTCCCACGTTGCTGGCTCAGGTTGCAGTGCCGTGTACACTCGGCCAAACCGTTGCGGTAGTCGGAGGAAACGTGTCCTCGATTGCTGCGGCTGCGATTCCGGTTGTGGCCGAGCAGGTCGCCGAGCAGCAGATCATGATGCGTGAGGGCTTGGCAGGAGTGCGTGCAGAGTTCGAACTGCAGCCGGGATCGGCTCCCGAACGCGTCGTACTGCGGATGCACTTCACGCTCACCAAACGGCTACAGCCGGAGCGGTCCAGCAGAAATGGCCCGGATCAGTATCGCGCCACAATCGCCTCAACGTCGATCCACTTCCAGCTGCCGATCGGTCCCGAAGTGGTAGTCGCCGTGCTGCCATGCGACCAGGATCCCCTAACCCACGTGGTGGTCACTGCTCAGCTCAATCGATACGAACGGATACAGGAGCCTGATGAATCCGACTCGGACGCGGACAGGCCGGTCAGGAGCTCTCCGCCGCGTCATCGTTCAGAGTCCGGTGGCTCGCCAAGCCAGCAGGCGCGTTAGTATTCCGCCGCGTGGCCGGCGCCCACAGCGGCTTGCACGGCCGTCGGACGGAACGGTCTGGTCGAGACTTGCCGGCGGACATCGTGCCGGCGGGTATGCTCAGGGATCTGCCGCGCGAACGCGCCCTGCACGGCAGTGGCGCTGCGGTAAGCCAGCTGAGCGACCGGCCGGGGCCAGATCCCCAGCAGGAGCGTCAAAGCAGCCGTAATCACGACGACAGCGAACGTGGGGCTGGCCGCCCGGTACTCGACCCGACCGTATCCGCTGCGCAGGTACATGTACGCGATGATCCTTAGGTAGTAGAACGCGCCGATCGCCGCGTTCAGCAATCCGATCACTGCCAGCACAACGTAGCGGGCGTCGCGCGTTGCGATGGCAGCATAGAAGACGGAAAGCTTGCCCCAGAAGCCGAGCGTAAACGGCAGGCCGATTAAGCTGATCAACAACACCGTTGCCAGCGCCGCCGGCAGTGGCGCCTGTTGGCCCAGGCCGGCGAAGTCGTCGATCGACTCAATCCGCCGCCCACCTGGGTTCTGGCCGAATAGTTCTACAACGGCGAAGAACCCGATGGTCATCAGGGCATAGCTCACCAGGTACAGCACCAGGCTGTCGACACCGCGGAACCAGGCGCCCGGGGGGGCCTGCAGCGACGCGGCACCAAGCCCAACGAGCATGTAACCGGCGTGGGCCACCCCCGAGAAAGCCATCAGTCGCCGCACGTTCGTCTGCAACAGAGCCATCGTGTTGCCTAGCGTCATTGTCGCTACCGCGATGACCCAGCTCAACCACGCCACCTCACGTTCCAACCCCGGCAGCGCAAAGACAAGCACACGGACGGCAGCCACCAGGCCGGCAGCCTTCGGGAACCAGGACAACGCTGCCGCCATCACGTTACTTGTCCCCTGGTAGACGTCCCCTGCGTAGAAGTGGAACGGCACCGCCGCCATCTTGAAGCCCACTCCGGCCAGCAGAAGGCCGATGGCCATCGGCCCCAGTGACGGAACGGACGTGCTGAGCCGATCCGGGTCAAGCAACAGCTCATGCATCGCTCGGAAGTTCGTGCTGCCGGTGACGCCGTAAGCGAGTGCTGCGCCGAACAAGAACAGTGCGGAGGCGAGAACGCTGAGGTAGAAGTACTTGGCGGCGGCTTCGCGCGCCTCCAGGTCGCGTCGTTCCATGTAGAGCAACACGTACGTCGGTATGCTGATAAGCTCTAGCGAAGCAAACAGCAGCACGAGATCATTCGCCGCGGCTACAAGACCGAGGCCGGCCACGAGCAGCACTAGCGACGCGTAGTACTCGCCGGCCGTCGCCAGCTCGGCTCGATACCACGCCATCGCAACGATCGCCAGGCCACTTGCGAGGGCAAGCCAGCGGAGTGTCACAGCAAAGCTGTCGTACGAGACGGCACGTACGGCCGCAGCAGCGGTATCCTCAGGCCCTTCCATACCGCTGACCACAGCGAGTGCCCCCGCAGCGCAGGCAAGCGTGACCAATGCCCACCAGGGCCACAGCCGCGCTGGCCCAAGCCAGGCCGCAACCACGTAGGCCGCACTCGCCAGGAGAATGATTAGCAGCTCAGGGGTGAGGTACAGGAACAGGTCAACCACGGGTCTGCTTGCCTCCTTAGCTGCCTCGCGCCTCTGGCGATGGTGCTCGACGCACTAGCCGGATCACTTTCGATGTCGACTCGTTACGGGACACCTGGGTCGATCGGTTCACGATAACATCGATGGCCGGAGCCATCCGCTCTACGAAAAACCTCGGCCACAGACCGATCCAAAAGCACGCTGCCACGATGGGAATGAGCGCAGCCAATTCATGCCACCGCAGGTCGCCGGCCGACTCGGCGTGTTCTCCGGCGAGTGGTTCCCGCACCTCGCCGAAAAACGCCCGTTGCATCAGCGTCAGCATGTAGTAAGCACCCAGGACAATGCCTGCCGTGGCCAGCATGGCTGCCACCCAGCTGGCCTTGAACGCGCCGAGCAGGATGAGCACCTCCCCGACAAAGCCGTTTAACCCGGGTAGCCCAATGCTGGCCAGGACGACAACCATCGTCAGCACGGCCAACCGGGGCATGATCCGGGCCATGCCGCTATAGTCGGCGATCATCCGCGTGTGGTACCGGTCGTAGAGCATGCCGACGATCGCAAAGAGCGCCCCGGTGGCCAGGCCATGGTTGACCATCTGGAGAACGCCTCCCGCAATGCCCTGATGATTCAAGCTGAACAACCCGAGCACGCAGAACCCCATGTGGCTGATACTGGAATAGGCGACGAGTCGTTTGATGTCCTCCTGCGCCATGGCGGTCAAAGCACCATAGAGCACGCCGATGACCGCCAGCGTGGCCACCCATGGGAAGGCCTCGTGGCAGGCACCTGGCACGAGGGGGAGGCTGAAGCGAACGAAGCCGTAGGTGCCCAGCTTCAGCAGCACACCGGCCAGCAACACGCTACCGGCTGTCGGGGCTTCGACGTGTGCGAGTGGCAACCATGTATGGAACGGAAACACAGGTACCTTGATCGCGAACCCCGCGAACAAGGCCAGGAACAGGAGCATCTGGGCTTCGGTGGGAATGGTGGTCTGGTATACCAGCGTGGCGATGTCGAACGTCCAAGTCCCGTGCTCGTTGTAATGGGCAACGAGGACGTAGAGGAGACCGGCAGCGGTGAGCACGCTGCCAGCAAACGTGTAGATCAGGAACTTTACCGCCGCGAACCGCCGCTCCGGGCCCCCCCAAATGCCAATGATGAAGAACAGTGGGATCAGCGTGAACTCGAAGAACACATAGAAAAGCACGATGTCCAGCGCCGCGAACACCCCCAGCATGCCCGTCTCCAGGAGTAACAGAAGCGCGTAAAAGCCACGAGCCCCGTCACGAATCGATTCCCACGAGGACAGCACCGCGACAACCGTCAGCAACGTGCTCAACGGCAGCAACCACAGCGACAGACCATCGACGCCGAGCGCAAAGCGCACACCTCCTTCGCCGAACCAGTCCACAGCCCACACGAATTGAGCTCTGGCTGCGGCCTGGGGATCAAATTTCAGGCAGAGGATCACCGTCAGCACAAGGGAGACCAGCGACGAGCCAAGCGCTACGGCCCGACTTTGGCCTCTGGAAAGCGGCAGCAGGCCGACCGCAATGGCGGCCAGCGCGGGTTGGACGACAGCAATCAGCAACAGCCAGTGCATCGATAGTTCCCGGAAAATCCCTACGGGCCTAACCGCCTTGAATCTGGAACAATACCAGCGTCAGGATCACGGCCAGGCCAAGCAACATCGCCAGGGCATAGAACGGTACCAGGCCGTTATGCATCGGCCGCAGCGCAAGCCGCGCAAACCAGGCAGGCACGGCGGCCACGGCATGCACGAGCCCATCGACCAGAACGTTGTCCAGCACCCGGCAAGCGGCAGCAATGGCCAGCATCGGCCGCACCACCAGGATCAGGCCAAGTTCGTCAAGCCAGAACTTGTTGACCGAAATGCGGTACAGCGGCGCCAGCTGCTCGGCCAGTCGATCGGGCCACGGACTGGGCTGGCCGTAGAACACGTAAGCCAGGCCCAATCCGGCCAGGGCGACAACAGCGCTGAGAAGCATCATGCCCCAGGCATGGCCATGCGCGTCATGTTCCGCCGTTGCATGAGCAAGCGGCTCGACTCCGTACGCACCGGCCAGGAACGGCACCAGGCCCCCAAACGCCAGTGCGATCACTGCGCCGACCAGGACACTGCCCACAGCGAGGACGATCAGGGGGGCTTTCATGATCAGCGGCTCGGGCGGCCCGTGCGCTTCGTCGCGGACGTAATGCTCTACCTGCTCCTCGATTGCCCGGTCACGCGGTTCGCCCCAGAAGACCAGAAAGTAGGCGCGACCGATGTAGAACGCAGTAAGGGCTGCGGTGATCAGGCCGACTGCTCCTGCCAGCTGCGTGGCGGCGCCTGAGGCCTGCCACACGGTGGCCAGGATCGCGTCCTTACTCCAGAAGCCGGACAACAGCGGGAAGCCTGCCAGGGCCAGGGCGGCACACAGGAACGTCCAGTGCGTCACCGGCAGGTACTTGCGCAGCCCGCCCATGCGCCACACGTTCAGTTCCCCCCCGGTTGCATGCATCACGCTGCCTGACCCCAAGAAGAGCAACGCCTTGAAGAACGCATGGGTAAACACGTGGAAGATGGCCGCTACGGCCCCGGCTACCGTGCCGATTCCCAGCGCCATGAACATGTAGCCGAGCTGGCTGATCGTTGAGTAGGCGAGGATGCGTTTGAAGTCCGTCTGGGTCAGCGCGGTGAACGCCGCGATGAATGCCGTCACGCACCCGATCACCAACACCACAGTCCCCACGCCAGCCGCTTGAGCAAACAGCGGCGTGAACCGCGCCACCATGTAGACGCCGGCTGTGACCATCGTCGCCGCATGGATCAACGCGCTAACCGGGGTGGGGCCTTCCATCGCGTCGGGCAACCAGACATGCAGCGGGAACTGAGCTGACTTGCCTACCGCACCGCAAAACAGCAGCAGGCACACCGTCGTGAGAACGGCCGGCCCAGCCGCAGTGAGTTGCTGGAGGCCCTGGTCCACCGCCAGCACCTGCCGATAGCTCAGCGTGCCGCATGTAACCCAGATGAGGAAGATGCCCAGGGCGAAGCCAAAGTCACCGATGCGGTTGACAACGAACGCCTTCTTGGCCGCTGCAGCCGCGCACGGCCTCGTGTAGTAGAAGCCGATCAACAGGTAGCTACACAGCCCGACCAGTTCCCAGAAGACGTACAGCATTAACAGGTTGGCCACGAGCACCAGGGAGGTCATCGAAAACAGGAACAGCGCAACTTCCGAGAAGAAGCGCGCATAACCTTCCTCGTGGGCCATGTACCAGCTGGCAAACGCCACGATCAACGAGCCCACGAACGTCACCATGAACAGCATGAGAGCCGACAGCGGATCCACCAAGAGCTCGTAGGCGACACGCAGATCCGACACCGTGAGCCATTCCAGGACCGGCACGAACGCCACGGGCTCGTCCGCCTGTGCGACGACCACCAGCGCGAGTGCGGACCAGACCGCTCCGAACGCTGCTGCCAGCATGCACGGCAGCCACGCCTGCTGCTTGAGCCATCGGTTGCCAGCGATCGCAGTGATCACGGCTGCCAGCAACGATACAGCGGGCACCAGCCAGATGTACTGGACGAAGATGCTATCCGACATCGATCGTTTCCTTTTCCCGGACCGGCTCGATTCCCGCGGGCGGTAGCTTTGGCCAGTGCACTTCGGTAGAAACCTCTGCCTCCTCGACAGGCTCAGGCACCGGCGGCGTCGTGCCCGGCTCACGGAGCTGCTGCCACCAGAACACATCGAGCGAGTGGCGGTGGCGGTAAAGCACCAGGACCAGTGCCAGCGCGATTGCCGCTTCGGCAGCGGCCACCGCGATCACGAACAGGGCGAACACTTCGCCGTGGTAGTTGCCCCAGGCACGACCAAAGGCAACCAGACTCAGCGCGACTCCCTGCAGCATCAGCTCCACACTGAGGAACATCGTGATCAGGTTCCGGCGTGCGACGAAGCCTGCCGCACCGATGCTGAACAGGACACTGCTGATGATCAGGTAATTGCGTACGAACTCAACCGGCATCGCGCCATCATCCCACGTTCGTGGCATCCTCCGGAGGCGGCACGATCAGACGGCGTGCCGCGATGACAACCGCCCCGACCATGGCCACCAATAGCAGCGTGCCCACGACCTCGATCGTGACCACGTGTTCGCTGAACAGCAGAGCGCCCAGCCCCGCTGTATGCGGTTTCTGCTCAATCGCCGCTACAGAGGACACGTACTGCTGTTGGGGCTTGGGAACATACGGCCCGGCAGGGCGGTACCTGGCCGCCGCCCCCAGCAGGGCAACCAGCAAGAAAAGCAGCGTCAGTGCCGCCAGCGGCGCCTCGTGTGCCTCCCGGTCGCACGGGGCCCAGCCCTCCTGCTGCGCTAGCATGATGACGAACAGAAACATGACGATTACCGCACCGGCGTACACGATCACCGTCGCCGCCCCGAGAAACTGGGCCCCGGCGGCGAACATGAGCACGGCACCCGAAACAACGCTTGCTGCAAACCAAAGCGCCGACGCCACCGGGCTACGTCGGGTCACCATCAGGAAAGCCGCAACGATCGCGAACGCACCGGCCAGGTAAGTGATGACCGTCAGCCCGGCACGGCCGGGTACGGCGTCCAGAAGCAGCCAGATCAGCAACAGGGCAACCCCCCCCAGTGCGTAGCCGATGAGTCGGCCGGTGCCGATCTGCCCCCTGGGCAGGGCCAGGAGGAACGCCGCTGCTGAGCAGGCTGCCGCAACCAGTGCGATGCTCACCATGGCTCAGTGCTCCTCTGCCTCATCGGGTGGCGTCTGCGCCAGTCGAAAGCCAGCGGTGCGCAACGGTTCCTGCTGCGCGGTCTGGTCGTAGACGCTGAGCAGTTTTTCCTTGTCGAAGATCATCTCCTCGCGCGTCCAACCCGTCAGGTCATAGAACGAGGTCAGCTCAATGGCGTCCACCGGGCACGCCTCCTCGCACATACCGCAGTAGATGCAGCGCAGTTCGTCGATGACAAAATGCTCCGGGTACTTTTCCCGATCCGGCCAGGGTGCCTCGGCCGCCACGATGTCGATGCAGTGTGCCGGACACGCCGTCGCACACAGGAAGCAGGCCACGCACTTGACCCTGCCCTGCTCGTCACGGTTCAGCCGATGAACGCCGCGGTACTTGATCGGATCCTCTGGCCGGTACGGCTCATCCGGGTACTGGCGTGTGATCTTCTTCTGTAGCGCCACCCGGCCGGTCACACTGAGCCCCTCGATAATGGCCGGCAGGTAGAGGCGCTCGGCCAGCGTCAGCTTGGGCTCTTCCAGCCACAGGATGTCCGGATCGTCAGGTCGCATGGGACCGTATCCTCGCCGCTACGTACCGTAGGCCGACCGACGCGATGCGTTGATCAGCCAGCCCACCGCGATGACAAGCACAATCGCACCAATAACCCACAGGTAGGCGACAGCCACCCGAAACTGGTCCACTAACCCAAAGCTCCGGGCAACGTGGACCAGCACAGCGGTCAGGACCAGATTCAGCAATGCGAGCGGGATCAGCGCCTTCCAGGCAAGCCTCATCAGTTGGTCAAAACGAAACCGCGGCAGCGTCCAACGCACCCACATCATGAACACGATCATGCAGAACGCCTTCACCAACAGAACCAGCACCTTGAGCAACCCGGCCAGAAAGCCACGGTCATCGGCCGAGACAATGAACGGCAGGTCCCAGCCGCCGAAGAACAGGATCGCCGTCAAGTAGCTGACCGTAATGATGTGCGTGTATTCCCCGAGGAAGAACAACGCGAACTTCATCCCGGAATACTCGGTGTGATAGCCGCCCACAAGCTCCTGCTCACATTCCGGCAGATCAAACGGAGCGCGGTTGGTTTCGGCAAAGGCTGCAGCCAGGAAGATCAGAAAACCAAGGGGCTGGTAGAAGACGAACCAGACCCGGTCAGCCTGGGCGGCGACGATCTGCTCCAGGTTCAGTGATCGGGCAAGCAGGATGACGCCGAGGACGGCTAGCCCCAGCGGAATCTCATAGCTGATCACCTGGGCCGCCGAGCGCAGCCCCCCCAGGAAACTGTACTTGTTGTTCGAAGCCCAACCGCCCAGGATCACAGCGTAGACCGCCAGACTGCTGACCGAGAAGATGTACAGCAGTCCGACGTCGATGCCGGGGGCAATCACGAACTGTGGTGCGTCTGGGTCGGACGGGTCTGTGGGGCCGAAAGGCACCACGGCAAAGGCCATGACAGCGGTGACCATGGCGATAGCCGGTGCGAGCGCGTGGAGAAACTTGTTGGCGCTCTCGGGGACAAAGTCCTCCTTGAGCAGGAACTTCACACCGTCGGCGATCGGCTGGAGAATCCCGTGCCAGCCGGCTCGGTTGGGCCCGATTCGCTGCTGGATGTACGCAGCGATCTTGCGCTCCAGCAGGATCAGGTACGCCACGGCGAGCTGGATGAACGCCGTGACCACAAGGATCTTGAGCACGATCCAGACTACGGTCATAGCCAGCCCTTAAACGGCTTCGTGCGCAGGCTCGCTGAGGTCCAAACGAACACCGTACTCGGGGAACTCCCCCTTCAACTCCGCGGCAGGTGCAAATACCGGCACTTCCTCAGCCAGCTCCTCCAATACGACCTCCGGACGGTACAAACGCGTCCGCCCCAGCAGTGCCCACATCAGCCGGCCAACACTACGGGCGTCCGCCGCCGGCAGTACGGCCCGCTCCGTGCACTGCAGCGTGCCGTTGTAGTTGACGTACGAACCCGCGCGCTCAAACCAGACGGCCATCGGCAGCACAACCGAGGCATGTCTCAGGTGCGGTCCTGGTAGCACGTCGTGCACAACCAGGCAGCGGAGCATGCCCATCACGTCGGCCTCCTGCTCGGTCAGCCACGATTCCGGATACCCGCCCGTCAGATAGGCAGCAGCAATATCCTGTTGCCGCGCGTCGCGCAGGAAGTCGTCAAAGCCGGGAACTTCCCCCTGAAAATGCCTGATGATGGCCTCCACCCCCCGGCGGTTCGGACACCGCTCGGCACGGATCACGAACCGGGGCTCCTGCTGCCGGCCGTTGGTAATGGCACCGAGAAGCCGCCTGGGAAAGGTCTCATCAGCCCCGTGAACCGGGACGCGCCCTAAGTAGAAACGTACCGGTAACGCGAGATTCCTGAAGTACAGGCAGCTCAGGTAAGCGTCTTCACAGGAGAGAAACGGTGAAAGCACGACAGCGATCGTTCCTGTTCCATCTTGCCCGGCCGCCTCGCGCCACAGCTCCGCGAACCGCTCGGCGATATCGTCCCAGCTGACCGGTTGGAGCATCCCATCGGTTCGCCGCATGGGTTGCCGCAGGCGGTCCTCCGCGTACACGTAGTCGAAGCCGAACCGGCCGAAGTCGCACATCCACCAGTCGTTCGCGTTCGGGTTGTACCGGGGCTTAAGCCGATATACCCGGTTTCGGTTGTGATCAACCTGGATAGCACAGCCGGTGCTGCACCGCAGGCAGATCGAGCGGTTTCCGCGTAGGAACCAGACGCGCTGCTTATAGAGGAACGGGATAGAACACAGTGCGCCGACCGGGCAGATGTCGACGGTGTTGCCCGACAGGGGGTTGTCGAGCTGGTAATCGTCGAAGACATCGATGATCGCCTTGTTGCCGCGGCGGACGACTGCCAGCTCCCCGGTGCCGGACACCTCGCGCGTGAACCGCACGCAGCGGCTACACATGATGCAGCGGTTCACGAAGAGGGTGACGTACGGTCCGAGGTCTTTGCGGCGGCTGGTGAATGGGGTCTCCGGGGCGCGCCGCTCGCGCTGGCCGTACTTGTAGAAGTAGTCCTGCAGGTAGCACTCCCCGGCCTGGTCGCAAATTGGGCAGTCTACGGGGTGGTCCAGCAGCAGGCATTCCTCGACCAGAGACTCGGCATGCCGGACCTTCTCGGAGTTGGTCACCACGACGGTGCCGTCCGTGGCCGGTGTTGCGCAGGCAGGCACCAGCTTGGGCATCATCCGAATGTTGCCGTCCGCGTCGCGCTGGCCCACCTCCACCAGGCACATCCGACAACTGGCCACCACACTCAGACCGGGGTGGTAGCAGTAGTGCGGGATTTCGATACCTGCCAGCGCAGCGGCCTGAATCAGGTTCAATCGCTGGCCATCGGGGATGGTGACTTCTTGGCCGTTAATCAGAATCGTCGCCATCGCAGCCTCACGACGCTTCGCCCGCCGCACTACCGGAGGACGCTGCAGTTAGACGCGAGCCCGAGCGAATGAATGCTTCGAATTCGTCCCGGAACTTACGGATCGCTGTCTTCACCGGCCAGGCGGCCCCGTCAGCGAGTCCGCAGATCGTGGTCCCAGGGATGATGCCCATCGAATCGGCCAGTTCCAGCAGCAGGTCCAGGTCCTCGATGCGGCCTTCGCCGTGGAGGATCCGCGTCAGGATCCGGTACATCCAACCGGTCCCTTCGCGACACGGCGTGCACTGGCCGCACGACTCGTGCGCGAAGAACCGACAACTGCGGTGAAGCAGCTCTACGATCGAGGTATCCTCATCGAAGACGACCACGGCTGCCGTGCCCAGCCCAAGGCAGCCCACCTTCTGCAGGCTGTTGAAGTCCAAGGGCGTGTCCAATTCGTCTTCTTTCAGGAAGCCCATGGACAAACCGCCGGGGATCACCGCCTTTGCCCGCTTGCCGCCTCGGACCCCACCACCGTAACGTTCGATCAGTTCGCGGCAGGGGACGCCCAGCGGCAGTTCGTAGCAGCCCGGACGGTTCACGTGACCGGAGACGCAGTAGAGCTTCGGGCCATAACTGCCCAGGTCGCGCGGATTGTTTGGGTCAGCCGGTACACCGATGGACAGGAACCAATCGACCCCGCGGTCCATGATGTGCTTGACACAGCACAGGGTCTCGACGTTGTTGACCACGGTGGGCTTGCGGAAGACACCTTCCACGGCCGGGTAGGGCGGCTTGGTGCGAGGCCAGCCTCGCTTGCCCTCCAGACTCTCGATAAGCCCGGTCTCTTCGCCGCAGATGTACGCCCCGGCTCCGCGATGCAGGTAGACGTTCAACGAGAAGTCGCTGCCAAGCACCCGCTCGCCCAGGATGCCAGCCTCGTACGCTTCGTTGATCGCCTGCTGCAGGGTCTCGTATGCCCGGACGTATTCGTAGCGGATGTAGATGTAAGCGGTCTGGGCCCGAGTGGCGTAGGCGGCAATCGCAATGCCTTCCAGCACCTGGTGCGGGTCGTTCTCCATCAGGATGCGGTTGTTGAACGTGCCCGGTTCGCTTTCATCGGCGTTGACGCACAGGTAGGTGACGGTACGGTCTTTGGGCAGGAATTTCCATTTCATGCCGCACGGGAAGCCAGCGCCCCCGCGGCCGCGGAGCTTGCTTTGCACCACCAGCTCCACGACCTCCTCGGGGCTGTATTCCCGCAGCGTCTTTTCCAGCGCGCGGTAGCCACCGCGTTGGCGGTAGACCTCCAGTCGCTGCGAGTCGGGCACGCCCACGTTGGCCAGCAGTACGGGCTCGAAGTCGGTAGCCACGTCGGTTCGTCCTCGTCGCAGACCCGCTCAGCGGAGCCGCTCGATGAGCGCCTCCAGAGCCTGTTCGCTGTCAACCTTGCAGACCTCGCCGTTGACCCAGACGCACGGAGCCAGCTCGCAGGCACCCAGGCATTCGGCCGCCTCGACCGTTGCCTTGCCATCGGCGGTGGTCTCGCCCGGTCGGATGCCGAGCCTGGTGCAGAGCCGATCGAGCAGTTCTTCACCGCCGCACATACAGCAGGGCAGCGACCGGCACACCCAGACGCGATACTCACCCAGCGGCGCGTCTGGCGTGCGGAAAAAGCTGCCGTAGAACGTCATCGTGTCGAGCACCTGAGCCGGCGCCAGCTCAAGCAACTCAGCGATCTCAACGATCGCCTCCGGCGCCACGTAGCGGTAGGTGTGCTGCACCAGATGGAGAGCAGGCAGCGTCAGCGCCTGTTTGGTAGGGTAGCGCGGTGCCAGAGCCAGAATCTGGCTGCGCAGCTCGTCGGTCAGGTACTGTTTCCGCTCGGTCGTTTCCGCCACGGTCTCACCCGTCCGCTTGCTACCGGTCCAGTTCGGCCGCGATGATGTTGAGGCTGCCCAGCACGGCAACCACGTCCGAGACCATGTGTCCTCGGATCAGGTAGGGGAAGACGGCAAAGTGGATGAACGATGGGGGACGGCAACGGGCGCGGTAGGCAACGTCGGAGCCGTCCGCCACAATGTAGAAGCCGAGCTCGCCATTGGGACTCTCAATCGCTCCGTAGCACTCCTCGACCGGTGTCTCAAAGCCGCGGTTGCTCATGATCACTTCGAACTGCTGGATGAGTCCTTCGATGGTCGTGTACACCTTGGGCTTTTCCGGCAGCACGACCCGCGTGCCCACGTCCACGTTCACCGGGCCTGGGGGCAAGTTCTCGATCGCCTGCTCCACGATCTTCAGGCTCTCCAGCATCTCGGCCATCCGCACCAGGTAGCGCGCGTAGCAATCGCCTTCTTTCATGCACACGACCTTGAAGTCGAAGTCGGCGTAGGCCAAGTATGGCTCGTCCTTGCGCAGGTCGCGGGTGACACCCGATGCACGCGCCACCGGCCCAGTGCACCCCAGGTTGATGGCGTCCTCCCTGGACAGCACTCCGATCCCTTTCGTACGGTCAATGAAAATGCGATTCCGGTTCAGCAGCCGTGTGATGTTGGCGTGTGCCGCGGGAAACTGCTTGATGAACTCCCTGACCCGGGCGATGAACCGCTCGTCTACGTCGTACATCAGGCCACCGACGCGGGTGTAGCTGGTGGTGAACCGAGCACCGCAGACCAGTTCGAAGATCTCGTAGAGCAGCTCGCGCTGGTTGAACGCGTACAGGAAGGCGGTCATGGCACCTAGGTCCAGCGCAGCGGCTCCGACGCACAGCAGGTGGTCGCTGATACGGGCCAGTTCGGCCAAGATGGTACGGATGTATTTGCAGCGTGGGGTCAGTTCGATGCCCAGGAGCTTCTCGACCGCGCAATGCCAGGCGATGTTGTTGGCCAGTGGCGAGATGTAGTTCATGCGGTCGGTGACGACCACGTACTGGTTGTAATCGAGGTGCTCGCCTAGTTTCTCGAAGCCAGAGTGGAGGTAACCGATATCGGGCACGGCATCGACGACGCGCTCCCCGTCCAGGGTCAGCACGATGCGCAACGTGGTATGCGTGGCCGGGTGCTGTGGCCCGAAGTTAAGGGTCCACAGGTACTCGCGCTCGGCCTGCTCTGCCTGGCCGGTACCGGCCCGCGTCTCGGTTACCATGGTCAGCTCCCGCACCAGTCCTGTTGTTCAGCTCTGCTCCCGCGTGAGCCGCCGGAAATTGTGTCGTTCCCCCCTGCCGCGTAGCGGGTAATCCTTCCGCAACGGGTAGGCTGAGAACTCCTCCGGAAGCAGAATCCGCTTCAGGTTCGGATGTCCGGCAAAGCGAATGCCGAACATGTCGTACACTTCGCGCTCGAGCCAATCGGCCGCTTTCCAGAGGTCAAACACGGTGGGCACGGTCAGGTCAGGTTCGTTGAGGAAGGTCTTGACGAACAGTCGCGCGCCGTTGTCTGTGCGCATCAGCGACCAGATCACCGCGAAGCGATCGCGAGCGTTCGGGTAGTGCAGGTAGTCGACGGCAGTGATGTCGACAAGAAAGTCGAAGCCGCGTTCGTTCTTCAGAAACGCCAGCACCTCGTAGACCTTGGTCGCTGGCACGATAACGCGCACGTTGTCGCGGAACCGCGACTCCTCGATGGCCTCCTGGCCAAAGCGGGCGCGCAACGCAGCGATGGTCTGCTCGACAAAGTCCAGCCACGCGGGCTGCTCAGCCGCCGCCTCCGCTTTGTCCTGAACCTGCGCCTCGCCCATCGGTCCTGCTCCGTGTCAGTTGCTCACGCAGCCGGCTAATTCCGTTGCGGCTCTGGCCGGCCCGGCTGCTCGCTTGCCCCCAGCACCGGCAAACCGGTTCGCGCCCGCTGCCGCAACCGCTCCAGTCCCCTGACGCGCCCCTCACGTTGCACCATTTCCTGAAGATCGATGATGGCGCGAATCAACTGCTCGGGCCGAGGGGGACAGCCTGGCACGTAGATGTCCACCGGCAGGAACCGGTCGATGCCCTGGACAACGGCGTACGTGTCGAACACGCCGCCCGAGGAGGCACAGGCTCCCATCGAAATGCACCACTTCGGTTCGGGCATCTGCAGCCAGATCCGCTGCAAGACGGGCAGCATCTTCATGACCACCCGCCCGGCGACGATCATCAAGTCGGCTTGCCGCGGGCTGAAGCGAAATACCTCCGCGCCGAACCGTGCAATATCGTGCCGACTTGCCGCCGTCGCCATCAGCTCGATGCCACAGCACGCCGTGGCAAACGGCATCGGCCAGAAGCTGTACTTGCGGCACCAATTGGCCGCTTCGTTGAGCCGCGTCAGGAAAACGTTTTCCAACCAGTCATGCTGCGCCATGACAGCCTCGCATTCCGCGCCCGGAAACCACCCCCCTGGCCCACTCAGTGCCAGTCGAAGACCCCGCGGCGCCAGGCATAGACGTACGCGGCGAACAACAACAGCACGAACAGCAGCACCTCAGCCAGCACCAGATGAGGCAGTGCCTCGCCGTACGCCTCGGCCGCCGCCTTGACGCCGCCCTGCTCCGCCCACGCCGCTACCGCCCACGGGTACAAGAACAGAAGCTCCACGTCGAAAATCAAGAAGACGATGGCAACCAGGTGAAAACGGACATCGAAGCGATGCCGCGCATCGCCGA
>JALXBF010000044.1 GCA_026991575.1 Planctomycetota bacterium | reverse complement strand
GGCTGCCTGGGCTAGAGGGGTACGAGTGTCTGTGCGTGGTGGCGTTGTTGCCTGGTCGTGATCCGCTGTATGTGCTGGTTTCTCCGGCGGCGCGTGGTAGGGGTCGTACACCGGAATGGTGGGTGAATCGCTACATGAAGCGCTGGGCGGCGGAGCAGCTGAATCGGGGGCTGAAGCAGCTGTTCGATTTGGAGAAGTTTCTGATCCGCACGTGGGTGGCGATTGAGCAGCTGATCTGGCTGTGTGCGATGGTGTTGTTCTGGATCAGTTGGTTCGCGGCCGAGCAGAAGGCGGTCGTGATGTCGGAGCTACGGAAGAAGGGGTACCTGAGCGAGGAGCCTGAGTGGCTCTTCTACGCGTTCTGCCAGTCGATCCTGCGTGAGGATCGACCGTCGGCGGGGTACATGCCAGGGGGGCCCTGAGCGGCTGCCCGCGGAAACCCACCTCTGTCTGCTCACGGACGAGGTGCCCACTGGCCGCAGGGCGTGGTCGCGACGCACCGTGTGCACGACAGGGAGCTATCGCGCGCCGGTGTCGCCCACGGTGCGAGAGGCTCGCCTTCGGCAGCCGAGCCTGGGGAGCGCACCCCGTCTACACGCTGGCGCCCCGATGAGCAGTGTCTCGCGCGTGCTCACTCCCCGCCCAGCCGGGCCCAAACTTGCTCCTGCCGCTTGCGTCAGCGATAAACTCCAGCTGCGTCCGGAATGGGCGAATCAACCCGGCAGCCTGCTTCAACCGGCTGGCGGGGGAGCATAAAGCCCCCCTGCCGCCCATTGAAGCACCCTCCCGGGTCGACTCGGCCATCCCCTGGGCGGCGTTGCTGCTCTTCCACCCCCTCGCAAACGCCCAGTTACCTTCGCCGACACGGTGCGCTATGAATACGACGTGCTGCACCGGCCGGTGAAGGTGATCGATCCCGATGAGGACACCGACCCGACAAACAACCCCGTCTGGCAGACGCTCTACAACGCAGCCGACGAAGTCATCGCAACCATCGATCCGCTCGGCCGCCAGACCACCTACGGCTACGATGCCCTCGGAACGCTGGTCAGCGTGACCACCCCAATGGGCTTTGTCACCAGCTACAGCTACGACGCCGAGCAGCGGCTCCTGTCGGGCACCGACCCGCTGGGCCGCACCACCAGGTACGAACGCGACGCACGCGGCCGGGTCATCGCCATCACCGATCCAACCGGCGCCAAGACTACCTTCTCCTGGGATGCCGTCGACCGGCTCGCCCGGCGCACCGACCCCCTGGCAGGCCTGGAAACCAGCCAGACTGACTATCAGTACGACAATCTCGACCGGCTCATCGAGCTGGTCGACGCGGAAGGCAATCGCTGGAAGTGGGAGTATGACTCCGTGGGCAACCGGATCGCGGCGATCGATCCGCTGGGAAACCGCTACGAATGGGATTACGATGCACGCAACCGAGTGATCGCCACCCGCGATCCGCTGGGCAACCAGACCACCATCACCTACACCCTCACCGGCATGGTCGCCGCGGTCACTGACCCCCTGGGCCGCACGACGCGGTACCGCTACAACGCCCGCGACTGGCAGACGGCCATCATCCTGCCCGATGGCGACAGCGACCCGAACAACAACCGGAGATCACTTTTGGCTATGATGAGGAAGGCAATCTCATCTCGTTGACCGATGCCGACGGGAACACGACCCAGTGGCGGTTGGATGCCGTGGATCGGGTCATCGAAGAGATCAACGCGCTGGGACTGAGCCGCTTCTTCGAGCACGATGCCGCCGGACAACTGACGGCGGTCGTCGATCGCAACGGGCGGCGGCGTGAGTTCGACTACGACCTCGACGGCCGCCGCACCGCAGAGAAGTGGGTCGATGGCCAGGGCCAGGTCATCTTCCAGATCAACTACACCTGGGACGCCGCCAACCAGTTGATCGGCGTCTCCGACCCGAACCAGACCTACACGCTTGCCTACGACGACGCCGGCCGCATCATCAGTCTGGACAACACCGGTAGCCCCTCGATCTACCCGGTCATCCAGCTTGCCAACACCTACGACGATGCCGGCAACCGCATCCGCCTCACCGACAACTACGGCACCGAGTGGCGGTACCAGTATGACAAGCTGTCGCGGATGACGCAGGCGGAGTTGGT
>JALXBF010000043.1 GCA_026991575.1 Planctomycetota bacterium | reverse complement strand
AGCTGCGCTGCGTGTTGGCGATGATGCCCCACGAGGCGGTCGCTCGGCCATCGCGTGCTGTAGCCAGCGGATTGGCCAACGCCAGGACGATGTGCCCTTTGCGCAACGTTTCGGCAGCCCCGATTTCAATCGGCGTCAGCCCGTCGCGCGGCACCTTGAGCACTGCCATGTCACTGCGCGGATCGGCCGCCCAAATCCTCGCCCCCGCCAGCTTGCCATCCTGAAACCGCACGTACACCTCGTGCGCATCGCGGATGACGTGGTACGTGGTCAGAATCAGTCCTTCACTGCCGATGATCACACCACTGCCAAAGTCGTTCGGCACGTAGCGTGGGTCGTTGAGTATCTGTTCGCTGGTTTCCCGATTCCGACCGGGCAGAATAATGCGGTCCCGCGGGAAGATCGGGCCGACCTCATGCCGCGCTTCCACCCCCTTGATCCGAATCACGCTGACTACCGACGGCTCGGCGCGGGCGATGACCCGGGCAAACTGCTCCTGCAAGGCCGCTAGCAACACGGCTGCATCGACCGATCCCGCCGGCCGGCGGTCGCCGCCCAGGTTGGGCTCCTGGCCCACAGACGCCTGCGGCCGATAGCCGACCGACAGTACAGCAGCAATGGCGATCACACCAAGAAGAGAACGCTTCGCGCCGGTCATCGCTACGCTCGCTCCGCGCTGGCGCTTCGGAGATGCAGCAACGGTCCCTACCCGCTTGTCACCAGGCCGGCACTCGGTCACGACTTTGCCCTGCGCCGGCCCTTGCTGCCGGGTACTTCCGCTGACGCAGCCTGGGCGGTCGCGGCGGCTTGGTCGTCAGCGCCCTCCTGTAGCTCGTCCAGCCCCAGTTCCCGGCGATGCCGCGCCTTGATCTCCTCCACCAGACGGTTCAGCACGTCGGGGTTCTCACGCAGGAACCGCTTGGCATTCTCGCGCCCCTGGCCCAGCCGCATGTCCCCGTAGCTGAACCAGGAGCCGGTCTTGTCGATGATGCGCAGCTGCGTACCCAGATCGAGCACATCCCCCTCGATGCTGATGCCGCGATCGAACATTAAGTCAAACTCGGCCTGACGGAACGGCGGCGCCACCTTATTCTTGACCACCTTGGCCCGGATCCGCGCGCCCACCACCGTGTCCCCTTCCTTGATCGACTGGACCCGGCGAATATCGATGCGGCACGTGGCGTAGAACTTCAGCGCCCGACCACCCGGAGTCAGCTCTGGACTGCCAAACATGACGCCGATCTTCTCGCGGATCTGATTGATGAAAATGACGCAGGTCTTCGAGCGGGAGATCGCGCCGGTCAGCTTGCGCAACGCCTGACTCATCAAGCGTGCCTGCATGCCGGGCTGACTGTCGCCAATGTCGCCTTCCAGTTCGGCACGAGGCACCAGAGCAGCTACTGAATCGATGACGACCACATCAACCGCGTTCGACTTCACCAGCATTTCACAAATCTGCAACGCTTCCTCACCGCACGTGGGCTGGCTGACGAGCAACGAGTCCAACTCCACGCCCAACCGTTTGGCCCAGGATCGGTCAAACGCGTACTCGGCATCGATCAGCGCGGCAATGCCGCCGGCCTTCTGGGCACTGGCCATGACGTGCAGAGCAAGCGTGGTCTTGCCGCTCGATTCGGGCCCAAAGATCTCAACCACCCGTCCCCTGGGCACGCCGAAACCGCCGAGAGCCAGATCCAGCGCCAGCGAACCGGTGCTGATTCCCTCGATCGGCTCGATCTGTTTTGCCCCGAGGCGCATGATCGCGCCCTTGCCAAACTCCCGCTCGATCTGCTGTAACGTCGAACGCAGCACCTGGTTGCTCTCGATTCGATCCTGAACGGCCATGCTCTCTCCTCAATGCCGATGGCCAGCCTCACGCACCGTCTCCGCTCCCGTTTCCCACGGGCCCGGAGACCATAACCCCACTGAAGTCTAGCGATCTGCTAAGTACCGATCAATGAGAGGCCTCGGGACGTGACGCGTCTGCCAACCGCCCCTGCCCGGTGTCAGTCTCCTACACCGCTTCGCCCTCGTCCGGCGGTGGCTCTTTAGCCAAACTGACCCAGTCGTCCAACGGATCGCCAGCACCATGGACGATGCCGCCCAGTGGTGCACGGGCAAGCACCGCGTACAGCGGACCACGGCGCGTTAACTCGCTGGACATGATCACCAGTTCGTCGACTTCCATCTGACCTGCTTTCCAGTTCGCATGCTGCTGGAAGAACGCCTCTAGCCCCTCCGTGGTGCGCGGCCGGCGCACGCGGCCCAGCGTCACATGTGGCTGGAACCGACGCCCTTCCGGATTCCAGCCCGCTCGAGCGTAGGCCTCCTCTAGTTCGGCCTGCAACCGCCTCAGAGGCTCGGCCCCCTGCTCGACACCGGCCCACAGCACACGCGGGCGGCGTGCGTGCGGGAACGCCCCCACCCCCTGCACCACCAACTCGAAAGGTTCATGATGCTGGGCCACATCCTGAGCAATCCGACAAACGTGATAGATCTCCTGCTCGGGCACCTCCCCCAGGAACTTCAACGTGATGTGCAGGTTCTCCGGCTCAACCCACTTCGTATCAGTCACGGCCGAAGCCAGCATGCCCTGCATGCGGACCGCACGGTTCTTGATCGAGCCTGTTAGTTCCAACGCAATGAACGTTCGCACTCGCTTAGCCATCGTTCCGTGACTACTCGCTAGCCCGTTTCCTCTGCCGCTTCAGCGCCATCGCCAAAGGCCGACACCCGAGGCCGGTCACGCAGCCTAGAGCAGAGACAGCCCCTGCCGTGACCACGGAATCTCCACTCTTGTATTCCCATTCCATGTTAGAGACGGACCATCTGACGGAAACGTTCCATGCGCTCCTCTACCGCCGCCCGATCAACCTCTACGAGCCGCTCCAGGCTAAAGCCTTCCACCGTAAAACTCGCCGCCACAATGCCGTAGGCCATCGCTTCCTTCAGGGCATGCGCTGTGATCTTGCTCCGGTTAGCCGCCAGGTATCCCATGAACCCGCCGGCAAAGGAATCACCCGCTCCGGTGGGATCGACTACGTCCGTCGTCGGGAACGCGGGCAGTACGTAGGTCGCGTCCCCGTCGTAGAACAACGCTCCATGCTCGCCCTTCTTCAAAACCACGAACTTCGGCCCCATCTGCTGGATCCTGTGTGCCGCCTTGACAAGGTTCTTCTCATCGGCCAGTAGCTGTGCCTCCTGGTCGTTGAGCACCAAGCCATCGATGCGACGCATCAGCCTGAGCAGCTCATCGTGTTCGGACCGGATCCAGTGGTCCATCGTGTCGGCGACGATCAACTCGGGCGCATCCAACTGCTCGATCGTCTCCAACTGCAGCACCGGCGAACTGTTCGCCAGGAACACGTACGGTATCCGCCGATGTTCCTCGCGCAATCGCGGTCGATAGCCCTCGAGCACGTTCAGGTGGACCTCCAACGTCTCCCGGCGGTTCATGTCCTCTTCATACCGGCCGCGCCAACGAAAGGTCTTGCCACCCGGCACCACCTCCACCCCGCTCATTTCGATCCGCCGGGATTCCAGCAGCTCTCGGTACTCCGGCGGGAAATCCTCGCCCACGACGCTCACGAGGTGCACATCCGTGAAGAAGCTACCCACGTATGCAAAGTATGTCGCCGAACCACCCAGTACATCGTGTGCTGAGCCCGTGGGCGTATGGATCACGTCGATTCCGACTGTGCCGACGACTAGCAGCGACATCAGAACCGTTCTCCAGGGCGGGTCCACAGTGTCGAGGATCGAGCAGCGGGCACCGGCCTCAAACCGGAGCGGCCACAGAGAGCACCGCAGCTACACCGTTCCCGTCTAGGATTATTTGTACGGTCATCCGCAACCGATTGCCTGTTCGAAAGGCCCGCACTGAGAGAACGGACCGGGGGTCGCACCCCGGCCTGGTGAGGAAGTGCATGGGAACCAGCCGCGCGCACGTCGAGTCGATCACAACGGGAAAGACCTGGGAGTAACCCCGATGAGAATCGTGCACTGGCCGCCCAAGCACACCGCAGGGGTTCTGGGCCGTCTGCTGGCCACAATGTTGGCTTGCGTGTTGCTTATTGGCTGTTCGGGCGGCACGAACTCCGATGCGGTGCCGGGTCCGACCAGCAGCTCGCCACAGGACCAGGGCAAGCCAGCTCCCGCCGACTCCCCGTCAGACAGGGAGCCGTCCACCGCTAGCACCGCGCAGCCGGCTGAGACGACCACCGAGCCTGCCGCCGGCCCCGTGGACGCGGGTCGCGCTGCCGACACACTCGGCGGTGCGTCGGCACCGGCCGCAGCATCCGCGCAGGATCAACTCGAGGAACCAACCGAACCACCGACGCTGAAACTGGAAGAGGCGCCCACCGTGCGGGCTATCCGTCAGGCAGGTGGGAAATTATCCGAATTGGGCCGCAATGTCTGGCTGGCGGTCGCCCCCGGAAAGCGGCTGGTGCTCGTGTTAAGCCACGTGGTCCTGCGCCGGGGCTACCTGGAACACCTTCTGTGCCTGACGAACACCAAAGAACACGAAGCCATCCTGGCTGCTGATATCGATCCGAAGATCCTGCATGCGGCACTCCTCGCTGCCGGCGCGGAGCCGGGGCACCCGGTTCGGTTCGACCCCGAGTTCCAGCCGCCGAGCGGCACGAAGCTAGACATCCAGCTGGAATGGTGGGACGGTAAGCGGTTTCGCCAGGCTTCGGCCAGGCAATGGATCGTGCACGAGGAGACGGGTAAGCCGATCGATCTGGACTGGGTCTTTGCCGGCAGCCAGCTCGTGAAGAACCCGGTGACCGGGGAGCCGTACTACCTGGCCCAGGGCGGAGACGTGATCACCGTCGTGAACATGGCCGCGGCGGTCATCGACGTGGCAGGACGTTCCAGCGATAAGAACGTGGAACTGATGTTCGTGGCCAAGGAATCAGAGATCCCGCCCGTGGGCACGCCGGTCCTGATTATCCTGCGACCGCTGACGGCGGACGACCGAACCGAGGAGCCTTCGTCCTAGACGGCTGCTACGGTCCGAACCGGGACACACCCGCGCACAGCGGTCCGCGCGTGCTGCGACAATCTCCTGGCATCTGCCTTCCGACTTCGCCCGCCGGGTACATTGCCGACGGGATCGTCACCGGAGCAAAGCATCCGGCCCGGTTGCGGCGTTGCCAGGGCCGGCGCGGGCCCGGCGCCGGCCTACGCTTCGGCAACGTCGTCGTGGAACAAATCCTCTCTAGTCGGCGTCGAACGCACGGGACGTTGGCGATGGCCAGTATGGCGCGGTAACCGCACGGACTGTGGTTGAAACGCCGCCGGTACGGGCCCGCGTAGGATCAACTGGGAGGACGCTCACTAGAGGATGATGCCGTGGCTTTACCGCAGGTAGTCATTGTCGGTCGACCCAATGTAGGCAAGTCGTCGATTTTCAACTGGCTTGCCGGTCGCCGAATCTCTATCGTGGACCCGATGATGGGCGTGACACGCGATCGGGTGAGCACGGTTGTGGAGTTCGAAGGGCGGCCGGTTGAGCTAGTGGACACGGGCGGTATGGGTATCGCCGATCTGGACCAACTCGGGCAGCTCGTGGAGCGCCAGATCGACCGGGCGATCGAGAGCGCGGATCTGATCGTGTTCGTAGTTGACGTGCAGACAGGTATCATGCCACTGGACGAGATGGTCGCCCGGAAATTGCGCTATGTGAACAAGCCCGTGGTCCTGGCGGCGAACAAGTGCGATACGCCCGGCCACGACGACCTGGCGGCTGAGTTCTACAAGCTGGGCCGCGGAAAGCTGGTCTGCGTCAGCGCCTGTCACAACCGCGGAAAGGCGGAGCTGATCGAGGCAATCCTGGAACGGTTACCGGACGTGTCCGAAGAGGACGCGGTCGCGTCCCCCGAACTGAAGCTGGCAGTCGTTGGCAGGCGGAACGCGGGTAAGAGCACCTTCGTCAACACCCTTGCTCGGGCCGAGCGGGTCATCGTCAGTGAACGTCCGGGCACGACGCGGGACGCCGTCGACGTGCTCGTGGAACTGGACGGCAGGAAGTACCTGGTGATCGACACGGCGGGCGTGATGCGCAGCCGCTCGATCGCAACCCCGGTCGACTTCTACAGCATCGCGCGCGCAGAGCGATCGATCCGTCGGGCGGACGTGGTCTTCATCTTTTTCGATCCAACCGAAGGCGTGACGCGGGTCGAAAAGCGGCTGGCCGCGCAGGTTGCCGACGAATACAAGCCTTGCATCTTCGTGGTCAACAAGTGGGACCTCATGCATCCGATGCCCACGCGGCGGATGGCTTCAGCGATTCGCTCGCACCTCCGGAACATGCCATACGTACCGATCGTGTTCATCTCGGCCAAGACAGGCAAGAACGTCAAGGCACTGTTGGACATGGCCTGGCAGCTCCACGACCAGGCAGGGCAGCGGTTGAACACCGGTCAGGTAAACCGGATCTTGGAGGAGCTGCTGGAGGCACACGCGCCGCCGATTCGGCGTAACCGCCGGCCAAAGATCTACTACGGCACGCAGGTCTCGACGCGACCACCCACGCTGGTCCTGTTCTGCAATGATCCGGAGCTGTTCGACGCCACTTATCAGCGGTACCTGCTGTCGGGGTTCCGTGAGCGTTCGCCCTACCCCGAGGTCCCTATCCGCATGTTCTTGCGTCGCCGGACCAGCGACAGCGAGCGGGCCGGACGCGAAGCTGCTGCCGCAGACCGCTGACGGCCGTGCCGCGCAATTCGCCTTCTGCAGTGGGTGCGCACAGCGTGCAGGGGCGGTGACCCCACTCTGGTTGCCGTCCGCGAAGTGTCCAGCTCCAACCGGCTTGCTCCTTGACAACCGTTTGGACGGAAGTCTAGACTGGGCGCGCCATGCTGACCCGTCGGGTCAAATCTGGAGGCTCGAGGATCACCGAACCAGTTTCTCCGGGCAACGGCACGTTGCAAGGGGATAACGATGGCAAGACCAGTTCCACCCGAGCACATGCACGTTTCGCCCGATGACCCGCTGGCCGAGGAGCACCGGACTTTGGTGCGCTGGATCGAAGAAGCGGTGGCGCTAGTGGGCGAAGAGCGAGCTTGCGACTGCGAGCCGAGTTTACTGAAGGAGTGCCCCAGTGGAAGGAAGTTACTGCAGGCTACGCGCAATCAGGCACGCCGTTATGCGCTTGCGGCAGCAATTCAGTTCCAGCACTGGCTGTCGAAAGTAGCCGAGTTTCGCGCGCAGGTGGGTGACGGAATCCACTACCACTCGCCTGGTTGGGGAGCAATCTGGTGCAGGCGGCGTGCGGTGGAGGTGGCACTCCGCGCCTTGCTTCGACGGAAACTGCCTTTCGACGAGAAGGACTTGCTCGTGCTTTTAGGCTGGTGCAAGGACACCACGTACGTGGACAGTTACAACTATCCGGTCGTATCGCTCGTACGGACGGTAGAACAATGCCTATCTGGCAGGCCACCAGGCGACGACCTACGAGCGGCGATGCGCCGATTGGCTACCCTCCTGCGAGCTACACCCATCGATAGGGACGCAAATCGGCTGGCTGCACGAGTGGAGCGATTGTGTGGTTACAAGAGTGATGCGGACGCCGAGACCGAACGGATCGCGACACAACCACCGCCACGACCCGCGCCGGCGGGCATGACCGGCGTTTTCCACCTGCTAAAGCAACGCTATGGCATGTTGTCCGCCACCGAGATCCGCGTCGCTGAGACTCTCGAAACCGACCAGTTTCCTCTCGTTCAGGATTCCCCATTGGTCGCACAGCACCGCTTATTGAGCAAGTTGCTGGGTGAGGTTGCGGCATCAGGGCAGCCACCATACGGCGATCCGGACCCGGAGGAGTTCCCCACAGGACGAGTTCTCCTAAACCAGGACCATGGCGGCAGGGCGCTGGCTGCTCTCGCCACTGCCGAGCGCTACGTTCACCTGGAGTTATGCGCACCGCGCGACGACGAGCGCATGTATCTGGCCAGAAGGGTTGTCGGCACATTACTCCGGCTTCTGCTGAAGCAACCTATGGTCCTGCCACGTGACGGAACGTTCGACCTCCTGTTGTTCCTGGCAGCTATTGATGAGACATGGCAGGTGAGATATCAGGGTCTGATCGACGAGTCGATTTCGGCGGTCAAAGAGCACGCTAAGGACAAGCCGCTAACCGAAGGGGAACGGTTTGTGTTGCATCTCCTTCGCACGTCGCTGATTCCAGGTCCGCCCCTCGGTACGGTCAGCGCCGAAGTTGCCCAGTTGACGCGGTTGATTGGAGATCGACCGATGCTCTTCCTGGCTCCGGGTGAGGTGTGGGCCGAGGCAGTCAATGAGGACCTGGCAGCCATGGATGCTGGACAGCGAAGGTTGTGGGCCGAGCTGCTAGCACATTGTTTGACCGCGAGGTCCGCACGTCCGTCTAAGAAATGGCTAGACACAGCCCAGGAGCACGTGCAGGCGATTGGCCCGGACCTAGTGCGGGAAAGGCTCGAGCGCTGGTTCTCGCTCGTACCAGCCGGTCGATCGTTCTCCAGGCTGGACAGGGATCGCGGCGAGGAGCCCGGCACCATCGGAACGATGAACGATGGCAATGCAACGTGCTTGCGAGGACTGCTTTGGCTGACGCAGACCCTACCTCGGCCTGAATCGCTCGCCCGCGTGATCTCGTCCCTAGCGATGAGCGCATACAAGAAAGTACCCGGCGTCGGACCGCGGGCAGTCAAAGTTGGCAACGCCGCCGTTTACGCGCTCTCCAACATGAGATCGCCTGAGGCCGTGGGACAGCTCGCCATTCTGAAGACGCGAGTCAAGTTTGGTACAGCCCAAAAGGAAGTCGCCAAGGCGTTCCGTTCGGTCGCTGAGGCCCTGGACGTACCCAGCGACGAGGTCGAAGAGCTGGCAGTTCCTACGTTTGGTTTACAGGAGGTCGGCAAGCGAAGCGAGGACGTCGGCGGTTATCGCGCTGAATTGATCGTGACCGGCTCGGACGCGAAACTGACGTGGTTCGATCCCAAGGGGAAGGCTCTGAAGTCCACGCCGGCAAAGGTACGGAAGGAATACAAGGACGAGGTTGGCGAGCTGAAACGTACGCTCAAGGACATCAAGAGCTCGCTGGTTGCCCAGCGTAACCGTATTGAATCGCTTTTCCTTGCGCGCAGGTCATGGCCATTCGAACAGTGGCGCGAGCGGTACCTGGATCATCCGCTAGTCGGCACGATCGCCCGTCGTCTGATCTGGTGCATTGACGGAGTGCCCGTGTTGCCAGCCGACGGCGTCCCGAGGGACATCGACGGCAAGCCAGTACGTGTCGGCAAGAACGCCGAAGTTACGCTCTGGCACCCTATTGGCCGCACGGTCGATGAGATCGTGGCATGGAGAGACCGTCTTGAGGAACTTGGCATCACACAGCCATTCAAGCAAGCTCACCGGGAAATCTACCTGCTGACCGACGCGGAGCGGAGAACACGCGTGTACTCGAATCGCTTTGCGGCACACGTGGTCCGTCAGCACCAGTTCAGCGCGCTTGCCGCGGCCCGGGGCTGGAAATACAGCCTGCAACTCCTGGTGGACGGGGAATCCCCGCCGGCCACCAAAGAGCTGCCAGCGTGGGGAATCCGTGCCGAGTACTGGGTCTACGGGATCGGAGAGAATTACGGCCGGGATACGAACGAAGCGGGGGTCTTCTGGCTGCTGTCGACCGACCAGGTCCGCTTCTATCGGATCCAGGGTGCTCAGAACACGGTCGAGCCCGGCGGGCGATATATCAGCGCAGCGGGGGGACCTGGTCAGGACGCCGTGAATGAGCCTTTACCTCTGGAGCAGATCCCACCACTCGTGTTCTCGGAGGTCATGCGGGACGTCGATTTGTTTGTCGGGGTCGCCTCCATCGGCAACGACCCGACCTGGCAGGACGGCGGTCCCGAGGCCCGGTTCCGGGACTACTGGCACGGATACGCGTTTGGCGAACTGTCCGAGACGGCCGCGACACGTAAGGAGGTCCTGCAACGCCTTGTTCCACGTCTGAAAATCGCCGATCGGTGCTCGTTCACCGACCGGTTCCTCGTCGTCCGTGGCCAGAAAAGGACGTACAAGATCCACCTCGGTTCGGGTAACATTCTCATGGAACCCAACGATCAGTATCTCTGTATCGTGCCCGACCCGCGCGGCCAACTGGGGCTGAGCAATCTGTTCTTGCCGTTTGAGGGCGATATCATGCTGTCTCTCATCATCAGCAAGGCATTGCTCCTCGCCGAAGATTCGAAGATCACGGACCGAACCATCCTCCGCCAGATCGAAGGGAAATAGCGGTCCGTTGACACGCCAGGAGCGCATCTTGCGCCGGGAGCGGTTCCATGAGCGTAACGTTGACTGTTCGAGACGAAACGACGGCGGGCGATGTTTACGAGATGCCGCTCGAACTGCCGTCCGAGCGGATTACGGTTCGGGAACTTATCCGTGAGCGCGTCTACCAGGAGGTAAAGGACTTTAACCTTGGCCGAGGCAACGTCTTCCGTGGCCTGGTGCAACCCACGGACACCGAGCGCATCATCAATGGCAACAGGCTAGCGTATCGCTTTGAACGACGCCGGGAGATCGATTGGAAGGAACAGTACGAGAAAGCGCTGGAGGCCTTCTCCCGGAACCTGTTTTTGATCCTCGTTGACGACAAACAGGCCACGTCGCTGGATGAAGAGTTCGTGGTGAATTCGCGTACCCAGATCACCTTCATCAAGTTGGTGCCGCTCGTAGGTGGCTAGTGCCCGCGGGGTGTGTTTGAGCGAAACGCGGCGGAATCAAGCAACGGAATCGCAACGGTGTTCCTGGCGCGAGTTCTGCGGAGGATCGGTGCTGTGGCCGGCAGAGTGAGCAGAGCTGAGGGTGTGTCCCACGGCAAGGCTGGGCCTGGTGGGCACGGCCGCCCGGTCCAGATCAGGGGGCAGTGAAGACAGCCAGCGGTAGCGACCGCCAGGTAACAGCTGACCTGCTCCGGTGCGCATGAAAGACGGGCCTCCCGGACGGGAGGCCCGTCTGCCGGACGACAGACACCCGCCGCCAGGCCAGGGCTACGGTGTCACGGCAATGCCACGCAGTTCCTCTTCCTCCTCCAGGATCACGATGCGTGGCGTAACCATCATGAGCAGGCTCTGGGTGACCGTACCCACACCGGTCTGCATGAACAGACGGTTGATGTACGGCAGCTTGTTCAGGATCGGTGTCCCGAACTCGCGGCGCTCTTCCGTCTTGGACTTCAGTCCGCCCAAGACCACGGTGCCACCGTCAGGCACGGCCACGGTAGTGGTCAGGATGTTCATGCCAATGATCGGTAGGATCAGCTCGGCCTGGACCAGCGTCTGTGTCTGGCCGCCGCCGCCGAAGCCGATCTGCTGAGCGCTGGCGATGATCGGGAACCGCCGCTCGCCGACTACGTTCGTAAAGAGCGGCGACACGGATACCCGGACGTAGCGACGGTCTGCCGACACGACCGCCTGCACGACCAGGGCCGCACCGTCGAGAACCATCTGCGGGACTGGCTGGAACGCAACTGCTCCGGCTGCGACGACCGGGAACAGCGCTATCACGGACCACCGCAGTGTGCCTGAGAACACGAAAGCTTGCTGGCCGTTGAACAGCGTCACCTTCGGGGCGATAAGCACGTTGCTGCGGTTGTCCTGTTGCACAGCCTCGAGGAAGAGGAACACCTCCAGGTCGCTCAGGAACGCGACGCCCATCTGCAGGGCCGGTGTGTCGAAGTTCGCCGGCCGGCCCAGGGCGAAGCCAAGGGTGCGGATCGGAATGTCGAGGTCCTCGGCGAAGTCACCATCCGGTCCGCGGAGCCCCACCGTGAGACTCTGCAGATGGTCGAAGTCGCGAAGGATGTCCGCGATGCCGTCATCATCGGTGTCGCGCCCGAAGGGCTGCAGCGGCTTCTGGCTATCGTCGTCGATCTCGATGTCGATGTCCACGCCGACCCGCTCCAGGAAGTCCTCGGTCAGTGTGATGAATCGCACTTCGATGACCACCTGCAGGTCCTGCAGACGGCGGAGCTGCTGGAGCAGGTCGCGGATCTGGTCGTGGACCTCCTGGGTCTGGCTGATGACCAGGCTGAGGTTGCCCGGGAACTCGGCAATCGTGCCTGCGCCGCCGGCGTCCTCCCAGGTGTCCGGCGCGACGGTCGACTTGATTAGCTCGATAAGTGTGTCGAAGTCGATGGCCTGAGCCGGCTGCGGTCCTGCGGTACCGGCGGGCTCGGTACCGGTCCCGCCAAAGGCCGACTGGCCGTCATAGCTGGAGCCGCCCACACCGACCTGCGCCAGCGGTTGGTTTGGCATGACAAACGGCATGGCGCCGGCTCCGCCCGTCTGCGCATCCGGCCAGTTGAAGATACCCATTGGGGTGACGATCTTTGGCAGAGTGCGGATTGGCACGACCAGGTCGGCCACGTCGTAGACTCGCGAGATCAGGCGTCCCTGGTCACGCAACGGAGTGGTAATCAGCAGGACGTCGTCGCGGATTGAGTAGGTCAGGCCCAGCTGCTGCATAAGCAGGTTGAGGGCCGAGCGGAAGCGGACCCCCTCCAGCCGCAGGGTCACCGGCTCGTTACTGGTGATGCCCGACAGCTCGAGGCCGCGCCAGTCGACGACGATGTTCACCCCGGTGGCGTCCCGCAGGAAGTCGATCACTTCCGAGAGCGGCGTTTGCTGGAAGTCAAACGGGGCAATCGGTTCTTCCAGCTTCCGTTCGATTTCCAGCTCCATCTGGCTACGGAACGCCTCGTCGATCCTGCTGTACCGTGCCTTGCGCCGCTCGGTGAGCTCACGCCAGGTCTTCGCGTCGGGGAACGTCACCGGGTCGCGGTCGTCGTAGGGAATCGCCGACCAGTCGACGCTGTTCATGGCGTTGACGAAGCCTTCTTCGGCCAGCGACTCGATCTGCTTGGCCTCGGCCAGTCGTCGGCTGATCTTTGCCTTCCAGTACAGGGCGTGGGCCGCGACGTTGTTGGGGTCGAGTTCACGAGCGCGCTCGGCCATCACTTGAGCTTCGTCGAAGCGGCCCTGGTCAAAGAGCCTCTGCCCTTGCTCGATGAGCTGTTGGACTTCCTTCTGGCGTTGGGCCTCGGCGGCCAGTTCCCGCGCCCGCTGTTCAGCGGCCGCTAGCTGCGCCTGCTGCTGGACGCGCTCCAGCTCGATCCGCTCCTTCTCGCGCTGGACGTAGCGGATAGCCGCCTCAACGCGACGCACCAGCGGCATGGTGGCCGCCTCGTCCAGCCCGCTGTTGCGGATCGCTTCCAGAGCGTTCTGCAGTTCGGCAATTGCCGCCTCCGGGTCGCTCTCCAGCTTCTGCCGGGCCACGGCGATCCGGTTGTTGGTGTCGGCAATCAGTTGCTGCAGGCGAATCCGTTCCCGCTGGTACCGGTCAGCCAACTCCTCGGGCATCGGCCCGGGCACTGCCCCTTGCTGCATGGAAGCAGGCTGCGGACCACCGGCTGCCACATCAACGATCTCCTTCTGTCGGATCAACACGGGCAGCCGGGTGAGGTACTCCTGGAGCTGCTGCTGCGTTGCGGGATCGAGCGTGACGTTAGCGCCGGCAACCTGGCGGAACAGCTGCAGGGCATGGGCGTACTCGCCCTTGCGCATCGCCGCCACGCCTGCGTTGAAGATCTCCAGGACGGTGTTCAGCTCCGTCAGTTCTGCCTGCGAAGCGATCTCGCGTGCCTCAGCAGCCAGCTCCGGATGGGACTCTGCGATCTCCAGGGCAATGGCGCGTGCTTTCGGATAGTTGCCCTGTCGGTACAGGGCTTTGGCCTGTTCGAGTCGCTTGCGGGCGTTGGCCGTGCTGTCATCGGCCGGGGTCACGCCCCGGTGCACGACGCGGGCCCGGCCCGCCTCGCTCTCAGCCACGCTGGCACCGGCCTGTTCGCTTGCCTGCGAGGTCGTTGCGGTCGTCTCGATACCCGCCGCTTCGGAAGCCACGGCCTTGGCGCGGCCGGTCGCTTCCGCCGCTTGCTGGCCGTCACCGGTTTGAGGCTGGACGTTAGCGATTTGGTACGCAAGCGCGCGCTTGCGTGCGGCGGTCGCGGCGTCGCCTGCTTTCTCGGCCTCCTCAGCCTCCTGCAGCAACGCCTTCACGAGTGCCTCATCGGCAGAGCCCTCAGCGGCCGTGTGCTCAGCCACCTCGGCTGCAGGCTGCTTCTTCTCGTCGACCACGGCACCGGCAACTTCAACGTTCTCCGAAGCCGCAGGGGTTGATCCGCTGGCTTCGCGCACCGCCTTGATTTCGGCCAGCAGGTCATCTGGCTTGACCTCCAGAAGGCCGTAGGCCACGTCGAGCTGCTTGGCCTGTAGCACCTTCGCCTCGGCCTCATCCAACTTGCCAGCATCGATCAGCTTGCGCGCTTCAGCCAGCAGCTTGCGGGCCTTTTCCTTTTGCTCGACGCGCTGGCGTGCCGCAATCCGCTGGCGGAGCACGTCACAGGCACGCAGCACCTTGTCAGGCGTATCACCCAGCCAGAACAGCCCGTAGTGGAGGTTCCAGTTCTTGACGCGGCGAGCAATCTCGCGTGCGTTGCGCCAGTCACCCTGGTCCAGCCGTCGACGCGCTTCGGCCAGAAGCTGGGCCGCGATCTTGCGCAGTTCCCGCTCGCTGCCTTCGGGCCGGGTCTCCGGGATCTGTTGCACCTCGGCATCAATACCGTCTTCGCTGTCGATAGCGGCACTGGCCGCGTCGGTCAATTCGGCCGGTGGCTTCAGGCTATGAGCCTCTGCCTGACGCATCCGAGCCACATCGGCCAGCACCCGCTCGGGCGTATCGTCAAACAGACCGTAGTGAACCTCGTAAGACTGAGCCTCCAGGGCGAGCCGTTCGGCCTTGTCCAGATCGCCGCTTGCCAAAGCCTCACGCGCCTGGCGAACCAGCTCCTTGGCCCTGGCGGCGCTGTCCTGGTCGTGAGCACTGTGGTGACTGTGTTCTTGTGATGTGCCGGGAGCGCTGCCTGTCTTCGCTTCCTTCGATCCGGACACAGCCGCCCCGGCCTGGCTGTCCTCTTGGGCAAACCAGTGCTTGATTCGAGCACGGCGCAGCGCGCGACGGAGCCGAACAGGCGAGTCCTCGAACCAGCCCCAACGCACATTGAGCTCCTCGGCCTGGGAGATCAGCTTCTCGGCTTCGTCGAGTACGCCGGCCTCGATCAGCTCCCTGGCGCTCTTCAGGAGCTCGCGGGCGATCTTCTTCCGCTCCGCATGCGGCAGGCTCTTCAGCGATTCGATGCTTGCTTCGGACGTTTGGGCCGTCGGCTTGGCGGGTTGGTCCTCGTCGGCTCCGCTCGTCTTCGCTCCAGCCGGGGCGACGATGGCCGACGGTGGCGCAGCCGATGTGGTGGCCTCTGCCGCGGTCGCGCCCGCAGGCCCCTCAGGTGCGGATGTTGCCGATGCCGGCCGTACGGGCTTCGCTTGGACGCGAGGTGCCGTGGCAGCCGGTACGGTCATGGGCTTCGTACCGCGCAGCCGCCGCGCACGGTTCACCGCTTGAAGCACATCCTGAGGGGTGACCTCGTCCTTGGCGAATTTGGCGCCGTAGGATGCTGCCTGCAGGGCAAGCTGTTCGGCCCGATTCAGGTCACCGACACGGAGCGCCTCGACCGCCTCGGCCATCAGCTTCTGGGCCGCTTCCTTCTCAGTGGCGGCCACGTAATTGCTCGTTGGCGTCGGTGCGGCGTCCGCCGCCGGGACCTCGTGAGTGGCTGCAACGACGCTGCCGGTCGACTCAGCCGACGGCGCCGCGGCAGGCGTAACGGTCTGCCCCTTGGCAAGCTGATTGAGCAGGCCCCTGGCCTGAGTGCGCTGGGCACCGGAGGCGTAGGGGTTGGTAAGTACCCGGCTGGCGGCTTTCTCGGCTTCGGCCCGCCGGCCCTGGTGCAACGCCTGGCGAGCGGTCGTGAGCCACTTCTCGGCCTCGGCCTGACGAGCCGCTGCTGTGCTGGCCAGCTCGGTGTACTTCTTCAACAGAGCCCGCTCCGGCTCAGCCAGCTCGTCGGCGCGTTTTGCCGCCGCAGCAAACCAGTCACTGGCCTTTGCATAGTTGCCCAAGCGGAACTGACTGATACCCTCGCGCAGGGCTTCCTGCGGTGTTGCTGGGGCCTGAGCAGGCTCGGCGACCGCCTCCGGAACGTGCCAAACCGTGCGCAGCCCCAGCACCCCCACGGCAGCGGTAGCAGCGAAGGCGCCACCAACAAGGACTGCGAGTTTACGAGACTTGACCAAGGTTGCCTCCTTTCCCGTCCGTACGGATGCCTCTCTCCGGAAACCGACACCCCCCGGCCCGGCATCACCAGCGTTGCCGCGCCGAGGTCCCTGGCCTGACTTCAACCAAAACACTGGACAGGACGATCAGCTTGTCCTCCGACGTGTTCTGTCCCCCGTCCAAGGCACGCCGCTGCGCCGGTGGTGGGCCACGTCCTACCGGGCTCCACGCTACCGGTCAAGATCAGGCCCACCCGGCCCATGGTCGCGCACCATGGCGCAGTTAACCGAACCCGGGTTCGCTCTTTCTTATCGGCGGCGCGACAGCTAATCTTTGAGCAACCTGAAAAATCGCTGCGGCCGCTACAGACCCGTTATCCGGCCCCGTTTGCGACCAGCCGACGACCTGAAACCATTGTGCCCAGCGTTGACCATGCATCGGCTGGCCTGCGGGGCGACCACGGCACAGCGCTGCACCGCGCACGCCACTGGCAAACGCCTAGCGTCGACCACCGATTCATGCGACATCGCTCCCGATTTGCGGCGTGGGCACAGGCAACAGCGCCCGGCGGTGGGTTGCTGGTCCAACGGGCAGCGCTATAATGGTCAGCGTTGGACTGGCAAAGCTCGCTTTCGCGGCGGGTGAGCCGTTCTGGCTCGATCTACACCAGCGCCCGCTCACACACGCCGTCCGGCCACCGCGCCACCCGGCGCTGCGATCGTGGCCAGTCAAGCCTCCGTTCGGACACGGCAGCAAGAGGACACGTTGGAAACCCGATGCGAGGAGCCTGATGTCGAGCAGCAGCGCGCCGAAATGCCTCGGAATCGTTGTCGGCGGCGGCCCCGCTCCTGGTATCAACGGGGTGATCGCGGCGGCGACGATCGAAGCGGTCAACAACGGGCTGCGTGTCATCGGCATCATCGAAGGATTCCGGTACCTGGCAGCCGGCGACACAAGCCAAAGCCGCATTCTCAGCATCGACGACGTCACGGGCATTCACCTCCGTGGTGGCTCAATCCTGGGCACCTCCCGGTATAACCCCACCAAAGACCCCGAGGACATGGAACGCGTGCTCCAGTCGCTACGAGCGCTGGGCATCGACGCTCTGGTAACCATCGGCGGCGATGACACGGCATACACCGCAAGGTGCATCTATGAGGCGGGGGCCGGCGAGTTTCGAGTGGCACATGTGCCGAAGACGATCGACAACGACCTGCCATTGCCGGGATCCGCACCGACGTTCGGTTTCGAGACCGCCCGCCACTACGGCGTCATGCTTGCGCGCAACCTGGCCGAAGACGCCAAGACGACCCGCCGCTGGTACCTCGTCGTCAGCATGGGTCGAGCCGCCGGGCACCTGGCGCTGGGCATCGGCAAAGCCGCAGCCGCGACGCTGACCATCATCCCCGAAGAGTTCCACGACCGCCGCGTGACCGTCGATGAAATCTGCGACATCGTGATCGGCTCGATCATCAAACGGCTCAGCCGCGGAGACCGCTACGGACTGGTCATCCTAGCCGAGGGACTGATCGAAGCAGTCGGTGTCCAGGGGCTGGCCGAAGCCGTCGGCGGCGAAGAGGAACTGCGTAAGTACGGCCGGGTGCAACGAGACCCGCACGGTAACTTGCGGCTTGGTGAGATCGCCTTCGGTCGGTTGATCAAGGACCGGGTAGAACGGCGGCTTGCCGAACTGGGTATTCCCTGCCGCCTGATCACCCAGGACCTCGGCTACGAGCTACGCTGCGCCGACCCGATCCCGTTCGACGCCGAGTACACACGCGACCTTGGTTACGGCGCGATCCGTTTTCTCCTCTCCGACGAAGCCACAAAGTACGGGGCCATTGTCAGCATCCTCGGCGGTGAGATGCGGCCACTGCGCTTTGAAGACATGATCGACCCGTCAACCAAGCGTATGCGCATCCGTCGCGTGAACGTCTCCGGAGAGGCCTACCGCTGCGCCCGTAGCTACATGATCCGCCTGGAACAGGCTGATTTCCTGAACCCGGAGCGATTAGCTGCATTGGCGCGCGTCGTGAACATGACGCCGGAACAGTTCCGGCAGCGTTTTGGTTACCTTGCAGGGCTATGACCGCATGCTTCGGCTGCTGGCCCTTGCACCGCCACTGCTGTTTGCCCTTGCTGCGGTGTTGGCCAGCTATGTCGGCCCCCTGGGACTTGTCCCTTTTGGCATCTGTCTGGCTGCGGCTGCGCCGGTCACCCTGTGGTGGCTGGCGCGTGTCCGCGCACCGTGCGCTGCGCCGCCCCCCCGCATCTGGGGTCACCTATTCGCGGTAACCGCCACCGCTGTCGCTCTGCACGCCTTCGCCCTGACCCAATCGCGTCTGCCTCCGGGCGTTGACGCCGCCTTCCACTGCACCGTCGCACTCCATTTCCTGAAGCAGGACCGCGTAACAAGCAGCCTCAGGCCGTTGGAGGACCTGGACCTAAACTACCCGACGGCAAGCCATGGCGTCGTCGCACTGCTGAGTCGCCTGGCCAGTGTCACGTGGGGCAACCAGAACGTACAACCCCATACGGTGTTCCGCTGGTTCTATCTGCTGCCGATCCTAGGAGCCGCACTGCTGGCCGCAGCCGCGGCGCAGCGTACGGAACAGAGTGGCCGCCAGGGAATGCAAGCCGCGGCCTGGGTCGGCGCATTCGGACTGTTCGAAGCAACGTGGTTTCCGTACACGTGGGGGGGACTGCCCAGTAGCCTTGCCATGTGGCTGGTCATCGCTGGCCTGGGCGCTGCCACCTGGCTCCGGTCCCCCGCGAACACGGCCACAGCCGTGTTCCTGTGGGGCGCCGCGGCGCTGACGCATCACCACGTCGCCGTCGCGCTGCTGGCTGCGCTAGGTATCCTCTCACTGCTCTCCACCACACGCCTGGCCGGTCGTCTGCCTCTGCTTTCGGCACCGCGCCACGCTGCTACCTGCTTGACCGGTACCGTGCTGATCAGCGCCGTCTACTGGTTGCGTCTCGTAGCCAACCTCGGATCGGCCGCCAGCACAGGCCTTCTCAGCTATGTCGAGCCCCTTGAGCCACCCTGGCAAGTCGCCTGGCACATTGGTCCTATCGCATGCCTTGGTTTACTGGCTGCGGCATTCGACGCACACCGGGGCAGATTGACTGCGTTCGAAAAACTGGGGCTAGCATTCGCACTGGTCTGGCTGGTCGCGTTCGCGCTGATGGCCTACGCGGCGCGGGCCCTGGCAGAATGGTGGGTAGGGCGACCGGTGAGTCTGTTCACGCCGTCACGTTTCATGTTCGAATTCCAGTGGGCGTTACTGCCGGTTGCTGCGGCTGCGTTGAGCCGCCGCTGCGGCCGGCGGCCATGGGCACTGGCCGTGCTCTGTGTCACGGTGACCGTCTGCTGGACCTGGCCACGCTGGACCAACGAGCCGCTGTCGCGCTTGCCCGAACGGGTCCTCCGGGGCCAGCTGAAACCGCCAACCGGCACCATCATCGCGGACGATTTCCTGCTGGCCCCCGGTCGCTACGTCGCCACGCACGCGCCGGCTGAGGCGGTTGTCGTCAGCGTTCCGGGGCACGTGTGGCTGACGTACTGTACCGAACGGGAGAGCACCGGGCTGTTCATTCCGATCTCCGAGCCGCTCACGGCCCGCATCCGGCTAAAGCATCTGATGAGCCGAGAGCCGAACCGGATGAGCTGGGCGGACTGGAGCCGCCGGCTCGGGGGTGTACCGATCTGGGGCATCTATCCGCGGTCCTGGCGCTGGTCGGCGGGCCAACGCAGGGCTCGCTTCGGTCCGGTTGACGTATTGGTCCTCAGCGGCGGCACGGCGGACCAGGACCGCGTCCGCTGACAGCACCACGGTTCAAGCCGAGGCCGTTCACCGGGCGTGCCCGCTTTGGTCAACCGCCCTGGGGCGCAAGATCGCGTAGGACGTCTTCGATCGCTTCCAGCTGCGTAGCCAGATCGCGGGCCCGCTCGCGTTCGCGTTCGATCACCTCACCTGGAGCTTTCGTCAAGAAGTCCTCGTTCGACAGCTTCCGCTGCACCGACTGGATCAGCCGCCGGAGTTCGTCGCGGCGCTTGGCCAGTCGGCGCAGCTCCTTTTCCTTGTCGATCACGCCGGCTAGCGGCACATACAGCTCCCACTCCGCGGCAACCTCCGCGGCCGACTCCGGCGGCCGCTCCACATCCTCACCCACCTTCATGCTGCCGACGTGAGCCAGCGCGCGAATGAAGCGTTCATTGGCGCGGAAGATCTCCACGTAGCCGTCGGTGGCGCGAACCAGCACGTCCAGCGGCGCGCGGGGATCGATCCGGAAAAGGCTCCGGATATTGCGGACCGCTCGAATCAGTCGCTGCAGCTCGCCCATCTGTCCGAACAGCTTCTCATCAATCCACTCCTGCGGATAGGCCGGCCAGGGTGCGATCATCACACTGTCCGACGCCTCCTCAATCCGATCGATGCCGCGTTTCGAACAGCGCTGACGGAGCGCATGCCAGATCTCCTCGGTGACGAACGGCATGATCGGATGAAGCAGCCGGAGGATGCCATCCAGCGTCACAGCCAGCACGCGTTGCGCGACGGGACGTTCCGCATCGTCGCGGAGCCGCAGCTTGACCATCTCCACGTACCAGTCGCAGAACTCCCCCCATGTGAACTCGTAAATCGCCTTCGCCACATCCGCAAATCGGAACGCCTCCAATTGCCGGGTCATGCGGCGAGCAACGTCGGCCAGACGGCCGACAATCCAGCGGTCTTCGAACGGCAGGTTCTCGAACGCCAACGGTGTCTCCGCCTCGTAGCCGTCCATGTTGCGGAGCACGAAGCGGGCCGCGTTCCAGAGCTTGTTGGCGAAATTGCGGCCCAGTTCGAACTTCTCCGACACCATCCGTGCCACCGGCTCGCCCGGGTCGGGCGCGAAATTCGGGCTGGAGAACTGGAAGCTCTCACCGCACGCGGAGCACTTGATCCGCGGCTTGCGACCGTCTTTCGGCCGCATCCGCTGGTGCTCGAGCTTCTGCGGTATGATGTTCTCGCACTTCGGACAGCGGTACCCCACCGGCAGCCGGATATCCTGCGTCTCGGTGGTCATGGCCGTAAGTGTGAAGCGAAGCGCGTCGGTGCCGTAGCATTCGATGATGTCCAGCGGGTCGACGCCGTTGCCCTTGCTCTTGGACATCGTCTGGCCGAACCCGTCGAGAATCTTCGGGTGGATGTACACGTGGTAGAAAGGCACTTCGCCACAGTTGTACAGCCCCATCATGACCATGCGGGCGACCCAAAGCGTGATGATGTCGCGACTGGTCACCAGCACGCTGGTCGGGTAGTAGTACTCCAGGTCCCGGTTCGGTTCGGGCCAACCGAGCGTGGAATGGGGCCAGAGAGCCGAACTGAACCAGGTATCCAGCACATCCGGGTCGCGTTGGTAGCCGAGGGACTCGAGCCGCTGTTCCCAATCGGGATGGTCCTGGCGCAGGCAAACTTGCAGCTCGACACGAACAGCGCGTGCGTCGGCCAGTTCGGCCAGCCGCTGCACCGCACGCTCCAGCCGCTCGCCTGCCAGCTCGTCAACAGGCCACGTCTCGCCCGACTCAGTCTCGGTCAACCGAGCAAATGCCTCCTCGGCCGGGAGCTCCAACTGCCGCAACTGCCTGACGGCGGCAGGCACCTCCTCGGCCGCCACCTGTCGGCTCCACACCGGGATGCGGTGTCCCCACCAGAGCTGGCGGCTGATGCACCAGTCCCGCTTTTCACGTAGCCAGTCCAGGTAGGTGCGCACATACCGGGCCGGGTGAAACTGCACGGTGCCGTGCTCGGCGACGGCCATTGCCCGCTCGGCCAGCGTTGCCATGCGCACGAACCACTGGTCGGAGAGGTACGGTTCGATCGGAGTCTTGGACCGGTCCGAATGGGCAAGCTGGACGTCGTAGTCCTCGACGCGCACCAGCAGTCCCAGCTTTTCCATGTCCTCCACCACCCGCTTGCGCGCCTCGTAGCGGTCCAGTCCCCGGTAAGGGCCGGCGTTCTCGTTCAGCGTCCCGTCCGGGTTGAGGATGTTGATCATCGGCAGGTTGTTCCGCAGCCCGGCCTCGTAGTCGTTCGGATCGTGCGCCGGCGTCACCTTCACGGCACCGGTCCCGAACTCCGGATCAACTAGCACGGGATCCGCAATGATCGGTATCTCGCGGTTGACCAGCGGTAGGATCAGCGTCTTGCCGATCAACTTCTGGTACCGTTCGTCAGCCGGATGTACGGCGACGGCGGTGTCGCCAAGCATGGTTTCCGGCCGGGTCGTCGCGATCATGACGCCGTCGATGCCGTCGACCGGTTCCTTCAAGGGGTACTTGAACACCCAAAGGTGGCCGGGGACGGTCCTGTAGAAGATCTCATCGTCGGCCACAGCCGTCTGCAGGTGGGTATCCCAGTTCACGAGCCGTTTGCCGCGATAGATGAGGCCGTCGCGGAACAGGCGGAAGAAGGTTTCGCGTACCGCACGGGTGCAGACCTCATCCAGCGTAAAGCGGGTGCGGCGCCAGTCACAGGAGCAGCCCAGGCGGCGGAGCTGGTTCAAGATGCGCTGTTCGTACTCGTCCTTCCACTGCCAGATCCGTTGCACGAGTCCATCGCGCCCGAGGTCATGTCGAGTCTTCCCTTCCTCCTCCAGGAGCCGCCGCTCGACGACCGCCTGAGTGGCAATGCCCGCGTGGTCGGTGCCGGGGATCCAGAGTGCGTTAAGGTTCTGCATGCGGCGCCAGCGGATCAGCACGTCCTGGAGCGTGTTGTTGAGGGCATGGCCCATGTGCAGCGCGCCGGTGACGTTCGGCGGCGGGATCACGATCGTGAATGGGGTGCGATCGTCGGGATCCGAGTAGAAGTAGCCGCGCTCTTCCCAGTAGCGGTACCAGCGTTCTTCGGTTGCGGACGGGTTGTATCGTGGCGGCAAGTCTGACGGAGTCATCGCCTGCCTGACCTCCTTCACCCGGCTGATCACTTGCTCCCCGCTGCACACCCGTGCCGGGTCTTGAGCAGCTTGTATTCGAAGCTGTCGACCAGCGCTTTCCAGCTTGCTTCGATGATGTTCTCGTCAACGCCGACCGTACCCCAGACGCCGTCCTGGTCGCGGCTCTCGATGACCACGCGCACGCGGGCCGCGGTGCCGGCTCGGCTGTTGATGACGCGAACGCGGTAGTCAACCAGGCGCATCTGGGACAGTTCAGGATAGTGTGGCTCTAGTGCCTTACGCAGGGCCGCGTCGAGCGCGTTCACCGGCCCATCCCCTTCGGCCACCGTATGCTCGATCTTGCCATTGACGCGTACCTTCACGGTGGCTTCCGTCAGGATCGTGCCGTCTCGTTCGACTTCGATGTTGACCCGGTAGTTGAGCCGCTGGAACGCCGACTCGTGCACGCCAGCCATGCGTCGCACGAGCAGTGCGAAGGATGCCTCGGCCGCTTCGAACTGATAGCCCTGATGCTCCAGCTCGCAGACGCGTTGCAAGACGCGTTCGATCAGCTCCGGATCGGTCTCCAGCTGCAATTGCAGGCTCTTGGCCATGATGTTGGACCGACCGGATAGTTCCGAAACCAGGATTCGCCGCTCGTTGCCAACCCGCGCAGGATTGATATGCTCGTAGGTCTCCGGCCGACGGGTCACCGCGTGCACATGCATGCCGCCCTTGTGCGCGAAGGCCGAACTGCCCACGAACGGCTGATTGTTTCGAAAGTTCATGTTCGCCGTCTCGTACACGAAGCGGGACGCTTCAGTCAGCCGACGCAGGCTGCCGGGGCGCAGCACTTCGTAGCCATCCATCTTCAGTGCCAGGTTGGCGATCACGCTGCACAGATCGGCGTTGCCGCAGCGTTCGCCGATGCCATTGATCGTACCCTGCACCTGAACGACACCGGCACGGACGGCTTCCAGCGAGTTGGCCACGGCCAGGTCGCAGTCGTTGTGACAGTGTATACCGAGCGGCACATCGACGTGCTCGGCCGCGGCCAGAACGCCCTCACGGATCTGCCACGGCATGCTGCCGCCGTTGGTATCAC
>JALXBF010000042.1 GCA_026991575.1 Planctomycetota bacterium | reverse complement strand
GAGCTGATCACGTTCCGCGAGATGTTCGCGGCCGTCCGTGGCGGCACCAGCATCAATCACGGGCGCTTGTTTGCGCTCAGCACCATGGCGGCGATCCTTGGCCGCATGGCAACGCACAGCGGAAAGCTGATTCGCTGGGAGGACGCCATTCGCTCGGACCGCAAACTCGCGCCGGAGCGGTACGCCTGGGATGCCGATCCACCCGTCAAGCCACGGCCCGATGGCAGTTACCCACATGCGGTGCCAGGCTTCACCGACGTGCTGTAGCGCACTGCCGCTGAACTCCCGCTCAGCTGAGCCCACGCAGGTTGGCCGCGCCGGCGAACACGCCCGTAGGCACCGCCGGCCGCGGAGTACTGCCCCACTGCAGCCGCACCGTCGCGCGGTACCGCGCGGGGTGTGCCCAGCCGCACGGTCCTGACCGGCTGTGCCGTTCGATCGGCGGCTCAAGCAGCTGCCAGGGGCTCGCCCACGTATCAGGCGGTGATAACGGTCGGCACCTCGTTTGCAGCTCCGGAGGGGTAGACGGGAAAGCGGGAACGCGCAATGTGGTGGAGGACAAGTCATGCAAGCGGCATACCTGAGGGATGAGCTTCAAGAGTACCTGCGGGCGGTGCGTGAAAAGGTTTGCAGCGTTTGCTCGGAGAGGCCGCCAGGTGGGCCACCGTGCCTGCCACTCGGCAAGCACTGCGGCATTGAGCTTCACCTGGACAAGATCGTCGAAATTGTCCGTCGGGTCCACAGCGAGCAGCTTGAGCCCTACGGCGAAACGCTCCATCGAGAGGTGTGTACGTTCTGCCCGAACCGTGAAACGTACGCCGAGTGCCCGTGCCCGATGGAATCGCTGCTAGAGCTTGCTGTGGAGGCCATCGAAGCGGTGGAAGCCGGCAAGCGATCAGCTCAGTGAGGCCCCATTTGGTGCGGGCCATCGGCGGCCTTCTGCCATAGGGTAGGCGGGTAGCAGGCGGCTGGGTGAGCTCCGGGGCCGCGCGCCGGCGGGCCCTCCGGTCGGTCTGGTCTTACGGCTGCCGCCTGCCAGCTCGCCAACCAATCCCTCCACCAACCGATGCTCCGCCGGGAGCACCGCAGGCTGGATCCTTTCCAGTGGCCAATCCGCGCGAGCAACTCGATCGCGGCTACGGTGGCGGTAGCCACCAGGAGGGATAGCATCGTCCTTGGCGAATGGTCTTCGCTTCTTCGGTCAGTTCGCTATCATCGGCTGCGTGCCACACGGACCGCGCGCGGTAATGGCAGCAAGGGAGGAGGTGCGGGCGTGTCTGCCGCACGTTGCTTACCAACACTCGCCTTGGCTCTATCCATCGGGGTGCTGTGGCCGACTGTGCCCAGCACGGCTCAACAGTCCGACACCGGCGGGCAGAAATCGATCGCGGAACAGATCGCTCAGCTGCGCCGTTCGATCCGCGACGACGAGGCTCTACTGGCGCGGCTCCAACAACAGCTCCAGGACCCTGACAGCAGCTACCACAAAGCCAGTCGGCTGTTCCAGCAGCTTGACGAGCAGCGCGCCGAGCTCCAACGCCAACTGGAGGCAGCCCAAGAAGCCGGCGATCGCGACCACGCAGCCAAACTTCGCGCCCAGCTCGAAAAGCTCCAGAAACAATGGCAGCTAGCCAAGGACAGCTTCGATGCCGAGATCCGCAACCGGAAGCTGCTGCAGGAACGTATTGCCAACCTGAAGAAGAAGATCGCCGCGGACCGGGCGGCCCTGGCGAAACTGACCGGCGAAGCGCTGCCCGAGCAAGAGGGCGTCCGCAAGACGTCGCCTGCGGCGTCGGACGATGCAGCCGCTCAGCGAGCAGAACCAAGCAGCTCTCAGGCGGCAGAACCCGACGAGACGGTCGGCGAACCGCAGCAGCAGGGTGCGGCTGAGCAGCAGGGTGATGCGTCAGGCGAAGCGGCAGCTTCGCCGACGCTGGGCACCACAGAGCAAGTTGCCGCCCAGCTGGCCGAAACGGTCGATGAGCTCCGTGCGCGTGTCAACGACCTGAAGCAGCAGCTCAAACTTGTTCGCAGCCGCCTAGCCGTGACACGTCGCACTCTGCGTCAAGAAGAACAAGCTCTGAAGGTCGCGCGCACGAGCCATCGCACGGCACTGGACACGTTGATCGCGCTGCAGGCCGAGCTCCGTAAACGCATCGGCGAACGCGCAGGCGAAACGGACCCGGCCCGCCTTCAGCAGCTCGACCGCCAGCTTCAGCAACTCTCCGCCGCCGAGGCTAAGGTCAAGGAAGCATCGGAAGCCATCGGCGAACAGGAAAATCGCATCCAGCAGTTGCGCGACGTCGTCGCTCAGCTGGAGCAGCAAGAGGTTGCGCTCCAGCAGGAACTGGAGGAAGCACAGGCTCGATTACGGGAGCAGGAACTGAAAGCATATTGGTTCACGAAACTGGTCCAGTTGGTGGGTCTGAAGGACTGGCTGTGGGAACATGGCCCGCGGATCCTGGGCATTCTGATCGGTGCGTTGTTGTTGTGGTGGTTGGTGCGGGTGGCGGAGCGGCGGATGACGGCCGTGATCCTGCGGGCGTCGCGGGGCGAGGAAGAAGACGAGGAGGAACGGCTGAACCGGGCGCGGACGTTGACAGGGTTCTTCCGCCATGCGGCGGGCTTGATCATCCTTGGTGGGACAGTCGCGCTGATTCTTGCCGAGTTGGGCGTCAACCTGCGGTTGATGCTCGGCGGTGCGGCAATCACCGGTCTGGCCGCTGCGTTTGCCGCTCAGAACCTGCTGCGCGATTACTTCTCTGGTTTCGTGATCCTGTTGGAGAACCAGTACGGCATTAACGATGTCGTGAAGATCGGTGACATTGCCGGTATCGTCGAGAAGGTGACGCTCCGCTTGACCATCCTCCGTGGTCTGGACGGCACGGTGCACTTCGTGCCCAACGGTCAGATCGCCACGGTCAGCAACATGACGCATGGTTGGTCGCGGGCCCTGTTTGACATTGAGGTGTCTTACAACGAGGATCTGGACCGAGTGATGGCAGTCCTGATGGACCTGGCACGCGAGCTACGTGACGATCCGGTTTACGGACCGCTGATTCTGGACGATCCGGAGATGCTTGGCGTGGACGAGTTCCGCGCGTCGGGGATCAGCATCAAGTTCTACATCAAGACGAAGCCTTTGCGGCAATGGGCAGTCAAGCGGGAGCTGAACCGACGCATCAAGCGTCGCTTTGACGAGCTGGGAATCGAGATTCCGTTCCCACACCGCACCGTCTATCACCGTTTCGAGGAAGCCGATCCGGCGCTGCGGCTGCTGGCTCAAGCGTTGGGCGTGTCGGCTGCTGGGGCGTCTGCCGATGCGGCGGAAGGCGATCGGGCAGGAGACACCAGTGCCAGCTGCTTGGACGATGCAGGGCCGCAGGGGGCCGGTTAGCGGTTGGCGGCTCCCTCGAGTGCTTGCTTGACGGTAATGCCGATCTCCGCCGGGCTCTCGGCCACGGCAATGCCTGCCGCGCGTAGCGCGGCGATCTTCTCAGCGGCCGTCCCTTTGCCGCCTGCGATGATTGCCCCCGCGTGGCCCATGCGCTTGCCGGGCGGCGCGGTGCGACCGGCGATGAACGCGGCCACGGGCTTGGTGACGTGTTCCTTGATGAACTCTGCAGCCTGTTCCTCGGCCGTGCCCCCGATCTCACCGATCATCAGGATCGCCTCGGTCTGAGGGTCCTCCTGGAACAGCTGTAAAGCGTCGATAAACGACGTGCCCACGATGGGGTCGCCGCCCAGTCCCAGGCAGGTGGACTGGCCGAGGCCGAGGTTAGTAAGCTGCCAGACGGCCTCGTAGGTGAGCGTCCCGGAGCGGCTGACGACACCGACACAGCCGGGCTGGTGGATGTAGCCCGGCATGATGCCGATCTTGCACTGTCCCGGCGTGATGATGCCGGGGCCGTTCGGACCGATCAGCCGCGTCTGCGGGTACTGGGCAAGCACATGCTTGACGCGCACCATGTCCAGCACCGGGATGCCTTCGGTGATGGCAACGATAAGCCGGATGCCCGCTTCGGCAGCTTCGATGATGGCATCGGCTGCAAAGGGTGGGGGGACGAAGATCATGGTGGCGTCGGCTCCGGTGGCGGCCACCGCCTCGGCCACCGTATTGAACACGGGCACACGATCGTCCAGGACCTTCTGTCCGCCGCGGCCGGGCGTGACCCCGCCCACAAGCTTGGTGCCGTACGCCAGGCACTGTTCCGAGTGGAACAGGCCAGCCTTGCCAGTAATGCCCTGGCAGATGACCCGAGTTTCGCTGTTGACCAGGATTGCCATCTTCGCAGTCGCTCCGCTTGCGCGACGCTCAGCAACGCGTTCTGCAGCTTGGCAGCAAGCGCGGCTAGGCCGTTTTTCCGGTTGCCGCCTGGACGACCTTAGCCGCTGCGTCGGCCATGTCCGTGGCCGTGATGATCGGCAGTCCGCTGTCTGCGAGCATCTTTCGTGCGATGTCTACGTTGGTACCTTCCAGCCGCACGACAAGCGGCACGTGGAAGCCGACTTCCTTGTAGGCTGCGATGATTGCACCGGCGATCGTGTCGCACTTCATGATGCCGCCAAAGATGTTGACGAGCACGGCCTTGACCGCCGGATCGGACAGGATGATGCGGAAGCCTTCCGTAACCTGTTCTTGCGACGCGCCGCCGCCGACGTCCAGGAAGTTGGCCGGTTCCCCGCCGTGGAGCTTGATCACGTCCATGGTGGCCATAGCCAGGCCGGCACCGTTGACAAGGCAACCGATGTTGCCGGTCAGACGGACGTAGGAGATGCCCGCCTTCGCCGCGCGGGCTTCCATGGGATCTTCCTGTTCCGGGTCCCGCAGCGTCTCCCATTCGGGATGGCGGAAGGCAGCGTTATCGTCGAAGTTGATCTTAGCGTCGACAGCGTAGATGTCGCCTTCGGGGGTCACGACCAGCGGGTTGATTTCCGCCAGGCTACAGTCGTGCTCGACGAATACGTCGCAGAGCTTTTCGAACAGCGTCGCGGCAGTTCGTACCTGCTTGCCGTCGAACCCCAATCGGAACGCCATGCGTCTGGCCTGGAACGGAAGCAGACGATGGTCCGGATCGAAGTGTTCCTTGTAGATCAGCTCGGGACTGCGTGCCGCCACCTCCTCAATCTCGACGCCCCCCTCGGAGGAGGCCATCAGCACCGGCTGACCGGCTTCGCGGTCGATGACGATGCCGACGTAGATTTCCCGTGCGATATCCACCGCGTGGGCCACGATCACCTTGCGCACCGGCACGCCTTCCGGCCCGGTTTGTGGCGTGACCAGCGGCCTGGAGAGCATGGTCTCCGCTGCCTCGCGTGCCTCGTCCCGGCTGCGCACCAGCTTCACGCCGCCGCCTTTGCCACGGCCGCCGGCATGGACCTGGGCCTTGACCACGGCCAGCGGCACGCCGAGCTCATCGAACGCTCGAGCCGCTTCTTCGCCGGTGGTGGCCAGTTTCCAGTCGGGCACCGGGATGCCGGCTGCGCGCAGGATCTCGCGCGCTTGGTACTCGTGGATTTTCATCGTGGCAACCTCGGTCTGGCTTTCCGAAAAGCACCGCGATTTTAGCGCCCGGGCGCACAGGGGGTCAAGCAAGACGTCGGTGGCAGACGCGGTGGGCCCAGACGCGATGGCCGACGCAGCGGCGTGGGGCGTGCGTCGCGGCCGGATGCTCAAACGCCGCGGATGCGGATGACACGGCCGGTTCGCACCGAGTCCTGCTCACGCAGGCAGATCTCCAGCGCCGTGCAGGCCGCCCTGGGATCAAGCGGCCCTGGATCCTCGTCCCGCGTGATTGCCCGGATCGCCTGGGTTAGCTCAGCAGCGAACCAATCCTCCGGACCGGTGGCCTTCAGCTTCGGTCGTTTGACCGAGCCGTTGACCGTGATCGTCAGTGGCATACATGCCCCTTTGAGCGGTGGACCTTCGAAGTAGACGGACGCCTTCTCGAAGTACAGCTCAAACCCACTGGAGAATTCCCACGCCTTCTGCGCGAGGAAGCCACTTGTTGCGCTGATCGCCGGTCCGCCGTCACCGTAGCGATAGGCCGTCTCCACGTGCGTGATCACGCCGTCTTCGACCGTCCCCACCGAGTAGACCGCTTGCGGCAGGCCGCACAGCAGCACAATAAAGTGGTTGTCGTGGATGTGCAGGTCAACGACCGGCCCACCACTCTTGGCCGGGTCGGCGATGTCCGCTGACCAGTCGGGCCGTGAGATGACGCGGCGGAAGTGGCCCGCAAGCAGCTTGCCGTACTTGCCGGTGCGCACCAGGTCAAGCACATAGCCAAACTCGGGAATGTACGGCAGGACCTGAGCCACCAGCAGCTTGCGTCCCAGCTTCTCCGCCAGCCGGACCATCTTGCGGGCATCCTCTACACGCAGTGCAATCGGCTTTTCGACGATCACATGCTTGCCGGCCCGCAGCGCCTGGAGTGCCATGTCCGCGTGCAGGTAGCTGCCGGTGCAGATATCCACGACGTCGACGTTCGGATCTGCCAGCAGTTCGTCATAGGAGGCGTACTTGTTGATACCGGTCAGGTCCTCGCGCTTCCGACCCGGCTCACCGAAGTTGCCGCGGATCATGCTCCAGTCGCCCTGAAGCTTGCGGGGATTGCGTGTGCAGATTGCGACGACGCGTGCGCCCCGCACCTTCTGGTACGCTCGAAAGTGGGTCATGCCCATGAAGCCGATACCGACGATGCCAACACCTACCACGGTGCTCACCTCCTTTCGTGGTTCGGTTCATCGCGACCGGGTTCGGGCTGGAGTCGCACCGGCCGCAGCGTCGCAGGTGGTCCGGTTGGGGGCGGTCATGATAGCACAATTATGCTGTCTGGCCGTTCGACGGCGCTCGGGGCGGTGCGCTGACTGGCCCGGTAGAATTGGGAGTTCGCGGGCTGGCGGAGGTTGGCAGCAGTGGTGACCGAGGCGAGGTGAGCTGATGGCTTCGGAGACGTACCGGCTGGCCGCGACGGTACGCGAAAACGGCGTGGCGACGCTTGCCGAGACGCTGCGCGAAGTGGCCGAGCTCTACGGCGTCGACGCCTGGGGCGCAGGCTACTTCGACATCGACCGCTCGGGCCGGCTTATCGTCCGGCCCGCCCCGTACGACGCCTGGCGGGTAAGTGTGGTCGAGGTGGTCGAGGAGCTCGCCGCTCGAGGCGTGAGCCTGCCGGTTCTGCTCCGTTTCCCCCAGATCATCCACAGCCAGGTGCACCTGCTCCAGGCTGCGTTCGCTGAAGCGATCGGTGAGTTCGGCTACAAGGGGGAGCACGTCGCGGTTTATCCGATGAAGGTTAACCAGCGGCGGCGCGTGGTATGCGCGTACCTGGAAGCGGCCGCCGGCTATGGCTGGGGCCTAGAGGCCGGTTCCAAGGCCGAGCTGTACGCGGCGCTGACGCTGCCTCAGACTCCCCGGTCGCTGCTTGTGCTGAACGGGTTCAAGGACCAGGACTTCATGCGTCTGGCGTTCCTGGCGGCACGACTGGGCAAGAATGTGGTGGTCGTCATCGAGAAGCTCAGCGAGCTGGCCCACTACTGCCGCTGCCGAGCCCGGGCCGATGCCGCAGCGCCGATGCTGGGCATGCGTGTCAAGCTGCACGCGCGCGGCTCGGGTCGCTGGGAGCATTCGGGGGGCGAGGGGGCCAAATTCGGGCTGACGACAACCGAAGTACTTGAGGTCGTCCGTCGCTGCCGCGAAGCCGGCCTGCTGGACAATCTCCGTCTGCTGCACTTTCACATCGGATCGCAGCTAACGGACATCAAGCGGATCAAGGCGGCCGTGAAGGAAGCGGCTCGCGTGTATGCGAAGCTGTACAAGATGGGGGTGCCGATCCGTTACATCGACGTAGGTGGTGGCCTGGCGGTCGATTATGACGGCTCACGCACGTCGTTCGCTTCCTCGGCAAACTACAGCATGCAGGAGTACGCCAACGCGATCGTGTACCACACGCAGCTCGTCTGCGATGACGAAGGGGTGCCGCATCCGGACATCGTCACAGAAAGTGGCCGGGTGCTTACCGCACACCACGCCTTGCTCGTGACGAACATCCAGGACGAGATCGAAACGGTCGTCGAAGAGGTCACCCCCCTTGCACTGACGAAGGAAGACCCGCAGGTGATCGAGGAGCTGGCCGACCTGAACCGGCATATCTCGCTAAAAAACTACGTCGAATACTTCCACGATGCGATCGAGCTGCGTGAGGAGCTTTTCACGCTCTTTGACCTCGGCCTCATCACGCTCGAACAGCGTGCTAAAGGCGAAGTGTTCTTCTGGGACGTGTGTGAGAAGGCGGAGCTGTTGGCTCGGCGGCGGAAGCATGTGCCGGAGGAGTTCCTGCGGCTTCGGAAGCTGTTGGCAGCCCGCTACCTGGCTAACTTCTCGGTGTTCAGCTCCGTGCCCGACAGCTGGGCCATTGACCACCTCTTCCCGGTCATGCCGATCCATCGGCTCCTGGAACGCCCCTCCGAGTACGCCACCTTCTGCGATCTGACCTGCGACTCCGATGGCGTGATCGATCGCTTCGTCGACCTGCACGACGTCAAGGAGATCCTGGAGGTCCACCCGCTGCGCAAGGGCGAACCGTACTATATCGCCGTGCTGCTGGTGGGAGCGTACCAGGAGGTCATGGGCAGCCGGCACAATCTGCTGGGCAGGGTCAACGAGGCGGAAGTCTGGATTGAGGAGGACGGTTTCAGGATCAGCCACCTTCGTGGCGGCGAGACGGTGCGTGACGTGCTGCAGGAGGCAGGTTATGACCCGGACCAGCTGCGCAAGCGACTGCTGGCAACCGTGGCCGAACAGCGTGCCATGGGCAAACTGCAGGACGGCCAGGCAAAGCGCATCGTGGACGAGTACGACGAACTGGGTCAAGCCTACACTTATCTCAACCCGGACGACGCTCTGGGGGACTGATCCACCGTGCCGGCTGCTAACCGACCGGACTGTGTGCCTTGCACCGGCTAGCCATTCGGTCGGCACCCCCGGCGTGGTGTTGGTCCAGGTATTCGCGAACCGGTGGTACTGAGCACTGTCGCCGGAGCAACTCTTCGCCGACTTGTAGGCCCGACCTTGATGCGGGATCGAGAACATGGCTATCGACGTACAGAACCTCCTGGCTCCTGATCTGCGCGAAATGCTGGAAGCTGGCGACACGGTCGGGCTGCGCGAGTTTTGCGAGGCGTTGCACCCGGCGACGGTCGCCGACATCCTGGTGACGCTTCGTCCGGAGCAGGCCTGGCAAGTGCTTGCTCACGCCAGTCCTCAACGCCAGGCCGAGATCTTCCAGTACCTGCCCGAAGCATACCAGCACCGCATGATCGAGGTCGCTCCGCGGGAACGAATGGCAGCGATCATTGAGGCCATGGACCCGGACGACCGGGTCGATCTGTTGAAGAGTCTGGACAGCGAGCTGCGGGAGGCGATTCTGCCCCTGGTCGCTCGGGCTGAGCGAGAAGACATCCGCCGCCTGCTGCAGTACCCGGAGGACTCGGTCGGTGCGGTCATGACCACCGATTACGTCGCCTTGCCCGAGGAGACGACGGCGGGCGAGGCGCTGGCGCGGCTGCGCCTGCTGGCGCCGGACCGCGAGACGATCTATTACATCTACGTCGTCGATCAGGACCGCAGGCTGCGCGGCGTGGTCAGCCTCCGGCAGCTCATCCTGGCACGCCCTCAGACGCGTCTGCGTGATCTGATGACACGTGACGTCATCAGCGTCCGCGTGGACGAGGACAAGGAAGTTGCCGCACGGACGCTGGCGCGGTACGACTTCATCGCCCTGCCTGTGGTCGATGCCGACGGACGACTCGTGGGCATCGTCACGCACGACGACGTGATGGACGTGCTGGTGGAAGCGGCCACTGAGGACGTGCACCGGCTAGGTGGCGTGGAACCGCTGACGGAAAGCTACATGGACTCAAGCCTGGTGCATATTGCCTGGAAGCGCGGCGTGTGGCTGACGATCCTGTTCGTCGCCGAACTCGGCACGCGGCACATTCTGGCCTGGGGCAGCGAAGTGTTTCGACAACTGTTTCTGCTGTACGCGTTCTTGCCGTTGATCATGTCCAGCGGGGGGAATTCGGGCAGTCAGTCAGCGACGCTGATCACGCGCGCGCTGGCCCTGGGTGAAATCGGCCCGCGCGACTGGTGGCGCGTGCTGTGGCGCGAGTCGCTGATGGGCATCCTGCTCGGCTTGCTTCTCGGCGCGCTTGCCGTGGCCGAAGCGCTATTTGAGACAGACACGGCACTTGAGCTGGTCCCGGTGGTTGCCTCCACGCTTGCCGCCGTCGTGCTCTGCGGCACGCTCATCGGTTCGCTGATGCCCCTGGTGCTCAGTTCCCTGAAACTCGACCCGGGCATTGCATCTAGCCCGTTCGTGGCCAGTATCATGGACGTGGTCTCCACCGTCGTGCTGATCACGGTTGCCCACCTGGTGCTGCTGGCCACCGGCACTTGAGCTACCGTGCCCTCTTCAACCTGCTGCGCAGCGTCGCGCGGTGCATTCCCAGCAACCGGGCCGCCTGCGTCAGGTTCCCCCCGCAGGCGTCAACCACCCCCCGCAGAAACGCCCGTTCGTACCCGGCCACGAACAGCTCATACAGCGGCGGCTCCGGCCCCGAACCACCGTCGGCCATCTGCTGCAACGCCTGCTCGGCCACCTGACGCCCCCAGTCGTAGAGCTGGTCACACAGGCTCCGCTTGGGCCGCCGCTGCCCGGCGCTGCCGCCGGTCCGCTCCGGAGGCAAGTGGCGTGGCAGGATCGGCCCCCCACGGGCCTGCACCGCAGCATACTCCACAGCATGCCGAAGCTCACGCACGTTGCCAGGCCAGGACCGTGCCCTCAACGCCGCCATCGTCTCTTCGGCCCAGTACAACCTGCCACCGCTGGCCTGCTGGTACCGAGCCAGAAAGTACTCCGCAAGCAGCGGGATATCCTCGACCCGCTTGCGCAGCGGAGGCATCGCGATGTGCAGAGCCGAGAGCCGATAGTAAAGATCAAGCCGGAATTGCTTCCGGCGAACCATGCGCGTAAGCCGGCGATTCGTAGCTGCGATGATCCTGGTCCGAACGGTCCGCGGCGTCACGGCACCAACGCGATACACCTGCTGGGTTTCCAGCACACGGAGCAGCTTGGCCTGGATGCCGGTTGGGATGTCGGCAATCTCATCCAGGAACAGCGTGCCACCGTCGGCCAGTTCGAACAGCCCGGGTTTGTCGCTGATGGCACCCGTGAACGCCCCTTTGACATGCCCGAATAACTCGCTCTCAACCAGCGACGGATTCAGAGCCGGCAGACAAACCGGCACGAACGGCCCCCGCCGCTTGCCGTAGCGATGAATCGCTCGAGCCGCCAGCTCTTTGCCCGTGCCACTCTCGCCCGTGATCAACACGGGCAGGTCGCAGGTGGCAGCCAGTGCGATCTTCTTGAAGACCCGCTGCATGGCCGCCGACCTGCCCAGCAGTGGCATTTCTTGCTCGGAGTCGGCCAGCTCCGGCGGACCGGCGTCGGAGATAGCCGACACCTCGGGCCGGCTCCGTACCGCGCGCGCGACCGCTTCAACGATCTGTTCCGGCTCGAACGGTTTGCACAAATACTCCAGTGCCCCACGATCGACCGCTCGCACGGCCGTTTCCATATCGCCGAAGGCGGTGACGACCACTGCGGGCAATTCCGAGCCGGTGGCCTGACGAATCCGATCGAGCACTTCGATACCGTCCCCGTCCGGCAGCCGAACGTCCATGATGACGACGTCCGGAGCGCGCGCAGCAGCCTTCTCCAGCGCACTGCGCGCATTGGCAGCCACCTCGGTCCGGTAGCCTTCCCTGCGCAGGATGCGCTCCAGCGCCCAGCAGATCGTCGGCTCGTCGTCAACGATGAGCACTCGATACTGCGAAGAGCCGTCCACCGGAATGCCTCTCGGAACGTTCCCCTGGCTCGCTTCCTATCGTAGCAGCCCGCGTCAGCAGTTGTCCCAGCGGTCCGCGTGCGTCGGTCGGTTCGCCTCGTCGAAGCTGCAGGGAAGCCGTAGCTCTACATCGAGCCCGCAGACCACCCGCTCCCTCCCGGCCGACATGAACCCTCCTCGAGCCACCACATCATACCGCCTGGCGCCGGATCGAGAACCGGCCGGAACTGTCCCGGGCACGCTGCCGCCTTCGGACCGCCAGCCAGCGCTGTCTCCCACTCGGCTGCACCGGCATGTCTGCTGGCCGGGTCGTCGCGAAGGCCCGGGCACAGGCAGTGCTGGCGGCAACAGCCGCCTAGCGTCTGTCCGAGGCGCATGAAAAAAGCGAGGCCGACGGGACTCGAACCCGCAACCTCCGGATCGACAGTCCGGTGCTCTGACCAATTGAGCTACGGCCCCGCGTCACAGGTGCGACGCCTATTCTTTGCACGGAATTTTACCGGCGTGTCAAGAGCGATCGGAAAGCTAGAGCGGCAGTGCTGCTGTGCGCCGGGACGCGAGCAGCTATAGTGGTAGGGAACACGTGGCGGATGTCCCTTGCTCGAGCAGCCACCAGTCGGTTGGAGCCATCCATGACAGTGACGACGAACCGGCCCGATCGCATCCTGAGAATCTGTCCGGCATGCGGTCGGGAGCTGCGCATTCCGCTACAGTTTGTCGGACAAGAAGTTCAGTGCCGGTTCTGCAACGCCGCCTTCGTGGTCTCGCCACAGGCAGCCGCTGAGCCTCCCGAGGGGCTCCGTTTCGTCGGCTCCGGTGTCGCATTCGAGATCGTTCGCTCCTGGACCGGGGCCCCTGACGAGGATCGCCGCAGCACGTTCCTGCGCCATCCTACCAAGCAAGCCCTCAGTGATTTCCTCGTCGCGGCCGAGTGTTACGGACCAGGCGTGCTATTCCTGGGTGGGCTTGAGGTGGACAGCGGCCAGCCCGTGTCCCTGGCTAAAGTCAAACCGGGCGATGTCCGCATCGTGCCCCTTGTGAACGTGTACCACGCCTATTTCTGGGTCAAACGCGGTCAGCGTACCCGTGCCCGCCTGATCGTGGCGCGGCTTTGAGCACCGTCCGGGGCGCTTCCGTCCGTGTGGGGCCGGTCCCTAACCCTGCGCCGATCAGGCCTCGGCCCTCGTTCCCCGGAGGCCGATTGCGTTGCTTGGACGAGGCTATCGGCGTCTGGGTTTCCCGCCACGGCTTTGTCGGCCACTTGCTCGGTACCGCTCTGACCACCACAATTGAGCGTTCCTGTTGGCAAGGTGAGGGTTTGGTGCACGACGCGGGGAACTCGTTGGTGGCTCCAGTCCAGCCGGATCCCAAAGCCGAGCGTGTCCTGGTCGTTGACTTTGGCTCGCAGTACTCGCAGCTCATTGCGCGCCGCGTGCGCGAGCAGCAGGTTTACTGCGAGATTGTCCGCCATGACCTGCCGGTCGAGCGGGTGAGGGCACTGGCGCCGCGAGGCCTCATCCTCTCAGGTGGGCCCGCTTCGGTCTACGAACCGACGAGCCCGCGCTGTGCTGCCGAACTGCTCCGGCTGGGGATTCCCGTGCTCGGCATTTGTTACGGGATGCAGCTGGCCTGCTACCTACTCGGCGCCGACGTCCACCCAGGCGACGCCCACGAGTACGGTCGCACGCGTCTGCATGTCGACCGCGACGATCCGCTCTTTGCTGACCTGCCCCGGGAGTTCGTCGTCTGGATGAGCCACGGCGACCAGGTCGTCCGCTTGCCGGACGACTGGCAGCCGCTGGCCAGCACGGAGCACTGCCCGGTGGCGGCAGTGCGGCACCGGAAGTTGCCGGTCTGGGGCCTGCAGTTTCATCCCGAGGTGAACCATACGGAGCATGGCGCGCAGATCCTCCGCAATTTCCTGTACCGCATCTGCGGCTGCCACGGGCTGTGGCAGGCTGAGTCGTTCATTGAGCAGGCAGTCGAGCAGATCCGCCGCCGCGTCGGTCGTGCCCGCGTCATCTGCGGGCTGTCCGGCGGAGTCGATTCGGCCGTCACCGCCGCGCTGGTACACAAGGCGATCGGTGACCGGCTGGTGTGCATCTTCGTGGACAACGGCCTGCTGCGCAAGGGAGAGCGGGAAACGGTGGAAGCTACGTTCCGGGAACACTTTCACATTGAGCTTCGCGTGGTTGATGCCCGCCGCGTGTTTCTCGATGCGCTCCGCGGCGTCACCGACCCCCAACAGAAACGGCACATCATCGGCCACAAGTTCATCGAGGTCTTCAGCCGCGAGGCCGAGTCGATCCCTGATGCCCGTTTCCTTGCCCAGGGCACGCTCTACCCGGACGTGATCGAAAGCGGCGGAGCGGTCGATGGCCCCGCCGTGACGATCAAGACTCATCACAACGTAGGTGCCTTGCCGGAAGAACTTCAGTTTGAGCTGATCGAGCCGTTGCGCGACCTGTTCAAGGACGAGGTGCGACGCATCGGCGAGAAACTCGGGTTGCCTGAGGAGATCGTCTGGCGGCACCCCTTCCCCGGTCCCGGGCTTGCCGTTAGGTGCCTGGGTGAGGTAACGGAAGAACGGCTGGAAACGCTGCGCGAAGCAGATGCGATTTTCATCGAGGAAATCAAACGCGCCGGCCTGTACCGGTCCATCTCCCAAGCGTTTGCCGTGTTGCTCCCGGTCCAGACCGTCGGTGTCATGGGCGATTACCGGACCTATGCCAACGTCGTCGGTCTACGCGCCGTGGTCACCGACGATTTCATGACAGCCGACTGGGTTCGACTGCCCTACGAACTTCTCGCTCGCGTCTCCACGCAGATCATCAACAGGGTGCGGGGCGTCAACCGAGTGGTCTACGACATCAGCACGAAACCGCCGTCCACGATTGAGTGGGAGTAGGCCGGACGCCGACCCGACTGCCTGCACGCACGGCGCGGCTGTGGCACAATAAGGGCGTGTGTGTGTCGCTGAGTATCGGACCAGACACAACGGGAGTTGCATCATGAAGGGTCAGATTCTCCAGCTGGCGACGCTCTTAGCCGCCATCCTGCTCGGCTTACCGCGCATCCCGGCCGCGGCAGCCGATGAGCAGGGCCAGAAGGTGGTCAAGTACGCGAAGTTCCGCGTGGGGAACCGGATCGCATGGGGTGTGGTCGAAGGCGACCACGTTCGGGAAATATCGAACGCACCGTTCGGATCGTACACATTGACGGACCGCACTCATCGCCTCAGCGACGTCACGCTGCTCGTACCCACGCGGCGGCGCGTGAAGGTCCTCGCCGTGGCAGGCAACTATGTCAGCCATCTGGCAGGTGAGCGTCCGCCTGCAAAGCACCCTGAGATCTTCTTCAAGTCGCCGACGTGCCTGATCCCGACCGGGGCAGCCGTGGTCATCCCGCCGGGGACAAAGGAGGTCCACTTCGAAGCGGAGCTGGTGATTGTGATCAAGAAACGTGCCAAGAACGTAACGCCCGAACAGGCTCGTGACGTCATCCTGGGCGTGACCTGCGGCAACGACATTTCCGCCCGCGACTGGCAGGAAAACGACATCCAATGGTGGCGGGCCAAAGGCTCAGACACGTTCGGCCCGATCGGCCCGTTTGTGGTCAGCGGTCTGGATTACATGAACCTAACGCTCCAGCTACGGCACAACGGCGTGGTGAAACAAAAGGAGAGCACCAAGAACATGGTGCACAACGTGTATGAGATTGTCAGCTGGATCAGCCGCCACATCACGCTGAAGCCCGGCGACGTGATCTTCACGGGAACACCGGGCCAGACTGAGGCGATCAAACCTGGGGATGTGCTCGAAGTTGAGCTTGAAGGCGTTGGTGTGCTGAAGAACCGCGTGGTCAAGCGTGGTGCCAGCCGCCGGAAACAAGCACCGTAGCGGCTGCGTAGCCGAGAACGATGTTCCTGGATCGTCTGGAGCTTTATGTCGAAGGTGGCCGCGGTGGCCACGGTTGCATGAGTTTCCGCCGTGAAAAGTACGTGCCGTTCGGGGGGCCGGACGGCGGCGACGGGGGCGACGGCGGCTCGGTCATCGTGCGCGCCAACGAGAACCTCAGCAACCTTGCCCACCTGGCGAACCGGAAGTTCTGGAAAGCCGAGAGTGGGCGGCACGGCTCGGGCAGCAACTGCCATGGCCGCTGTGGCGAAGACCTGGTGATCGAAGTGCCGCCGGGTACCATCGTTCGCGATCGCGACCGCGGGCACGTCCTGAAGGACCTCAAAGAGCACGGTGACAGCGTGGTCGTGGCCCGGGGCGGCAAGGGTGGCCGTGGGAACAAGGCGTTCGCGACCGCCACGAATCGTGCACCGCGGACGTGGGAGCGAGGCAAGCCGGGCGAGCGGCGGTGGATCGTGCTGGAACTGAAGCTCATCGCCGACGTGGGCCTGGTCGGCAAACCGAATGCGGGCAAGTCGACGTTGCTCAGCCGCATCTCGCGCGCCCGACCAGCAATCGCTGACTACCCGTTCACCACCAAGTACCCGGTGCTCGGCGTGGTCACGCTCGATGACGCCTCGTTCGTCGTCGCCGACATCCCCGGTTTGATCGAGGGAGCCCATGCCGGAGCCGGCCTCGGCCACGACTTCCTGCGGCATATCGAACGGACCAAGGTGCTGATCCACCTCGTCGAGGTGCAGCCGCTTGACGGGTCCAGCCCGGAACAGAACTATTGGCGTATCCGGAAGGAACTGGAGCTGTTCAATCCAGAGCTCGCCGAGCGTCCCGAGTTGGTCGCGCTGACCAAGGTGGACACGGTCCCCGATGCAGCACAGCAAGCCGAACGCCTGGCCGCACGGATCGGCAAACCCGTGATTGCCGTCTCGGCAGTCACCGGCCAGGGCATCAAGGAGCTCCTTCAAGAGGCGCACGCCATACTGCAGCAGCAAGCAGAAGCAGCTCTGCCAGGCTCTTGAGCCCGCGGACGCAGCGTAGCCAGAACCGTGCGCCGCAGCCGGAGGACGGACCGCCATGCCGACACGATTAATTGCAATCGACGTAGGTAACAGCCGCATCAAGTGGGGCCGCTTCCACAGTGGAGCGCTCATCTCCACCGCCTCCCACCCTGTCAGCCGCCGCGAGGCGGTTCGAGAGATCATCAACGAATGGCTCGAACCGGAAGATCTCAGGGAAGGCTTCTTCGCCGTAGCCAGCGTCAACCCCGAGGCATCCAACCAACTGATCCGCGATCTGCAGGAAGCCTCGCCGCTGGGTGCACGTCTGCTAAGGATCACCGACGCCAGCCTGTTGCCGATCCAGGTGCTGGTGGATAACCCGACGGCAGTCGGCATCGACCGGCTGTTGAACGCCGTGGCCGTGAACGCCAGGCGGCCGACTCAGAGGCCCGCCCTGGTCATCGACTGCGGCTCGGCCATAACGGTCGATGCGGTAGATGCGTCCGGGGCATTCGTCGGCGGTGCCATCCTGCCTGGTCTGACGCTCGCGGCGCGAGCCCTGGCGGAGTTCACCTACTGGTTACCGCGGGTTGACGTGAACCAGCCGCCGGAGCCATTGGGCAAGAACACCGAGCAAGCGCTGCGCAGCGGCCTGTACTGGGGAACCGTCGGCGCCCTGAATGAGCTGGTGCGGCGTTTGTCCGAAGAACTCGGTGACCAACCCGTGGTGTACATCACTGGCGGTGACGCCGCGCTGTTAAGCGGGCGGATGGAACAGCCGGCCGTCCTGATCGCCGATCTGACCCTGCACGGAATCCATGCAACGGCTGAACATGTCCTCTCCGGGCAACAGGCCAGCTGACTGCAACCGTGGATAGGACGCCCGGGCAGGCAGGCCGGATCGCAAGTCACTCCGTGGGCCGTTCCGACGGCGATGCCTGCACACGAACGCTCGAAACAACAGCATGCCCCCCCGGCGCGGGCTGCCCTGCTGACGGCCCCGGTGGCAGCCGCACTGGCCGTCGTACGGCTTGCCGGTCCGGAGGCATCTAGAGTGCTCGGCCGTTGCCTGGCAGATTCCCAGCCCATCGAGCGGGCTGTTCGGCGTGGGCTTGCTGTGGCTCGGTGGCATGATGGTGAAACGGTTGTGGTGCGGGCCTTCGGGTCAGAGCAGTTTGAAATCAGTTGCCATGGCGGACAAGCGGCAGTCAAGCGGCTGCTGGCGGATCTGGAGCGGGCCGGCGCGGCCCCCGCGGCGGCCGAGGAGTTGCTCGGCGGTGAATCGGTATTTGATCGGGAGCTGGCCGCGTGCCTGGCACATGCGCCCAGCAGCCGGGCCGCGTTCATGCTGACATCGCTGAAGGAGCGCTGGCTCAGCCTGATCGACGCCCTGCGCACGCCAAATGGTCGCGCCAAGGCCGTGGAACTGCTGCAGCGTGTGGCCGAGCGGGCGCACGTGGGCTTGCGGCTGCTGGAGCCGTGGCGCATCGTGCTGGCCGGCAGGCCGAATGTGGGCAAGAGCAGCCTGTTGAATGCGGTCGTTGGCTATGCCCGGGCCGTGGTGCACGAGCAAGCAGGCACGACGCGGGACATCGTGCGCGAGGAGGTCATCTTTCAAGGCTGGCCGCTGATCGTCCACGACACGGCAGGGCTGAGGACAAGCGACCATCCGGTGGAACGCGAAGGGGTACGCCGCGCAGAGCAACTCCTTGCCCAAGCAGATCTGGTGTGGCTGGTCCTGGATGGCTCACAGCCGCTGACCGAAGCCGATCAGGCCCTGATCGCGAAGCTGCCTGAAGCGGTGGTTGTGGTCAACAAGGTCGATCTGCCGCCAGCCTGGCAGCCAGAGGCATTACCGGCCACGTTAAGGCCGCTGCGTGTGTCTGCCCGATCGGGCCAGGGTGTCCGGGCACTGCTTTGCCGCACGCTGGAGCGACTGATCGGCAAGCATGATCCGCTAGCCGATCGCATCCCGTGCGCGGTGACGCAGCGTCAGGTCCGGCTGGTGCGCGAGGCTGCCGCTTGCGCCAAGCGGGGGGAGTTGGAACGGGCCACTGCGGCTCTGGAACAGCTCGTGTTGCAGTAGTGATCGACCGGCAAGAAGACCAGACGGTTGTCCAGTGCGTGATGGGCAGGCGGCAGAGTGTGGTGTTTCTTCGTTAGAGCATCCGATTTTGCTCGCTTGTCTCGAGTTGCTCGTCTCTGCTTCCGACACCGCCCATGCCGGGCAGTGATTGGCTCACCACGAACAGTGCGGCCGACGTTCGTCGCACGGACGGCGAGGCTGAGCAACGCGACTGCGAACTCATGGAACCAGGGACTTTGCGCGATCTGGTCAACCAATGAGTCTGGCGCTTACAGCCCGATCGCATGCCTGACGACGTGGAAGATTGTGCCTTGCCCTCATCGATGCTGTCCAGATGAGCCGGCGCGTCCTGAAGTGGCCGTTGTCACGCTTCGCGTCAACCACGCTTCCGCCTCGGTCCCAGCCGGGGGCACCAACACGACAGGTGCCGTCTCCTTCTTTCCCCGCCACCTCGGCACCCACCGCGCTGAGTTGGCCAGTGGCTGGTCCTGGGTCCCAGCGCTTGATCCCGGCACGGCTGACGCGGACCGCCGGGCAGCGAACCACCGGCGGTGGCCCGTCACGGAGCAGGCCGTTCCGCCGGCATGCGTGACACGGCAACCGGCACTGCGTGCCCATCCCGGGTCAGGCGCCGCATGCTCGTGCGTCGAACCCGGCCCGCATCCTGCAGCCGTCCGCCCTGACAGCATCGACCACCCTGCCAGCGCCGTGCTGCGCTCGATCCGGCTCGGCCCGCCAGCCGCGTCGCCGAATCGCTCCCTGGTGCGACTTACCGCAACCCTGAGGCAGCGGCGTACACGGTTGCCTTCACACCGGTGCCCTGCCAGGCGTCCACCGGGTGCCAGCCCCAGCGGCGGATGAGCTCATCGGTTATCGCCGCCAGGCGCCGTAACCGGTCCGTGTCTGTGGCGGCAACGAAGAGGATCCGCGGGTAGCGTTCCGGCCGCGCACCGCTCTGCCGCCAAGCAGCCACCGCACCACGAAAACGACGCTCATAGTAGCCACTGACGGCCGGCGTCCACTGCAACGGCACCCCAAGCCGGTGGCACCGAACCCGCTGCCCCGGCAAACGCATCACTCGACAGGCCACGTAGTCCTGGAGCAGGGCATCTTCAGCAAAGACCATCAACAAGGACATCTCCGCCAGCCCGGAACTGACCAGCAAGTAGTCACCGTCGCGGGCATGGCCCATGACATACCGTGTTGCTTCATCCCACGCCGCCCCCACCGGCTCATACAGAACGTTCTTCGGCTGTAGCCCCGCCAGCTCCGCTAGCAGCCGAGCAGGCAACGACCGCCCGTACCGCTGCACCGAAGGCTGCACAGTCAACAAGCCGATCAACAGCAGAACCTGCCAGGCTCGAGGCAGGAGTACACCCGCGCCTGCAGCCAACCCGCCCAACAGCACAACCAGAAACGGCACCGCATATCGCGGTGTTGCCAGCGACGGCATCCCTGCATGACCCGCTAGCCAGAGCGCCAGAACCGGCAGCAAGCCGGCTGCCGACCAGCCGAACGCACTCGCGGCGGCGGCACGCTTTGCGGCGCGCCTGCGGTCGGCCACTCCCAGGAGCACACCGACGCCGATAGCCAGTGCGACAACAGCCGCCGGAGCCTTCGCCCACCAGGAGGGAAACCGCCAGCTTGCCAGTGCAGCCCCGCCCACAAGCTCCGCCAGCGCGGACCAGCGCGCCGGGACCACCGACCAGTTCAGGTACTGCCGCTTTACCCACAGCCACATCAACCCAGGCAGCAGCGGCACGGCGATCAGCACCAGCGCAACGTGTAGCCCGAGGACGTGCACGAAGCGGAGCCGTCCTCTGAGCACCGCGTGCAGCAGCAGAGCCGACTGAACCGCCCATAGCAGACCAAACAAGTAGTGACTCCAGAGAACGAAGAAGTTGGCAACAAGCCACCCAACCACCACTGGCCGACGCGCTCGTCCCGCCACCAGCTCAGCCGTCCACGTCATCGCGTACCACGCAGCAAGCGTCCCCACCACGTAGGGCCGGGCCAAGTGGGCCTGCTCAAGGACCAGTGGATGAGCAAGAACCAGAGCCGTTCCGATCGCGGCGGGCAGGACGCCAGCACGCCGAACGAGCCAAGCAGCCAAGGCCCCCCCCAACCAGATGTAGCAGAATACGGAGACCAGTCGCATGCCCCAGGGAGCGTCCGGCAAGACGCTCAGCGTTGGGCCGAGGAGGCGGACCAGCGCCATGTAACCCGGCGGGGTAGCGGAGTAAACGGTAGCCCTTTGCCAGAACGTACCCGGGCTCGTCGGACTAATGACCCAGTACGTGACCCGCTCATCAAGCACAAGCGGGCGCGTAAGTTCTCGGGGGTCAATAAGTAGACTAGCCAGGACGACGGCAGCCAGCGTCGCGATCGCTACCGTCCGCTTTCTGACCGATCTGTCGTCACCGCTCTGCGCCATGCGGTCCTCAATTCTGGCGCGCTCAGTACGGTTGCCGCCTGCTGTAGGTGGGCTGCACACTCGGCTGCTCCGGCAGCCGGGAAGCCCGGGTCTGGTTCTGTAGACTAGAAAGGATAGCGGAGTTGGCCGATGATCCACTGTTGGACAACGGTACAAATTGGTCGCGGCGGCAGGCTCACGCGCCGCTGCTTTCTCTGCCGCCTAACTGCCGCGACCGCCGGGGCCATGGGCCTGGTCAATCTCTTGATGGCCGGTAGTGAGCGGATGCGCCGCACCGGCCGAAGCTGCATTCTGCTCTGGATGGGTGGCGGACCGAGTCAGTTCGAGTCGTTTGATCCGAAACCCCACGCGGAAACCGGCGGTGGCACCCGCACGATTGCCACGGCAATCCCTGGGGTGCACGTTGCCGAATACTGGCCACGGATGGCGCAGTGGCTGGATCGTGTGACGTTGGTCCGCTCCATGGTAGCGCGGGAAGCCAACCACCAGCGGGCGACGTACCACATGCACACCGGACATCTGCCGGCAAGTGGCGTGACCCATCCCTCGCTCGGTTCGATCGTCATCAGCCGCGCTGCTCCAGAAAACGCCGACTTACCTCAGTTTGTCAGCATTGGTGGTCCAACCCACGGAGCAGGTCTCTTTGGCGCCGAGTACGATCCGTTCGTAATCCCGGACGCCACGAAGAAACCGGCGAACATTCGGCCTGCGGTGCCCACCGCGCGGATGCGCCGACGACTGGCGCTGTTGCGCGGATACCGGGCTGCACGGGAACAGTCCAACGCGGACATTGCGTTTGAGGATCATGCCGCCGTTCAGGATCGGGCGCTGAAGCTGCTTGCCAGCCCGCGCGTGTCGGCGTTCGATATCGAACAGGAGCCGGAGGCGGTGCGCGAGCGGTATGGCAGGAGCCGATTCGGCCTGGGCTGCTTGCTGGCACGGCGACTGGTCGAGGCCGGGGTGACATTCGTTGAGGTACGGACAACCGGGTGGGACACGCATCGCGACAACTTCACGATCACTCCGAAGCTGGCGGCGCTGACAGATCCGGCATTCGCGGCGCTGTTGCAGGATTTGCGTGAACGGGACCTGTGGCAGCAAACGTTGGTGATCTGGATCGGTGAGTTCGGTCGAACGCCCCGGATCAATCCACGCGGCGGTCGCGACCACTGGCCACAGGCGTTCTGTGCCGTGCTGGCCGGTGGTGGGGCTCCAGAGGGTGCAGTGATCGGCCGCACAAGCGACGATGGCAGTGAGGTCGTGGACCGACCGGTATCAATCCCCGACCTGTTCGCCACTGTGTGCAAGGTGTTCGGTATCGACCCGGACGAAGAGTACCGCTCCCCGCTTGGGCAACCCATCAAGCTCGTCGACGATGGCAAGCCGATCTTCTGATTGCCGGGGGCTGCCTCGCTGAATCGTCGTGGGCACAGTGTGGTTCCGCACGCGGCCGGGAGTGCGTGCGATTCTCCTGGCCGCACAAGAGGTTGCGGTGTGGGTAGCAGGACTGCTATCATTTGAAGCGTGGTACCGGTCAGAGCTTGATCGGGGAGGTCTGTGATGGAACCGGTCGAAAAGCTCGTCCAAAGGGTGGCCCTTCGGCTTACCGCGCAGCGAGCGTTGGAGATTCTGTTGTGGGCGTGGACAGTCGCTGCGTTTGGTGCCGCGGCAGCCGCAGCCGGCGGGAAGCTGCTTGGCTGGTCACTGAGCCGGATCCTGGCTATCAGTGCTGTCGTGTTCGTTGCGGCTACCGTGGTTGGGCTAATCGTCGCCTGGATCCGCCGCGTGCGCCCGCTGCGTGCGGCCGTCGAGCTTGATCGCGCTTTCGACCTGCAGGACCGTGTCACCTCGGCAATCTCGCTGACCGACGACCTCCGTCAGCAACCGGCTGCCCAAGCACTGCTGCGTGACCTGAGCCGGTGGCTTGACAGCATCGACCCGGCCGCCACGTTCAGCTGGCGGGTACCGAGGGCCGCCGTTGCCCCCCTGCTGCCGCTGCTGCTGGGCATGATCTCCTGGCTGCTGTTGCCGACGTGGCAACGGGAAAGCCAGGCTGTCGACAGGGCGGCCGTCGCGGAGGATTCCCTGGCTGAACGCCAGGAGTTGGCCGAGCGTGTTCAGCGTGCGATGAATCGTCTTGAGCAGGACTTAGCCACGCTACTGCCCCAGGTCGCCGAAGAAGGCCAGCTGGCCGAGCTGCGTGAGTTGCTTGCAGAATTGGAACGCCTTGCGCGGGATGCCGGTACGGACCGCCGCTCGCTCCCCGATCCGGAAAAGACGCTCCAGCAGCTTGGTGACATTGAAAAGCGTCTCCAGGAACAACGAGACCGCTTAGCCGAGCAGGCCAAGGTACGCAACACGCTCCAGGAGCTGGCACGGCGGGCTAGTCAGGTAGCTACTGCTACCAACGATCCGATCCGACAGTTCCAGCAAGCGCTGCAGAGGGGTGACCTGGAGCGGGCCGCAAGGGCGCTGAAGAAGCTGGCCGAGCAGCTGCGCAAGAGCGATCTTCCTGCCGAGCAGAAGCGTGTCCTACAGAATCAGCTGCAGCGGCTGCATCGGGAGCTTCAGAAACTTCGTTCACTGGAACAGGCCCGTCGGCGGTTGGCACGCTCTGGGCTGAAAGGCGAGCAGCTCGAGAAAGCCTTGGATGCCCTGCGCAAGCAGCTCGGCAGCCCAGAGCAGCTCGCTAAGCTGGCTCAGTCGCTTGCTCAGGCGGCCAGGGCTGCCGGCGGCCAGGGGGGCAAGGCTGCTGAGCAACTTGCGCGGCAGCTTGACCAACTGGCCGCTCAGCTCGAACAACTCGCCGACGATGCCGCGCTCCAGCAGCTTGCCGACGATCTGCTCAGCAGGCTTGCCGACCTCCGCCAGCATCTGGGCTGTCAGAAATGCATGGGGGGTGGGTGACGCGGCGGGCTTGGCCGGCTCGACCGAGCCGGGGCGCTCCGGGGG
>JALXBF010000041.1 GCA_026991575.1 Planctomycetota bacterium | reverse complement strand
TACCTACCGACGGTGCGTAGACGAAGCCCACGGCGACGCGGGCCGGCAGTCCCTGCGCTCGCGCCATGGCAGCAAGCAAGACCGCATGTTCCGTGCAATCTCCCTCCATCGACTCAGCGACCGCCGCTGCTGAGGCGAATGCGACGCCGAAGTTCTTGTTGGTCAGGTTCTCGAATACCCAGCGTTCCATGCGTCTTGCCTTCTCCAGTGGATCGTCCGCGTCGCCCACTGCCTGCTCCGCGATCTGCCGGATCTTCGGGTTATCCGACTGAAGGTAGCTGTTCGGCTGCCGATACTGCGGTCCCGGTTCCGGTTCGGCATCACCCTGCGGTTCCGCATAGACGGTCAGCAGGATCGTACCGTCCGGACGGATGGTCACGTCCTGCGTCGGGCCGTCGTCCAGGGGCACATCGGCCGGGTCAACGGATTCTTCTAGATGCAACCGGTAGACGGCGCGGACTGTCTCGAATGGCCGGTCTAGTCGTCCGCGGATGGGCACGAGGGACCGGAGGGCAACATCCTCGCTCAGTTCCTCGGGTTCGGCCAGGGCGACCTCTTTCGATACCTTGTACGTTTCCATGCCGCCGAGCATAGCGATGCGCGACTTGAGCGCTTCTCCCTGCTCGTCCACCCAGACGTGCGTTGTCAACAACGGTTGGTCCCGGCCGGACAGGAACAGGTCGAAGCGCACCCGGCGCAGTTTGGCCGTTCGGTCAAGGAGCTGCACTTCCTCGTGGCCGGCCGCAGTTAGTTTTCCGGTGACCACGGCCTGAAACGAGCCGTCGAAGAACCGGAACTGTACCGTTTCTCCTTTGGCCAGCTTAGCCACATTTCCGATCCGCTTGTCGATCGCGTACGGTCCCGGCATCGGCTTCCAGGGGATGCGCTGCGTTGTCTCCTTTCCCAGCGTGGCTATGCTGATGGCCAGTTCATTGTCCTCGACCCTGGCCTTGACCCGCATGGCTTCGATCTGGCCGGAACGAGTGACCAATTCGGTCTCGAGCAGATCTCCCGTTTCGGCAAGTTCCACCGAGCGCGTGTGCACTTCCATCTCGATCGGCTGGCCGAAGCGGCGCAGCCGCATGAACGACTTGGTGCGGACTTCGATGACTTCGCGTCCGTCGTCCAGCTTGCGGGCCACGGCCACCGTGTGCACGTAGCCAGCTTTCTTACCCCCGATATAGATCGCTTCCCAACTTTCTTCCAGTACCTTGCCCGAGGGGGCTTCTTGCTCGGATGCCGCGACGGCCGCCACAGCGGCGGGCCAGCACAGCAGCTGCACGGCAAGCAGTAGAGCCAGACGGATCCGCGGCGATGATCGTGGCCGATGTCCTGCCAACGCGCTCATGGTTTGTGCTCCAAGGATGACGGGTCGTTCGCTCCCTGGCTCGTGCAACGGTGTGGCAACCTCGGCAAGCTTGCGCGACCGTGCCGGATCGTGTCCTGGCGAGTCGTGCGGAAGCGTCGCCTGCAACCGTTTCGTAGAGTATATTCGAACAGAGGTGATGCCATGAAACCGGTGCGACCAACCATCCTTCGGGGACAAAAGGCGACCTGGGATGCGAGCAGCTTCGCGACGGCCTCGTCCGAAGCGCTGCGTGCGCATCTGGAACGGGTCCGCTACGGGGACTTCCTTTTAACGGGGGCAATCCGACCGGCCTTCGACCTGGCAATCATCCCCCGCGCCGGCTACCGGATCGGGCGGTACCATGACGAGCTGGCCGGTGAGACACTGGCCACGCTGTCGATCGCTGCATCGGCCGAGTATCTGTTCGATCTGTTTTGTGATCTGGTGGCCGAGGTCGGTGATGAGGTGGCGGTCGTGCTGGAATCCAGCCATGATCCGACCGTGGAAGGGCACGTCGACCTGGTACGGGACGAGATCGAGAACGTCATTTTGCGCAGCATCCTGTGCGACTACGAGGAGCTCCTGCTGAACGATGGGTACACCGGTATTGCGGTCCTGAACCCGGATGGGCCCACGGAAGTCCAGCTCGACGAGCACAAACTGATCTTCGTGTACGCCCCCGACATCAATCCCTACGTGGCCATCGTTGAGCAGTACGGCCTACCGTGTGATCCGAACCTGCAGCTGATCAGCGAGGGTGAACACTTGCACCTGTCGGACAACAAGTATCGGGACGAATTTGACCAGCTCCGCATCCGGCTGGGCGTGGAATGAGTAGCCGGTGGTGTGCGAGGGGGGCGGTGCAATTGTTCCGCTTTGGCTAAATGAGCAAGCTACGTAATCTGGGTTTTCGCAAACCCTTCTGCGCAACTTCGCCGATGCTGTAGCAGGAAAGCTGCCGAGCTGCCGATCCCCAAGGCTTGCCGCGCGACGATGTCCACCAGCCCAACGTTGCCTGTTGCCGAAGAGACGATCTGGCCTGCGGTCGGCTTCTGGCTCACCGCGTTCTGCGCCACGGCCATCGTGGCAGCCCTGGTTCTTGCCCCGCGACTGCAGCACATCCGAGCGCTGGAAGAGACTGTGGCGGCGCTGACAGAGCGGTGCGTTGCGCTCGATCGCCAGAACGAGAAGCTCGCACGCTTGCTGCAGGCGCTGCGGCATGATCCGGAGCTGCAGCAGCAGCTGGCGCAGTGGGAGCTTGAGGGGCGGCCGGAGGATGGGATGCCGGCGCTACTGAGTGATGCCTCCCGGTCGGTACACCGGCGACCGCGCCAGCACAGCCCGCTGCTCGATCGGCTCATCCGGTTGTTCGCCACGGATCAGGTTGTGGCGCGCGCCGGCTTCGCCACAGCCGCTGCTCTCTACATCATCTCGCTCGTCTGCTACCGCAGTCCGCTGAGGACCGGTTCCGCACAGGCCTCCGCCGAGCCGGTTGTGGCGGGTACCGCCGAGCCGCAGCAACCGAAGCCGATTGCGGCGCTACGCGACGAGCGGATGCTCAGCGACGACGAGTGCCTGTTCTGACCTGGCGGCGGCTCGTCGTCCGGCTGCCGGCCCGAAACTGCCCTTCACGCCGTTGGGCCGTCATGCTACTGAGTGGAGCGGGGCGACGGGAAGCGTCTGTCCGAATGAGGAACTCGATCGTGGACCGAAAGCAGCGCGGTTACCACGGCTGGCTCCGGGTTGCTACGGCGCTGACGCTGCTCGGCGCATCCAGCTGCGTTGAGCGGCGGATGACCGTGCGCACCGATCCGCCCGGGGCACTTGTGGAAATCGACGGCGAAGTCGTCGGCTTCTCGCCCGTCTCGATGTCTTTTGCGTATTACGCGCCGAGAAAGATTAAGATCACGCACGACGATTACGAGACCTTGACCGTCATCCAGGAGGTGCCGCCGCCCTGGTGGGACAACTGGCTGACGGAGTTCTTCACGGAGAATCTCTGGCCGTTCACGCTGCGCGACGAGCGCGAATTCCATTACGTGCTTGAACCGCGCCGGCCGCATACCACCGAAGCGATCCTCGATCGGGCGGAGCGGTTTCGGCAAGAGGCACACGGTGCCGGCATCACCACCCCCTAGCGATGACTTCGACCTGCCGGGCTGGCGCGTAGGATGCCATGGATCACACGCGCACGGCACCGGCTACAGCCATGCACGTTCGTCTGCGGCCGAACTATCCTCAACTTGCCTTTCGGCCCCGCCAGCGACCCGGTGCTGGCCGTTCGGGGCGGCGGTCAATCGCCCGCCGGTTTGCCTGGCGAGCTGCACCGATGCCGGGCCGGCGCACCGAGGAGCTGGCCCGGTTGGAAGCGGCCCTTTTCGCCGCTACCGAGCCACTCACCACTGCCCAGCTTGCCCGGCAGGCTCGCCTGCCCGTGCACCTGGTCCGTCCCTTGCTGCGCGAACTGAATCGCCTCTACGATGCTGACCGGTCCGCCTTTCACGTCCGGCCCATTGCAGGCGGCTGGCAGCTGGTCACCCGGCGGAGCCTGGCACCGTGGTTGGCCCGGTTCTGCCCGCCGCGGCACACACTGAAACTGTCCCCGGCCGCGTGGGAAACGCTTGCCATCATCGCCTACCGTCAGCCGATCATGCGTGCCGATATCGAAGCGATCCGCGGCGTCAGCTGCGGTGACGTCATCCGGCAATTGGTCGAGAAGGGGCTGGTGCGCATCGTCGGCCACCACGATTCGCTCGGCCGCCCCGCTTTGTACGGCACCACGCGGTACTTCTTGCAGGTCTTCGGGCTGCCGTCCATTAAGCACCTGCCCGACCCGGAACAGGCTCGAGCACCTGCCCCGTCACCTCGCCAGCACTCCCCCTAGCAGCGCCGTCGACCAGCTCAGGGCTCGCACCGCCGCTATACTGCAGAAAGTGCGTGAAGGCGACCCGCTGGAGGTGGCTCGATGCGCAGCGTCTGGTGGCCGCTTGTCCTGGCAGCTGTTCTGTTGGTGCCCGGCCAACGCAAGGGAGTCGGTGCCGATCGTCCGAATGTCTTGATCCTTTTTGCGGACGACCTCGGCTACGGTGACCTGGGCTGTTACGGCAACCGCGTGCTCCGCACACCGAATATCGACCGGCTTGCTCAGGAAGGCGTTCGGTTCACGGCCGCGTACGCCGGTTCGCCCGTCTGTTCGCCTTCCCGTGCAGCGCTGCTGACCGGTCGCACCCCCCAGCGCGTGGGTATCCACAACTGGATTGCGTTTGGCTCGCCCATGCACCTGCCAACCAGCGAAGTGACCATTGCCGAGCTGCTGAAGCAGGCAGGTTATCAGACGTGCCAGGTCGGGAAGTGGCACCTCAACGGTAGCCTCGTTTCCGATGCCCAACCGGACCCGTACGACCACGGTTTCGACTACTGGTTTGCCACCCAGAACAACGCGTTGCCCAGCCACCGGAACCCGGTGAACTTCGTGCGCAACGGGGTGCCGGTCGGTCGCATCGAAGGGTTCTCGGGCCTGATCGTTGCCGAAGAAACGATCCGGTGGCTGAAGGAACATCGGGACCGCACACGGCCATTCTTCCTGTATGTTTGCTTCCATGAGCCACACGAGCCGATTGCCACCGCGCCCCACTTTCAGGCGTTCTATCGTCAGTTCGCGGATCCTCGCCAGCGGCGGCACCACGGCAACATATCGCAATTGGACTACGCCGTCGGCCGTATCTTGAAGGCACTCGACGAACTGGGCCTGAGGGATACCACATTCGTTTACTTCAGCAGCGACAACGGCCCAGCCATCACGCGGGCGCATCCGTACGGCTCAGCCGGTCCGCTTCGTGCTAAGAAGGCCCATCTGTACGAGGGCGGCATCCGCGTGCCGGGTATCCTACGCTGGCCCGGTAAGGCCAAGCCGGGAACCGTGTGCGATGAGCCGATCGGCGTCGTTGACCTGTTGCCCACGATTTGTGCGATGGCCGGTATTGATGTGCCGACGGACCGAAAGCTGGACGGCACCAGTTTTCTGCCGGTGCTCGAAGGCAAGAAACTGCGTCGCTCCGTGCCGCTGTACTGGCAACTGAACTCGGCCCGAAGCGCGCCAAAGGTTGCGATGCGAGTCGGTGATTGGAAGATCCTCGGCCACCTTGATCGGCCGGCCGCGACGCTGCGTGGCGACATCCGGCCCGAAGACCAAGATGCCATCAAGCACGCCAGGCTTGTGAAGTTTGAGCTGTACAACCTGAGGGAAGACGTAGGTGAGCAACGGGACCTGGCTGGCAAGCACCCGGAGAAGCTCGCCGAGCTACGTGCGCAGCTGGTCGCGCTCTATGAAGAAATCCAGCGGGAGACGCCGACTTGGCCTGCCTGGCAGCGGCCACGCTAGCCACTACCCGCGCATGGCTCCACCACTAGAAGTCGTCCACTGGCTCCTTGTTCTTAATGGTCAGCAGGGCGTGGTAGAGACCGATGTTGATCTGGTCTGACATGAAACGAACTGATCCATCGCACATAAGCACATTGACGCCATTGCTGTGCATCGACCGCGGCGCTGCTCCCTGACGGCTCTTGGCGATCTGATCCATGCTGCGCGGGTGTGGGAACTTGAGCGGATTCTCGTTAGGAACTTCCAGGCAGGGAAGTCCCCGGCGGTCACCTGCGGCACAGTAGGGGATGAGGTCCGGGCTGGGGTCGTTGGGCTTCAGTTGTCCGGGCGTTGAGGCGTTGTCCGGGTCGTTTGGCTCGTCCATCCGACCCGCGAACGCCGATGCGCCCATGACGCCGATTGACCAGACGCCGCGCACGTCGGCAGAGCCGAAGCCGCTGAACGCTCGGCGGATCTCAGCCGCCGCAATCGTGTTGGTTGTGCCGTCGTTGCGGCTGATCAGATCGGGCGACGCTCCGAAATTCTGGCCGAACGGCCCATACGTGTATGGCCGCCGTTGGACGAAGAGGATGTCGAAGTTCCAGCCGGTTGCCCCGAAGTTCGCAGCGTAGTTGCCTTTGGCCATCGGAGTACGGTCGTTTGTGTCCTCAAATGGCGCCACGAAGAGCTCGTAGCTGCCTGTGTCCGACGGGCACAGGAAGACCTGGATGTGCTGCGTGATGACGGTTGCGTTCTGAGGCGACCGAATCGGCAGGGAGGCGTTCCAAGCGTTGTAGACATTTTCCTGGTCGAGCATCGGGAGGAGCTGGACGAGCCAGGAGGCTCCCATGTTGCCGGCTCGGCCACGATTGATCGTGCAGTACGGGGTGTCGCACGAGTAGCCTGGGCCGAAATCGTCCGGCATGATCGCGCCGGGCGGGAACACCCGGTGTGTGCTGGCGTACGCTTGCAGCGCGATGCCGATCTGCTTCAGATTGTTCGCGCACTGGTTCTGACGAGCTCGCTCCCGGGCACGCTGCACGGCAGGCAACAGCAGGGCCATCAGGATCCCAATGATCGCGATGACCACGAGGAGTTCGATCAGCGTGAAGGCGTCTCTGCGTTGCTTCTGGCAGTACATCATTGGCGGTCCTTTTGAGGAACGTGTCGCGTCGGGCAGCGGCGACACTTGCCACTGGTTGAAGTCTGCGCCGCACCACATGCCGTGACGGCGCGCCGATCGGTCAGCAACGCCGAGTTGGCACCCCGTGGGACAGGCGGCCACCGCGCAGCCGCGACGGTGACCGGACAGGACACATTTAGTTTCGCCCAAGCCGGGCCGCCTCGTCAAGCCAGCGCGCATCGGAGGGGCCGATTGGGCCCTTGCAGGCCTGGCAGGGGGACCACAGCCGAGGGACGATGTGGCCGGTGTCGTGCGCGGGTGTCGGTCCCGCCGCGTCGGCCGGGGGAAGAAACCAACCACCGGCTCGCCACCCGGCTGCGCGGCAACCCGTCCCGGTACCGCGTGCGCGAAAGCCCAATTGGACCCGGTAGGCGCGACAGCCTTGTCAAGCGCCGTCGATTCAGGTAAAACTTGCCATCGTCTTCATCGCGATCGTGTCTCTGCTTAGGGGGTTCATTCGGAGGTGACCGGCATGCCTGACGACACCATTGGCGTAGGCTTCATCGGCGCCGGCGACGTGTCCGTGCTCCATGCGGAGGCGGTGCGGCGCTGTCCCGGTGCCAAGCTGGTGGGGCTGTGGAACCGGACCGAGCAGCGTGCCATCCAGCGGGCCGAGCAGTTCGGTTGCAAGCGGTACGAGACGCCGGAGGCCCTGGTCAACGATCCGGCCATCGACGCGGTCTTCGTGTTAACCAATCTGGAGACGCACCTGAAGTACACGTTGCTTGCCCTGGAGGCCGGTAAGCACGTGTTGGTGGAGAAGCCGGTGGGGTGCGATGTTGGCGAGATCGAGCAGATGAAGGCGGCCGCTGCCAGGGCGGGCCGGGTCTGCATGCCGGGCCACAACTACATCTATGAAGCGGGGATGGAGCGGACCAAGCAGCTCGTAACCGAAGGCGAACTTGGCCGGATCGTCTCCTGCTACGTGCTCTACAACATCCACCATCCTGAAGAAGTTGCTGCGCGATACCCGGGGGTGATCCGCCAGATCATGACGCACCATTCGTACATCTTGCTGTATCTGGTTGGTCGGCCGAAGCGGCTGGTAGCCATGAAGGCGACGTTGCACTATGAACGGATCACGCAGGAGGATCTGGCGATGGTGCAGCTGGAAATGGAAGACGGTTCGCTTGCCCACTTCTGCGCCAGCTTCGCGGCCGACGACCACACGGCTGATCCGTGGACCGTACTGGTGAAGGTGATCGGCACGGCGGGCGGCACACGGTACAGCTACCGGGACTGGGTGGAGCTGAAGCCAGGCCTGGTCCATTCTCAAACGTACACCGCCTACCAGGGTTCGATCACCAATGAGGTGCGTCACTTTATCGATGGCTGTTTGCGGCGTGGTCTGGAGCCGTTGTCCACGCTAGACGATGCCATCGTGGCCCAGAAGATGATCGAGGCCATGGAGCGTTCGATCGAGGAGGGGCGGATCGTCGAGGTGGGTTAAGATGCTTTGACGCACAGCAGTCCGGCAGACGCGGAGGTAGTCATGCCAAAACTGTCTATTGGGAGTTGGGCGTACTGTTTCGGACCGTATGAGAAGAACCCGGTCGATTTCTACACGGTCGTGGACAAGTTGGCCCAGTTGGGCATGGACGGTGTTGAGTTCGGCGCCTTCCCGCCTCACCCGAACCCCGACTCATTACGTACGCGTGAGAGTCGGCTCTATCTGCGGCGCTACGTGGAGGACAAAGGCCTGGCGTTCAGCGGGCTGGCCGCTAACCTCTGGATGCACAAACTTCCCACGGTCGAGGACTCCGGACCGTACATTGCCGAATTTGCCAAGAACGTGCTGTTTGCCGAAGACATGGGCATCGACGTCATCCGCGTGGACACGGTTGAACCGCCCGACTGTTTTGAGAAGACTGGCGTCGACCCGAAGCTGGGCCGCGAGCGCGTCGTGAAAGCCTGGGTCAAGTGCGCCCGGATCGCGGCGGATCACGGCATCCGAGTGGTCTGGGAGTTCGAGCCTGGGTTTGCGTTCAATAAGCCCAGCGAAATTGTGGAGATCGTCGATGAGGTGCGGTCGCACGGCGCGTGGAACTTTGGCATCCTCTTCGACACCTGCCATGCGCACATGGTGGCTGCGGAAGGTGCCCGACAGCCTGGCGAGAAGGAGACGCTGGCGGATGGGGCACTTGGCCTGCTTCGCTTGCTCCGTGGCCGCATCGGCCACATCCACCTGATCGATTCCGACGGGACGCTTCACGACGACGAGACCTCAACACACCGGCCCTTCGGTGAAGGACTGCTTGATTTCGACGCCATCATCCCCGAGCTGCTCACCTGCGGCTGTCCGAGCGACTGGTGGACGATCGACCTGTGCTTCTGGCCGAACGCCTGGGAGGTGACCGAACAGTCGATCCGCTTCCTGGACGAGTACCGCAAGAAGTACACGCCCGATTTCTAGCCGAGCGAACACCAGCCAGAGCGATTCAGGCACAGAAAGGAGCAAGACCATGGGCAAGAAACTGCGCGTGGGCGTTATCGGCTACGGCTTCATGGGGCGGGCCCATTCGAACGCGTACTACAAGGTCAACAAGTTCTTCGACCTTGAGTACGAGCCGGTGTTGCAGGCGATCTGTGGGCGGAACGAAGAGAAGGTCAAAGCGTTTGCTGACCGCTGGGGCTACGCGTCCTGGGAAACCGACTGGCGCAAGCTGGTTGAGCGGGACGACATCGATGCCATCGATATCTGCACTCCCAACGACACGCACCACGACATCGCGATCGCCGCAGCCGAAAAGGGCAAGATGGTGCTGTGCGAAAAGCCACTTGCCCGCACGGGCGCCGAGGCACGCGAGATGGTCGAGGCGGTCGAGGAAGCCGGCGTGCCAAACTTCGTCTGGTTCAACTACCGACGAGTGCCCGCGATCACGCTGGCACACGAAGTGGTGCAGGAAGGGAAGCTCGGCCGAGTCTTCCACTACCGCGCCGTCTACCTGCAGGACTGGACCATCGATCCGAGCGTACCGCAGGGAGGGCATACCTTCTGGCGGTTGGACGCGAACGTGGCCGGATCCGGCGTTCTGGGCGACCTGCTGTCCCACTCGATCGACACAGCCATGTGGCTGAACGGTCCGATCGTCGCGGTCAATGCCCTGATGGAGACGTTCGTCAAGGAGCGGGTCCATCAGGAGAAAGGGGCTCCGGAACCGGTCAAGATCGACGACGCCACGTTGTTCCTCGCTCGGTTCGAGAACGGTTCGGTCGGCACATTCGAATCAACCCGTTATGCCCGTGGCCGCAAGAACAAGAACGCCTTCGAGATCAACGGCGAACACGCTTCGATCTACTTCGATCTGGAGGATCCTCACCGTCTCGAGTACTTCGAGCACTCCGACGACCCACGGCTACGCGGCTGGCGCAGCATCCACGTGACCGGTTTCGAGCACCCGTACCACAAGAACTGGTGGGTGCCCGGTACGACCATCGGCTACGAGCACACGTTCATCAACGCCCTGGCCGACTTCCTCAAAGGGCTCCAGACCGGTACCCCTGCTGAACCGACGTTCCGCACCGCCCTGGCTACCCAGTACGTCTGCGATGCGGTGGCCAAGTCGGCGCAGACCGGCACCTGGCAGGAAGTGACCCGGATCTGACGGAGAGCTGCCATGAAGTACGGCATGAACCTTCTGCTCTGGACCACCGACGTGGGTCCGGAGCATTACCGACTGCTAGAGCAGATCAAGCAGTGGGGGTTTGACGGCGTTGAGTTGCCCGTGTTTGCGTTCGACGAAGCGAAAGCTCGGGACACTCGCCGCAAGCTCGAGGAGCTCGGTCTCGCTTGTACCGTCGTGACGGTCGTTCCGGAGGACGCCAATCCGATCAGCGACGATCGAGTCGTCCGCGAGCGGGCACTGGAGCACCTGAAGCGGGCTGTCGATATCTGCCACGTGCTCGGCGCCGAAGTGCTCTGCGGCCCGTACGTCTCACCAGTCGGTAGGCTCGTCGGACGCGGTCGCACGGAAGAGGAATGGAAGTGGGCGGTGGAGGCGTTCCGCCAGCTGGCCCCCTACGCCCAGGCGGCGGGCGTGCCGCTTGCGCTGGAGTACCTCAATCGGTTCGAAACCTACTTCGTCAACTGCGCCGAGGACACCGCACGGCTGGTCGACGAAGTGAACCATGCCGGCTTCCGCATGATGTACGACACGTTCCACGCGAACATCGAAGAGAAGAGCATAGCCGAGGCGATCCGCACAGGCGGCAAGCGGATCATCCACGTGCATATCTCGGAAAACGACCGCTCCACACCTGGCGAGGGCCATGTGCACTGGGAGGAGACGTTCGCTACGCTCAAAGAAATCGGCTACGACGGTTGGCTGGTGATTGAGGCCTTCGGCCAGGCCTTGCCTGATCTAGCCGCCGCGACTTGCATCTGGCGGAAGATGTTTCCGAGCGAGGAGCACGTGGCCCGCGAAGGGCTACGCTTCATGAAGCAAATGGTGCAGAAATACTGGGGTTAGCCGTCAGCCAACCGGTCCCGGCGTCGTCCTGCCGCCGGGACCGGTACCGTTGACGATCAGCTGCTGCTGTCTGCCTCGGCTGCGATGATCTGCTTGATCCGCCGCAGCGCTTTGTACTTCTCGTCGCTAACCCGCTCGGCTGGCAGACCCAGGTCCCGTGCGATCTCACCGATCGAGGCGCCGGCAAGCCACAGTTCCAGGATGCGACGTTGCCGCGGCGTAACCTGCTGCAACAGCCGATCGAACCACTCTGTTCGGGCGAGCGTCTCATCGGGCGTGGCCGTGTTGCGCGTCAGCCCTTCATGCAGCAGGCCGGCACCGCGCGGTCGCCTCTGATACGCCTTCGCCGTGGACCAGACGGCCCGCTTCAGTTCGCGATAAGCCTGTGCGGAGCAGTCGCTCCGGGGCTGCCCCAGCCGCTCCAGCAGCCTGGTCAGCACCTCCTGCGTGCAATCGGCCCATTCCTGCTGCGGAATGCCAGCTGCTCGCCAGCTAGCGGCACAGTACCGCTCGACCCTGCGGATCGCGTCGTTCAGCTGAGCGGCCTCACTGTCAGAGCTGGCTACCGAAGTAGCCAGGGCGGCTGCGAGGGCAACGGCGATCTGCTGGGCCTTGCCCACACGACGGTTGCCATTGGACATGTCAGCACCTCCAGTGGCACGACAAGCTGCGCGGCGTACTCTTGGCGGCCATTATGCCTCGTACTCTTCGTCCGTGCCAGCGTAAACGGCACCGCAGTACCGACAGCGAAGCGTGTGATTGCAGTACGGGCAGCGGACCACCGATTCCGGCTCAAAGAACGCGTCGTGCTCCTGTTGGGTGCGGAACGCGACAAGCTTACCGCAAATGGCACAGCTCAGTGGCTTTTCGCAGTAGAGGCAGCGCAGGCCTCCCGGCGTGAATTTCGGCTTTGGACGCACCGGGCTAGCTCCTACTGACCAGAGAGTCCATACGGTAGCCGATCCCGTTGACCGGCACCGTCCACCTCATGATAGGCCCGGTGTCGCCCGGCTGGCAGCCTCCTGCAGCCTCGCGCGTCTAGAATCTCTTGCCGAACGGCCGGAACTCTTCGTACTCCTGGATGAACTGCGATGGTGGTGGGAACGCGCTCTGCTCGTCCCAGCCGAACGTGTAGCGGGTGCTGTAGTGAACGATCATCAGCCAGTGGCGGTCGATCCCAATACCGAACAGCGCCTTGCCGAAGGGGTACTGGAACGGTGCCTTCGAGACCGGGGCAACCTGGTACATGCAGATGACCATTCCGGTGGCGATCCAGGCGGTCAGGCCGGCGAAGACAAACTTGAGCGTCTGTTCGGCCAGATCCGGGAACTTCACCCGCCGTGGGCCAAGTTTGTCGGTGATCACCCGCAGGATGCTCACCGTGATGCAGAACACGCCCACCAGGCAGATGAACCGAGGGAACCCTCCCCAGAAGCCGATGTTTGCTTCCATGCGGCTGCCCAGAAACTCGAAGGTGCCGAACGCGATCAGTCCGGCGAACAGTGTGTCGAAGAACGCCAGAGCAGCCCCCCACAGTCCTTCTTTGGACAGCAGGTACGTCAGGCCCAGCACCAGACCAGCGAGCGCAACGTCGATTAGCGTGACCATCTCAGCACCTCATGCCTGTCGAGTGGGGGCACGCCGCTGAGGTGCGGCGCCAGTCGGGTTCAGGACGCGTGTGATCTCCTGCAGGGACGTCACACCGCGAACCACCTGGCGAAGGCCATCTTCGAATAGTGACACCATGCCGGCCGTGCGCGCCATGGCGCGGATCTGCCGCGGGTTGGCGCCCGAGGCGATGGCCTGGCGGATCGGATCGTTGACGATGAGCACCTCAAAGATCCCGATCCGGCCATGGTAACCCAGCCCCGAGCATTTCGGGCAGATCTCTTCCTCCTTCTCAGGAGGCGGGGGCGGCCGGTAGAAGACCTTGATGCCCGCGGAAGCCAGGTTGAGCCGCTGGAGAGCCTGGGGATTTGGTTGATACGCCTCCTTGCACTCATCGCACAGCCGCCGGACCAAGCGGGTCGCGACGACAGCCAACAGATGAGCTGCAATCGCCTGCGAGTTCCCGACTAGCTCACGGAACCGCTCTATGGCTGACGGCACGTCCATTGCTTGCAGCGTTATGACAAAGAGCCGGTCCGAGGCGGCCTTCACCACAAGCTGCGCGGCCTCCACGTCGCGCAGTTCGTCGATCATCACCACATCCGGCTCGGTTCGGACAACGCTGCGTAGCTTCGTGAACGGCGTCTCGCCCGCCGCCGGGTCGACCTTGTTCCGCGTCACCGTATCGAGCTTGTAGGTGAAGTCATCCTCCAGCGTGGCCACGTTCCGCACGAACCGATCCACCGCGCGAATCATGGCATGCACCGTGGTCGTCTTGCCACTCTCCTTCGGTCCGGCCACGAGCACGATGCCTGCCGGCTGGGCAAGCACCTGACGCAGTTGCTCAACGGCCGATTCGCGCATGCCGAGATCTTCCAGGTTCTCCGGATGCACCTGCTCCTGGAAGATCTGCAGATGCATCCGCTCACCCGCGCGGGTGCCGAGCGTACGGATGCGAATCGGAATCTCCTCCGATTTGACCACCGCCTTGAACTCGCCGGTCTGAGGCTTGCGCCGCTCATTCGGGTCCAGACCGCCGAAGCTCTTGAGGTTTGTCAGGATGCCAAGGCCGATGTCCGGTTCGATCGGCTCGGTTGGCAACAGCACACCGTCGATCTTGTAAACGACGGCCCAAGCCTGCCCGCGCGGTTCCATGAGCACGTCCGTCGCGCGCCGCCGAATCGCGTCGTAAACCAGCTCCTTGGTCGCAATCCACGCTTCCGCCAGTGCCGTGGCCTCCTCGGGATCATCGGTCTGAGGCTCCTGCATCCGGGCCTGCTGACCGCTGGCGGACACAAAACGGATCGGCGGCCCCATGGACCTCTTCTTACGCCGCACCCGGACCCTGATCCCCAACAGTGCCATCGTGTCTGCGTAGATGGTCGCCAGCGTGATCGCATCGTCGATGGGCACATTGCGGTTGCGAGTTACGATGTACAGCCAGGTAGGGATCAGGTAGGCGGTGATTAGCAGCAGCAGCTTTGCCCCCCAGATCACCCAGCGGACAAGCGGGTCCAGGCCGGTCGGTTCTGGAATCAGGAACATCAAGGACAAACCGGCGATCCCGGACCAGAACAGCACGCTGTTCCAGAACCGACGCTGCAGATAGAGCAGCCGATGTTCTCTGTTTTCCTGATCCGCCCAGGCAACCGTAAAGACCCAGAGGATGTAGATCAGGATCACCGGAATCAGCTTAATCAGGTTCAGGTGCAGGGGAGCGGGCTGGTTGGCCTGAGCCAGCACCAGGAACCAGACGTCGAACTGGTTCATCCGTCGGCCTACTCCAGGTCTGTCGTCACGTGTTACAGGATGCCCGGCGTCATGACGCGGATGCCCTTCAGCGCCATCTTCAGCGCCTCTTTGTTCGGCGCCGCCTCAAAGGCGGTCGCACGATCAATCAGCTCCTTCTCGATCAACTGCCGCAGGCTCTCCGTAAAGTCGAGCATCCCCTCGTGGAAAAACATCCGGATCGCATCCTCGAGCTTGTCATCTTCACCTTCGGAGATCAGCTTGCGGATGGTCGGGTTCTGGATCATGATCTCGCACACCGGTACCCGCGTCACGCCCTTCTTCTGCCATTCTTCCGTCGTGGGTAACAGCATCTGGCAGATAACGGCTCGCAGGTTGAAGGCGAGGTTCTGGCGGATACCGGCGTGCTGCTCGGGTGGGAACAGGTCCAGGATACGCTGAATGGTGCTTGCTGCCGAAGAGGCGTGGATCGTGCCGAAGACCAGGTGCCCGGTCTCGGCTGCCTGCAGCGCCGCTTCGAACGTCTCCCGGTCGCGCATCTCACCGACCAGGATGATGTCCGGATCCTCACGGACAGCATGCTTCAGGGCAACATGCCAGTCCCGGACGTCCATGCCAACCTCACGCTGGTTGATCACTGCCTTCTTGTCCTTGAACAGGTATTCGATCGGGTCCTCAATCGTCAGAATGTGCACCCGCTCGCGCTGGTTGATGTACTCGAGCATCGACGCGATCGTCGTGCTCTTGCCGCTACCGGTGACGCCGGCCAAGATGATCAGGCCCTGATAGTAATGGCAGAGTTTCTCGATCGAGTCGGGCAGGTTGAGTTCCTTGAAATTCGGGATCCGCGTGTTGACGCGGCGGGCCACAAGCGACAGCCGGCTGCGCTGGTAGAAGAGATTCACACGAAATCGGTTCTCCTCCCCCTCGTGCATGACGATGTGCGCAAAATCGACGCCGCCGTCTTCCTCCAGAATCCTCCGGTGTCGCGGGCTGGTCAGGATCCCCGTCTGCTCGTCCAGAATCCACCGGTACATGTCCTCGTCGGTGATCGGGGGCAGGTCGACCGCCCGCAAGGTTCCGGCGATGCGGATCATGGGGGGCAAGCCGACTTTCAGGTGCAAGTCCGAGCCTTTGTGCTTGATCACCAGCCGGAACAACCGATCGACCTCGTGTTCCTTTGGCTGGCGGGCGCGTGCAGCCCGGTTATCTTGCAGAGTTGTATGACTGCGTTGTTCGGGTTGGGTAGTTGCCATAGAGCAGTCCTCTCACTGGCACGCGGCGTCGCCACAGGGGCTCAGCCGCACCGGTACGCCTCGCTTCGCCAGGTATGCCTTCACCTCGGGTATCGGATGTTTCCCGTAGTGGAAGATGCTGGCCGCGAGAACTGCGTCCGCTTTGCCGTCCGTGAGCGCCTCGTACAGGTGCTCCGGGGCACCGGCTCCGCCGCTAGCCACTACGGGAATGCTCACCGCCTCAGCGACGGCGCGCGTCATCGGTATATCATAACCGGCCTGCGTTCCATCCCGGTCCATGCTCGTTAGCACAATCTCACCAGCACCCAGCCGTTCCACGGTCCGGGCCCACTGAACCGCCTCCAGCCCGGTCGGCACGCGGCCGCCCGCAATGTGCACCTCCCAGAACTCGCGACCGTCCCGCCGGACCCGCTTCGGATCGATGTTGACCACAATGCACTGGCTACCAAAGCGACGTGCCGCCGCCCGGACAAACTCCGGATCACGTACAGCAGCCGAGTTGATCGAAACCTTGTCCGCACCGGCATTCAGCAGTTCACGGATGTCGTCCAGCGTGCGAATGCCACCGCCGACACACAGCGGCATGAACACCACCTCGGCGGTCCGCCGCACGACATCGATCATGATGCCCCGGCTCTCGTGCGTCGCCGTGATATCCAGGAAAACCAGCTCATCCGCCCCGTCCCGCTCATACCGAGCAGCTACTTCAACGGGATCACCCGCGTCACGCAGATTCACAAAATGAACCCCCTTTACCACGCGGCCACGATCCACGTCTAGACATGGAATGATCCGCTTCGCCAGCACGGTTCCGGTCCAAGGTGATGCTGGGACACAACGAGACCAACCACAGCCAAACCATATCATTCTAAGTTGCCGGGAACGGGCTGCTTGCCGTTGGCGTACGAGGCAGCTGCACCGCCCGCAGTGCCCCACCGTCACAGCTGCCTGCGCCAGCAGCTCGAACCGTACCTGCGCACAGCCGACAACAGCCGGGCCTCCAGGAGATTGCGCCGTGCTCGAGCTGAGCGAAACCCAGGTACTTCGGCTGTTGGAGATGGAGCCGATCATCGCGGCCGTGGAGACGGCCTTTCGGGACCTGGCCGAGGGCCAGGCCAGCAACTTGCCTCGCCGCCGGGTGCGGACCACCTCCGCGATGCTCCATCTCATGGGGGCAGCCTCCCGTGCGATGAACCTGCTCGTGTACAAGGCCTACAGCACCAGCGCCACCGGAGCATGGTTCCAGGTTCAGGCGTACCGGGGCAGCGACGGCCTACCACTGGCCCGGCTGGAGGCCGACTGGCTCGGCCGCTTCCGCACTGGCGCTGCGTCCGCCGTGTCGGTCCGCCACATGGCCCGACCGGACGCCCGGGTCCTGGCGGTCATCGGCTGCGGCCGGCAAGCCGAGACTCAGATACGGGCGATTGCGTGCGTCCGTCAACTCGATGCAATCTACGTCTACTGCCGTACGCCCGAGCGGCGTGAGCGCTTCGCGCACTACATGGCCAACGAATTCCAGCTTCCGGTCCAACCGGCACCGACTGCCCAGGCGGCCGTGGCTGACGCCGACATCGTCGTGACGATCACCAATGCCAGCCGGCCCGTAGTACAGGGCGACTGGATTCGGCCCGGCACCCACGTCTGCGCCGCCGGCTCGAATTCACTGCAGCGGTGCGAAATCGACGAACGGCTTGTGCTCCGGGCCGACATCATTGCCGTGGACAGCGTCGAGCAGGCGCGCAGCGAAGCTGGCGATCTGGCCGAGCCGATCGGCAGCGGCAAGCTCAAGTGGCAAGACCTGATCCCACTGGAAAAGATCGTCACCGGCCAAGTGCCCGGCCGCCAGGACGAGAAGCAGATCACGCTGTTCGAATCGCTCGGCATCGGGCTCGAAGACCTGGCCGCCACCCACGTGGTGCTCCAGAAGATCCTGCCAACGCTGACCTACTGAACACCTGTGCCCTTATGCCACCATCGGACCGTTGGGCACGAAGTTGGCTGGTCCTGGCCATTGCGTGCGCCGTCGTGCACGCGGCGCTCCTGTGCCACGTGGCCTGGCGCAAGAGCCCCACAGTGGACGAAGTGGCCCACCTACCGGCCGGGATCACGTACTGGCAAAAACGTACGTTCGCGCTGTACCACCACAACCCACCGCTCGTGAAATTGCTTGCAGCCCTTCCCGTGCTGGCCGCCGGAGCGGAGGTCGACTACAGCCGGAGCTGGGCCCGCAACGTCGCCCGCGGGCTGCCGGTGAGCCAGTGGAACTTCGGCTGGGAGTTCATGGAACGCAACGCGGCCCGATACCGCCTGCTGTACTTCGTCGGGCGGCTCGTGCCGATCGCTTTCTCGTGCGCCGGCTTGCTGGCCTGTGCCCTGCTTGTTCACAAACTCTTCGGGCCGCGAGCCGCCGCAATGGCCGCCGCACTCTGGTGCACGGCACCAAACCTCCTGGCCCACGGCGCACTGGTCACGACCGACGTGCCGGCTGCGACGATGGCCGTCATCGCCGTCTACGTGACGCTGCTCTGGAGCGAGCGGCCCCACTGGTGGCCTACCATTGTGCTTGGCCTGGTGCTCGGACTGGCGCAGTTGACCAAGTTCACGCTACTGCTGCTCTACCCCCTACTTCCGCTGATCGCCTGGGCACACATCGCCGGCCAACGGCTGCCGGCGACCGTGGTCCGCCATGCCATGACGTACCTTCTGGCCGTCGTGCTCAGCATCGTGGTGATCAATGCCGGCTATTTCTTCGAAGGCACGGGCAAACGCCTGGACCAGTATCGGTTCCTTTCCGCCCTGTTGACCCGTCCACGCGCCACGCCGCCAGAACCTGGCCAGGTACCCCCTGATCATCCGTGGGCTTACATCATCGAGATCCGCGAGAACCGCTTCCGGGACAGCTGGCTCGGTAGGTTGCCCGTGCCGCTTCCGGAGCACTACGTGCTTGGCTTCGACGAGCAACGTCTCGAAGCAGAGGGGCTGCCTGGACCGGATGGCCAACGCCACGGTTACTACGTGTACCTGTTCGGCCAGCTTCGAGACCGGGGCTGGTGGTACTACTACTTCGTGGCGCTGGCGGTCAAGCTGCCCCTTGGGACGCTTGCTCTGCTCGTCCTGGCCGCAGTGACCTGGCGGCTAAGCGGTCGGTGGTCGCCAGCCCGCACCGTCGTGCTACTTGCCGCCGGCTGTTTCATCCTGGTCATGAGCCTGGCTACGGACATTAACCTCGGCGTCCGCTACGTGCTGCCGGGTTTGCCGTTCCTGCTGGCGATCGCGGCAGAAGCAGCCGAGGCAGGCATCAGGCCGGTGCGGTGGCTCGTGGCAGCGTGCCTGCTGTGGAATGCCGGCGCCGTAGCCCGGATTCACCCACACCACCTGGCCTACTTCAACGAACTGGCCGGCGGTCCGGCCCACGGACATGCGATCCTGATCGACTCGAACATCGACTGGGGGCAAGACCTTTACGAGCTGGCCGAGTGGCTCAAGCAACACCGTCCGGGCCAAACCGTCCGACTGGCCTACTTCGGAAACGTGGACCCGGCGATCCTCGATGAGCTCGGACTGGGATTCCGATATGTGCTTGCCCCTCCCAGATCGCCCGATGACCTGACGCTGTTGGTCGTGGATCGGAACAGTCCGCTGCGGCAGTTTCTGATCCGCTGGTCCGCAGCGCACGGCACGGAGCTCCAGCAGTGGTTGGCCGCGAATCCGGGACGCACTCCGTTGGAAATGCCCGCGTTGAAGGCTGCCGTGTTCGGCCACCTTGGCGTTCCTGAACCGGCCAGTCCGGGGTTGTACGCCGTCAGCGTCAACTTTCTTCGCGGACTGCCCTTCAGGCTGCGCGATCAGCAGCGCAATATCTGGGACTTCGCACGCCACCCTGACGGTCGCCGGGGTGACCCGTACTCCTACTTGCTCGGCTACCGCCCGGTGGCCCGGATCGGGTACTCGATTTACGTGTTCGAATTGCCCTGATCGCGGCCGGCGACGCCATGCTGCGGCCGACTCCTTTTGCCCACGTGCCGCAAGCGGCCACGTGTGCATCGGCCGCCGCGGCAAGCGCGACTGGAACGACTGATGTAAGCTATGAGACGTGGGTCTGCAGCAGCGAGGCGTTCGAGATGGACCGGAGGCGTTTTCTGCAACTGACAACTGCGGCCGCGGCCGCCGGGTGGGCCCTGCTTGAGCGGGCAGGCGTTTTCGATGGTGAGGACTCCAAGGCCAGGGGGGTTCATCCGGACATATGGTCCGTGCTTTCTGACCTGACGGTGATGGACTCACATGAGCACCAGGAAGAAGAGAGCACCCGGCTGAAGCGGCCCGTTGATTTCATGGAATACCTGAGACACTACGCCCTGAGCGACTTTATCACGGCCGGCCTGCCGTCGAGCCACGTCGCGATGCTCAACGACCCGAACCTTGCCCCGGAAGACAAGTGGCGCCTGCTGGCACCGTACTGGGACGCGGTCAAGAACACCGGCTACGTGCGGGCTGCACGCATTGCCGTGCGTCGGATCCATGGCGTGCCCGACATCGGCCCCAGCACGGTGGGGCAGATCAGCGAAGAGCTTCAAAAGAACAACCGCCCCGGCTATGTGAGGCGCGTCTACGCCGAGATCTGTCGGATCGAAGTCGGTCAGGTAAACGCGTTGGAGCCGAACACGATTTACCGTGCCCAGACCGACCCGAACCTGTTCCTGCAGGACATCAGCGGCTTGCGTCTCATGCTGCCCTACCTCGCCGTGCAGACGGCGCAAGAGGAGAGTGGCGAAGAGCTGGGGGACCTGGCAAGCTACGAGCGGGCTGTCAACTGGTACTTCGAGCGCTACGCTGGTGAAGCATCCGCGGTCAAGAACCAGTGTGCCTACCTGCGGAGCCTGAGCTTTGACGACGTGCCTCGGGACGTGGCCGAACGGCTCTATGCTCGCTGGCGGCGCGATCGCCGGTCACTGGCGCACTCCGAACTGAAGGCCCTCGGCGACTACAGCTGGAACTACATTGTGCGCGTGGCGGGTGAGCACGGGCTGGTGGTGAAGATCCACACCGGCTACCTGGCAGGGAACAACTCCCTGGAATTTGCCCGGATTCGCCCGGCTCAGCTGACGACGCTGTTGCGTCGGTTTCCCAACGTGAAGTTCGACCTGTTCCACATGGGCTATCCGTTTCAACACGAAGTGTGCGCGATGGTGAAGCAGTATGCCAATGCTTACGTCGATCTGACGTGGGCACCGATCGTGAACCCGGCCGGCACAATCCAGTTCATCAAGCAGTTCGTCTCGTCGTGCCCGATGACGAAGCTTTTCGCCTTTGGCGGCGATTACCGGTCCGTCGATCCCGTGTACGGACACTTGTGGATTACGAAGCATGTGGTGGGGGTGGCGCTGACGCAGGCTTACGAAGAAGGGCTGCTTGGGTTGGACGATGCCGTGCGGGCGGCGCGGCTATTCTTGCGTGACAACGTCGCGAAAGTGTTCGAAGTAGCGAAGCGGCGCGAGGTGCTGAGGAAGCGGTTGGGGAGTTGAGCGGCGCGCGGAGCAGGTGGCGCGAGGGTGGCAGAGGCTTACCCCTGGTGCCTGTTCGGATGAGGCTTGCTACCAGCGGACGGCCTCTCGTGGGTTGTAGTGGAGTTCTCGGTTGAGTTCTTCGAACAGTTCGCGTGCCCGGCCAGTGATGTTCTTAGGCACCACGATCTGCACTTCGACCAGTTGGTCGCCACGTTCGCCGCTTTTTGGGTCCGGCACGCCTTTGCCGCGGAGGCGAAGCCGCTGGTGGCTGGACGTGCCCGGTGGAACGTTCAGGGTCACCATGCCGTCAACGGTGGGCACGTCTACTTTGGTGCCCAGGGCCGCCTCGGAGATCGACAACGGTAGCCTCAGGATTACGTTGCGACCTTCGCGTCGAAAGTATGGATGGCTGGCAACCTGGACGCGTACGTAAAGATCGCCGGGTGCGCCGCCCCCTGGGCCGGCTGCTCCCTTGCCACGCACCCTTAGTTCCGTGCCGTCTTCGATGCCCGGCGGGATCCGCACCGAGATCGTTTCCGGGGTATCCACTACTCCGGAGCCGCCGCAGGTTCCACAGGGCGTGCCGGGCACTTTGCCTTCGCCGCCGCAACTTGAGCACGAGACGCCGAGGCCGAACATCCCCCGAATACGGCCCGACCCGCCGCAGCTCGGGCAGCGTACCCAGGTTGTCCCAGGCGCTGCGCCGGAGCCGCCGCAGGTCTTGCACTTACTGGGGCGCCTAATGCGCAGGTCGACCGAGCCACCCTTGACCGCGGTAACGAACGGGATGGTGATCGTCGTGCGCAGGTCGTGACCGCGGGCCGCGCGGGTGCGCGTGGTGGCTCCCGTGAAGCGGCCAAACAGGTCGCTCAGGTCCGAGTCCTCGAAGAAGGAGGTGAAGTCTTCGCCGGAGCCGGTCCACCAGGTGTAGACACGCTCGCCACCAAAACCGCCTGTGCCCGCACCAGCCCCGGCGGCGCCGGCACCGAAGCCAGCATGGCCAAAGCGGTCGTACTGGGCCCGCTTTTCCGGATCGCTCAGCACCTCGTACGCTTCCTGAATCTCCTTGAACCGCTCCTCTGCCTGCTTGTCACCCGGGTTCACGTCCGGGTGGTACTTCCGCGCGAGCCGCCGGTAGGCCCGTTTGATCTCATCCTGGCTCGCGTTGCGCGAGACGCCGAGCACCTCGTAGTAGTCTCGTTTGGCCATGCCTCAGTCCTCTGGCGCACGTGTGGCAGCGACCGGTGCATTGTTGCGTGATGCTGGCCAGTGGATCAAGACTACCGCAAGATGGGCAACGCTGGCGGGAGAAAAAGCGAGCCAGAGGCGGCTTCTTCACCACCGTCGCGGACTCAGCTGCTGTGCAGGTAAGCCCTTTCCCCAGCGCGTCAGGGAAACCGACGTTGGTCCCTTAACGAAGCTGCCTCTGGCTGCGCCGAAGCGTAGGTCGGCGCCGGCGGTGATTCGCTCATTCTATATGCCGACCAACCAGGACCGGCTAGCCCGGGCCGGCGACCGCCTGCGGCGTCGTGACCGCGTAAGCCAAGCTGACCGCACAGCAGCTCTGTTGGCGAGCGTGATGCTCGCGTCGCCTAGAGCGCAACGGTCGTGCCAGGCCAGAGCGACCGAGCCAGCACTTGCCTGCGCTGGTGCACGCCAGGCAGGCACTGCCCGTCTCCGCGGCGCACGGACTAGGCGGCGAACCGCAGCGTGACCTTGCTCCGCGAAGCCGATACCAGCGCCTCAAACAACTGCCGATCCAGCGCCGAGGCGGTCTCCGACTCAGGATGCCATTGCACCCCGATGCAGAACCAGTCCGGGTCCTGGCTTTCGATTGCCTCAACAACACCGTCCGGCGCAACTGCCGCGGCTTTCAGTCCCGGCGCAATCCGTCGCACCGCCTGGTGGTGATTGCTGTTGACCAGGATCTCACTGCAGCAGTAGATCTCGTCCAGTCGGGTGGCTGGTGTGAGTTCGACCAGATGGCGGTGCGCCCCGCCCATGCGATCGAAGTGCGGGAGAGCCCGGGGAAGGTCCTCCGGGAGATGAAGGTAGAGGTTACCGCCCATGAGCACGTTCAGCAGCTGCATGCCGTAGCCGATCGCCAGCACGGGAATGCGACGCTGAACGACAAGTTTGCACAACGTTGTCATGCTGTCTTCCAGCCGCGGCACCGCTGGCTTAACCGACGGCCGGATCGACTGACCGATCCTCCTCGGGTGCACGTCGCCGCTGGAGCCGCCCAGGATGATGCCGTCGAGGATCTCGACCAGCGGCAGGATCTCCTCTTCTTTGACTATTGGCGGCAGGATAACCGGCTGGCCACCGGCCGCCAGCACGCGGTCGACGTAGCCGGTGTGCACCACCGTGTACAAGGCGCCCGTGCTGTTGCCCTGACGCAAGTCGCCCGTGATGCCGATAAAAGGCCGTTGCGACATCGCCACCTCCATGAATCCACAGCACTCTCGCCGGAGCGAATGGCACAAGACAGCAGTCACGGACGTGTGCTCGGAGGTGCCAGGGGGTGAGGACCCTCCCTGGCCATCACACTCGTCCATGACGCGCCCTATTGTCCACAGCCGGCACCGGCTGTCAAGTGCATTTCGTGCACCGGGCACCATTGAACCTTTGGCACTGATGTGTTGGCACGTGCGCTGCATGCGGCGTGTCCGAAGGTGGCTGCTGCCAGGGCGATTGGGCGACGAGGTTGCGGGTGTGGTCGTTGTGGTGGCGTGTGGGTGGGTGGTTGGCTGAGTGGTGGTGGGGGGTTTTTGCGCAGCAGAAAAGCCACGTGGCGTTGTGGTGCCACGTGGCTTTTGGGTTGACTGCTTCTTTGGCGGACTCGGGCGGTGGGGTGA
>JALXBF010000040.1 GCA_026991575.1 Planctomycetota bacterium | reverse complement strand
TCTTGTCTGAGCCAGAGCGCTACGCACTGAAGGTTGTCAACTGCGAGCCGTCGTTACTCGGGCCAAATGATTGGTTTTACCACACGGTCGCTGACCGGTTCAGCCGACCACACCTGGCACTGCCCGTCTTCGTCTCCGGGCGACTGGCAGAGGAATCTAAGCGGATCCTGATGCACCTTCTGAAGGACAGCCCCGAGGCAAGATCGCTCATTTCCGCGTACGATTGCGTTGATTTGAGGGACCTAGCCCGACGCTGCGCGGTAGCCGTGGACCAGCGTGACCAGGCCATTTTGGTGCGTGGCGACCACCAGGAGCTCGGGTTTGTGGCGGGCGAGGTTGTCGCGATCCTTTTGGGTGAGGAGTTCTCCACCGCCAGCTCCGAAGTCCGTGACACGTGACGGCCCGGGTCGCCCATCGCGGACTCGCAGAAGGACGCCAGGCATAGCTTATGCGTAACCGCTCACGGGGCAAGGACGCACGGCGGAGGCCGCGCATCGGGTATCCGTTCACAGGTTCGGATCGACGGACGGGGTCTGATGGGCTATCGGATGGAGCATGGAAGCAAACTTTTTGCCTCAGGAAATGTCGCAGGAGCTATCACTTCAGACCGCCAGGTCGCTGCGTCGGGGTGTGCGCGCGTGGCGGAAGCGGTTGGGCAAGTTGGAGCGATTGGCCGAGAAGCAGCAGAAGCTTGTCGAGCGTCTGAAGGCGGAAAACGAAAGACTGGCCTGTCGTGTGCTCGATCTGGAAGCGCAGCTGAAGCGAAGCGGTCGGAACTCGCCGTAGTCCCCATCGTCAGATTCGATCGGTCAGAAGTGGCGGCGGAAGGACCCGTGCGCGCTGGCCAGCGTCCTGTGAACGGTTACAAAACAAGCTGCGACAGACCTGCGTCGAGGCAGGTGGATGGGTTGGAGGTTTCGGGGGAGCGTCCGCAGGGACCAGCCTGGCCGTCCTTCTCATTACTACGGGGTACGTGACAGGCCCGGTTGCCGCGGGCTGTACGCTGGTCGCCGGCATGTTCGGCTGGGGATACCTTGGATCCGTGGTCGGCGAGGAGCTCGGCGGCAAGCTATACGATATCGGCGCGTGGGCCATTGACAGGCTATGTGGCTGGTTCGGACGATAGCAGGTCCCGCGCGTGGCACAGTCCGATGGAGGAATGCACGGTGCGCACGCTCCCGTGGGTCGGCAGGCTGACCGTAGCTGTGACCCTTGGTCGCTATGGATCTGGCCCTGGGGCCCAGACAGGACCAGTTGCCGGCTACCGAGACGAAGACCTGCTCCAAGGAGAGAAGGGGCGTGCCGTGGACCGTGAACCTCGTAGCAGGTCCTTGGTCTACCCTTGGCCCGATGATGTCGTGGAAGCAGTGGCCGAAGCCCTGATTGAACGTCACGCTTGGCAGGGTATGGTCCTCGCCTTCATTCCCGGTCGTCCGTTGCCTCGTGGACCTTCATGGATGCAGCTCTTGGTGTACAAGTGGCTGCGCGGGATTGGCTCGGTTTTCTACGTGTGGTCTGACTTGGCGAGCACAGTCTTTGCGTCTATGCAGAACATTCATCCGTACAGCGTCTCGTGGTACGTGGCCGCGGAGTTGACGGAACTGCACGCCGCTGATGCGTATGGGACTGTCGCCTTCGGAGTCACGGCTCTGCCCAACGCCAGGGAATTCCGACTTTGGTGGTACGAGCAGATGCTGCAGCTCCACGAGGCTAGGGAAGACGGGTACATTGAGCCGAACAGATTGTTGACTAAGGCCCTGGCCTCGGCAGAAGCAAGTGGTTTGCTCGGCCCTGTGTTCGTTGTCCAGACTGACAGCTGCTTCCACTGCTTCTGCCGTGACGTCAAAGAATGGCCCCGGTTGTCATCGGCCCTAGCACGGGTGTGTGCCGAGCTGGAGCTGGAATATATTGACGAAGTCATGGACGGCCCCGTGCAAGTTGTGCCGGCACGCGAAGCACCGCCATCCCCCAAGCTATGCTCTCATGTTCCTGTGCTGGAGGTCGAGAAGCTGCGGTCCTGGCCCCCAGCACACCTCCCCTGGTGGCACCGCGCGCAGGTCCGCCGTGGCGCTGCTCTGGTGGCCGCCATGGTGCGGCTAGCCCTCTGGCCGCTGGCCTGGCTGCTTCTGGCAGCCAGGCGAGAGCCTCCGTTCTGGTGGCTGC
>JALXBF010000039.1 GCA_026991575.1 Planctomycetota bacterium | reverse complement strand
CGGATGAACACCTACTACGCACTCCACTACAGCCTCGACGGGGCACTGTTCCCGGAACACTATGAGCCGAAGATCCGCTGGGAGGGCGTCGCAACCGCCAGCGTCGAAGCGCTCACCAGGCTTCCGCACAGTCTGGACGAGCCCGTGGACGTGTTGGCCTATGGTCGGGCCGTTGCCCAGAGTATCGCCTCCGATCACGTCCCCACCACGGTCTGGGCGTACCAGGCCAAAGGCGACCCGTTGTGGGCCGATCTGGTGGCCCGCATTGCCCAGTACACGAACTGCTTCGGTCGTTGGTGCACGCTAACCGATTACTTCCAGACGACCGATCCTACCGACGTCAGCAGCCATCAACCGGAAGACGGCTACCGATCTGCCTTCCTGATGCGTGATCATGTGGCCGGGCATGAGCATCCGGTGAGCCGCTATTTGCTACGGTGGCGCAGGGACGCGTTGCTGCAGGCCATCGGTTTCTGGGCCGAGGTGGCTCGCACGTTACGTGTACGCGTGGAGCTGCCGCAGGAGCTTCACCGGCAGGGCTACGCAGCGGGCAACGGCTCCGCGGACCGTTCCCTCCTGCAGGCACTCTCTCGCAGCTCCGAGCAGCTTGCCAACGCTCTGCTCCGCAGCAAACCAGGCGACCGGGGTGCAAACACGGTGCGCGTGCTGCTGAACGCTTCGGCCCACACTGTGCAGGTTCCGCTCAGCCCTGCCGCGCCGGCCCCCTTCGCCATCCGTCCGCTGGGACAACCCTACACGATCGACCCGACGGCCCGAGGCGCGTGGGCCGAACCGGAACGCACCCCCGGCACCGTGTCGGTGCCGGGCTTCGGGTACTGCTGCGTCAGCGGGCCCTCAGCCGTGAGAACGCCACTGCGGATCGTGGAGCATGGCGAGCAGACACTGGTCATCCAGAATGAACGCTACGTCGTCACGCTGGATCGGCCCAGTGGCATGCTCCGGGGCTTCGGGCGGCCGGGCGACCGTGTTCCACGAGTAGGCTGCCAGCTGGTGGGCTGCGGCTTTCCGAGCAGCACTGCGGAAAGTCATGAACCGGAACCGTACGCGGAGTTACCCACGCCCAGCCGAAGCTACATGAACTGCTTGAGGCTGAGCGTTGAGCACGAGGCCGCGGACTTCGTGGAAGTGGTTGCCGAGGGGATGATGGTGGGGGAGCCCCCCCCAGCGGCCAGCCTGAACGGTCTGATCGCACGTTATCGGATCGCCTATCAGTGCTACGCGGACGATGACCTGATCCGTGTGGCGGTTGAGTTCTGGGATGTGGTCAGTGACCTGTGGGATCGCCAGGAGTCGCCCTGGGTCCAGTACCTGGGCGCCCGCTTCGCATGGCCCGATCCAGCAACTGTTCTGGCCCGTGCTAACGGTGCGCTGCGAACCCCTACGCGTCAGGAACGTTTCGAAGCACCTGCCTTTGTGGAACTGTATGACCCGCCCCGGCGCACGGCCATTCTCACCGGCGGGCTTCCCTTCTACGTCAGGCCGCATCGGCGGATGGCCGATCTATTGCTGGTGACGGCAACAGAGGAAAGACGCTTCTTCGAGTTTGCCCTGTACCTGGACCCGGCCAACAGTTACGCCGTGCTCCAATCCCTGTTGTGTCCCCCCGTGGCCATGGATGCTACCGATCGAGTGCCGCGTGGGCCAGAGCAGGGCTGGTTCCTACACGTAGACGCCCGCAACGTGCACGTGCTCCAGTTGTGGCCCCTTGACCCGAACGGAAAACGCTTCCAGCTCCGCCTGCTGGAGACGGCCGGCGAAGCCACGCGCACCCGGGTCCGTTTCTGGCGGCCGATCCGCCGGGCGCTGCTAACCGATTTTCTGGGCGAGCCGCTATTTGAGGCGGACCTCGTGGATGACGGGGCGGAAGTAGATATCCTTGCCAACGAGGTGGTCCAGTTAGAGGTGGAGGTTGGCTAGTGGACGTAGCAGACCGGGGCGGTGCCCGGGCCGAAACCACTCAGGCCGAACCGTCACTCGGCTTCGTCATCACCATCGACGGACCTGCCGGCGCGGGGAAATCGTCCGTAGCTCGTGCCCTGGCGCGCCGGCTCGGCTTCCAGTACCTGGACACCGGCGCGATGTACCGAGCCGCGACGCTGGCCGCCCTGCGCGCCGGTAAGCTCGACGCGCCTGATGACGAGTTGGCCGACTTCGTGGGCACGCTTCGCATCGAGCTCCGCGACGATCGTGTCCTGCTCAACGGCGAGGATGTTACCGACGAGCTTCGCAGCCGACAACTGACGCGAGCGGTCCGACGCCTGGCCAACTCCACTCCGGTCCGCAAGAAGCTGGTCGCCCTGCAGCGAGCTGCCGGCTATGGCACGGACCTGGTTGCCGAGGGACGCGACCAGGGCACAGTCGTCTTCCCAGACGCAGCCGTCAAGATCTTTCTAACCGCAACCCCCCAGGTCCGTGCCCGCCGCAGACTGCGCGACCTTGCCGCGCTTGGCGAGCGCGTCTCGCTCGACACCGTGCTCAAAGAGATCGTCGCGCGGGATCGCAGCGATCAGCAGCGCTCGTACGGACCGCTCCTGCCCGCACCGGATGCGATCATCATCGATACCAGCGAGCTAACGCTGGAGGAGGTGGTCGATCGGATCGAACGGATCGCACGCCAGCGGTTGAGCGAGCGCAAGTATCAGCACGACGCCTGAATCCTGACGGCCTACGCCGCAAGAGCGTTGGGTCCTGCTGGGATGCTCGCGTGACCACACGCCGCGGGCTCGATCGTGCCGAGACGCTCGGCTCGGGCGGGCCGGGAACCGTTCATCATGGCAGCGTTCAGAGCCGTAACACGGCCGTGGCTGCCAGCGCACAGATGGCCGCCACAATCCAGAAACGCACCACGATGCGGTTCTCCGGCCAGCCAAGGAACTGGAAGTGATGATGAAGTGGCGCGCAGCGAAAGAGCCGTCGGCCGGTGCGGCGGAAGTACGCACGTTGCAACAGCACACTGACGGCCTCGGCCACGTACACGCCGCAGGCCAGGGCCATGAGCAGTTCCTGGTGGGCCACCACGGCGGCGTACGCAAGCAGCCCGCCCAGTGCCAGCGCTCCGGTATCGCCCATGAACACCTGGGCGGGATGGCAGTTGAACCATAGGAACCCGAGACTTGCCCCCACGGCTGCTCCCACCAGGACCGTCACCTCCCCGGCAGCCGGCACGTGGAGCATGCCGAAGTGTTCGGCCAGCACGGCATGGCCGGCGATGTACACAACCACTCCGACCGCACCGCCCGCGAACACATAGCAGCCTGCCGCAAGGCCATCGAGCCCGTCGGTCAGGTTCACGGCGTTGGTCGCTCCGAGCATCACCACCAGGAACCACGGAACGCCCAGGATGCCCAGCGGCCAGGCGACGTCAACCACCGGAACGTAGAGCACGGGCTGCCAGCCAGCGGGCCGCCCTATGACATAGAGAAAAAGGAGAACAAGACCGCTGAGCACCGCCTCGGCAGCCAGCTTCTCCCACTCCTCTAGCCCGCGCTTCCGATGACCCGTCGCCTTGCGCCAATCGTCAATTACGCCGACCACACCCAGCGCTGCGTAGTACACCGTGCCGGCAAGCAGCAGGGGGTTCGTCAGATCGGACCAGAGCAGCACGCTGGCCAGGCTAGTTGCCAGGATCAACAGGCCGCCCATCGTGGGCGTCCCCTGCTTGGCCTGGTGCAGCGCTCTCAGCGTTGACGAGGGGGTTATGATCGGTTCGCAGAAGCGTCTTCCCAACCATGCGATGGCACGGGGGCCACATACCAGCGATAGCACGAAAGCCAGCACCGCGGCAGCAGCGGCGCGGAATGTGATCGAATCGAGCAGGCTGGCCTGAGCAGCACTGCCCCCTACGAACCACTCGATCGCTCGGACGACGGCGAGCAACATGTCGCTAGGCCACCCGGATCGTGGGACCGGCGCGCCGAAGGAGCGCGGCCACGGTCTGATCCAGCCGCATCGCCCTGGACCCTTTCACTGCGATCACGGCAGAGGCAAGCAGCGGAAGACAGGCGGTAGCGGCTTGCTCCGCGTCGCGTGCTCGCACCCTCCGGCAGGACGGGTTCGCCGCGGCGGCCGCGGTGGCGAATGCTTCGGCCAGTTCACCAACGGCGATGACAACGTCAAGCTTCTCCGCCAGGCGTGTGCCCTGTCGTCGGTGTTCGCGTTCGGCGTCGGGGCCCAGTTCGAGCATGTCCCCGAGCACCAGCACCCGGTGCCGGCCGTGTCGGCGAGCGAGCTCGTCGAGCAGCTCCACGCAGGCCTCTAGCGAGACCGGGTTCGCGTTGTAGCTATCGTCGATAATCCGCGCTGGACCGGCATCCACCACACGGAGGCGACCACTCAGCGGGCGGAACGCAGCAAGCCCGTTGGCAATCGCCTGCCGGCTCAGGCCCAGTTCCCGGGCAACGAGCACGGCCACCAGGGCCGCGTAAGCAAACGGTCGCCCCTGAACCGGCAACCGGAAGCAATCGCCGTCCACGACCAGCTCCGAGCCGTCGCTGGTCGTACGCCACGTAGCTCGCGGTCCGAGGAGGCGAGCCATGTGGCCGAAACCGTACCAGACGATCCGGCAGTGCATCCTCCGGTCGCGCAGTTTGGCCAGGTGCTCACAGTCGGCGTTCACGAACGCCAGACCATCACGCGGCAGGGTACGCACCAGGTCGAGCTTCTCACGAAGCACACCTTCAATGGAGCCAAGGCCGGCAAGGTGAGCGGCTCCGATTGTGGTCAACACAGCCCAGTGCGGTCTGCTGATGGCAGCCAACGAACGGATCTCGCCTGGCTCGCTGGTGCCGTGTTCCAGGACGAGCATTTCCGTGGCTCGCGGGGTGTTCAAGATGGTTAGCGGCAACCCGAGCAGGTTGTTCTGGTTCCCGGGCGTGGCATGTACGGCAAGCTCACCGGCCAGCACCGTGGCGAGCATCTGCTTGGTGGTTGTTTTGCCGGCCGAACCGGTGATGCCGATCACGGTGGCGCTTAGACAGGAACGGTACCATGCGGCGGCCCTGGCCAGGGCAGCTACTGTGTCGGGGACCACCAGCAGCGGGGCCGGGCTGTGCTCCAGCGGACGGGAGACGACCGCGGCCACGGCGCCCCGGGTGGCTGCGTCCGTAACGAACCGATGCCCGTCGGTACGCGTCCCTGGCAAAGCCCAGAACAGCTCGCCACGCTGCAGCGTGCGGGAATCGATGCAGACCCCCGCAGCCAATGGCGTCTCAGGCGTGGGTCCGGACCAGACGGCGTCCACCACCTGTGCCAGCCGCTGCAGCCAGATCCCGCTCACGCTGTCGCTTGCTCCGCACGCCATCTGGCCCACACGTGCCGTCTGAACCACTCGTGTACTACCTCGCGGTCATCGAATGGCAACCGTTGGGTGCCGACGATCTGGTACTGCTCGTGGCCTTTGCCTGCGATGAGGACCACGTCGTGGGGTCTGGCCAGTTCCAGCGCCAGCTCAATGGCACAGGCTCGGTCCCTTTGGACAACGACCGCATCGCGGTCGCGGCAGCCACGGAGGATGTCACCGATGATCAGGGCGGGGTCTTCGGTGCGGGGGTTGTCGTCGGTAAGAATGACCACGTCGGCGAACCGAGTCGCCACGGCTCCCATCTTCGGGCGCTTGCTGCGATCGCGATCACCGCCGGCGCCGAAGACGACGATCAGTCGACCGCTGCGGCCCATGGCCTCGCGCAGGGCGGTAAGGGCCGTGGCCAGGGCGTCGGGAGTGTGCGCGTAGTCTACGTAGACATCCGGTCCGCCCGCCGGGCTGACCCGCTCCAGCCGCCCGGGCACGCAGTGCACCTGCTCCAGGCCACGCTTGATTTCCGGCAGGTCGCAGCCCAGTGCTGCAGCGGCCGCTGCAGCAGCCACCGCGTTGAGCGCATTGTGGCGGCCGATGAGCCGCAGGTGGCAGGTGACCGCTCCGGTCGGCAGATCCAGCCGAAGAACGGTGCCCGTACGATCCATGCTCGCAATCGTCCCGCCGACGTCGCCGATCCCGTCCAGGCCGAACAGCCATCGGCGGTCCGATGCTGGTCCGGTCACCTGATCTGTCCGCGGATCGGATGCCCACGCGATCGCGCGGCCCTGGGGGTGGAGTTCCTCGAAAAGCTGCCGTTTTGCCGCAGCGTACGCTTCCCAGTCGCCGTGATAGTCAAGGTGGTCGTGAGCGAGGTTCAGGAAGACGGCCACATGGAAGTTCAGTCCGCTGCAGCGGTGCTGAGCCAGTGCATGACTGGAGACCTCCATGGCCGCTGCCCAACAGCCGTGCTCGACCATGGCTGCCAACAGGTCCGCCAGGGCGGTGGGGGGCGGGGTGGTCAGCCCGGCCGGTCGATAATGCGTGCCATCATGGCGAACGATCGTGCCGCTTAGGCCTGCAGGGCCGCGCTGGCTGAGGATCGCATGGAGCAGATAGGCCGTGGTGGTCTTGCCGTTCGTGCCCGTGATGCCGGCTAGCTTCAGACGGCGCTGCGGGTTGCCCACCAGAGCCCAACAGAGTTCAGCCAACGCACGGCGTATGTCAGCCACCTGGGCGACTGGTACCGGGAGCCCTGCCAGCGGCCGACAGGCCAGCACAGCAGATGCCCCGCGACGGACCGCGTCGTGCACATGCCGATGGCCGTCGCAACGGCAGCCGGGAATGGCCACGAAGAGGTCGCCGGCTTGGAGCTGGCGCGAGTCGATCGCCAGCGAACGTACGATCAGCTCATCGGCTCCGCTGAGTCGGCACCGCGGAAACAGCCGACGCAGCGACACGGCATGCGTGCCGTCCAGGCGCAGTAGGTCCATCGCTTACCTCAAGACTTCCCTGTCCGTTCCTTGGTTGCCCGACCCACTTCATGCCCTTTGCCCTCAATTGTCAACGCCGACCTGCGCCAGCGGGACCAGCCCGCTCTTTCATTGCCCGGAAAAATCTGCCGGCCGGACGCGTGGTGATTATGGTTCCAGCACGGCGTGCCGGATGCGGCGGCGGCGCCAGGTGTAGACGATGTGCACCGAACCGTCGTCGGCCTCAATGATCCCGGGGTACGAGTACTCGCCCGGTTCATCCTCCAGCGTCAGCCATGGACGCCAGCGGTTGCCGCCGTCGTCGGAGACGGACACGATCAGCGGACTGCGGCCGGTGCGCGTCGGGTTGTGTACCAGCAAGACACGACCGTCTTGCAACCGCACGGCGTCCAGCCCGCTGCTGGGGTGAGGGATCTGCGTGCGTCTGGCTGTGGTCCACGTTCGGCCGCCGTCGAAGCTGTCTGCCATGCAGACGACTCCGATGCGCCGCGTCGCGCGCATGGCCATGCGCAGATGGTTGCCCTCCACGATCCAGATCGTGGGTTGGATCACGCCGTACAGTTCCTCCGGGTCGTAGATCGGTCCCAGCTTCTGCCAGCTCTTCATGCCGTCCTCGGAGCGTTCCACCCAGACGGCCCACGTGTTGTAGCTTTCCACGGAGCTGCCGGCCAGGATAGTGCCGTCTGCGAGCACGAGAGGTTTGTTCTTGATCGGCCCGAGTAGTCCGGCGGGCAGCAGCTCGGGCGGAGACCAGCTCTGTCCGCCGTCGGTCGACTTCTTGTAGTAGCCACTCCAGGTCTGCGGACTGGGGCCGACCTTGTAGAAGAGCCAGATTGCTGGACCGTAGCGAAACAGCACCGGATTCCAGCACGGGATACCCCGCTCTTCGGCCACCTTGCGCAGACCGCGCCACGCGCCGTTCTCGTACTCGGCCAGCCAGATGGCCACATCCCGCGCACCCTCACGCGCCCCGGCGAAGAACGCACACAGGAACCGGTTGGGCGCGACCTGGACGATCGTCGACGCATGGCACTCGCGGAAAGGTGCCTGCTCGAAGACAAAACGCTTGGTTACCTTCACCACCGCAACTCCACAACTCACACCGATACGCTCTCTGTGGAACGCCCGGTCAGATGCCGATACGCAGTCGCCAGCAATTCGGCGGCTTCATCCACCTCATCTTGCGTGGTCATTCGACCGACGCTGAGCCGTACGGCGCCCAACTGTCGGGCGCGGTCCAGGCCCATGGCCGCCAGCACGTGTGAGACGGCCCCACCGCGCTCGTGGCAGGCCGAGCCGGTGGAAGCGGCAACGTCCGGTACCCGCTCCAACAACTCACGGCCGCTTACTCCCAAGAAGCTAACGTTGACCGTGTTCGGGATACGCTCCGTGGGATGGCCGTTGAGCACCACCGCATCATCAAGCAACTCGTGGAGGCGCTCAAGCAAGCGGTCGGCCAGGCTCTTCAGGTGTGCTTCGGCCGGATCGGTACGGGCCAGCTCGGCGGCTGCTCCAAGGGCCACGTCCAACAGGAGGTTTTCCGTGCCCGCGCGACGGCCGCGCTCGTGACCGGCCCCGTGCACCAGCGGCTCCAGCTCAACCCCCTCACGCACGTACAGTGCGCCGACCCCTTTGGGCGCGTAGAACTTGTGACCGGCCAGCGATAGCAGGTCACAGCCGAGCCGGGCTACGTCGACCGTGGTTTTCCCCACCGATTGGGCGGCATCCGTGTGGAAGCACACGTCATGTTCGCGACAGATGCGAGCAATTTCGGCAATCGGCTGCAAGGTGCCCACTTCGTTGTTGGCGTGCATGATCGTGACCAGCACGGTCTGTGGCCGGAGTGCTCGGCGGACGTCGTCCGGGTCGACTTGCCCGAAGCGGTCCACCGGCACAAAGGTAACCTCGGCGCCCAGCCGCTGCAGGAAGCCAAGAGGAGCGTGTACGGCCGGATGTTCAATGGCGCTGGTTACGAAATGCGGGTGCCGGAAGCGCTGGGCCGCACGCCAGAAGATCCCTTTGATCGCAAAGTTGTTCGCTTCACTGCCGCCGCTGGTGAAGACGATCTCTTGCTCGGTGGCGCCCAGCAGCAAGGCCAGCTGGCGTCGCGCTTCCGTTAGAGCAGCTCGGGCCTCTTGCCCGGCCCAGTGTGTACTTGATGGGTTACCGAAAGGGCCTTCCGCGGCGGCCTGGATCGCTTCCCGCACCGGGTCGGCCAGCGGACAGGTGGCGTTGTAGTCCAGGTAGATCCGCCGCCGGGGCGATTCACTCATCTGAGCTCTCCACATTCGGTTCGAGCCGGAGCAGTTCCTCCATGGTACGGCGCACCAGTTGTTCTTCGTGGGCAGTCAGGGGGGGTAGAGGCGCTGCGACGTACGGTTCGATCGGGATTCCCCGATAGCGCAGTGCCGCCTTGAGCCGGGCGTGAGTGCTTTCGGCACCAAGGTTTAAGGGTACCTGCCCGCGGAGCGCGGCGAGGAAGCCGGCATGAGCCAGCAGCGGATTCATCGCGTTGCGTTGCAGCAACGGTAACGCACGGAACAGCTTGCCTCGGAGGCGTTCGACCTGGGCACGGTCGCCTGCCTGAACCGCTCGGTACAGGGCTACAGCGGTCCGCGGCATCAGCAGACCGACCACCGACGCAGCCCCGTCGCCACCCAGCTCCATGACCTCGGGCATGGCCAGCGTCGTCCCAGCCCAAAAGACTTTCGACGGGTCCCGCACCTTCACGATCTGCCGCTCAATGTGGGCCATGTCCAGAATGCTTTCCTTCACGCCGATGATTTCCGGCTCACGCAGCAGTTCGGCGATCTGCGCGGGCTTCAGCACGCCGCGGTAGGCGTCCGGGTAGTAGTAGAACAGCACAGGCAAACCAGACGCGCGGGCAACGGCCAGCAGATGACGCTTCAGCGCGCTGAGATCGACCGAGTAGTAAACCGGTAACGCCACCGTCAGGGCATCGGCGCCGTACCGTGCTGCTTGCAGCGCGTGCGCGGTCGCTTGAGCGGTCGAAGCTGCCGTGATCCCGACCACGACCGGCAGACGGCCGTCAACTTCCCGCTGCACGACCTCCAACACACGCTCACGTTGTTCGTCCGTCAGGTATGGCCCTTCGCCGATGGAGCCAAGCACTAACAGTCCATGGACGCCGGCGTCGACCAGGTAGCGGAGCTGCGCTTCCAGGGCGCGCACGTCGATGTTTCCCTCGGCCGTGAACGGTGTCAGCACGGTTACGAAGATACCGCGAAACAAGGCGTTGCCCTTTGGGCCGACGTCCTGCCCCAGGACGGCTGCCGTCAGATCGCGCCCGCGGGGCCAGATGTTACTGAAGGCGGCGATGACGATCGCAGCGGTGGTTGCTACCTCGAGCGCAAGCCGCTTGAACGTCTCGGCGTGCGGCAACGTGATTCTAGCTGGAGTCATACGGTAGCCGCTCCTCGAGCCCCCCGCGCAGGTCGCTCGCAGTGCGTCTTCTTGTTGCATGCCGAACGGGACAGTGCCTCCGCGCCGGACGATCCGGCCGCCGGATGCCCAAGACTAAAGGATAACCGTGGCTGTACCGATTGTTAAGGGTAAGGCCCCGCCCGGAGCATGCGCCGGCTCTGCAAGGCCGCGCGCGACTTGCTGTTCCGGCTGGCCACCGCCCTGCGTGTCACGCTCTCTCAGACGAGGCCTTGTTCGAAACAATGGCCGACACGGCGCTCCAAGCCGTTCGAGGCGGCGAGGTGGTGCGGCCGTTGCGGCCTGAGCCGCCGGCGGCCGCGGTGCTGATCGCGTTCCTCACCGCACTGTTCGTCGTCCTTGGACTGCTTATCGTCCCGGGCAGTTCGATCACGGCCCAACCCACCCTGAGACACCAGGAGGCCTTCGTGCGCCAACTGGTGTTCGCCACCATCGGCACGGTCGTTGCGGCAGTGGCCGCGCGGCTGCCGGATCGGTTCTGGCTACGCGTGGCACCGGCAGCGTACCTGTTGGCGGTCGCCGGCCTGGCGGTGCTCTTGATGCCAGGGGTCACGCGACCGATCAACGGGGCACGCCGCTGGTTCGTGCTCGGGCCGATCACGGTACAGTGGAGCGAGTTTGCCCGGCTGGCCGTGATCCTCTACACAGCCCGCCGAGCGGCGGCCGTCACGGCAACAGGCGGTGGCGACGGTCCCCGATGGCGCTGGCCCGATACGTTTGGTTGTCTGGGCCCGGGACTCATTGCCGCCGCACTGGTGGTGGCTGAACCCGATTTCGGCGGTGGCTTGCTGATCGCCGTGCTGACCTTGGCCGTGGCCTTTCTTGGCGGGTTGCCTGTTACGCACCTGGTTGCCCTGGGCATCGCAGGCGGTGCTGTGACCGTCCTGGCGCTTCTGGCCGAACCGTACCGCATGGCGCGCATCGTCGGCTTCGTGCAAGCGTGGTCCCATCTGGCCGACGCGCCCTACCAGGTGAAGCAATCGATCCTTTCGTTTGTCTCAGGGGGCCTATGGGGCACGGGTCTGGGTGCCGGCTGGCAGAAGCTCGGTTTCTTGCCAGAAGCCAGCACGGACTACGTGTTCGCGGTCATCGGCGAGGAACTCGGCCTGGTCGGCGCCCTGTTGATCATTGCCGGCTGGGTTGCGTTTCTCTGGAGCGGCTGGCTGCTGGCCGCAGCTGCACCGACGGCCTTCGGTCAGCTGGCCGTCCGCGGCCTTGTCCTGGCCCTGACGCTGCAGGCGCTCATTCACATTGCCGTCGTGCTTGCGCTGCTGCCACCGAAAGGCATCGGGCTGCCGTTCATCAGCTACGGCGGTTCGAATCTGACGGCCAGCCTGCTTGCCGTAGGCCTGGTTCTGGGCCTGAGCCGCTGCCGAAGCCTTGAGTCGGCCGACGGCGCGGCGGCTTGAGCATTACTGGCCAAGAAGGTACAAGCTGCCAGGCGAGAGGGGGAAATGGACCAGCACGGAGGCGCACCGTGGAGCTGAGGCAATTACCAGTTGAGGTGGGTTCCCTGCGGGCACGCTGTGGTGTGGTGCTGGCCGCAGGCGGGACCGGCGGACACTTCTACCCGGCCGTCGCGCTCGCTGAACAGCTGCGCCGGCTGGCGCCTGAGTTACCCATCATGTTGCTGGGTACCACCGGTGACAGAGGTGTCGACTTGAGCGGCCAGTTGCCCGAGGGGGTCGAGCGGCGTGTGGTGCCGATGCAGAAGCGGGAGACCGGCCTTAGGGCGTTGGGCCGCTATCTGGCCGGTTCGGCCGCCGTCCTCGCCTGGCTCCGCGGCGTGCTGACCAGGTTCGCGCGCAGAGGCGTGTTGGTATCGTTTGGCGGATATGCTGCGGTTCCGGCAGCTGTGGCCGCGCGGAGCCTGGGTTGGCACGTGGTGCTTTTCGAACCGAACGTAGTCCCGGGCCGAGCCAACCGCTGTCTGCTGGCGTTAGCCGACCTGGTCTGCGCGGGTACTCCCGAGACGCTACGGCGGATGAACCCGCGCTGCCCGGCGCTGGTGACCGGGGTCCCGGTACGCGACCGGATCGTGCGGGCTGCCGCTGTGAGGCGCGTGGCCGAGCGGCCCGAGGGGACGCCCCGCGTGGTTGCCGCGGTGGGTGGGAGCCAGGGGGCTCAGAGCTTGAATCACGCCACTGTCAAACTGGCTGAGATGCTGGCGGATCGGCAGGTCTGGATCGTGCACCAGACCGGGGTCCGTCACTGGCCTGCAGTGCGGCGCATGTATGCCGACCGAGCGCTGGAGGCGTGCGTGGTCCCCCATGTGGCGGAGATGGACGACTTGTATCGCATGGCCGATCTGCTCGTCATGCGGGCCGGCGCGTCGGCCATCGCTGAGGCGGCGGTGTGCCAGGTGCCATGTGTCCTGATTCCATACCCCCACGCCGCGGATGATCACCAACGCCAGAACGCCTGCTACGTTGCCGATCGGTTAGGCTGGCCGATCGTTTCCGAAGCGCCCCCGGGGTGCATCGAACCGGCCGTGCTTGGCCAGGTGGTCATTGAGCTGCTGGAACGGTCGGGTCGGCCGGGTGCAGGGGCTGCAGCCGAGTTGGCTGCGTTGCATCGGGATGCAGCACGTCGGGTGGCGGAGCAGGTTCTGAAGCGGTGCGCGTGAGGAGTTCCTCGAGCAGCCGAGCGGCAACCCGGTCTTGCCACAGGTGGGCGAAATCGGCATCGTCGCGCAGCCGGGACAGATCCGCGCCCGCGGCCGCGGCGCGCCGCAGCAGCTCCACGCAGCGCGCTTTCCAGCGCGGCTCCCGCTCGGCCAGGCGCGCATAGCAGCTCGCCAGCGTGTACAGATCGGCTGCGGTTGCCGTCATGGCCTCGGCCAGCTCCGCGCGCCGACGCGCGCGTGCGTCTCTTCCGGCGCGCGCATCCAACAGGGCCGCCAGGGCCAGGGCAGATGTGTGGTGCGGTTTGATCTTCAGGCACTGCTCCAGCGCGAGCTGAGCCAACTCGGGCCGGTCCAGCTTCTCTGCCAGGATGTAGCCCCGCAAGTACAGTGCTTGCGGGTTGCGCGGGTTGCCGCGCAGTGCACGGTCCAGCCAGCTCATGGCCGTGCGTGGTGCGCGATCTGCCAGAGCGGACGCGGCAGCAATAGCCACCGAATCGCCGGCCCCTTGGATCGTCGCCGCCCGCTCGAACACCTCCAGCGCGCGGGCGATTTGGCCCGACCATGCCAGCGCCGTACCGTAGGCCGTCAACAGACGCGTGTCCACCGGGCCCAGGGCAACTGCCTGCCGGAGATCCTCGGCCGCTTGCTCGTAGCGGCGGAGCCTGAGCAGAACACTGCCTCGGGCCGCGTAGGCCAGGCCGACGTTGCTCAACAACTTGATCGCGTGATTCAAATCGGCCAGGGCGTCGGCATAGCGGCCGGCGTTGGCCAGCAGCTGACCGCGGTTCAAGTAGACCCAACCGCACTCGGGCCACGCATTGGCGGCGGCAAAGTAAGCGGCCAATGCTTCATCTACCTGACCCAGCGCCTGATAACAGACCGCCAACCCGAAGGCGGCCCAGAAGTTTCCCGGATCAAGCTGCAGCGCGCGCTGGAACAGCGGGATGGCTTGCTCGAAGTCACGGCGAGCCGCCACACGGGTGGCTTCCATGGCGAGGTCGTGTGCGGTGCTGAGTGGTCGCTCTTCGGCCTGCTGACGCAGCTCTGTAGCCTGGGTGGTGTTGCCCAGTAGGGTGTGCAATTCGGCTGCCAGCAGCAGGGACGCTCTGCTCGGCGGCGCGTTCAACGCCCGGGCCTCGCGCAGGTAGCGCAGGGCCTGCTCATAGAGCTGCCGACGTCGCTCGGCATCGTGCGTGGCGCCAGCGCGTGCCTTGGTCAGCAACGCTGCCATGAAGAAGACCTCGTCCACCTGCTCCGGCTTGGCCAGCGACTCTGCCGGCACCAGTCCGGCGTCACGCACCATCTGCAGCGCTTCCTCACAGCTGCGCCACGCGGTCTGAAACGCCTTGGAGCCAGGCTCGCCCACGGCGGCGTACGTGAGCAGCTGAGTTTGCTGGAACAGTCGGGCGAACCGCGCGCGCTGCTGGGCCAGGTCTATGCGGGCGATCCGCTGGCCGGCCGATGCCAGTGCCATGCCAAGCACAGCGATGACGGCCAACCCGATGGTGACAATCGCACCGGCGAGCGTGATCTTCGGATGTCGCCGGCACCATTTCTGTGCTCGGTAGCGCAGGCTGGGCTCCGCAGTGTACCGCAGCGGCAGCGACTCAAGGTCGCGCTGGAGGTCTTCGGCCAGGTGGGCCGTGGACTGATAGCGGTCTGCCGGGTCTGGCTGGAGGCATTTCTGAATGATGGCGGCGAAGGCAGGCGAGACCCGCGGATTGAGGCTACGGACGGAGGGGGGCAGCTGCCGGCGACTCTCAATTAGTTGCTGAAGCCGTTGGCGCGTGGACGCGGAACGGTCTGTTGGGAACGGGCACCGGCCGGTGAGCAGCTCGTAGAGCACGACGCCCAACGAGTAGATATCCGCACGCTCATCGACGGTGCCTTCGCCACTGTCGCCCCGCGCGAAGGCCTCCAGATGTTCTGGAGCCATGTACGGCAACGTGCCCCCGATGCATCGCTGCTGTGCTTGCTCGGAGCTGACGTACGCGAGGTTGAAGTCCAGCAGCATGGGCCGGCCGTCCTGGCCGATGAGGATGTTGCCGGGCTTGACGTCGCGGTGCAGCACACCGCGGCTGTGGGCGTGATAGAGCGCTTCGGCCAGGCGCGCACCGATCCATTGGACCGCCCGTTCGTAACACAGTGCACTGAGCGCGGCACGGGGGGAGTCCCCCAACGGTACCGGGTCATAACGGAGCTTGCGAACCAGGGCACCGAGCCAGTCGCGCGCCGGGCCGGACTGCGCCGGCCGGTCCTCGTCGTCCAGATAAGAGGCCATATCGACCGAAGATGCCGACACGGTCACTGAGCGGATGTCCACCAGGCTGGCCAGCGACCGGAACGATTCGCGCCAGTCGCGCTGGCCCGCCCCGCTGCTCTCAGGGAGGTGGTTCACTTCCTGCAGCCGCCGATACACGGCGGCCGTGTAGCCGTCGACGATCCGAAGCAGATCGCGGCCGGAGAGCGTGTTTCGGGTGGGATCTCCGATGGTGCGCAGGATTCGATCCATCGTCGTGCCGCCCAGGTACGGCATGACGATGGCCTGAAGCCCGGTGATCGGGTCGTCGTGCAGCGAATAGATCGGCACGATGTGGCTGTGCTGCAGCCGGGCCAGAGCGTGCGGCTCATCTAACTGTCGTTGCGAAACCTTGACCACGACCAGCCGGCGCGCCAGGTTCTGCTCTTCGGCCAGGAAAACACGACCGAATGCTCCCTTGCCCAGCCGCAAGATCAGGCGGTAGCCTGCGAGTTCGTCGCCAACATCCAGCGCGTCGAACGGTACCGCCGCGACCGAAGCAGCCGATACCGCCTCCCCCGACAGGCTGCACATCTGGAACAATCCGCCGAGCGTGATCGGCTCTGGCACCGTGCCCTCCGGTTGCTCGTCGCTTTCCTCCGGCAACCAGGGCACCACGGCGCCGCCGTCCATAGGCCAGCCTGCCTGGAGCGAATGTGCGGAGGATTCCGGCTTGGTTCCTTTGCTCATAGCACGACCAGTGATGGTGGCCAACCCGATCAGACATGCTCCTGCCACGCCTCTCTCAACCGTAGCTCGTGGTGTCAGGCAGCACGCCTGTGGGGAGGTGATGCCAGGCGGTTTGACGAAGCGCAATCCGCAATGTAGATACCCGTGGCGGGCTGTCAGCAACGCTGCCAGGGATCGATTCGCGTTCGATCGAGGGAAGCAACATGTCGAGTTCGATGTTCACGACCTGGCCCGCAGTTCCGTGGGACGGGCCGAAGGCGGGGGAAACCGGTGCCAATCGCCTCTTCGATGAGCTGTACCGTGAGTTCGGCGTGCCATTTGTGTTTGTGCCGGTGCCGGTCTTGCCGGGTCATTTGCCGTTTGAGCTGCCACTGACAGCGTTGGAGCTCGTGGAGTTGGCCCACGAGCGCCAGGCGGCGCAACTGGAGGAAGTGGACCGCGACGTGTGGGCTCTGGCCTTGCCGGTGTGGCAAGGAGGGCAGCTACGGGGCGTGGCCGTGGCGCGCATCGTGAGTGCGGCCGGCGGCACTGCTGCTCCGTCCATGCTCGGCAAACTGCTCGCGCAGGACAGCGAAACCGGCGCGGCCGTCCTGCGCCGCTGGGCGCAGGCGGTTGTGGATCGGATGCGTTCGGGGCAAGGTTCTGAGGACAAATCGAACCACGGCCTGATCCTCTCGACACTACCCTCGCTGCTGTCGCTCCTGTACGGTTCCAGCTCGCGGCGTGCGGCCGCGGGGGGCGGAAGCCGCGTGGTGGCCAGCTTGCTTGCCGGTCTGTGCGAAACGCTCCAACTGGACTCGCTCGCCTGGATCCCCGCCGCGCCTGCGCAGCGGCCTGTGCTCGCCGGGGCCGTCGCACTCGATCCGGCCGAGTACCGCCGGGTGGTCGGCCGGGCCATCAAACGTCTCCGCCCGTTCGCGCCGGGATGTTGGCTGGCTACGGTCGACGAGGCACGCCGCAGCTACGGCATCGCGCCGCAGTGCCTGATCGTTGCCGGCAACCAGTCCAAGCCCCCCGGCTGGTTGGTAGCCATGTGCCGGTGGCTGGACGAAGGTACAGCCCGCGAACTTGCCGAAGCACTCCGTCCGGTCGCAGCAGCCGTAGCGAATGATCAGCAGTTTCGCCAGTTGTCCGGCCAGTTCAAGGAGCTGCTCCTTGGCTTGATGCGCGCCCTGACCGCAGCCATCGACGCAAAGGACGACTACACCCGTGGCCATAGTCACCGAGTCGCTAAGCTTGCGGTTCTGCTGGGCCAGCAACTGGGCCTGGACGACACCCGCTGCTCAAACCTGTACCTTGCCGGCCTGCTGCACGATATCGGCAAAATCGGGATCGATGACGCCGTGCTGAAGAAACCCGGGCCGCTGACGCCTGAGGAGCGTGAGCACATCATGTCGCACGTGGAGATCGGCGTTGCGATCCTGGAGCAGGTCCGCTGGTTCCGCCAGCTCATTCCGGCCGTACGACACCATCATGAGCGGTACGACGGCAAAGGGTATCCGGACGGGGTTGCCGGCGAGCAGATCAGCATGGACGGACGCATCCTGGCCGTGGCAGACGCCTTCGATGCAATGTACAGTGACCGAGCCTACCGCCGCCGCCGCGACCCGGAGCAGATTCGTAAGATCTTCGCGGAAGGAGCCGGTAGCCAGTGGGATCCGCGCGTCATTGAGGCAGCGTTCCGGTGCTGGCCGTCGATGATCGAGGTCCAGGATGCAGCCAGTGCCAATTCGCTGGTGCGCGCCGTGGAAGAGGCCGTACGCTCAGGCCAGCACCGCATGAGCCTGCGGTCCGTGCCGGGGCCTGATAGCCATCCGACGGCCGTCCACATGCCCAACCCGGGCAGGAACGCGCAGAACAGGCCGCCGGATTGTGGTGAGCGGGGAGGGGCCTGAGCGGAGTGTCAGCCGGACGCCGTCTCCAGGTTACCATGCTGACCTTACGCGTGCGGAACGCCTTCCTGCAGCTGGCGACCACACTAGCGCACGGGGGAGCCCGTACGGCGGAGCAGCGCCTCCGCGACGGCCTGGTCCAGGAGCTCAAGCACCTGCTGGTCACTCGGATGCGGTGACGGCAGTGCCGGCCTCAAGTAGATGGGCACATCGTCCATGCGGTAGACCGTGCCGGGTGTGCTGATCCCGTACGGGGCGGTGCAGAAAGCGACCCGGGCCAGGCGGGCCGTTGGCGTGTCCTTCGGGTCGAGTGAAATCACCGGAATGCGCCGCAGGTGCTGCCGCGCCGGTTCGGCGAAGTTCGCCGCCGGGTCGGCCGCGATGATCAGCGCAGCATCCGCTTCGCCCCGACAGAGCACATCGGTTGCGGTGAATTCCCCAGGGTTGAACCGCGGGTAGCCCCGGTTCAGGCCCACACCGAATGGAAAGCCGGTCTGCCAGGCCACGACGTTGTCCGCACCAGTGACATTCCCGTGGCCTCGCATCGGCTTGGCCGCGAACCGGCCGTGCTCGTTGAGGTCGCGGGCCAGCGCAAGCGCTGCGGCCACGTTCAAGTGCTTGCCCCGCGTCATCGACAGACCCATTCCGAACAGCAGCACGCCAAAACGACAGGTCCGCATGCGCTCGGCCAGCTCGCGCCATGTTTCGAACGAAACGCCGGTCAAGCGCGTCACTTCGTCAGGGTCCACGTGGCGGCCGCGCACCAGAGCGCGTAACGTCCAGAGCGCTTCGAAGTCGCTCCTGGGACGGATGCGGATGAAGATGTCGGCCGCTGCGGCACTCTTCGTCTTGCGCACGTCAACCACGACTACCGTACGGTCCTTCCGTCCGCGCGGTACGAGGAAGCCTCGAGGCATGGTCGAGTAGCGCGTGAAGTGGCGCGGATGGGACTCGGCCGGGTTACACCCCCAGAACACGACCAGGTCCGCGCGGTGCTTGATTTCGCCCAGCGTGCAGGTCACTTCGCCTACGCCCTGAAAGGCCATACCGCTAGGACCGTGGCACACGGAGGTGGTCGTGTCGAGGCAGGCGCCGATGCGGTCGGCTAGGCGACAGGCGACGCGCTGCGCTTCGCTGGTCGTGTCGCTCAACCCGTAGATTAACGGATACCGCGCCTCGGCCAGGATCTCGGCGGCCAACCGGATGCCCTCCTGCAGCGGTGCCGGTTTGCCGTCGATCCGGCATGCGGGCAGCGTCGCGGGCGCGTGGTTCAGGAACCAGGCTGTGCCGAGCACACACGCGTTGCGCGCCTTGACAATCCGGTTGCCCTCAACCTCCAGCACGATGTCATCACAAACGCACCCGCAAAACGTGCAGGTCACATCGCGGACCAGTTTGCGGCCGTTCTCTGCGGACATATCACCCCCTCGACGTTGTGTCCGGAAGCGGTTCGAGCACGACGTCAAGCCCTTTGCTGTCGGGCATACCCGTGCCGTGAGTGTCGGCACCCATTAGTCGGCTGGAAGCATCGCCGTAAGGCAGGAACAAGACTCCCGGTGCCAGCTCGTCCTTACGCGCCCGGCGGCACCGCAGCACTACGGACCCGTGGTCACTGCTCAGCCGTACCCGCTGGCCGTCGCGCAGCCCCAGGCGCTCTGCGTCCTCGGGGGCAATGTACACGGTGGAGATTTCTTCCAGGTACTCCCCCGCCAGCTTCGACTTGTTCAACGTCGTCCCTTGCCGCGCCGTGCGGCCGGCGATGAGCACGAATCGCTCCGGCATTGGTTTGCCCTTGGCGCCCCGAAACGAATCACTGCATTCTAAAATCCCAACGGCGTTGACCAGGGCGTCAAGCCGGTGAGCAGACCGGCTACCCAAGTGAGCATCCCGTTGGGGCGGTCCCTGGAGCATTCGGTTCCCCGCACAAGAGCCGGATTCTATCCGTGGGCGGTATCCTGTGCTTGACAGTGCCGCGCGTAGGTCCAAGCATAGAGTGGATCCGCGGCGTGTATGCGAGAGTGGCGGAACTGGCAGACGCGCAGGATTTAGGATCCTGTGCCCTCACGGGCGTGCGGGTTCGAGTCCCGCCTCTCGCACTGAATCGATACCATCCCGCGCTACGGTTCCAACCAAACAGGCTGCGTGAACGCGCCGTTGACTGCCACGTCCCATGCCTCCAACCTAACCCACCGCTGGCCACTCAAGTCCACCGTCAACTCAAACTCACGCTCCCCAAATGCCCCGGCCGGAAGCGCATCAATCCGCCGACGCCTCACCTGCTTGCCATCGCCACTGACCAACCACACCGATTTCAGCGGAAACGTCCACCGCACCCGAAAGCGGACCGTCACCGGACCATCATTCACACCGCGAACCGTCTGCCCCGACTCGCGGCCCGCCACCGTAAACATGGGAATCAGCACCTCGCCTGTAGACACGAAGAACCTCCCGGAGCGTAACGCGGTCAGAACCGGTTGCCACCCCTGGTCAAAGCGAGGAAGCTCCGCCAGTTTCACGTAGTTGATGTTCATGTGGCTGTACAGCTCGTGCGTGTGGTCAATCTTGAACACGTCCACCTCGCCCAGCACATACTTTCGCACTCCCCAGTTGGCCATGTCGTCCAGCAGGTCGAGCGCACGGATCCCGAGCCGGTCTTCGGACAAGTCGCCAGGCATCGCCTTCCACGCGGCACCGAGCCAATAGTCGGCCAGGAACCACGGCTGGTCGCGGAACACGTCCGGTGTCCAGCTCGATGCCTTGATGCGCGGGTGTGCGGTCCAGACAAGCCCGTGCTCGCGCTCCAGCAGCCGCATCATGTCCGCAGTAGACCCCACACGGTACACCTTGCCGTATCGGGCGTCTGTCGTAACGAACGGCTGGTCTTCGCCACGGTGCATGATCCAGTACACCGGCCTGGGGAACAGGCTCATCCAGTGGCCCGGATGCCGACCTGGCCTGGGCGGTAGCCCCAGAAATGTGTTCACCTCCTCTCCGGGAATGAGCAGGAACGTCTCGTCTGACAGTCGGCGACACTCACGGAACATCCACGACAGCTCTTTCAGCCTCAGCGGACCGGGATCCTTCTGGTGCCCATCACCGTGGAACTCAGCCAGGTGCACCATTTCCACGCCCATCCGCTTGAATACCCGCACGAACTCGGGTGGATCCAACGGCCGTTTGCCCTCAGCAGCCCGCTGCATCGCCGTGACGGCCACGGCCATGTGATAGTGGCTGGTGAAGGTGCGGTAGCCGGGCAGCGCCACGAACCGGTCGTCGTTCGTGTACCGGCGAACGAAGCGTATGGCCTCTTCAGCGGTTCCGCTGGTCCAACAGATGAAAAAGCTTAGCCGATGTTCCCGGTTTGGCGGTGCATTGAACCACGGGACCCATGCTCCGCCACCGGTCTTCGGCTGACGGATCCCGATGCCGGCCGGTGCTGAGCTGCCGCGATAGTGGGGGCCGGCCCACACAAAGCCGAGGTTGTCGGTCCAGTCGCGTGGGAACTGGAACTGATGTGGCGGAGCGAAGCAGGCTAGCGATCCGCCGGCGGCCGTTGCGGCAACCGTCCGGTACCGCACACGCAGTGGTGCAGCGCGCTGGAAGCGGTCCAGTTCCGCCGCGCGAAACCGATCCTCTGTGTCGATCCAGCCGTACGTTTGCCACGCGCCCCCGGCACGATCAAGAACACCGGCGTCGTAGACGATGGCCAGGCGATCGCGCTCGGTGGACAGAGCGGCGACGCAGTGCAGTAGGTCGCAACCGGGGTAAATGATTAGCCGGCGACGCCCGCGGAACGGTCCAGCCGACAAACTGCCACAATCGATGACCACCCCCGGATGATCCCAACGGATCGCAATCCGGTCGAGTCTGGCTTGGACCGTGAACGTCTCATGGGGGCGCCTGGCCGGGTTGTCAAAAAAGACGAACCATTTCTGCCAGCTCGGTTTCCCGGGAGGAACCCGCCGCGTGCCGACCGTTAGGAACCAGACCGGCTCGAGCTCCGAGGCCACCGTCTGCCAGCGACCATCGGCTGTCCGGATCGCCAGGCTGCGGATCAGGGCCGGATGGTCTGGCCGGCGAGTCAGAACGAGTCGAGCGGTCGGTTCGTCCGCCCTGCCAGTTGCCCAGCTAATCCACACTGTGTCCGGTTGCACGTCGAGTCTGACACCCGAGGGCGGAGCAGCCCTGTCCAGCTGCACGTCGACCGGGTCGGCCGCCGCAAGCTGGGGAGATCTGCTGAGAGGACCTGCCCCGGCCAGCAACAGCGCCAGAATCCAGCGCCAGGTGTGGGCGTTCATGGTGTTCTCACCTTTCCACGGCTCCCGTGGTCTAGCCGAGGACGGGCGACGGGATGCGGAGCAGGCAGTGCTGATCAAGCACCCAGTATAAGGCGCCGTTTCCCGCAGAAGGTTGTGCACGGGCGAACGATTCGTGGGAGGGTGCGATGGCACGGCCGGGGGGCTGTCGGCGGCTTGGTTCACGGGGCCGTGGTTGCGACAGCGCGTCGATGCGGCCGAGAGGGGGAAAGGGGGAGCCGCGGCTGCGGCCGCTCAACGCGTTCTGCGTGCCGTGCGTGTGGGCCGGGGGAGCTCGTATACAAGCACGCTGGGCTCAACGTCCGGCTGGCTCGGAAAGACGGCCACCAGGCGGCCACGGCGGCGGAGTAGGCGGAGCAGCGTCGAGTAGGGGGGATCTTTGCGGCGCAGGTCATCGACGTCGATGATCACGAACCGGAGCCGGCGGTCGCGCAGGGCTATCCGGTGCTTGGCAAGCGGGTACGTGGGCAGGTTCGCGTACGCACCGGACAGCAGGTGCAGGTCGAGTACTGCGTCGTCCGGCTCCGCGTGCGCACGCAGCCATTCCGCTGCTTCCATTGCGCCGGCGCGGGAGTGGTGCAGCGGCTGGCAAAGTCGCGGTAGGAAGACGCAAGCGATGACCACGCTGGTCAGCAGACCGGCGACTGCCGACGGCTGCAGCGACCGGCGGCTAAGCAACCGTGTGACCGACTGTGACCGGTTGAGCCATCGGGCCAGCGCGCTCACGGACCGGGCGCAGCCCAGCCCGATCGTGGGAGCCAGGGCCAATGCCGGCACTAGCACATGCCGCATCGACAGGTAACCCACGCGGATATACAGCAGGAAGACCGTCGCAGTGTACAGCAGGAAGATGATCGTTAGCAGCAGGATCGTATGGCGCGCGTGCCGCAGCTGCGGAAGGCAGACCAGACCGGGGAGCACGAAGATCAACGGTAGATAGTGGTAGGCTGAGCCCAGCTCGGAACCATACTCCCGCAGTGCTGCCCAGAAAGGTTGTCGCCGGGGCGTGGGATTATGGCCGGTGGCCTCCGGCGGGCGACGGTTTCGGGCCGACAACCGACGCACGGCCTCTTGGCTCAGCCGTCGGCTGACCGGCTTCACTGTTGCAGTGGCGGAGCGGTTCTGCTGAACGGAAGCTTGCTTGAACGGCGGGATCGCCTGGCTTCGTGCTACTGCGAGCTGGCCACTCGGTATCCCAAGGAGTTTGCCGGGCGTGGCCTTCGTGGTCAAACGACCGGTGGCCGCTACGAACAGCCCGAGCATGACAACGGCGGCAGTACCGCCCAGCGTGTAGGCAAGTGCGACACGCATGCGGCGGTCGCGCCCTAGTGCGGGCAACGTCACCATGGCGGCCAGCGCCGCTGCCACTCCCACCATAATCCCCTCCGGTCGGACCCAGTACGCTGCGCCGGTGGCGAGACCGGCGGCCAGGCCCGCACGCAGCCGATGGCGGGAGCGAAGGAGTCTGCAGAAGAAAAGACTCGCGATGGCCACCAGGAACAGGTGCAAAGCGTCCGAGAGCCCGTCAGAGGAGACCTCAATGACACGCGGCGAAAGATTCAACAACGCTGTCGCCCACAGCGCAGGCTCGCGCGCCGCGACCTGACGGGCAATGAGGTACGTGACGGGCACGAGCAGCACGCCGCACAGGGCTGAGATCAGCTGAAGAGCGAGCACGGCATTTTCGAGCGGTTGGTCCGGTCGGAGTCGTGCCAGCACAGTGGCCACGCCGGCGGAAAGCAGCGGATAGAGGGGGTGTTGGGCTTCGGAACGCAGCACATCGAGCAGCGGTTCCTGTTGGAAGCGGCGCAACTGGTGGGCGAAGCGGATCGCGTCTTGAGCCGGCGCGACCGCTCGTGCAATTACCCATGCATGTGCAGCGGCACTGGCGATCGTCAACAGCAGGACGATCCACCGTGCTGTCCGCCTGGTCATCCGTGACTCCAAGCGCGTGACCTTGGCGCACGGCCCGTTCACCGACACCGGGGCCGATTATGGCGGAATGGCGGCGTGAGTCAACCTTGACCGCTGCGGCCGCAATCGCACAATGATGCCACGTTCTCACCACGCGGTGATCGGGGCCGCGGTGCGGGTCATGGTGACGAAGGCAGCCGCGCGCCGCAGCACTCGCTTCGGCTCCAGCCCCCCCGGCGACACGAGCACGGCCCGAGAGGCTTGGCCATGCTTCAGCAGACCCACGGTTCGTCGCTGATCCACCCAAAACTATTCCCGTCCGCCAGGATGCGCCTCTACGCCTGGACAGCTGCAACGACCTTCAATCTACTGACCGGCCTCGGCTATGCGTTCAGCTTCACGCTCGCTCAGTGGGCTCGCCCGACAGATGGTGTCATCGCGGCACTCGATCTGGACGGTGAAGGGTCCTTGAACGCATGGCTGAATACGGTGGCGCTCTTTGCGCTGGCAGTGCTGTGCCTGGCGGCGCTGGCGCTGAGGGCGGTCAAATCGGCAAGTCGCCGTGAGCTGGCCTGCTGGGGGTGGGCAGCTGGTGTCTTCGCGCTGATGAGCATGGACGAGGGCGGGAGCTTGCACGAGGCATTCAAAGAGCTGTGCGTGCGGCTCTTCGCCACCCGTCTCTACGGCGATGGATCTCTGTACTGGGCCGTTCCGTACGCCGTGCTGCTGGCAGTGGCATTTGCCGGCATGTGCCGCTACCTGATCGTCACGCGATTGTGGCCGAGATTGGCAATTGGTGCGGGGGCTGCCTGCTTCTTGATCGCCGCACTCGGTCAGCTCGAGCTGTTCTGGCCCACCGAGGACGTAGCGGAAATCGTTCTGGAGGAACTGCTGGAGGCTCAGGGAACACTGTTCCTCATCGCCGCCGTGGCCGCTTTCGTCCGGGAACAGGTCCACGTTACGGCCGCACGCGGCCACACCGTGTCGACCAGTGCCGGTGGCAGCCGCCTGGTCGTTGTTCAGGTTGGTCCTGCCGTTGCCACGACGGCGGCTGCAGCATGCGCGACCGCCGCTGCCGCCCCGAAGGAGGCTGTCAGCGGCAGGAGCCGCGCTGCATGATCGCCGGCGCCAGGATCGAATAATGGAAGCGATTCCCTGGAAGCGCTTGTTCCGAGGCTCGGACTGGAGCGGATGCTACCGGCGTATTTTCGCGACAACGTGCGGCGGATGCACGGATACGTTCCTGGCGAGCAGCCATCGCCGGGCTTACCGCTGCTGAAGCTGAACACGAACGAGAACCCCTATCCACCTTCGCCCCTCGTTGCCAGGACACTCCAGGCGATCGATCCCGGCGAACTCCGGCTTTATCCAGATCCGCTGGCTGATGAGGCCCGCCGCGTGATCGCCGAGTTGCACGACTGTGAGCCATCCTGGGTGCTTTGCGGCAATGGATCCGACGACCTGCTCACGATCCTGACGCGCAGCTTCGTCGACCAGGGCGGCCTCGTGGTCTCGTTCACACCCAGTTACCTTCTCTACCAGACGCTGGCCGAAATCCAGGGGGCCCACTTCGTTGCCTACCCGTTCGACCGCTGCTGGTGCCCGCCGTGCGACCCATCACTGTACCGGTCCGCGTCGTTGATCTTTCTGGCCAATCCGAATTCGCCCACCGGCACGTGTGTTTCGGAGGCGACCATCGAAGAGCTGGCCCGGAGCGTCAACTGCCCGCTGGTCGTCGACGAGGCTTACGCCGACTTTGCCGGTTGTAGCTGTGTGTCGCTGGTGAAGCGGCTCCCGAACCTGATCGTGGTGCGTACCTTGAGCAAGAGCTATTCGCTGGCTGGTATCCGGTTCGGGTACCTGGTCGCTCGGCCCGAGGTCGTCGAGGGGCTGAGCCGCGTCAAGGACTCGTACAACTGCGACGCGGTTGCGATCCGGCTGGCGGTGGCGGCACTCAGCGACCGGGCACATATGAGGCAGAACGTTGAACGCATTTGCCGCACGCGAGAGTGGGTGTGCCGGCGATTGCGCGAGTTCGGCTTTGAGGTGTTGGATTCCGAGACGAATTTCCTCTGGTGTACGGCGGGCCCGTTGGCTCCGAAACCGTTTGCCGCATGCCTGCGCAGCCGTCGGATCCTGGTCCGCTACCTGGACTATGGCCCGTACGGTGACGGGGTCCGGATTAGCATCGGATCGGACGATCAGATGGACCGGTTTCTGTCGGCTGTAGCAGAGTGCGTGAAGAAGCCTTAGGAGTGGTTCATGACCGACGCGGCACGCAAGACGTCGCTTTCCCGCAAGACGCTCGAAACCGAGATCCAGCTTGAACTGAGCCTGGACGGCACAGGCGCAGCGCAGGTCTTTACCGGTATCGGTTTCTTTGACCACATGCTCAAGACGCTGGTTCGCCATGCCGCCTTCGACCTCCAGCTCTCGGCACGCGGTGACCTCGAGGTGGACGCTCACCACACGGTCGAAGACGTGGGCATTGTGTTGGGACAGGCACTGGCCGAGGCGCTGGGCGAGAAACGGGGCATTCGCCGTTTCGGATCCGCTACCGTGCCGATGGAGGAAGCGCTGGTCACGGCCGCCGTTGACCTCAGCGGGCGCCCTTTCCTGGTCTGGTGCGTCGCGTTCCCGACGGAACGTGTCGGCGAGTTTCCGCTGGAGTTGATGGAGGAGTTCTGGCGTGCGTTCAGCAACAACGCCGGCTTGAACCTGCACGTGCTCCTACATCATGGCCGCAACTCTCACCACATTGCCGAAGCGGTGTTCAAGGCGACGGCTCGGGCGCTGCGTCAGGCGGTCGACCTGGATCCTCGGATCCGTGACATTCCGTCGACCAAGGGCACACTGAGCTGACAAGCCCCCGATAGCACCACCTGTTATGGCCGCCAGCGGAGCGAACGTGACCGGAACCACACAGGCTGCCCGCCATGACTGGAACCTGACTCCGGCCGAAGCGATTCAGCTTCAACGGGAGCTGGCTGGGCGGGTCAGGATGGACCGGCTGCTTCGTCCCCCTGAGACTGTGGCCGGGCTGGACGTGGCCTTTGGGCCGGGACGAAGCCACGTCTACGCCGTTGTCGCCGTCTACCGGCTGACCCCACTGGAGCTGATAGACCGCTCGGTGGCGGTGCTGCCTGTTACGTTTCCGTACGTGCCCGGGCTGCTGTCGTTTCGGGAAGCGCCCGCGCTGCTGGCGGCTCTAGAGCAGCTGGCCGTGCGGCCCGACTGCTTGCTAGTGGACGGCCACGGCTACGCTCACCCGCGCCGCTTCGGACTGGCCTGCCACCTGGGCGTCTTGCTCGAGATGCCCAGCGTGGGCTGCGCGAAAAGTGTGCTTGTGGGCCAGTACGAAGAACCGACGCCTGAGCGCGGCGAGTGGACTCCGTTGCGCGACGGGGACGAAGTCGTCGGCGCTGCCGTACGCACGCGATCCGGCGTGCGGCCCGTGTTTGTCTCGGTGGGCCACCTGGTGGACCTGGCTAGCGCCATTCAGATCACGCTGGCCGCCTCAAGCGGGAAGTACCGCATACCGGAGCCGCTGCGCGAAGCGGATCGGCTCTCTCGGATGCTTGCACGCGAAGGTGATCCGCGCCTGGCGCAGCGGTACAGTCGCGTGGTTCGCAGCCGTACCAGCCGGCGGCACGGTCCGGCGCCTGACTACAGGTCCGATGTCACGACCACCGCACGAGGCACTTCGGCACGACGGCGGCCCGCTAGACGGAAGAGCAAGCGTTAGCCGGCCAGGGCCGGCAATGACCCCCCGCCCGTTCCGTCTGCTACCGAGGAGAAGCTGCTGGAGGGCCTTCAATGTTCGGACACGCAGCCATGCGGCACGCGCAGGAGAGCGCGCAGGTGCTGTGGCCCCCACTGGACCGTCACCGTCACGTTGGCCTGCCACGAATGGTGCGAGAGCGCGCGTCCGTACGCTGCCGGGTCTTGCTGTGCGAGCGGGATGCAATCGAAGGCGAGGCAAACGTGTTCGGGTTCGGCGAACACGGCAACCGCCACGTTCCAACCGGCATGGTCGCCGTCGGCCAGCAACGTTAGCAGTTGCCGTGCTGCGGCAGGCGCGCTCGGCGAGGCGTTGTGCTGAGCGAGAGCAGCGTGCAGCCAGTCGGTCAGCACCACCATGTTGGTCTGAGTCAGTACGGCTGCCGCTATGGTCGGTGCCTTGCTGCTCATCGGACTGCTCCGGCTAAATCGCTGGCTTCGTGGCAGTGCGTGCCGCATGCCTGTCGCACCGTCGGCCTTTTGCAGGCTGCGGTCCGGCTTTGTGAGGTTGGATGGGTTGCCGTCGTGGCTGGCCGGTACGCTCGCGGGCTGCTGGTGTCCCGGGGCGCCGTGGTTACCGCGATCAGAAGCCCGGCTCGACACCCCAAGCCGTCCCCGCTATAGTGATCGCGGTCGCCGGGGGTCGTCGTGCATTTCGCCAGCGGTCCGAGCTTGCGTTACACCATCGTAACCGTGGAGATGATGCCATGCGCAAACGTGTTCGCCTGCAGGTCGAGCGGCTTGAGCCACGCGAGCTACTGACCGTGTCCGCCAAGGTGGTCGGGGGCAATCTGGTCGTCTGGGGCAGGCCTGATGGAGCGGTCGAGATCAACAGCGTCGACATCGGGGAGTTCCGGGTGGTCGATGACGGGGTCGAAGTGGGGACGTTTGCGGGAGTGACCAAGTCCGTGCGGGTCATCATCGGCAGACACAACGCAGTCGTCCATGACAACGTCACGATCGATCTGTCCAACAGCGACATCATGCGGGCGCTGTTGGTGACGACCGGTCGCGGCAATGATACCGTCACCGTGCTGGGCGGCAACGTTCGCCGCACGGCGGTGGTTGACCTCGGTGGTGGCAACGACGCCTTGACGCTGGCCGGAAGCAGCCGCATCGAACGGAACTTGATCGTCCGGGGCCGCTCCGGCAACGACACCTTCACGCTGAATGGCGACGTGGATCGAGGGCTACTTGCGCTGATGGGCCAGGGCGATGACATAGTGGAGATGGGGCTGAATGCGACCGTTGGACGCGGTGCGCTGATCAACCTGGGCCATGGCAACAACCATGCTGACTTGAACGGGGACTTTGGCGCCGTGCTGACGATTGCGGCCAATCTTGGTGAGGACCACGTGGAGCTGGGGACCGGTTCTGCAGTAGCTGGCGAGCTACTCATCTTTACCGGAGGGGGTGCGGACAGCGTCGAGTTGAAAGGGATGTATGAGGGCAGGACATACGTTTTTGCCGGTTCGGGTGGTGATACGGTGGAGGTGTACGATTCGGCGGTCTTTGGCCAGAACGCCTTTATTCTGCTCGGCTCGGGCGATGATCTTGCCTCGTACGCCGGTGCCTGCTACGGGGTGCTGACCGTGCATGGCGGTCCGGGCACGGACACGTACGAAGACGACGGTGGGTTGGCGAGCGATTTCAGGCTGCTGGGTATCGAGACCATCACGAGCGGCTCATAGCTGGTAGCGGTGCCGGGCCGGTGGGGCGGTTCCGTTAGATGAAGTCGACCTTGCGCCGTCTGGCCTGCTGCAATGCGCAGCTTTCGCACAGGCCAGTGATGATGAAGCGGTGGCTTTGGGCCCGGAATCGGTGTTCGCGCGCGACGTGTTCGCGCAGCTCGGCGAGCTGTGGAGCGGTAAACTCCACGATCTTGCCGCAGTTGCGGCAGTAGAGGTGATCGTGTTCCGGGTAGCCGTACTGGTGTTCGTAGGCCACCTGGTCTTCGAAGCGATGCGTTCGCAGTAGACCAGCGTCGACCAGCCGTGCCAGGGTGCGGTAGACGGTGGCGCGGCTGATCTTCATGCCTTTGGCGCGGATATCGTCGATGAGCTTGGTGGCGGTAAAGTGGTCGTGATAGCTGAAGATGTACCGCACCAGCTCACGCTGCGCGCGCGAGAGCCGTTTGCCTCGCAACGCGAGGTACTCGGCGAACTTTTCCTCGGCGCTGCTGGCCGGGTCATGGTCCCTGCGGGTTTCCAATCGCGTCGCCTCCCGAATCGGTTCTGCAAGGCCCGTTTTAGTATCGGGCCTGGCGGCCGAAAAGTCACGGCTCTGCCGGACCGAGCGGGGATGGACCGGGGGGTGGCGTAGGGCCGTCGCACGGGGGCGCACAGATCGCAGAGGTGCTCGATGCAGGTGCGTCGCTCTGGCTTGCTCGAGCGGGCTCTGCTGCGGCGAGTGGCGGCGCTAATCCAGGTTCAGCTCGTTAACCAGGCGATACACCGTCGCAGCGAGCCGCTCGATCGAGTCGTACGTGCCGGCCGCGATCTCTTCCTGGATCTGCGCGATTCGCAGGGACCGGCGCACCGCGGCATCGGCCAGCGACAGTTCCAGCTCGTCGGCGTAGGCCGCAGAGGTAGCTGCCGTAGCGCTGCGGCGGGTGTTCAGCCGGCGCAATGCCGGTTCGGGAGCTCGCAGACCATGTGCACTGTGGATCTCCATGGTGTCCTCCTCGCCGATGGCGTGCCACGAAGCAATCGTCGCTGTAAGCGCTACAATGCGGCCTCCCGGCATTGCCGTTGTTTCAAGACCCGAACTTGCCTCCCAGCAAGTGCGAACGCCGTGTTTCGTCATCGGATCAGGCCACGAACCGCTTGATCAGCGACCAGCCGGAGGATAGGCTCTTGCAACAATCGTGCCAGTGGGGCGGGATTTTTCTGTGCGCACGCCCGAGTCGGTGGCACGGCCCGGCTGGCCTGACCGGCCTGTACTACTAGCCACCGTGCCAGCTTCTGACGGCATCGGTTGCGTCGGTTCGCGGACCGCGTCGCGCACCCTGCCATGAAAAGCGTCGTCGTGCCGTGGCCCAGCAAGAGGGACGCTGGGGCCGGAGGCAGGCAGTGAACCAGTGCTTCGGCCATTCTGAAGAAGCACTGGCCAGCATGCCGGCTCTTCGTGGCCGCGGCCCGACCGCAGCTCTTCCGGCGCGGCTGGCCAGGCGACGGTACCGATGGGCTGCTGCCGCTAGCCGGCAGCGCGTGGGTCTGGGCGGCCGATCGCATGTTCGTGAGGAACGCAACCTCGTGCAATGGCTTGCGTGGAGAAGGCGGGCAGTGGGCCTTTCCGGCCCTGCCTGCTACGGTGGTTGGACGGCGCCGGCGGACGCAGCAAATTCCTGCGTGTGGGTCGTCGACAAGTCGTTCATCCGCCGGCTCTCCCCGAGCCGCGTTCCAGCAACCTGCTTCGGTAGCGCGTGGGCCAGAGCCGAGTGGGAGCCGGAGGAAACTCAACGATCTCCCGTTGCTCATGTTGGCCGTTGGGTGATAGGATGCCTCACCGAACAGGACGGCCGATCCGTGAGCGGACGATGACTGTACGAACCCGTTTTGCACCCAGCCCGACCGGTTACCTGCACATCGGTGGTGTGCGCACCGCGATCTTCAACTGGGCGCTGGCCCGCCGCTTTGGCGGCCAGTTTGTGCTTCGGATCGACGACACTGACGTGGAGCGTCACCGCGAGGAGGCGCTGGAGCCGATCCTGGCCGGCCTCCGCTGGCTGGGGCTTCACTGGGACGAGGGACCGGGCGTCGACGGCCCACACGGGCCCTATTACCAATCCCAACGGTTGGAGGTCTACCGTGAGTTCGCCGAACGGCTGCGCAGCCGCGGCCGCGCCTATCCGTGCTTCTGTACCCCGGAAGAGATCGAGCGCGAGCGGCAAGAGGCTCGACAGGCGAAGCGACCGTACCGCTACAGCGGGCGGTGCCGTGCGTTACCCACACAGGAGCAGCAGCGGCGGATCGAGGCCGGCATGCCCTACGTGCTGCGCCTGAAGGTGGAGCCGGACCGGGTGATTCGGTTCGTCGACGTGGTGCTTGGCCCTGTGGAGCGCAACACCAACGACATTGGCGACGTGGTTCTCGTCCGGGCCAATGGCATGCCGCTGTACAACTTCGCCACCGTCGTCGACGATGCTAGCATGCAGATTACCCACGTCATCCGCGCTCAGGAACACCTCACGAACACGTTCGTGCAGCTGCTGCTGTACGAGGCGTTCGACATCACTCCCCCGCAGTTCGCTCACGTGCCGTACGTGGCCGCACCGGGATCGAAGGCGAAACTGTCCAAGCGGCATCTGGAGCGGTACCAGACGGAGGAGAACGTGGCACGGTTCCTGAAGCTGGGCTTTAAGCCGGAGGAGGTGCCCAGTCCGGTGATGCTGGACTATTACATCCACCTGGGCTACTTGCCCGATGCCGTTCTGAACGGGCTGGCCCGACTGGGCTGGTCACTGGATGACCGCACGGAGAAGATCCCCCGCCAGGTGCTCATCGAGAACTTTTCTTTAGAACGCATCCATAAGAGCCCTGCTAGCTTTGATCCGGACAAGCTCTACTGGCTTCAAGGCGAGTACATGCGCGAGCTGCCGCTGGAGCAGAAAGTCGCCGGCACGATTCCCTTTCTCCAGCGAGCCGGGCTTGTCGGTGACCCGGTCGACGAGTCGACCAGGAGCCTGATCCGGCGCGTGATCGAAGCACTCGGTGATCGCATGAAGGTGTTCACCGACGTCATCGTGTACGGGGGGTTCTTTTTCAAGGACGAGGTTGATTATGACCCCAAGGCGGTCCAGAAGGTGTTGCTCAAAGAGCACGTGCCGGTTGTGCTGGCCCGGTTGCGCGAGCGACTAGCCGGCCTGGAACCGTTCGACGCGGCGCACATCGAAGAGGTGGTACGTGGCCTGGCTGAGGAGCTCGGCGTCGGTGCTGGCAAGGTGATTCACCCGCTTCGGGTGGCCACGTCCGGACAGACGATTGGTCCGGGAGTGTTCGAGCTAGTCGAGATCCTCGGTAAAGAGCGCGCGCTCCAGCGGCTCGAGCGTGCGCTCGCCCTGGTCCAGCAAGAGGACGCCTAGCGCAGGCAGTAGTTTCCGAGGAGACGAGCCGATGGACTGGCTGGATACATGGATGACAGCCGGTATGCTGGCCCCTTCCGGCGACAATCTCCAGCCCTGGGCATTCGGGCTTGACCGTTCCCGTGGCATCATCGCGCTTGGCTGCGACCCGGCCCGCGATCCGAGCCCGATGAACGCGGGCAATACGATGGCGCGGATCAGCCTGGGAGCGTTCCTTGCCAACGTCCTCTACACCCACCAGCACAACAGTCGACCGTTTCCACCCATGCAGATCCACACCGGCGGCACCATTGTGGTCTCGGACCTGCCTGCGGCAGAGCCGCCGGGCGAGATTCCGCCGATTCTGCGGATCCGATACACGAACCGGGCGCCGTTCGGAGGGGAGCTCAGGGGGGGGGACCTCGCACGGTTGGCCGCCGAGGCGACGCGTCAATTTCTGGCGTGGACCCGCTGCCTGGGGCTGTCCGACGCAGCCACCGCCGCCTTGCGTGTCGAGCTGATCACCGAGCCGGCCGTGATCCGCGCCGTTGCCGAGGTCATCAGCAGAGCGGACCGGGTACTTTTCGGCGACGACGCGGCACGAGCCGCGTTCCTGGATGCGATTCGGAAGGCGGAGCAATGCGGGGGGGCGGACGCGCCGGAAGGTCTGCCCCTGGAGACGCTTGCCCTGGCACGGACTCAGACCAGCCTGCTGCGGTTCTGTCTGAAGCTCCCGCCCCGGGTGCTACGTTACCTTCTGTTTCCCTCTTCCGTGGCCGCGCGCACCTACCGGCTCGTGGCTGGCAGCCCGGCGGTAGCGGCTGTAATCGCTCCGGACTGGCATCCGACCACCGATGTGCTTATCGGCATGCTCGTCCAACTGTTCTGGCTTATTCTCACCCGCGAGCATGTCGTGGCCCAGCCGATGATGTCGCTGCCGGTGTTGCACAACATGGCACGACATCAGTTGCTGCCGTACGCGGCGGTTGACGAGCTGCAAGCACGTATCAGTCAGCTGATCCCCGGGCTCAACGGTGAGCGACTTGGCTTCCTGCTGCGCATCGGTCGCGCCACCCAGGCAGGCCACAGTCCCGGTCGGCTACCATGGAAAAGCCTCGCTTATGAACTGACCGAAGCCGAGGGCAAGCGTACCGATTCGGAGACGACGCTGCTGTGTCCGGAAAACCAGCCAGGCTGACGCTGCTCGGGTTAACGGTCCGTGGCCTGTGTTACTACCGAGCGATGCACCTGGTCGCGGGCCTCGCCCTGGCAATCGCCGCGCTGGTCATCAGCGGCTCTCTTCAAGTGGCCCACAGCGTGCAGCGCTCCCTGGAGACGCTTGCCTTGCGCCGCATCGGCCCGACGCGCGTAGCCGTCCTCGGACGCCGTCTGGTGACGGAACGTGCGGCCGGTGAGCTGGTTCGCCTGCGCGGTGTACGCTCCGGCGCAGCCACCGTGATCACGCCGTGCGTTGTGTCTGTGGTGGACGAGCAGGGCCGCCAGCGGGCACTGGCCGCGCAGGTCAACTTGATCGGCATCAGCGAACCGCTGGTGCGTTTCCTTGCCACAGCCTCGGTCGATCGCCGGCAACAGAGTGTGCTCCAGCAACTGGCACGCAGCGGCGATGAGCCGATCGCCGCGATCAATGAATTCCTGGCACGAGAGCTCGGCATCGAGCGCGCGCCGGCAGAACTTGTGGTACGCACGCAAGTCCACTCCGCTATCCCGCGTGAGTTCGTGCTGGGACGTAAGGACCAGGTGCTCAAACCGGGAGAGCCCGTCCGATTAGAGCACATCCTGCACGCACGGGACACACTGAGTGAGCTGTCGCTGAGGCCAGGAACCCGACCACCGCTGAACCTGTACGTGCCGCTTGCACTTGCTCAACGGTGGACCCGTGCTGAGGGGAAGGTCAACACCGTTCTGTTGGCAACCGACCGCGACGACCCTCCGTTCCTGCATCGCCTGCTCGGTGGCTGGCGCGACCGGCTTCGGCCGGAGGATCTCGGGCTGCGGCTGCGAGTGGATGCACGCGGGTATGTTTCGATCGAGTCCGACCGTATGGTGCTGCACGATCGGGTGGTGGAGGCGGCTGAGGCCGTGGCGCGCGAGCTTTCGGCTTACGTGGCACGCACGGCAATCCAGGTGGCGACCTCGATCCGCATCGAAGGCAAACCGGGCGAAATCCCGTATTCGATTGTTGCGGCACTGGACGTGTCGTTGCCGCCGCCGCTGGGGGGGCTCACGCTGACCAACGGGCAAACCGCCCCGGGGATTGAGCCGGATGAGATCTACCTGAACACCTGGGCCGCACGCGACCTGGGGGCACGGCCGGGCGATACGATCGTGCTGTCGTACTTTGTCAGCACGCAAAGCGGGACGCTCGTGGAGCAGGCCGCCCGCTTCCGGCTCAAGGGTATCGTGCGCATCGAAGGGGTTGCGGCCAATCCTCACCTGGTCCCACGCTATCCAGGGCTGACCGATGCCAGACGGATGACCCAATGGGACGCACCCTTCCCGGTCGACTTCAGTAAGATCCGACCGGTCGATGAAGCGTACTGGGAGCGGTACACGACTACACCCAAGGCATTCGTCAGCCCGGTGGCGGCCGAGCGGCTCTGGCGGAGTCGCTGGGGCGTGTGGACGTCGATCCGCTGCGCCCACGAGTCGCTGCCACCGACTGAGCTAGCCCGGGCGCTGGCCCGGCGGTTGGTCGAGAGGCTGCCGTTACAGCAGATCGGTCTGACGGTTGTTCCTGTCCGCCGCGCCGCGCTCGCTGCGGCTCAGGGATCGACCGACTTCCGCGGCCTGTTCCTCGGTTTTTCCCTATTTCTGCTCGCCGCCGGCTTGCTGCTCACGGCGACCCTGTTACGGCTCTTCGTGGTCCGGCGGCTCCAGCAGATCGGGTTGCTCTATGCGGTGGGGTTTACCTATGGCGATGCGTTTCGGCTGCTGTTCCTCGAATCGCTGCCTGTGCTGGTGCTCTGCGCGGCAGTGGGCGCAATTGGCGGTGCAGGTTATGCCGCTGCGATGATCGGCGCGCTACGCACCCGCTGGCATGCGGCCCTTCGGCTCTATGAGCTGTCCTTCTACTTCGACCCGTTCGCCACGCTGGTCGGGGCGGTGGCTGCGATCCTGCTGGCTGTGCCCGTCTATGCCCTGTCACTGCGGGGTTACCGACAGCTCGGCGTGCGCGAGCTGCTTGCCGGCCGCGTCCAGCTGGCACAGGTTCGCCAGGCTCCAGCGCGATGGCGCGACCGGTGGCTCGCCGGCGGCTTCAGCGCCATCGGCCTGGCGGCCGTCGTCTGGGCAACCCTGCTTGAACAGCCCGTGGCGGGCTTCTTCACCGCGGGCGTTTGCCTCTTGCTGGCCGGGCTGTTCTTGGTGCACGACCGGTTGGCACGCCATCCGGTGCGTCGCCATGTTCCCTGTGGTCTGAGCGGTCTGCTCTGGCTGGGGGCGCGGGGCGCGCGGTATCGTCCGACCCGCACGATGCTGATCGTTTCCCTCGTTGCCTGTGCCACGTTCATGCTGGTCGCCGTTGGCGCGAATCGGCACGAGCCTGAACAGCTTACTGCCGAGAAGCAGACCAGCTACGGCGGTTTCGCCATCATCGGCACGACCACCGTGCCAATCTTCGCCAACCTGAACGATCCCGACCAGCGCGCAGAGCTGGTGATCGAGCGACCCGACGCCGCCGAGTGGCGGCAGCTGACGATCTACCCGCTGCGGTACCGGCCCGGCGATGACACAAGCTGCTTGAACGTCTACCGGCCGACCGAGCCCACTGTTCTGGGCGTGCCGCCGACACTGAGACGACGGGGGGGCTTCCGGTTTGCTGCCATGCTTTCCGAGGTGGACGCGGAAAACCCCTGGCTTGCGCTCGGCTCAGACCGTGGCAAGGCCAACCAGGGCATACCCTGCTTTGCCGACGACCAGACCGCGATGTGGATTCTCCACCTGGCTCCAGGGGATCAGCTCACGATCACGGACGACCTCGGGCAGCATGCCACTCTGCGGCTCGTTGCGACGCTGCGGCGGAGCATCTTCCAGAGCGAGGTACTCATCGCCGAAGAGGACTTCCTCCGGCTGTTTCCGTTCCACGAGGGCTACCGCATGTTTCTGGTTGAGTGTGCGCCGGAACAAGCCCGACGAATGCTCGGCTTTCTGGAACAGGAGCTGGCCGAGTACGGTTTCGACGGCATGCTTACGGTGGATCGACTGGCCCAGTATTACGCGGTGGAGAACACGTATCTGGACACGTTCGCCTTGCTCGGGGGGCTCGGGCTGCTGCTGGGGACAGTGGGGCTGGGTACCGTGCTATGGCGGTCGGTGCTGGAGCGAGCCGGCGAGCTTGCTCTGCTGCGCGCGGTGGGGTTCAGCCGCTGGGCGCTGGCGTGGCTGGTCGTCAGCGAATCGGGCTGGCTCATGGTCAGCGGCATGGCACTGGGTACGGCCGCCGCACTGGTGGCGATCTTGCCTCAGCTGTTGCGCACGGCCGAGTCGCTGCCGCTTGGGTCGCTGGCTCTCCTGTTGGTGGCCGTGTTTGTTACGGGGATCGCCTCATCGCTGCTGGCCGTGGTCGTCGCAGTTCGCCTGCCGATTGTCCAGACGCTCCGCCGCGAATAGGCTCCCGCCACAGCGCAGCCGGTTTTGCCCGCCGCCGCACGCCCCGCCCTGTTAGCTGTCGGCCACCAACTTGCCCTGATGCAGCCTCAGCCGGCGGTCCATGCGCGCGGCCAGCTCCATGTTGTGCGTCACCACGACCATTGCCACCTGCTGGTCCCGACACAGCTCCAGTAGCAGGTCAGCCACCTCGCCGGCCGTGGCCGGATCCAGATTGCCCGTCGGCTCATCGGCCAGCACCAGCTCCGGCTGGTTGATCAGTGCCCGCACGATGGCGACCCGCTGCCGCTCGCCACCGGAGAGCTCCCCCGGCAAGTGGTGAACCCGCTGGGCCAAGCCCACGCGGGCAAGTAGGCTCTGGGCTCGCTGCAGTGGTCCGTGACGGTCGGCGCTTTCGGCTACGATCGTCGGCACAAGCACGTTCTCCAGCGCGGTCAGCTGCGGCAGCAGATAGTGCTCCTGAAACACAAACCCGATGTGGCGATTGCGAAACCGTGCCAGGGCGCGCTCGGACAGACTGAACGGATCGCAGTCCAGCAGGTACAGAGAGCCGGCCGTCGGACGGTCCAGCGTGCCCAGGATGTGCAGCAGGGTGCTCTTGCCGGAGCCTGAGGGGCCTACGATGGCGATAGCCTCGGCGGGTTCCACGGTCAGGTCCACGCCATCGAGCACCCGCAACACTTCACCCGGCGTAGCGAACTCCTTGACCAACCCTCTTGCTGCAACGATCGGCATGGCGGGTAGGGTTCCTCACCGGTGTTGCTGGCACGTGGTGCGGGTCCGGGTCGGGCAACGCATCAAACGGGCCAGCGCCAGTGTGCCAATGGCGTAGAAGCTATACTCCGGGTCCGTCTCCAGGTCCCAAGGGGCAGCTGAAAAGCCGCCATCAGGCCGCTGAAGCGAACGGGCGAATGCTTCGGTCTGCTCCAGCGCGGCCTCCGGCAGCGTGATGCCGAGGCTGTCCAGGGCGGCCAGCGCGGTGAAGGTGGATAGCAGGTCGGGCAGTGGCACTTTTCGGTTTGCGCAGAAGCCACCCAACGGACTGTACAGTTCCAGCAGGAAGCGCACCGCCTGCCTGCGTCGCGACGTGTCGAAGTCCCGCTCGCCGCGCAACGTCACAAGAGCAGCGGCCGTAGGGTTTGTACCGCTCAGCTTGCCCGCCCGAACCTCAAAGAAGCCGCCATCCGGTTGCTGGCGTTCCAGCAGGAACCGCACAACCTGGGCCCGTTGCGGCATGGGCCGGTGCAGTTCTTCGTAACAGAGGTGTGCCAGGAACGTGGCGTACGTGCTGCCACTGGCCGACCGGCGACTCTTGCGGTATCCCCCTTCGGGCGTACGGGCCTGCTCGAGTTCGGCTAGTAGCCGTTCGGTGATCGACCTGAGAGCGACACCGTCCAACGCATCCGGTCGGCTTCGCTGCACGAGCACCAGGCTGAGCAGCACCGACGCGCCATCGATCAGGTCGACTGTCCGGTCGCTGACTCGCTGAAGGTAGGTGGCTGCAGCGCGCCAGAGGCGCTGGTCATCGATGCCCAGCACGTGCGCGCAGCGGAGTGCAAACCCTGTCCAGTACGGGTCGCTCTCGCCGCTACGCCCGGGCCAGCCGCCATCGCTGCCCTGCGTCTGGCGGATCGCGTCGCGAAGCGGGGCGGCTTCGGGTAAGCTGCCAGCCTCTGCGGCGATGCGCGCCAGAAGGTCCCTTAAGAAACTCATGCACCTGCCTCGTCAGGGGGCGTTGCGTCGGCCGGTTCAAGGTAGGGCGTCAATCGGTTAAGCACCTCGTCCGGGATGGGAACAGCTTCCAGATGACCGTCCCGGAACAGACAGCATACCGCAACGAGCACGCCTTCGGCCACTTCTTCGCCGGCCAGCCGAAAGCTGAACCTGAATCGCAGCGCTTTGCTGCCAGAGCGGCTGACTCGGACGCCGATTTCCACCTCGTCCTCGAACCGGATCGGCTTGCGGTAGTTGCAAGATGCGTGCACGCGGGGCCAGGTCAGCAGGCTGCCATCTTCCCGGCGATGCACCACGCTGATCCCCGTGCTCCGCCACAGCTCATGCTCGGCGTCTTCCATGTACCGGAAGTAGTTCGCGAAGTGTACGATGCCGGCCATGTCGGTTTCTGCAAAAGCAACCCGACGTCGGGTTACGAATTCCTTGGCCATAGCGCGTCTGGCTCCCGTTGGGTGCGGTGCTTGTTGGCTCGGATCGTTGCCGTTTCGCTATGGGCCGTAGCCCGATCGCCGCCTGCGCATGGGGGCCCCCTACGGGTCGGCCTGAGCCGTCGGCCGGTCGTGCGGTTGTTCCGGCTCTGCTGCGGCCGGCTCCGGGCTCTTGCCGGCCACACGTGCCAGCAACTGGCGCAGTGCCCTGGTGGCAATCTCCGCAGCGTGCTGTGCGCGGACTTGCACCATCGCTTGCCGGCCGAGCGTGTGCCGCAGGGCGTGGTCTGCCACTAGTCGGGCGATGGCGTCGGTCAGCGCTGCTTGATCATCAGGGCGGTACAGGACACCGCCTCGGGTGTTTTCAACCAACTCCGGATACCATCCTCGTGCGGGGACCACGATGGCCGTGCCTGCGGCCATCGCTTCGAGGGCGGCCAGGTTCTGGGAGTCATCCGTTCGACTGGGTAGCACCCAGAGGTCGGCTTCATACAGCCGTTGCCACTTCTCTGTGCCGGTGAGTTCCCCGTAGTAGTGCCACTGTTCCCGACCGAGCAGTTCGTCGGCTCGTGCGCGGACGGTGCGTAGGAAACCGTCGCGCGCGGACGCTCCGCTCCCAGCAATCTCGAGCCGAAACGGCAGCCCGGGTTGCTCGCGCCTCAACCGGCCCAGAGCCTCCACGAGCAGGTCCAGGCCTTTCTCCGGGACCAGCCTGGAGAAGAAGAGGACGCGAACAGTGTGGCCGCGTCCTGTCGGTTGGGATGGCTCCGGGGGGCAATCCACTGGCAGCGGCAGCAGCGCGATCGGTACCGGCCGGCCGAGACGCTGTTGCAGGTAGCGGGCGTAGTAGCGGCTGTAGCTTACGACCGCATCAGTTTCGGGCAGCCAGTGTGCGATCCAGTGCCAGACTGCACGCGCCGGCTGCTCACCGAGCTGGCTGATAAACGCTGCTTCGCCGGCTGCGATGACCACGGTCCGAATGCCGCGCGTGCGGAGCATGGGGGCAAGTGAGCTGAGCATCAGGTTGGGCAGGATCACGACGTCCGGAGCGATGCGTCGGGAGATGAGGTCCGCGGCCCGCTCGAATTCCGGTGCCGCTGCGCCGTGGGGGCCTTTCAGCATCTCGACGGCCAACGGGCCCAGGCGCGCGGCATCGGTAGCGTGACCCCCGCGGCCCAGAAGCGTTAGAAGCCATGGCTGGTCGAGACTGCGGAGCAGAAGTGCCGGAAGTTGGCGAGCCCAGGGGAAGCTGGCCAGAAGGTAGATGCTCACCCCACCCAGCACCACGGTCGGTTCCGGACGGGGGGTGTCATGCTCGAAGCGGGGTGGCAGGTAGGCAGGCACCAGGACCACGTCATCGCCAAGCGCGATGAGCTGGCGGGCGTAGCAGTGGTCCCGCAAGCAGCTGCCGCAGTAGGTGCTACCCGTACCTGCAATAATGAAGGCGATGCGCACGGCGTGCTATCCAGTGATGGTGAAACCGATTGTTCGATTCTAGAGTGGGACCCTTCGGGGAACCGGCGATGAGTTATCCGTTCAGTGCACCCGTGGATCTGCGCAGCGACACGGTGACGAAACCGACTGAGGGTATGCGGCGTGCGATGGCCGCTGCCGAGGTGGGCGATGACGTTTACGATGAGGACCCCACGGTGCACCGGCTCCAGGAGCGGGTGGCGGAGTTACTGGGCAAGGAAGCAGCCCTGTATGTGCCGTCGGGCACGATGTCCAACCAGATTGCCGTACGGGTGCATACACAGCCGGGTGATGAGATCCTGGTGGAGGCTAGTTGTCACATCTACAACTATGAGGCCGGCGGACCGGCGGTGCTCAGCCACGTGATGTGCCGGCCGATCCCAGGCCGTTACGGTGTCCTGGACGTGGACGATTTCGAGGGGATGATTCGGCCGACGAACGAGCACTATGCCCAGACCCGGCTGGTCTGTCTGGAGAACACGCACAATCGGGGCGGTGGGCGGATCTTCCCGCTGGCGAATATTGAACGGATCTGCGCGTGGGCGCATGAGCATGGGCTGCGAACGCATCTGGATGGCGCTCGGCTGTTCAATGCGGTGGTTGCCACGGGCGTTGCTGCCTGCGAGTATGCGCGCCATTTCGACACCGTGTCGGTCTGCTTCTCGAAAGGCCTCGGTGCGCCCGTCGGCTCGGCGTTGGCCGGTCCGCGCGAGCTGATTGCACGGGCGCGGCGGATTCGGAAGGTCTTCGGTGGTGGCATGCGTCAGGCGGGGGTGATTGCTGCCGCCGCTCTGTATGCGCTGGAACACCACATCGAACGGCTGCACGAGGACCACGAGAACGCACAACGTCTCGCTCGAGTCATCGATGAGATCGACGGCCTGGTGCTGGATCCGCCGGACGTGCACACGAACATCATCTGGTTTGAGGTGCACCCGACGGTGGCCACGGCCGCGGAGGTGGCCGAGCGGGCCAGGCAGCGGCACGTGCTGCTCGGGGTTGGTGGACCACAGACGCTGCGTGCCTGCACACACCTGGACGTGACGCGCGAGATGATCGACTATGCAGGCCAGGTTCTGCGGGAGGTGATGGCCGAGCTGGCGGCGACACGCGCGAAGGTGCGAGGCTGATATGAGCGACGAACCGCTATGGCGGCGACGATGTGCGAAGCTGTGGCAGTGGTTGGCCGAGAGACCACTGGACGGCCTGCTGGTGGTGGCCGAAGCGAACGTCCAGTATCTGACCGGTTTCACGGGCGATTCGAGCTACCTGGTGGTGACGCGCGACGATGCGGTGTTGGTTAGCGACAGCCGTTATGAGCAGCAGCTTGCTGAAGAGTGTCCTGGGCTTGCGGTGGCGATCCGTGACACGGGGCAGCAGGAGCCGCTGAGTTTCTTGGCTGCTGTGCTTCGTGACCGGCAGCTGGAGGTGCTGGCGTATGAGGCGCACGCGATGACGGTCGCGTGGATTGAGCAGCTCCAGCCGCTGCTGCCACACCTGAGCTGGTGTCCTGTGCGGGACGTGGTGGAGGAGTTCCGAGCGGTGAAGGAGCCGGAGGAGGTGGCTGCGATCCGGCAGGCGGTGCGGGTGGCCGAGGAGGCGTTGCGGGAAGTGGTTGCGCAGGTCGACTGGGCGCGGCCGCCAACGGAGGCTGAATTTGCCGGGCTGTTGAACGCGGCTATGCGGCGAAGGGGGGCGGTGGACGAGTCGTTTCGACCGATTGTGGCCAGTGGGCCGCGCGCGGCCATGCCGCATGCGAGTTTGAGTGCAACGGAGCGGCTATCGCTGGAGGCGGGTGTCCTGGTCGACTGGGGGGCATGTTATGGCCAGTACGTCAGCGACTTGACCCGTATCATAGCCCGAACTAGAATGCTGCCTTCTTTGGAGCGGGCGATTGAGGCGGTGAACCGCAGTAAGCAGCGGGTAATCGACGCGTTGCGTCCCGGGGTGACGGCTGCTGAAGCGCACCGGTGGGCGACTGAAGAACTGGAGCGGGCCGGCGCCGCGGGGATCTTCCGGCACGGTCTGGGCCACGGCATTGGCCTTGAGGTGCATGAGCGGCCGTTCCTGCGCGCCGGCTCAGATGTTCGGCTGCTGGCGGGCATGGTGGTTACGATCGAGCCCGCGGTGTACGTGCCGGGCGAGTATGGTGTGCGTCTGGAAGAGGACGTGCTGATCACTGCAGACGGTGCTGAACTGCTCAGCACGCTGCCGGCGGTGATCACCGTCGACTGAGTGATGGCTGCCGGGGCTGGGCCGTCCGGCCATCCGCTGGTGAGGCGGGTGCGGAGAGCGAGTCGATGGCTGGTTCAAAAGGCAGAAAGCAAACCGACAGCGGCCAGGTGCCGGTCGAGCAGATCCGGAGCCTGGTTCAGCTAATGAAGGACTATGAGCTGGAGGAGATCTACTGGCAGGACGGTGATCGACGGATCCGGTTACGGGGCAAGGGCGCAGGTGCATCGGCGCCGGCCCCGGTAGCACCCTATGGCTTCCCGTTGCCGTACGTTGCGCAGCCGTCGCCGGCCCAGCCCGCTGCAGCACCGCCTCCAGCGGCGGCGGCGGCCGGCTCCGTAGCAGCGGATGCTCCTCAGGGGTCATCTGCTGGCGGCACGGGGGAAGCGACCGAGACGGAGGCGGGTAAGTATGTGGAGATCAAGAGCCCGATGGTCGGCACCTTCTACGCAGCGCCGGCCCCGGACAAACCGCCCTTCGTGGACGTGGGCAGTCACGTCGAGCCGGATACGATCGTCTGCCTGATCGAGGCGATGAAGGTCTTCAATGAGATTCCGGCGGAAGTCTCCGGCACGATTGTAAAGGTCCTGGTCGAGAACGGTCAGCCGGTGGAGTACGGCCAACCTTTGTTCCTGGTGGATCCCGCAGGCTAGGATGTTCCAGCGCATACTGGTTGCCAATCGCGGCGAGATCGCGTTACGCGTCTTCCGCGCATGCAAGGAGCTCGGCATCGAGGTCGTGGCTGTCTGCAGTGAAGCCGATCGCGACGCGCCCTACCTACGGGTAGCCGATCGCGTCATCTGCATCGGACCTGCGCCGAGCAAGGAAAGTTATCTGGATATTGCCCGCATCATTTCTGCTGCTGAGGTGGCGGATGTCGATGCGATCCATCCCGGCTACGGGTTCCTGGCCGAGAACCCGTCGTTTGCTGAGGTGTGCCGCTCGTGCAAGATTGAGTTCATCGGGCCGCCGGAAGAGAGCATGCGGTTGTTGGGCAACAAGGTCGAAGCACGCGAGCTGGCACGCCGGGCCGACGTGCCGGTGATCCCGGGCAGTCCCGGGCCGGTGGAAACGGATAAGGAGGCGTTGCGCATCGCGCGCGAAATCGGTTATCCGGTGATGATCAAGGCGGCTGCAGGGGGAGGGGGGCGAGGCATGCGGATTGCGCGCAATGACATGTCGCTGCAGAACTGCCTGAAACAAGCCCGGGCGGAAGCTCAGGCCGCCTTCAAGGATCCGACGGTCTATATCGAGAAGTACATCGAACGGCCCCGTCACATTGAGGTGCAGGTGTTGGCCGACCACCACGGCAACGTGCTGCACTTGTGGGAACGGGAATGCTCCGTCCAGCGGCGGCATCAGAAGCTGATTGAAGAGACGCCGGCGCCGGGGTTGCGGCCCGAGGTGCGGCAGGCCGTGTGCGAAGCTGCCGTGCGGCTGTGCCGCGAAGCCGGCTACACGAACGCCGGCACCTGCGAGTTCTTGATGGACGAGGACCAGAACTTCTACTTCATCGAGGCGAACGCGCGGATCCAGGTCGAGCACCCGATCACGGAGATGGTCACCGGGATCGATATCGTGCAGTGGCAGATCCGGATCGCTGCCGGCGAACGGTTACCGTTCCGCCAAGAGGAGATCCCTCAGCACGGCGCATCGATCGAGTGTCGTGTCAATGCAGAGGATCCTTATAACGGTTTTCGCCCTACGCCAGGCCGAATCACTCGGTTTATTCCCCCCGGTGGACCGGGTGTCCGTCTGGATACCCACGCCTGTGAGGGCTACATGATCCCGCCGCATTACGATAGTCTGGTGGCCAAGCTGATCGTGCATCGGCCTGACCGCGACGCCGCCATCCGCTGCATGCTGCGTGCGCTTGAGGAGTTCACGATCGAAGGGATCAAGACGACCATTCCGTTCCACCGCGAGATCCTCGAGCATAGCGCCTTCTGTGAGGGGCGTTACGACACGACGTTCGTCGAACGCCACTGGTCCGGCTGAAACACCGAGGCGGTGCGGAGCATCCGATGCGGCCCGAGGAACTGCGTGAACTGTTGGAGGCCGTTCGGGCGGGCCAACTGTCGGTGGACGATGCGCTCAAGCAGCTGCGCACCGGCGTGGTTGCCGAGCTGGAAACGGCCACGATCGATCTGCATCGGGCCGTCCGGTGCGGCTTTCCCGAGGTGGTCTTCTGTCAGGGGAAGCGGCCCGAGTGGGTGGTGCAGATCGTGGGCACGTTGCGCGAAGCCGGACAGGACTGCCTCTGCACGCGAGTCTCGCGCGAGCTGGCCGATCAGGTGCTCAAGCACTTCCCGGACATGACCTATAACGAGCTGGCACGCACGCTATGGTGGTCTCCCGGCAAAAGGGTCGAACGGGCGGGGCACGTGGTGGTGGTCTCGGCCGGCACGAGCGACCTGCCGGTGGCTGAGGAAGCCCGGGTGACGGCCGAGGCATTGGGCACGCACGTCAGTACGGTGGCGGACGTAGGGGTGGCGGGGATCCACCGCTTGCTGCGGCATACGAAGCTCCTGGCCGACGCCGATGCGATCGTGGTCGTTGCCGGCATGGAAGGGGCGTTGCCCAGTGTCGTGGGCGGTCTGGTGGCCTGTCCGGTCATTGGTGTTCCCACCTCCGTCGGCTACGGCGCCCATCTCTGGGGCCTGACCCCGCTACACGCGATGCTCACCAGCTGTGCTTCGAACGTTGCCGTGGTCAACGTTGACTCCGGCTTCAACGGTGGCTATGTCGCGGCGCTGATTGCACGCCGTATCGGCCTGGTCCGCAACGAACTCCAGCGGCTTCGGGCCGCGAACCAGGACACAAGTAAGGGGGGAGACGATGGCCGTTAAGCAGGTGACTCGGGTGCCGAGACTGTCGCCTCGTGCGCCGGACAGCCACAAGGGCAACTACGGACGCATCCTGATTGTGGCAGGTAGCCGCGGCATGGCCGGTGCTGCCTGTCTATCTGGTGCCGCGGCACTGCGCGGCGGCGCAGGCCTGGTCCGGGTGGCATGCCCCCGCGAGATCTGGCCAGTCGTCGCCGCCTACGAGCCTTCCTACCTGACGTGGCCACTGCCGGAGACCGAACAGGGGGCGGTCGGCGACGAGGCGGTTGCCGAGGTGCTCCGCTTGGCAGAGAGCAACGATTATGTCCTCGTCGGTCCTGGGCTGGGCCAGGAAGCATGGCCTGCCGTACGCGCCATGTTGCCCCGTATTAGGCGGCCGCTGGTGCTGGATGCGGACGGCCTCAATGCTGTCGGCACCGACCTTGAGCTGCTTCGCGCTCGGGAACAGCCTACGATCATCACCCCCCACCCGGGCGAATTCGCCAGACTGACCGGACGCAGTGTCGCAGAGATCCAAGCCCAGCGGACCGAGCTGGCCCGCGCCTTCGCAGAAGCCACCGGGACGATCGTCGTCCTGAAGGGCTATGGCACGGTGGTGACCGACGGCCAGCGGCTGTATGTGAACCCGACCGGCAATCCCGGCATGGCCACCGGCGGAACCGGCGATGTCCTCAGCGGCTTGATGGTGGCCTTCTGGGCACAGTACCGTGACGCGTTCGATGCCGCGGTGGCTGCTGTCTACGTGCACGGGCTGGCCGGCGACCACGCTGCGCTGGAGCTGACCGAGACGGCCTTGATCGCCAGCGACCTGCTGCTGTTCATCGCCGACGCGCTCCAGGAACTGAACCGGTCAGAATGAACGCCTCCGTGACCGAACTTGCAGAACGGCCCTTCTGGCGGGTGAACCTGCTGCGCCACGACCTGCCGGCCGCACTGCGCGGGGCGGTGGTGTCGATCGGCAATTTCGACGGCGTGCACCTGGGTCACCAGAAGCTCATCGGCTGCGCACGGGCCGAAGCCGCCAGGCTTTCCGTGGCCACCGTCGCCATCACCTTCGACCCGGCGCCTGCCGCCGTGCTTCGCCCCCGGGTACCCTACCCCCCGCTGAGCACGATTCCGGTTCGAGCCAACCTGCTCCGTGCCGCCGGCGCGGACTTCGTGCTGGCTGTGCACGTCGACCACGAGCTGCTGGAACTGACTGCGGAGCAGTTCTTCGTCGGCGTCCTCTGCGAGAAACTGGCAATCAAAGGCATTGTCGAGGGGCCGAATTTCACGTTCGGCAAGAACCGCGGCGGAGACGCGCACCGGCTGCGCGAGCTCGGTGAACGCTGCGGTGTCGCGGTGACCATCGTGCCACCGGTCGTACGTGACGGTCAGCCTGTTTCAAGCTCACGGATCCGGGCCCTGCTGCGGGCCGGCGATGTCGCGGCAGCACGCGAACTGCTCGGCCGCCCGTACCGGCTTGCAGGCCTCGTCTGCGCCGGGGCGGGCCGGGGCCGTCAGCTCGGCTTCCCCACCGCAAATGTCGGCTTCATCGAGACCCTTGTGCCAGGCGACGGGGTGTATGCCGGCCTGGCGCACGTCGCTGACCGCAGCTACGCCGCGGCCGTGCACATCGGCCCGGCCCCGACGTTTGCCGAACTCAGCCCCCGTGTCGAAGCCCATCTGATCGACTTCGAGGGCGAACTGCTGGGGGAGCGGATCGAGATAACTTTCCTGGCCAGGCTGCGCGACGTCGTCCGCTTTGACGGGCCAGACGCCTTACGCAGGCAGCTCCAAGAGGACGTGGCCCGAGCGAAAGCGATCGCCGAGGGGAACCGGGGCGAGGCGTGACGGGGGTCGTGAGCGAGTGTTCGCTACAGGAGCAAGCGGACCGCGCCCGCTCACCAGGCTCTTCTCACGAAAGCCCCAGGGCCGCATAATGGTTGATTCTCTGTCCGATCGGGCCGACCCCCTCCAGACCGGTCGGCCAGCTGACCAGCTGTCCGGTCGACAGGAGCAGCCCATGGCGGTGGATTGGCAGCGCTGGACCGAAACTGTAGAGAGCAACCAACGCTTCGTGGTCACCAGCCACGTCCGGCCGGACGGCGACTCGCTGGGCTGTGCCGTGGCGCTCAGTCATGCCCTGCGCGAGCTAGGCAAGGACGCAGCCATCGTCAATCCTAGCCCGGCGCCGCAGCGGTACCAGTTCCTCGATCCGGACGAATGCATCATCGAAGCGGCCGATCCCCGCGCTGAACCGCTCGTGATGCAAGCCGACGTCGTGATCGTCGTCGACACCAGCACCTGGGATCAACTCGGTCCGGTCCGTCCCCTGGTCGAGCGTAGTACCGCAAAGCGGGTTGTCATCGATCACCACGTCAGTGAGGACGATCTGAACGCGCTGATGCTGAAGGACACATCCGTGCCTGCCTGCGGGATCCTCGTGCTGGAGGCCCTCCAGGTGCTCGGCTGCCGGTTGACCCAGCCCATTGCCGAAGCACTCTTCACGGCCGTAGCAACCGATACCGGCTGGTTCCGCTTTTCCAGCACATCCGCCCGCGTGCTCTACGTCGCTGCGGAGCTGGTGGACGCTGGTGCCCGACCGGAATACGTCTACAGGCGGGTCTTCGAGGAAAACAGCCTCGCACGCCTTCATCTCATGGGCCGGGCCCTGGAGCGGCTGCAAATCAGCCCAGGTGGGGCAGTCTCCTACACCTACATCAGGATGCGCGACCTGCAGGAAACAGGCGCCCTGTCACAGGATACCGAGGACGTGGTCAACTACACGTTGACCATTGCCGAAGCGCGTGTCGGGTTGCTATTCATCGAACTGGATCGCGACCGGACCAAGGTCAGCTTCCGATCCAAGGACGACATTGACAGCACGGTGCTTGCAGGCCGCTTCGGTGGTGGCGGCCACCGCCGTGCGGCTGGCGCGGTACTGGAGATGCCGATCGAACAGGCGATTCCCTACGTGCTTAACATCGTGGACCAGATGGTCCAGACCCAGCAGCACCGTAGCCAGTAGCGATGCCGCGCCGCCGCTTCTTGTGCCTTTCCCCTGGCGGGGGCTGTACCCGATCGTGGCGGCCGACGCAGGGCGCTACCCATCGGATGGGTGGCCACGGCTGGCCGATGCACACGCGGTGGTGAAGAACTCGCGGGGCGCGAACCTCTCCAGCAGCCTCAGCAGTTCCTCTTCGACTGCACGATCCACTCGGTTCCCAGCCACCGGCTGTTCGCTGTCGGCATCGACCAGACCGGACAACGTTAGTCGCACCGGCCAGCGCCGCCGCCTGGCAGCGTCGTTGAACCGTTCCCGCACATGCTCCCACCAGACCACACCCCATAGGTCAACGAAACAGCGTACGATGCACCGAATGCGATCTGGCACCGGGGCCAGCCGCACGGGAAAAAGGGGGGCGGCCACGATGAGCAACAGCCCGATCGCTCGGGCCCACGGTTCCCATGGCTTCGGCCACGGGCCCACGGAGAGCAGATGGGCAAAGGCGCCAAGCGTTGCGGCGAAAATGGCCACCCTCAGCCGCGACAACACGTAATTGCCGGCTACCAGCGCCGTGAACAGACACAGGTACAGGAACCGCACCTGATGCAGCGCCGGCCTTCCTTCGACCCCGAACTGCCCGGTGTAAAGCTGCAGCCACAGGTCGTTGGACGTGATCAGCAGGAACAGTGCCACCAAGGCGTGGCTAGCCAGTAGGCGCGGCCTGCGCGTACAGAGCACGTAGATCGTTGGCAGCACGAAGCCGATCGCAGTTAGGATCGCCAGACTGTGGTGCACGACCAGATGCGGACCGATCGCGTAGCTGGCTGCTTCGGCAAAGGCCAGCGCCAGCAGCAGGCCCAACCACCACAGCGCAGGCGCCAGCGTGGTCTGCCTGAGAAGCGGCCACAGCCGGAACACACGCCAGCCGGAAGCGGCTGCCGTCAGCGCCGCCAGTGAGAAACAGAACACAAGCAGCTTTTCTTGCCATGCGGTTGCCATCGACCGATTCTAGCGCCCACCGCCGTCGCTGCTGCGTCTCTTTACGTGGCCGGACCCGTGCGGCGGGTTGGTGGGTACCTCCGGCGAGAACGTCGGGGTGGGCGGTGGTAGGGCGAAGAGCGGCGGGACCGTGAAAATTTTGCAAGGATTCGCAATCTTTGCCGATGGTAACGGTAAGGATGGCCCCGTCAGACGCGGCCACACCGGGGGCCAAGGGAGCGGGCACACGGCCGAATCGGCTGCGCCAGGGGGATTGGCGGGTACGGATGGCCGGCGGCACGGTACTTGCTCGACGCGGGCACGGGAAAACAACGTCCGGGAGGACAGATGAGCTACAAGAAACAGGATGCCATGGAGCAGTTCGAGAACTGGAGCCGGGGCTACGATCGGAGCATCCTACAGCGGCTTCTCTTCGGCCCCTCCCACGCGCGCCTGGCTCAGGAGTTGCCAGTTGCTCAACCGGTACGCGTACTGGATGTGGGCTGTGGCACTGGCCAGTTCCTGGAGCGGCTGCTGTGCGAGGGCCGTGCCGCCCAGGTCTGGGGACTTGATCTCTGCGGGGGCATGGTCCGGCAGGGGGCTAGTCGGCTCCGCCGTTTCAACGGCTCGGCTCACGTCGTCCAGGCCGATGGTGAGGCGATTCCGTTCCGAGATAACACCTTCGATGTCGTGACCTGCTCGAACTGCTTCCACCACTTCCCGAACCAGGAGCGAGCCGTGGAGGAGATGTACCGGGTACTGAAGCCGGCAGGCCGGCTGATGATCATCGACGGCTACCGCGACGGCCTCTGGGGCCGGTTCATCTACGACTTCTGCGTCGTGACCGTGGAGGGGCCGGTCAAGCACGCCTCCGCCCGACGATTCCGCGAACTCTTTGCCCGTGCCGGTTTCGTTGACGTGTGGCAAGAGGCCAAGCTAGGTCTGGCCCCGTTCATCCTCACCGTTGGTGTGGCCTGCAAGCCGATGGCAGGCCGTGTGGAGCCCGAACCGACCGAACAGAGCCACTGGTCACCACCGCTACGCCAGGCCGCCTGAGAAGCGTTGCGAACGCGCCGCACTGTCGCCGTAGCTCTCGGGCCTACACCATCGTGCCACGCACTCTGTGGCGGGCACCGGCTACCGCGCAGAGCCCGCGAAGCCTGGCGTCGTTCCTCGTTGCCTTTCGATGCACGCACGCCGCGCTGGCCAGCAGCTGGCGTCCTACAATCCGTTGAAGCAGCCGGGTGTGGCGCGGGTCTGCAACGGTAGAGGCCGCCATGATTCCGTGTGTCAGTCAAGCGGTGACGTTGAGCACGTCGTTCCTGGATGATCTGGCGGCCTATGCCCAGGCCGGCTGCTGGCATGTGGAACTGTGGTTGCCGAAGCTGGAGGAGCAGCTCAAGGAGCACGACCTGGATCACATCAAGCAGCAGGTGGCAGATCTACAGCTTTTCTTTCCGGTCGCTGCGCCACAGGGTGGCCTGGTCAACGAGGTGCCCGCCGTGGCACAGGAGTCGATGAAACTGCTGGAGCGTCGCTTGCCGCTGCTCCGCGCCCTGGGCGTGCGCACCCTGGTCGTCCCCCTGGACTTCGGCCGCGCGCTCGACGCTCAGCAGCTGGCCCGGGCGATGGACCGGTTGCGACAGGCGGCCGAGCGGGCGGCAGAGTACGGAGTGCGGCTGGCTCTGGAGTTTCAGGGACGCGGAGCGTTTGGCAACAACTTGGAGACGGCCGTCCAGCTGGTGGAGGAACTCGGAACCGACAACGTTGGCGTCTGCCTGGATGTATTCCACTTCTACACCGGTCCGAGCAAGCTGGCGGACCTTGAGTTGCTCACGGTGCAGAACCTCTTCCACGTGCAGCTTTGCGACGTCGCGGGTCTGTTGCGTGAGGTGGCACGCGATTCGGACCGGATCTTACCCGGTGAGGGTGACTGGGACGTCGGGCCGATCGTTGAGCGGTTGCGGGCAATCGGCTACGAGGGGCCTGTGTCGGTCGAGCTGTTCAACCCGGTCTTGTGGCAGATGGATGCTCGTCAGGTTGCCGAGGTGGCTATCACGTCGTTACGCCGCGTGTTGGGTCTAGCTTCGATGGGCCGGACCGCAGACGCCCAGCGGTAGCTTCGTTGAGGGGCCGCCGGCCAGCGTTAAGCAAGCGTTGACGTCCCGGCAAGCTACCGTGGTCGGCCATGGGATCGCGCGGTGATTGTTTCTGTCAAGTCCGGGCCGGACAATGAACAGAACGGGACGTTGTCCCCGGAGCAGACGGCCATGGTGAAGCTGCCGATCTACATGGACCATCACGCCACGACGCCGGTAGACCGCCGCGTGCTGGAGGCGATGCTGCCGTATTTCTGTGACGAATTCGGCAATGCCGCCAGCGTCACACATGAGTTCGGTCGCCGGGCGGCGGAGGCGGTGGAGCGAGCCCGCGGCCAGGTCGCGGCGTTGATCGGGGCAGAGCCACGGGAGATTGTCTTCACGTCCGGGGCTACGGAGGCGAATAACCTGGCGATCAAAGGGGTTGCGTGGATGCACGCGTCCCGAGGTCGCCACATCATCACGTCTGCCACCGAGCATCATGCCGTGCTTGACCCGTGTCGGCGGCTGGAGCGTGAGGGGTGGCAGCTGACGGTCCTGCCGGTGGACCGCTATGGCCTGGTCGATCCGGACGACGTGCGCCGCGCGATTCGACCGGACACGGTGCTGATTTCGATCATGGCGGCCAACAACGAAATCGGCACGATTCACTATGTTGCCGAGATCGGGGCAATTGCTCGCGAGCATGGCGTGCTGTTCCACACGGATGCAACACAGGCGGTGGGCCACATTCCGGTCAACGTTCGCGACTGGTCAGTGGATCTGCTCAGCTGTTCGGCGCACAAGCTGTATGGCCCGAAGGGGGTAGGAGCGTTGTACGTCCGGCGGGGCCGCCCGCCGGTGCGGCTCGCGCCGCTGCTGGATGGCGGCGGTCACGAACGTGGGCTACGTAGCGGAACGTTGCCCGTGCCGCTGATCGTCGGTTTCGGGGCTGCCTGTCAGCTTGCCGGCGAGCTATTGGAAGCGGAGATGAACCGACTGGCCCGGCTACGGGATCGGCTCCAGGAGCGAATCCTCACTGCCCTGGAAGACGTCTACCTGAACGGGCATCCGCAACGGCGGCTGCCGGGCAACCTTAACCTGAGCTTTGCCTACGTCGATGGCGAGGCGCTACTGATGAGTCTGCCGGAGGTGGCATTGAGCTCCGGTTCGGCCTGCACGTCGGCTACGCCGCATCCGAGCCACGTGCTTGAGGCGATCGGCCGCAGCGAGGAGCTGGCCCGGGCGAGCCTGCGCTTCGGGCTGGGTAGGCCGAATACGGAGGAAGAGGTCGATTTTGTGGCCGAGCGCGTGGTGGCGGCTGTGCGGAAGCTGCGCGAGATGAGCGCCATCTGGAAGAGCCGCTCGGATTGAGCAGGCTGCTGGCCGGGCGGCTCGCTCAGATCAACGGCAATCGATATACTTAGTTGGTGTGAACAGTGGCGGTTTGTCACGGGCGCGACTGACAGGAGAGCCAGCAATGTCCACGACTCACCTAGCCATCACCCTCACCGAACGAGCCGCCAAAGAAGTGAAGCGTATCATGGACGAGCAGAAGGACAGCCTGCCCGAGAACGTCGTACTTCGCATGGGGATTCAGGGAGGCGGCTGCAGCGGCTTTCAGTACGACCTGCGGTTCGATGACCGCTACGACCCGGAGACCGACGAGCTGTTCGAGCAGCACGGCATCCGGCTCGTGGTCGACAAGCGGAGCTTGATGTATCTGAAAGGCACCGAACTCGACTTCTACGAAGGTCTCGATCGCCGCGGCTTCGTGTTCAACAACCCGAATGCCCGCCGGACGTGTGGCTGCGGTAGCTCTTTTGGCGTCTAGAGTCGGTCGCGGCGGTGACCGCCGCTCGGGCAACGGGCAGTGCTCTTAGCGGAGGAGAATCACAGATGCGCGGCGTGATTGGTGCTTTTGGCGCGTTTCTCGCAGCGGTGTTGCTCTCGTCGGTGGCTCATGCGCAGATTTCCGGCCGCTACATTGAGGCTCGCACCTGCGACGTTTATGTCGGACCGTGCTTTGCTGAGTCGGAAGTGAACTTGGCCGGGAGCCAGGCGGTACTAGCCTGGCACATTACCGAGGGCAAACTCGATGGCGTAGATCTTGCGGGACTAAAGATCGTTGCAGCCGTGGAAGCTCAGGCGACCCTGGGTACGCCATTCCGCAACCCGTATCCGGCCTACAGCGTCGTCTACGTGGACGCTCGCGCCACGAAAGCCCAGCGCGACGCCCTGGTTCGGTTCGCTCGCCGTATGGCCGGTAAGCTGCTGGAGAACGTCGTCCGGGTGCAGCCTGCGGAGATCGAATTCCGCCAGCTCGGTGAAGGCCGCGTTGTGCTGAGGGCCGGCAAGGACGTTGAGCTTCGGACCCGGCCCGCCACGGCTGCTGACAGCACGTGCGTCAACGAGTACGTCTACTACGAGCCGCTGGTACAGCTAAATCCCGGCTTCCAGGCCGTGGTGGCCACGCGGCATACGTTCCGCGGTAAGGGGCTGAAGACAACCTGGTCGAGCCCTGAGAAGCGCAGCGCGTTTATCGGAACCTTCTACGTGACCGACTAACGCGGCCGCCGCCGCGCAATCCGCCCACCGACTGGGGCAGGAGCGGGCGCGCGGAGGGTTTGCCACCGGGTCCGCTTAGGTGGCGGCACACTTCGCGCGCCCGGTTCCTGCCCGCCGGTCCGACCCACCATGATCCGACACCTGTGACGCCTGCATCTGTTGGGAGCGTGCGATGAAGCTTGCCTCCTTCAGCACCCTTCTGGCTGCCGTTCTGCTAAGTTTCCCCGCCCTGGTTGAACCAAACCCTCCGTACAAGGTTGAGGTCGTCCAGCAAGAGCCACCGAGCGAACTGTCCGCAGCGATTCGCAAGGAGCTGTCCGATACCATGTACCGCGTCACAGACGCGGATGGCAATCCCTGGTGTGAGATCTGGTTCCGCAAGCAGCTGCCGGTTGCCGAAGGCTTCAAGCCGACGCTAAACATCAAGTACCCGTTTCAATCGGGAGACTTGATCGGTGCGCTCCGAGTACCGAAGGGGAGTGATTTTGAGGACTTCCGCCAGCAAATCATCGATCCGGGCGTATACACGCTGCGCTACTGCCTGCAGCTCGAGGACGGCAACCATCTGGGCACGTCGGAGACACGCGATTTCCTGACGCTGCAACTGGCCGACGAGGACACGAAGCCGGACAGGATGGATCCAGAGGAGATGATGGAACTCAGCAAGAACGCGGCGATGTCGGATCATCCGGCGATTCTATACCTGATGACTCCGCCTGAGAAGCCCGGGAAACTGCCCGAGATGGTGTGGGACGAGGGGCATGAGTATGCGATCATGACCGTTAAGGCCCGAGGCAGCGGCGGCAAGCAGCTGGTGCTGCGACTAATCGTTGTTGGTTACGCGGAAGAATAGTCCGACAGCGTGCCGACGGTACCAACCGGTCTGCTAGACAGTGACTGCCCAGCGGGGGGCGGCTGCCAGACGGCGGTGAGCTCGGTGGCAGCACATGGATGGCGAGGGGACTGGCGGCACTGCAGGCCATCAAGGCCTGGCCGATGCGTTGCAAGAAGGCAATCCGTGAGTATGGCGAACAGGATCGACCTGCTGGGTCGCTAGACCGGGTTCTGGGCATCGGCGAGCTAGTTTGCCTCTTCAGCTGCGCTTCCGGATTGCTACCTAGACGGGCTAGTTTTTGGTTCTCGATCCCCGGATGCCCGACATTCACCATCTGCTCCGCGACCGATCCCTCGAGCTTTTTCGCACGCTTCCGCCACGCCCGGCGCCCCGGCCCACCACCCTTGCGCTTGGAGGTGGTGGCTTCTTCCACAGTTCTCTGGGCAAAGAATCCGGGGCCATGCTCCATCACATGGCCCTCGGATTCTGTCCGTGAATGCGAGGTTGTGAAGAGATGCACGGACACAAGGGCCGGGCAAGCCAAACGCATGCGATGTGTCCACACTGAGCATTTACGGGACTATTCGCGTGTGCGGCCCGATGTTCGGCTGAGCATCAGCGACAGCATGGGGCTCGGAGACGACAGTCCGGTAGCGCACGCGATGATGATACCCGTCCCGCCGCGGCGATGTTGCATCGCGTTAGCCTGTGCAGGTGTTCGGTTCGTCCGATCGCCTGAAGCGGTCCCAAGCCCGCCTGTCCGGGCGTGTGATCCCGCTCTTGCAGCGGATGTGGTGCATGCTATCGTCTCGACCGGCCTGTGTGCCCGTTGCCAGGGAGCCCAGCTGCGCGCGCCCTGAGTCCACGGCATGTTCCGACGGACACGCTGCAAGAGCTGAAACGCATCCCGGTGCTGGCGGGCAGGTTGACAAGGAGGAGGAGGAGAGGAGGATAATGTAAGTGTCGTCCTCTGTGTGAGATAGCGGCGGTTGGCCAAGTCGAGGGGAGCAGTTGGAGCCATGACGGGGGGCGGAGAGCGACAGGCACGCGGATGGTGGGCGTGTCTGGCGGCTGCAGTGATCGGTGGGTGTGCGCCGGCCCGACCGGTGATCGAGGTGTTGAGCTGCCCGTACGATTTCGGGGAGGGCTGGCCTGGTGAAGTGCGGGAGGCGACGCTGCGCGTCTACAACCGCGGCGACGCTCCGCTAGAACTTGGGTTGGGTCAGAAGTCCTGTTCCTGTCTTGCGGCCGAGTTAAGGCCTGATCGGATCGCACCCGGGGATGAAGGAGCCATTCACCTGCGCGTGCGTGTGCCGTTTGGCCGTGCCCAAACTTCCGGCTGGGTCGTCCTTCACACGAACGATCCGGACCGACGCGAGGTCACGTTACGCTTCGTCGTGCGGCGACGCTCAGCGGTGCAGTCGCCGAAGAAGATCGTGCTAGACGCCAACGCCGTCGACACGCACACCGTGCGGCTCTCCGTACCGCTCTATCCCGTCGAAGGGGTCACGGTGCGCGGCGTGCGCGTGGAGAACTGCACTGTATTGGGCGTTGACGCGACTGTGAGCGGTCCGCCGTGGATGTTGCACCTCGAGGCCAAAGCGGCCCGCCTCGTCGGGCCCCCGACGGGACAAGTGGAACTGGTTCTAAACGTCATCGACGAGGGAGGGACGTCGAGGCCCGTACCGGCACAGATCCCGTTGATCGTCAAGTTGCCTGAGCGCCGACTAGCGGTACCAAGCGTCGTGGTGGCGGTATGGAAGAATGGCCAACTCGTGGCTGAGCAACCCGTGCCTGCTCACGTGGAACGCCGTACGGTGTTGGAAGTGGTGCACGCTTCGTCGGGCAAGTGGCATGCTGAGCTTGTGCCGCTGCATACTACCGGTGCCGCCTTGCTTCGACTGAGCACGGACGAGCGAGTAGGCGACGCTAGGGTCGAGCTGGTACTTCCGGATGGCAAGAAGGTTCGCATCCGTGTGCTGGTCCCCCATCTGGAAGAACCGTCTGGCCAAACGAACCAGGAGGTGTAGAGATGACGAAGTTTCTCCTGTTCGAAGCTGGCGTTCGGGATCTGCGCCCTGTTCCTGGTAGGGATCGGCCTATGGGCTTTGGTGGAAGCCAATGACGCCGATACGTATCTGGCCGCGCCTCCGTATTTCGAGGCACACACGATCCACGACGCGGACTGCAAACTGATGAACTACTGCCATGGCTCTTGTGCGGTGTATTACTTTAACAACGTCCACGAGTACTGGTGCTGCCTCGACCCCGCACCGTCCGTCTCAGCCAGGTTATGCCTGGCAAACATGCGGCATCGGATTGCAACCAGCGCAGAGGTAGCGGGGTAGAGATCAAGTGCAGGAAGTGCTAAAAGACCACCGAACTCGATCGCTGCGCCAGGGGATGCCGTGGGGCGCAAGCTGGCGTTACAGGGTTTCGTGTGCGTGTATGTCGCTAGGCCGCCAACCAATGGCCGACATTGTCATCGGCTAAACGTAAAGGCTCTGTGTTCTCGACGCCCCTTTTGCGGTCTGACACAACCGCGGTGTGGCACGACCCCGGAGACAGACAATGATGCGCGGGGCACACTGGTTCGGACGCATGTTGCTGGTAGGGGTTCTTGGAATAGCTCCCGTCTGGGGGCGCGGTAGTTGGGCGGGAGATGCACGGGGCGTAGACGCCGTGATCGAGGGCATTCGGTCGGCGCAGGAGGTGTGGCGACGACTTCCGGTCAGGCTGCGGTACGAGGTCACGTACGAAAACCGGTGGCTGCCCGAAGATCGGTTGCCTCCGAAGACTGATCCGGAAACGGGTTTGCGGGTGGCCCGGGGTCAACTGTGGCTGCATCATGCGTCTAACTTTGCGCATGCGAAGCGGAGCGTGATCCGTTACGTGCAGGTGCCCGATGTGGGGATTCTTTGGGACGAGTATGGGGAGTACGAGGAGCCCGTGGAGTTGGAGCCACTCCGCTTTGCGGTGAAGCGCACAAGAGACATCTACCTTTACACGGTCGAAGGATACAAGAACTGGAGCGGGTTCCTGTATGATCCAGAGCTGTTGCCGCAGCAGCCCTACCGGCTGGGCAACATGGGACCAGCGCCGCCGGAGGCGAAGTGGCCGCTATTCTGGCCGCAGGGCTATGCTTATGCGCAGAGCTGGCACGGAAGACGCGTAATTGAATTACTGGAGTTGTATCGAAGGGAGCCGAGCCCACTACCGACATTGGTGGAGAGTCACAGCGAGACGCCTCGGATCGTAGGGGTGGAGAAACTTGATGGACGCACCGCGGTGCTGGTGGAAGAGTACCACAGGACGAAGGAGGAAGTGGAGACCGAGGGTAGAAAACTGCGCCTCCTCGGCGAGGTACGGTCACGCACGTGGTTCCTGCCGTTGGACGGCTGGGCGGCCGCTCGGTCGGAATACGTGTGCTGGAAGGAGAGCCTTGCCACTGGGAAACGCATCATAGCGATGAGGTACCTGGCGGAGGTGAAGCGTTGGCGGGAGGTGGTGCCGGGGGTGATCATCCCGGAATTGTTGACGGTCGTGCAGGAGGACTATGCGCCGCAAGCGGACAAGCTGCTGCCGATGGTGAGCGTTCGAGTTGAGCTGAAGGAGTTTTCGTATGGGGACACACGGGCGGAGGAGTTGGCGTACGACTGGCTGCCGCACACGCTGGTGTACAAGCTGAACGAAGCTGGGGAGCTAGTGGAAGAGTTTACGGTACCGGCGCCGGTGGTGGTGGTGACGGATGTGGCTAGAAGTGAGGGGCGGTGGTGGTACTGGGCTGCGGCCGGGCTTGGTGCGGTGGTAACGGCGTTGCTGGCGACGGTGATGTGGTTACGTCGTCGCACGGTGGGGAACGGTTTGTCGTGAGGGGGAAATGTTCGCGATCGCGGCGTTGCGGAAGGTGGCGGATCGCTGTCGGTCGCGGCGGTGTTGGCTGATGGTCGTGTTGCTTGCGGCGCAGGGCAGCATGCTGGTGGTGGAAGCGCGCCGCGACTTCGTGACGATTGACGAGGCGGGTCACCTTGCAGCGGGACTGGTGCAGTGGCGGTACGGGGACTGGGAGTACTACGCGGTGAACCCGCCGCTGCTGCGCCTGCTGTACACGCTCCCGGCCGCCGGCGCGTCGGCGTCGCTGGATCGCATCAGCCTGGAGGAAGCCCCCGAGTATCGACCGGAGTTCTGGCTGGCGCCTCGAATGGCCGTGCTGCTGGGGCCGCGTCGGTACGTCGAAGTTCTTACCCACTGCCGGCTGCTCAGCACCGTACTTTCGTTGGTTGGAACGGTCATTATCTGGTACTGGGGGCTTCAGCTTGGCGGAGTCTGGGCTGCCGCAGTTGCAGCCAGCCTGTGGGCGTTCGACCCACTGGTTCTGGGACACGGGCACCTTATTACACCCGACGTCGGCGCCGCGGTGCTTGGCCTGGCCGCTTTTGCTGCTCTCTGGAATGCCCGCCACGCGGCACTGAGCACGATGGTGATCGCAGGTGCCCTGATCGGCGCTGCCATGGCGGGCAAGTTCACTGCCCTCGTTCTACTCCCATGCCTGCCTCTCTTCGTGCTGTTGACACGACGTCCGGCAGCCGAGCACAGCCGATTCGTGGTCCGTGTGTCCGGTTGGGCAGTCTACGCTGCGGCTGCATGGTTCGTATTCACGGCCGCATACGGCTTCACCGGTCTGTTTCATCGGCCGGCGCGCGAGGCGTTTCGGTCGCATCTGTTCCAGAAACTCACCGGACAAGCCCCGGAGGCGCGAGGTGGTCCGACTCAGCATCTGCTGCGACTCGTCGCTGACGTGCCGCTGCCCGTGCCCGTTGCGGCCCTTCATGGCCTCGACCTGCAGCAAACGGACTTTGAAGCTCGCTTGGCTTCCTACCTGTTGGGGGAGGTACGCAACGGCGGATGGCCACACTACTACGTCGTGGCCCTGACGCTCAAACAACCACTGCCCTGGCTACTGCTCTCCGTCAGTGCGCTGGCCATGTTCATTCGCTCGCCCAGCCGGATCGCGCTGGCACTTGCCTTACCAGCGGTGGCCGTACTCACGGTGGCGTCAGCAAAAAGCGGGTTCAACCACCACCTGCGGTACGTGCTGCAGGGAACACCGTTTTGGTGCATGTTTTGTGGCGTGGCAGTGGCCGGGTGCCTCAGGGGCTTGCAGGACCGGTGGGCCCGGCGGTTGGCAACCGGCGTCGCCGTCGTGCTGATTTGTCTGGCGGTCACCGTTACCGCCGCCACTCCCTATCATCTAGGCTACTTCAACTGGTTGGCGTGGCCGCCGCAACGGGCCATTCACTACCTGGCTGACTCCAACATCGACTGGGGCCAGGATCTGTACGCAGTGAAACGGTGGCTACAGGCACGCCGCGACACGCTGCCCGTCTACATCGCTTTCCGCACGTTTGTGCCCATCGCGCTCTGGGGTGTCGAACAGAACCCGCCCCCATTCGGACCGCTGACGCAGACGGCTGTGCAGCATCGCGAGCTTCCGGATCACCCACCGCCGGGTTGGCACCTGTTGTCCGCCACGTTCGTAACCGGCTTACCCGGAGGCTTCCCAGTGGACGCTGAACGATGGTTTACCGTACCACGAGGTGCCTATCGTCATTACCTGAACCGAGAGCCGGACTACGTCCTGGGGACGTCGGTGTTCGTGTACCGGTTCCCAACCGGGGACGGCCAGGCCAAGAGGAAAACGCCATGCAGCCAGTAATCGCAAATACCGCGGGCGGCATCGGTTCGTTCACCGACAGCTGCCTGACACACTCGGCGCTCTGCTTACTTATCCTCATGTGCCTCGGCTGCGATCGTTCTGGACCGCGCGTGGAGGTAAGCACTCACGTCTTGGATCTGGGCCGGGGGTATCCTGATCAGCCGCTGGAAGGTGAACTCGCGTTGCGCAACGTGGGGAACGAGACGCTGGTTTTCGAGGAGCCAAAAGCTGGATCTGCGTGGAGCGTAGAGCTGTCTCCGCTGGCTGTCGCTCCGGGCGGTGAAGCACGTCTGAAAGTGAGTGTCGTACCGAACAGCACCCGGCGGACGTATCGCTTCGTGCTCCCGTTGCGCTGCAATGACCCGGACCAGCCTGTGGTTCAAATCGAGCTGCGAGCGGAGCGGATCGATCCTGTGGACGGCTTCCAGCCCATCACTCCCGAGGTGCAGCTACCGGTCGACCCCGGACAGACCGTGCACGGCCAGCTGCGATTGGTACCCAAACCGGGAATCACTCTCCTGCGGTACGAGCCGGACGAGGTGCGCAAGATCCCGGGGTTAACCTGGCGGGTAACCGGGAAGCAGACGCTGACGGTAGAGTACACCTGGGAGTGCGAGCATGCGAACGCACTGGACGGTACGGAGACTCTGTACCTACGCATCTGGTACCGGACCGAGGACGGCAAGGAACTGCGTTCAGACCTGCTGATCCCGTTTCGCCCAAAACTCATAGAACCACCGGTCAAAGTGCCCCGGGTCGTCCCGGCGCTAAGGGTTGAAGACGGGCTGTGGCGAGCGATCGTGTACGTGACATTCCGGGACGAGCGCATGCAGCTGCGCCAGGTTCAGGTCCGCCAACCGTGGGTTGTGCGTCAACAGGATCGCCACGCTAATGCGGTGACGTGCGTCATTGAGGCTCTCGTTTCCGGTGGCGCAGTGCCCCCGGCGACCAACGTCTTGCTGTTTGTCCAGGGTAAAGACCGGCCCTACACGGTGCGCATTGAACCACTGCAGGAACGCTCCGACGCGAGCAACTAGACGCCTCAGAAGCGCACCGTTCACCACATCGTCGCGACATCCCGCGCGTGTTGTGCCCAGACGGGCGCGGTTTGGCTGTCGTGCGATGGTTGCGTTCGGCGGTCTCGATACGACCCGACCGCGCCCTGCCTCTACCCAGCCCTCGCCTGGCGCGCTCGGGGACGAGTCTCCGGGCAGTTTGTAAAGCTTTGCTCATCTGGGGGCGGTACGCTAAGCTCCTACCGTGTCGAGGCTACGGTCTTCCATGGAGGCACCTGGGCGAGCTCCCGGCGGAAGCATGCCATGAGGTCCCCGCGGCGCACCCGGCCTTGGCAGCGGGAAGCGGCCCGGTGAGGACGGTCTGGCCGCGGGCGTTGTTTGGGGCACATGCCAGCAGGAGCGGCTCGTCGCGGACGCTTGTCAGGTCTGCCGTGACACAGAAGCGGAAGGAGCAGCGGCTCCGTGCCGTCGGGTAGGAGGTCAAACTCCATGAGCCCGATGGCGGGTGCTGAGACGGCGATTAGCGCATCCAGTGAGAGCTCCTCACCCACCGCTCTGGCAAGGGGCGCAGCATCTGAGGAGGTTGTCGAAGCTCTTCTTTTCCCCGGTGAGCTGGTTCTCTAGAATGGGCTGCGCCGGGTGTGGTGTGCTACCGGCAGGGAGGCTGCATGGAAGCGTCCGTCAGCGTTCGCAACCTGGGCAAGTGCTTCAAGCTGTACCGTCGCTCAGAGTACCGCCTGCTGGAGGCGCTGCTTCCGGGCCTGAAGCTCCACCGTCAACTATGGGCATTGCGGCATGTCTCGTTTGAGCTGTCCGCTGGCCAGTCGCTTGCGGTGATCGGACCGAACGGGGCGGGCAAGAGCACGCTGTTGAGGATTCTGGCCGGTGCGTGCGCGCCGACGGAGGGAAGTTACGTGCTTCGCGGCCGGGTCGGTGCCGTGTTGGAGCTGGGGCTCGGCTTTGCGCCAACGCTCACCGGTCGCCAAAACATCCGCCTGGCCGCGCTGATGATGGGGTTAACTGCCGAGGAGACCGACGAACAGATCGACGCCATTGCGGCCTTCTCTGAACTGGGCGAGTACCTGGACCGTCCCGTGCGGGAGTACTCCTCGGGCATGCGCAGCCGCCTGGGGTTCTCCATTGCCAGCCACCTTGACGTGCAGGTCCTGCTGGCCGACGAAGCACTGAGTGCGGGCGATCATGTGTTCCGCCTGCGCGCGGCCCAACGAGTCCGTGCGCTGCTGGATCGCGGCGTGACTCTGATCTACGCCACGCATAGCGCAAGGCGTGCCCGCGAGCTCTGCCAGCGGGCAATCTGGATCGAGTACGGTCGCGTCATGGAAGAAGGCCCGGTCGAGCAAGTGATCCGGGCTTACAGCATGCGCGGGCGAAGCGTCGTGCTAAGCGGACCGCGCCGGCAGGAGCGTGCCGGGGCCGCCACCATCCTCGCCGTCAGGCTACAGGCGGGCCAAGGGCAAGAGCCGCTGGAAATTGAACCGCTGGAACCAATCACGTGTGTGGTCGACTTGTATTGCAGTCGGCCCACCACGGCAGTGGAGCTAGCCATCAACTGCGTGGACCAGAGCGAGAAGCCAGGCCGTTCGGTATTGCTGTCCCGCCAGTTCCCCGGGGGGCTGGAGCTGTCGCAGGGGTTCCATCGGTTGACGGTAACGTTCCGGGCACCGCGACTGCCAGGCGTCTATGACGTCATGTGCCGGCTTGGCACCGCCCGGCCGCTCTACGGCGATCGCTTCTACGAGTCGCGCGTGCTGCCCGAGTCGTTGCTGGTGCGCGAGCCTCAGGAGGAGACGGAGCTGCAATCAGCCGGCGTGACTTGGGCGGAGGAACCGCTCGATGCGGCTAGGCTCGCAGGCACAGTGCCCAGCCGACTGGACTTTACCGATCCCGAAACGCGCACCTGGCTCCGGTCCGGCTGGTGTTGCAGCCGGGGGCGATTCGGTCCCGTGGGACCGGCCGAGTTCTTCATCTACCTGCCCGTCGGCACGAGCTGGCTTGAACTGCACGTGGACCGCGTGCCGAACGGGATTTCCTTCAGGATCGAGTTCCCCGCCGGCGGCCAAACGGTTCGGTGCAGGTGTGCTGGAGACGGGATCTTCCGTGCAGCGGTGCCGGAGAGCTGGACGGGCAGGGCGGTGCTTCTGGTGCTTGTGCCGGTGGACGAGGCTGGAGAGGTCCGCCGGCTGGCGCCAGGGCGTGAGCCGTTGGTGCTGCGGATCGAGGCTGTCTCGCGCCGATCCGGCCGCGCGTCGCCTCAGGCCGCATAGCAGCGGCGTGCCGCTGTTGAGCTAGGCAAAATCCCGTACATCTTCCTCTAGCGTCTCGTAGATCAGCCAGGCCAGGCCAAGGCAAACGGCAACGGTCAGCGCAATCGCCGCCCATTGGGGAGCGGTCATGAATCGATCGCGGGCGATGATGTCGCGGTAGGCGTCGACCAACTGCCACAAGGGGCTCCAGCGGAGCACGGCTACCAGGGGTTCGGGCAGCAAGCCGCGCGGGTAGACGATGGGCGTTGTCCAGAGCATGATGCGCGCGAGCATTCCCCACAGGGCAGCCATGCCGGGCATGAACACCCCGATCGCTGCACAGCCCAGAGCGACCGAAAGCAGCAGCCCGAAGTGAGCCATCAGCACAAGCGGCAGTTGCAATAGCGCGAGGCCAGGCCGATAGCCGAGCGCCACCAGCAGCAAGAACATCAACGCCAGCACGCTCAAGAACTGCACCATCTGATGGCTCGCATCCAGCACCGCAAAGAACGCTGGCTTGACCGATGTTTTCCGCAGGAAGGTTCCGTTGGCGCGGAACGTGCGCGTGGCGACACTGCCCGCATTGGCCAGTGATTTCCAGGGCAGAATACCGCAGCACACGAACGCGCCGTGGGCCACGACCGGCGGCAAGTAATCCGGTAGCTGCTCGTGCTTCATCGCCGCCACACGCGAGAACACAAGCACGTGCACCGCGATGTACAGCGCAGCGTCGGCCACGTACCAGAACAGGCCGGTTCCGTGGGTGGCGTCCAGCTGGAACCGACGCCAGAAGAAGACCCGAAACAGTTGCCACTGGCCAAGCATCGTGCGCACTCCGTGCTGAAGTAGCCTTCGGTCTTATCAGACCCGGCCACTCAGGGCAACGTAGACCGCGCCCGCCTGCTGCCCGGGCAAGCAAGGAGTCCTGGCGAGCGGGCGGTCCGTGTTGACGTGTTCAGGGCAAACCGCAAGGAATAGCTGGCCAGCGCCGGTGTGTACAGCTGAGGTGATTCGGATGGGGATACGAATGTCGACTCGCCAACGAATACGTGCCGTCCTGGAGCGGCTGCTGTACGGACCCCGGGGTCCGATTGAGACCGAAGGCCTGTTCGTGCTCGGAATGCATCGCAGCGGTACTTCCTGTCTGACCGGACTGCTGGAGACCTCCGGCGTTCGGCTCTGCCGCGTTCCCCGCTGGAACCGGTTTAATCCGCGGGGCAACCTGGAGGACGATCGGGTTTGGACTTTGAACGAGCGCATCTTGAGAAGACTGGGTGGCTCCTGGCGGCACCCCCCTGAGACGATCCCGGCCGATGCAGCGTCCTGGTCGGAGTTGCGAGCGGCGCTGCAGCCGTACAGCAAGTTCGAGCCGTGGGCGATCAAGGATCCCCGTATGGTGTTGACGTTGCACTTGTGGTTGCCTGTCGTGCGCCGGTACCGCTGCGTCGGCACCTTCCGCCATCCGGTCGCTGTGGCCGAATCGCTGCGGACGCGCAACAAGATGTCCCTTGAAGAAGGCATCGCGCTGTGGACGCACTACAACCGGCGGCTGGTTGACTGGCATCGTCGCCTTGCGTTCCCGCTGGTTTCGTTCGATCTCCAGGGGGAGGAGTACCTGGCCCAGTACGAGCGGCTGTGCGCGGCTCTCGGCCTGCGTTACGACGACGCAGCCGCACGGCAGTTTTACTGTCGCGGCTTTGTGAACCACCGTGCCGGGTGTACCGAGCCGCTGACGGGCGAAGTGGCGGAGCTGTACGACTACCTCCAGCGGCACGCGTTGATGACGGGGATGCTCAGGCGGAAAGCCGGTTAGCCGGGGCGATGGACAGCAGCAACAGAGAGTTTACCACAATGGGACCGCCTGACCCGGAGGCGATCACGTTCAACATCGTCTACACACCCGGCACAGTCCGCTACCTTAAAGTCGCGCTGTACAGCCTGATGGATCAGTCCCGGTTTCGGTTCCGGCTAGTGGGCAACGCGGTGCAGCCGGCCGAGGCGACGGAGTTGCGTGCGTTGGCCGGTCGGACGGACCGGTTGGAGGTTACCTTCTTCTCGGCGCCGCGGATGTTGCCGCACGGCCTGGTGCTGTCGTTGCTGTTTGACCGCTTTCACGACGGCGAGTACTTCGCCTTCTGCGATCCCGACATCTTTGCGGTCGGCCCGTTTGAGCGGCCGGTGCTTGAGCGGCTCACCAGGTACGACGTCTTCAGCAGCTGTTATCATGTCGGCCTGCGCGGCGAGATCGTCGAGGGGGGCTTCCATGGCCGCTGCCTTTTCGGGCCCGGTCACATGCCGCTGGCTACCACGTTCTTTGCGATCTACCGCCGGGCAGCAGTCGAGCGGATTCGCCGCAAGTGGGGGATTCTGTTCGAGCGTTACCTGTTTCCCGATTACATACCAGGGCCGGTGGCAGAGCTGCTACGGCGACACGGCATTCTGCGACCACCCTTTGATACCGCGAAACTGCTCAACGCGCTCATGAACCTGGAGGGCATGGCCATCTGCTATGAGGACTTGCCCGAACTGTGCCACATCGGTGGCATTGCCCGGGCGCTCGCACCAGGTGGCGACTGGCGACTGCAGCTCCAGGTAGAACCGCTCCGGCTACTCGGTCGCCGGACGGTGATCACGGAGCGGCGGCTGCGTCGGCTGCAGCTCTTGTACCTGGGGGGCAACGGATCGGGAAGGGGCGGCCGTGGCGTGCGGCGCAGCGAGGAGGCTGCCCGGCTGCTGGCGTTACGCTCTTGTATTGCCGAGTACTTTGCCGCTTACCTCAAGCACCTTGTGGACGGTGCCCCGCGTCCGGTCATGCGGCTCCAAGACAAAGCATTGCGGCACCGGCTGGCCGAGATGTGCGCCGTGATCCAGCGAGCGTTCGCGCGGTTTGCAGACCGAGTAGCCCAGCCACCCGGGGCTGCCCAGTACCGATGGTCACGTGCAGCGTAGGCGAGCGTGCAGCGAGCGAAGTTGGGATGGTGCGATGAGGCTGACCTTTCACATCGTGGTAACACCCGGATCGGTCAAGCTGGCGCACTGCGCGCTGGCCTCCATGCTGCACTGGACCCCCTGGCGATTTGTCCTAGTCAGCAATGGTCTGGCCCGCACCGAGCTGCTCGAACTGCACCGCGTGGCCGCCGGCCTCCCGCGGACCGCTGTGCACGTGATTCCGGAACACACCCCCTTGCCCCATGGTATTGTGCTGAACCGGCTGTTCACCGACTGGAGGGAACCCTACTTCGCATTCGTCGACGTGGATTTCTTCATCACCGGGCCGGTTGCCAACCAGGTCCATGACGCGGTGCAGACGGCTGACGTGGTCACGGCCGGGTATCACCTGGCACTGGAAGCGGATCAGGCGCGGGACGGCTTCGAAGGTAAGCGGCTCGTCGGTCCACGCGGCGAAACCCTGGGCGTGACGTTCTTCGCCGTTTATCGAACCGGACCGCTTCGTGAGGTCATGCAGCGATGGCGCATCGGGTTCGAGCGGTACGACGCACCGGAGTTCCTGCCCGACGCGGTGCGTCGCCTGCTCTGGCAGAAAGGCTACCGTGGCTGGGCGTACGACACGGCTAAGGTGCTGAACATGTTGCTGCTGCTGGATGGTCGCCGCATCGTTCATCTGGATCGGCCTGAACTGCAGCATGTGGGCGGGCTGGCGGGCATGCTGCTGCCGGTGATCGGTCGACGCGCCAGAATGCTGTTGAAGCTGAAGCGGCGTCTGGCGGACACATCGCTTACCGACCGCAGCCTGCAGCCGCCTCTTTGGCAGCGGCTATGGTGGCGGTGGTGCCAGGGGCCCGCGCGCTATCAGGACCGCCTGGGCACGTACCGCAGGGAGCAGGTGGCGCGCTTCTTTGCCCGCTACTTCCGGTCGCTGATCAGTGACGCGGAGCCGCCGGCGTTGTTGCTGGCAGAAGGGCCGCTACGCAGCCGAATCGAGCGGATGTGTGCCACGCTGGCCGAGGCTGTCAGGCTCGCCGGCCTCGAGCCGGACGCCGACAGCGAGCAGGCGAGACGTGCCGCCTAGTGACCGGCTAGGCGGCTCAGACAAGCACGCCCGCAATGGTGGCGGTCATGAAGCAGGCGAGCGTTCCGGCCAGCATGGCGCGTAGTCCGAGTTCGGCCAGGTCCTGAATCCGATTCGGCACCAGCACGCCGATACCCCCAACCTGAATGGCGATCGACGAAAAGTTCGCGAAGCCACAGAGAGCGTAGGTCGAGATCACGGTCGAACGCTCGCTGAGCGAACCGGACTGCAGGATCTCGGCCAGATGGGAGTACGCCACGAATTCGTTCAGGATGGTTCGCTCGGCGAGGAGCTGGCCAACGGTGAGAGCGTCACGGGGGGGCACGCCGAGGACCAGTGCCAGCGGGGCACCCACGTAGCCAAAGAGCTGCTCGAGCGTCAAGCCAGGCACGCCGAAGAGACGGCCCACGCCCGAAAGGATGGCGTTGCACAGGTAGATCAGAGCGATGAACGCAACGAGCATGGCCATCACGTTGAGCGATAGCCGCAGGCCCTCGGAGGCGCCGCGGCAGATGGCGTCAATCAGGTTGTAGCCGTTCTTCTCGTAGTCCAGCGGCACGGTGCCCATCGTCTCGCTTTGCTCGGTCTCCGGCACCATGATCTTTGCCAGAACCAATGCGGCTGGGGCCGACATCACGCTGGCCGCCAGCAGATGTCCGGCAATGTCAGGAAACTCGTCCTTGAGCATGCCCACGTAGGCAGCCATGACCCCCCCCGCAATCGTCGCCATGCCCCCGGTCATCAGGGCCATCAGCTCCGAACGAGTCATCCGTTCCAGGTAGGGGCGGATCACCAGAGGCGCCTCGGTCTGGCCGACAAACACGTTCGCCGCTGCGGCAAGCGACTCCGACCCACTCAGCCCCATCACTACCTGCATCAGCTTGGCCATGGCCCAGACGATTCGCTGCATGATGCCTACGTAGTAGAGTGCGGCCATGAGCGAGGAGACCAGGATGATGGTTCCGGTCACCTGCACGAAGAAGATGAATCCCCAGCGCGACTGGTCCCCCATCGCCTGGCCGAACACCGTCTCGTTGGCCAACGCCCCAAACACGAATTCGGTGCCCGCCTTGCTGGCATCCAGCACGAAGATCACGACCTGACGCGCGCCGGCGAAGAACGGCCTGCCCCAGGGGGTGCGCAGCACGAGGAACGCACACAAAAGCTGCAGGGCGATGCCCTTCAGGACCAGCCCCCAGTTGACCTGCTTGCGATTCGTGGACAGAGCCCACGCGATGCCGATCAGAACGACAAGCCCGAACAGATTGACAAGGCGTTCCATGGATGTTCACGATGGCTGATGCGCGCTGGTGACAGAAGGGGGCCGGCTCGCGGCCCGGGCAGACGGCGCCGGTGCGGACGGCCCACGCTGCCCCGTTGCCCGACACCGCCGGGACCGGAACGTGGCGTGCGACTGGGCCGCCGGCCGACTAGCCAGCACCGGTTGGGCAACTACCCATTATGCCAAGCCGGGGACGCTGCAGGGAGTTGTCCGCGGCGGCTGCCGAGAGCGGTGGTCAGGACTTGAAACAGAGGTAGAATGACAAAGCCTGCTTTCTCGGCAACGGCTTCACGCCGTGACGTGTCGTCGGTTCGTGTCACCCAGGGCCTCTAGGCGGGGGGTACTGCCGTGGGGATCCTACTCGGTCGACAACTGGTCTCGGAGCTTTACGGGTGTGACCCCCGGTTGTTGGACGATGAGCCGTACCTGCGGCACCACGTCCGTGAAGCTGCCCGGGCAGCGGGCGCTACTGTACTGGGGATCCACTCCCACCGTTTCGCCCCGATGGGTATCAGCGTCGTTGCGGTGTTGGCCCAGAGCCACCTGGCCATTCACACCTGGCCGGAGTACGAGATCTGCAGCATGGATCTGTACTTGTGCGGCGAGAGCCTCACGCCGCGGCTGGCCCGGGAACATCTGGCTCGGGCCCTCGGCGCGGAACGGTTTGAGGAGGCCGAACTGCCTCGAGGCGCCGGTTACCGGCGGATCAGCCGCCGTAGAGCCCGCGTCGGGGCCCTGGCCGCCGTCTCCGCAGCAGCGGGCCGCGGCAACGGTTCCGAATTCGCCGCTTACGTCAACGCTCAGCCCAACGGCGGCTACGCCGGCGAGCCGTCCGCCGGTGACGAGTCCGCCACCGGTCAGGCCGACACAACCCCGCCACCGCCGGACATGAAAGACTGGGCTCGGCGTGCGGCCGAAGCGTTCAAGTACATCGGCCAGACTTGGGGACCCCATCGCTGGCTTCACGACTGGGCTAGCCCCTGGGAGTACACAGCCCACGCCATTCGCCGCCAGATCTGCCGCGAGCGGAGTGAGTTTCAGGAGATCGACATCCTCGAGACGGAAGCCTACGGCAGGTGCCTGGTGCTCGACGGCGAAGTGCAGAGCTACGAGGCCGACGAGCACATCTATCATGAGTGCCTGGTTCATCCGGCATTCTTGCTGCACCCGGGCCCTAAGCGCGTACTGGTTGTAGGGGGTGGCGAAGGTGCTACCATCCGCGAGGTGCTTAAGCACCGTTCCGTCGAACGGGTCATCATGGCGGAGTTGGATCCCCAGGTGGTCGAAGCCTGCCGGCGGTACCTGCCCGGCTTCCACGCCGGTGCGTTCGATCACCCGGCCGTCCGATTCCACTTTGGCGACGGTCGCGCGTACGTGGAGAACTGCACCGAACAGTTCGATGCCGTCGTGCTCGATCTGACCAACCCGATCGGCGACAGCCTCTCAGCACGGCTGTTCACGGTCGAGTTCTACGAGAAGGTCCGCGGCATCCTGAACCCCGGGGGCGTCGTGGTCGTGCAGTCGGACGCGGTCTCGCTGTACGGCCTGACCAGCTTCGCCACCATCTACCGTACCATCCGCGAGGTGTTCCCCACGGTGCACGTCGGTGCCACGTACATGCCGTCGTTCACCACCGATTGGTCGTTTACCATCGCGGGTGACGAGTCGCTGCGATCGCCCTTGTCGCTATCGGTCGAGGAGGTGGACCGCTTGCTGGCCGAGCGGCTCACGGAGCCGACCCGCTTTTACGACGGCTTTGCCCACCAGCGGATGTTCTATCTGCCGCGCTACGTGCGCGAAGCTATGCAGTCGCTGGGGCGAGTGCGCCGCGACGAGGACTGTCCTGGCAGTCCGGAGCGGCTTGTTGCTGGTTCCGGTGGCAACACCTGACTCCCCATTGGCCCACGGCCCGCGCCTCGACCGGTGCTTCTCACCGCGCGGCGTGCGATCGGCTGTGCTGCCTAGGCCCGGCTACGGGCTCCTTGCCGATGCAACCTGCAACGAGCGCCTCGCCGTCAGCCACCTGCTGACCACCTGCGTCCCGCCGGCAACCGCGCCGGCGACCAGCCAGCTAACGGCTAGGTGGCCCCAGATGTGATACCGGTCGCTGTGCCGCAGCGCCAGCTCGTACGCCAGATCCGCCCGTGCCAGGAAGCTCATCGCATAGCTAGCAGCCGCTACACCAACGAGCACGCCCACCAGACGCCGTGGGCGGCTTAGTGCCAGCAAACACACCAGTCCCACCAGGACCGCAGCCAGACGGAGCGGGTATGCGAACGGTCCGAGGTGTTCTTCCGAGACGGCGGGTAGCCCTCCGAACGCGTGGTCTGCCAGGAATCGTCCGCTGAACACCGTGGCCCGCTCCCAGACGGTCAGGTTGGCCAGGCTGTGCCACGCCAGGTGCCGCTGTCCTCTGGCGGCAATCAGCATGCAGAGCAACGTGCCTGTGACGGTTCCCGCAAGCGCAAAGAGGGCGGTCCTGCGGACGGGTTGGCTGCCGCGGTACCCGGTTGCCGTGCCCGCCCAGGCGGCACCGGCAAGGCCGGGGCCCACCAGAGCGCCTGACCAGAACGCGAAGGGGCCGAGTGCCGCGGCAGCGGCCACCAGCCATGGGCGGCGGCCATGGTACGCATCGGGCAGCGCAAAAAGGAACAACACAGGCCCGATCAACCACAGCGATGCCGAGTACCAGCAGACGGCTTCGGTGGTCGCGGGCACGAAGGCAAGAAACGCCAGGCCTGCGGCGGTAGCCGGGACTGATCCGGTAGCTACACGCATCGCTCGCGCCGCCGCGAGGAAGAACATTAGAAACAGCCCGCTGCGCCCGAGCACTGTCGGCTCAACGCCGGCTGCCGCCGCGATCTGCACGGCAGCCGTCGTAAAGAGCTTCGGCAAGAACACGCAGTGCTCGTTGTGCGGCTCAAACAGACCGGTAAGCGACGGTTCCGTTGCCGTTCGAAGGTAGATGACATCGTCCAGCACCGGCCTGGTTGCCGTTATGCGTGGAAGCCACAGCCACAGCCAGGGGCCATAGAGCGCGAGGCCGAGTACGGCATCCGTGTACCGGCCGGTGGCCGCCGACCCAGGTGGCGACGACGTCTGGTCGCCGAGGACCGACCACAGGGCAACCAGGGCGAAGAGCGCAAGTTCGGCAACGACCAGTCCGTCGGCCATTCGCTGCGGCGGATCGCCGAACGGAATCAGGCTCAGCAGGGCGGCTCCCAGCAGGACCGAGCTCAACAGTGGCCAGCGGCGGGCGGCTCGGCGCAGGATCCCCGGTGGGTTGCTCATGGCTTCACGCCGATTGCTTGCAGCATGTAATCCAGGACCGCCGCGCGATCGACATCAACGGCTACCGTCACCGGACCAGACCGTCCCGGCCTGAATACTACTCGGCCCCGTTCGCTCGGCGGGTGCAGGAGCACCTCCAACCAGCCTTGCTCGAATGCGAACCACTCCGGGTGCAACAATGCCGTCAGCGCCACGGCATCGTGGGGTACGACCTGGGCGCGGTCTTTGCGGATGAGGAACTGTCTCGAGCCGCGGCCTAGCTGACGCAGTAGCGGATCGTCGTGCTGTGCGAGCCGGTCGATCGTGGCCTGCTCGAAGGCACAGCGTTGTGTCACGTCCAGCGGGACCACCGTAACGGGCACGTTGGCGTGAACGACAATGTAGGCCGCTTCTGGATCGAGCCGCACGTTGGTTTCGGCCACCGGGCAGGCGAGGCTGCCGGCCATGATCAGGATTTGGAGCATGCGGAACAGGTCCGGTCGGCAGCGGAGCGCGAGGGCGAGGTTCGTGAGCGGGCCGATGCAAAGCAGGGCTGCCTGCATCGCGCCCCCTTCGGTGGCAGCCGACCACAGCTCCACGGCCGACGCGCCCAGCGGGCGGAAGTTGCCCTGGGGCAAGCAATCGGCCAGCAGGGGAGGCTGCTCCACCTTAGCGGTCGGCTCAAGTAGCGGAACGGCACAGCCCGGCGTAATGGGACAATCGAGACCGCACAGTTCCAGCACGCCCGCCGCTAGCCGTGCCCGTGTGGTGGTGTCGCCGTAGACGGTGGTGACACCGATCAACCGTGTGGCGGTGCAGCGGGCCGCAAGCGCGAGGGCGAAGCTATCGTCGATGTTGTCGCCGATGTCCGTGTCAACCAGCAGCGGCACAGGTGTACTGCCATGCTGCTTGTCTGCCGTCTTCATCGCGTTGGCGCGGATCCCGTGGGGGCCACGGTGGTCAAGGGCCGTTCTGTCTCGTAGCATAACGTGTTTCCTGGCCACGTGGAGGAATGCGATGAAGCTGGTGACGATCGAGGCAGGTGGCAAGCGGTTGGCTGCGGCCGAAGTTCCCGGGGGCTACGTGACTCTAGCATCGCTCGGCTTCCCGGAGCAGATGCGCGCGTTTCTGGCCGGCGGCCCGGAAGCTCTCTCCCGGCTGCGGGCGGCTCTGTCCGGCGCCACCGCTACGCACACGGGCGATTCGGTTCGGCTGTGTGCGCCGGTGCCTGACCCGCGCAAGATCATTTGTGTTGGCTTGAACTACCGAGACCACGCCGTCGAGAGCGGTGCGCCGATTCCGGACGAACCGGTCCTGTTTTCGAAGCTTTCCAATGCCTTGATCGGTCCGGAGGACCCGATTGTGCTGCCACCAGTCTCCGAGCAGGTCGACTACGAGGCCGAGTTGGTGATCGTCATCGGGAGAGGGGGGCGGTTCATTCCGAAGGAGAGGGCTGGCGAACACGTGGCGGGCTACACATGTGGCCATGACGTTTCGGCTCGTGACTGGCAGCTGCACAAGCCGGGCAAGCAGTGGTTGTGTGGCAAGTCGTTCGATACGTTTGCGCCGGTTGGTCCGATGCTAGTCACGGCCGATGAACTCGACCCGAACAACTTGCCGATCCGGTTGAGGCTGAACGGGGAGGTGATGCAGGACTCAAACACGCGCGAGTTCATTTTCAAGGTGGAGGAGCTAGTCGCGTACATCTCACAGGTGTTTACGCTGGAGCCGGGCGACCTCATCTTCACGGGGAC
>JALXBF010000038.1 GCA_026991575.1 Planctomycetota bacterium | reverse complement strand
TGTGCTACACGATGCAGCTTATCGCGACCGCGCGCTTCAAGCGGGCGATGGACCGCGCCCTGGAGGCCGCCGCGTATACGAACAAGATCGCCGAACTCGCCGCCGACCTTGGCCGCGCGGCCACCAAAATCGATCACCCGTTGTTGCGCGTGCGCGAGCCGCGCCGGGTATCACTGCTAGTGATCACCGCCAACCGCGGCCTGTGCGGTGGCTATAACAGCAACATCCTCCGGGTCGCCAGCCAACACCTGGCAACTCTCGCTGGCCGTGAGGTGCTGCTGGACGTGGCGGGTAAGCGCGGGATCGCTTACTTCCGCTTTCGCCGGATCCCGATGCGACGGACGTACACGCATTTCGAGGATAAGGTGCGATACGACGAGGTGCGGGTACTGGCCGACGAGTTCATCGACGCGTACACCCGTGGTGAGACCGATCGCGTGGACGTGGCGTACATGAAGTTCCTGTCCGCCGGGCGGCAGATCCCGGTAGTGGAGACACTGTTGCCGCTGACCGCGCCGGGGAAGGACCGGCAGAGTGCGGACGAAGAGATCAGTTATGAGTTCTACCCCTCGCCCGAGGATCTGCTTGCCGAGATCCTCACCATGGCCTTCCGCACACGCTTGTTCAAGTGTTTCCTGGACGCGGCAAGCAGCGAGCAGATCGCGCGCATGGTGGCCATGAAAGGAGCCACCGAGAATGCTGCGCGGATGGACCGGCAGTTAACCTTGCTGTACAACCGAGCCCGCCAGGAAAAGATCACCAAGGAACTGGCTGAAATCGTCGGCGGTGCTGAAGCGCTGAAGTGAACGTGGAGACAACGATGGCTACGACCGAGACGCAACAAGCGGTCGGCAAGATTACACAGGTCATCGGTTCGACCTTCGACGCGGAATTCCCTGAGGGCCAGGTGCCTCACATTTACAACGCGCTACGCGTCGAAGGTGAGCATGCCGGATTGAAGATTCGGCTCGTGGGCGAAGTGCAACAGCACCTGCCCGGCAACCGAGTACGTTGCGTTGCGCTCGGGTCAACGGACGGTCTCCGCCGCGGCATGCCTGTGATCGACACCGGAGGGCCGGTGCGTGTCCCGGTTGGCTACGGGACGCTTGGCCGCGTGTTCAACGTCCTGGGTGAGCCGATCGACCAGCGTGGTCCAGTTCAAGCCGATGAGTACTGGCCGATCCATCGCGATCCGCCACCGTTCGACAAGGTTAGCCCGAAGACGGAGATCCTGGAAACGGGCATCAAGGTTATTGACCTGCTGATCCCGATCGTCCGCGGCGGCAAGGCGGGTCTGTTCGGCGGCGCCGGACTGGGCAAGACCGTGATCTTGACCGAGCTAATCGCACGAATCGGCCGCCAGAGTGGCGGTTACTCGGTGTTCGCAGGCGTCGGTGAACGGACCCGTGAGGGGAACGACCTGTGGCTGGAGCTGCAGGAGACGACCTTCACGGTGGAGGAGAAAGACGCTGAAGGGAATGTTGTCAAACGCGAGAAGCCAGTCATTGAGCATACGGCGCTGGTATTCGGTCAGATGAACGAACCGCCCGGCGCGCGGCTTCGTGTGGCTTTAACAGCCGTGACTATGGCCGAGTGGTTCCGTGAGGCCACCGGGGCAGATGTGCTGCTGTTCATCGACAACATCTTCCGGTTCTCGCAGGCAGGTTCGGAGGTCTCCGCGCTGCTGGGCCGCATGCCCAGCGCCGTGGGCTACCAGCCCACGCTCTCTACCGAGCTGGGTGAACTTCAGGAGCGGATCACGTCAACCGAGCGCGGTGCCATCACGAGCATCCAGGCAATCTACGTGCCGGCCGACGACCCAACCGATCCGGCCCCAGCAACCGCGTTCGGCCACCTGGATGCGTTCGTCTACCTGGCACGCAATATCGCCGAGAAAGGGATCTACCCGGCCATCGATCCGCTGGCGTCCAACAGCCGCGTGCTCGACCCACAGTACGTCGGTGAAGAACACTACCAGGTGGCTCGCCGCGTTCAGGCTATCCTGCAGCGGTACCGCCAGCTGCAGGACATCATCGCGATCCTTGGCGTCGAAGAGCTCTCCGAAGAGGACAAGCTCATCGTGCACCGGGCACGGCGGATCGAACGGTTCCTGAGCCAGCCGTTCCTGGTGGCCGAGGCATTCACGGGCCGCCCCGGCAAGATCACCCCGC
>JALXBF010000037.1 GCA_026991575.1 Planctomycetota bacterium | reverse complement strand
TCTTTGTTGTTGCGGGCGGTGAGGAGGATGAGATAGACGTAGGGTTCGATCCGTCGGGCCCGCACCTCGCGGCAAACGGTGACGCCGTCACCTTTGGGCATCATCCAGTCGAGCACTGCCAGGGAGATGCTCTCGTCGCTGAGGAGCGCCTCGAGCGCCTCGGCCCCGTTGGCGGTGGCGATCACTTCATAGCCCCACCGCCTCAGGGTGCTTTCCAGCATCAGGCGCGTGAGCCGGTTGTCTTCAGCGATCAGCACCTTCACGGCTGCACTCCTGCCGCACGAGTTCGGCCAGCAGTTGGTACTCCCGCTCAACCTCACCGCGCAGCTGCTCGAACAGCTCCCGGCACCGGTCCAGTTCCCCGGCCGCGGCCGCCTGCTCGGCCTGGAAGGCTAGCTGCGCGGAGCCATCCAAAGACAGATTGGCGCACATGCCTTTGAGCGTGTGGGCCGCGGCTCTGGCTTCCTCCGCGGCGCCCTCACCAATGGCCCGTTCCAGTTCCTGGAAACACTCCTCGGCACACTCCGGGAACATAGCCACGAGTTCGTTCAGCAAGGCGAGGTCGCCCTCGACTCGTTCCAGAACCGATAGCAGCATGTTCATATCGACGCTCCGACGAAGAGGAAGGTGTCATCACCGGCTTCCGGCAGCGGCGTGCCGCCGAGAGCGGCTTCGACGGCGGCAAGCAGCTCGGAGCCCCGCACGGGCTTCTCCAGAAAGTAGTTCACGCCCCGACTCCATACCGCCTCACGCATCTCCGCGCTGCCGTCAGCCGACAGGGCAATTACAGGCGTTGTCCGGTTCGGACAGCTGGGCACATTGCGGATGATGTCGATCACGGTCAGACCGTCCATGTCGGGCATGCAGACATCCAGCAGGATGAGATCGACCCGTTCCCGGGATGCAATCTGCAACGCCTCGGGCCCGCTGGATGCCGTGAGCACGCGGAAACCTGCGCGCTCCAGGGTGCGCTGGACAAGTCGACGCGTGATCGGCGCGTCGTCCACAACGAGGATCGTCTCGTTGCGGCTCGGTCCATACAGGTCAGTTGTCGTTTCCGCAGCGTCGGCCGCTTCGTCCGTCAGCGCGCGGGCGACAAGCAGCGTCGAGGTGGGCATGGTGAGCACCGTCGGGTTTGTCAGCCCGGCCAGACTGGGGACCGCTTGGCCGGGGTACTTCAGCAGCACGACCCTGGCGTCTTGCAAGGCTGCACTGTTTGTGCCCCGTCTTGTCAGCAGTGCCGAAAGCCCCTTGGTGTCACCGACCAGATCCACCCCAAAGCAGCCGTTGTCACCGCACTGGTCTGCTCTCACCACGGACGCGCCCAGGGTTGCCAGTCGCTCGCACAGCAGCGACTCGGTGCCACGCCGGCTGCAGGCGACGACCACCGTCCTGCCGGTCAGGTCCGGCAGGGCCGCCGCCCCGTGGGCTGCACCTTGGACTGCGGTGAGCGTGAAGGCGAACGTTGAGCCGCAGCCAGGCGCGCTGTCCACATGCAGGCGGCCGTTCATGGCTTTCAGCAAGTCGGCGACGATCGACAGACCGAGCCCGGAGCCGGCGTGGCGGCGGTCCGTACCAGAAGAACCCTGCTCAAACGGCTGAAAGATCCGCTGCAGTTCCTCGGTGGCAATGCCCGGACCGGTGTCCCGCACCGCGACTTCCAGCGCGTCCGTGGCTCGGTCGTAACACAGCGACACGACGACCTGTCCTTCATCGGTGAACTTCACCGCGTTGCCCACGAGGTTGACGACCGTGTGCCAGAACGCGCCCCGGTCGACCACGATCCGCTCAGGCAACGGGCTGGCCACGTCGACGAACAGGTCGATGTCTTTCAGGAAGGCATTGGTGCAGACGCTGCGGCAGATGTCCAGCACGGTGCGGTGCGGGTCAAGCGGCTCGGGACGAACGCGGTACTTGCCACGCTGCAGCGAACTGAACAGGAGCACTTCATTGACGGTGCTCAGCAGCGTGCGCGCGCTGGACTCAATGAGCTCCACGTACTCGCGCGCCTCTTCGGTCAGTTCCACCCCGCTAAGCAGTTCGCACAGGCCGAGGATACCCTGCAGCGGAGTGCGCAGCTCGTGGCTTAGGTGCGCCGGCGCTGCGCCGGAGCCGCTACCCGGTTTGGATCGCTCTGGCACCAGCACGCCCACTTCCTTGCCGCCAGCGGTAGCCTTGGACCAGAACTCAAACGCCGCCCCGTTGCGTGTGGAGCGGATTAGTTGCCGGCGCCAATCCCCGTCGATCTGCTGAGCGGCTGCGAACCGTTCGACGCCGAGCTCACTTAGTGTGGGCATGGGCCGGCCGCGTAGCTCGTCCGGGTCAATGGCCAGCAGCTTTGCAGCCTGGCACGAGAGGGCGAGGAGCTCTTCGGCGCTGCCCAGCACGACGATTGGCACCGCGCAGTCGATGGCGGCCAGGTGTTTCTTCAACGTTCCCCTCGGTCGAAACGGCTTCTGAAACGGTTTACGGAACACGGCGCGGTCCTCGTGCTGCCTCCGCTGTCCCGGGGGTGGCTAAACGGTTCCATCGCTGCTGGCCCAAGGGTGTGTCCACGCAACTCTAGCTCATGCATGGAAAGAAGCACGCTTGCGTCGAGCGTGCGGGCAAGCGCAGGCATGGTCAGGTAACGGGCGTAGTGATCACGCAGGATGTGCCGGGCTCGGGAGGGGTTGCTTACCGGAGCGACATCTGGTTGCCGCTGGGCGGCGGCAGCGCCGGGGTGGCGCCGGCACGGCGGGCCAGGCGCACGAGTCGCAGGACCGCGCGGAGCAGGCTGGCGGGAGCCACCGGCTTGTGCAGTACCACGCGGGCACCGGCGCGCCAGGCCCGCTCCAACAAGGCGGCACGCTCACTGCTGCTGAGCAGCACCGCCGGTGCGGCATGGCCTGCTTGCTTCAGTTGCTCGAGAAGCTCCAGCGCCGCGCCACCGCAGAAATCCATGTCCAGCACCAGGACCACGGGGCGGGACAGGGCAACGAATTCGGACGCTCGCACCGGTCGGCGGTCCGGCCCGTCCAGGACCAGCCCGTTGCCGCTGAGCCGACCGCGGTCGGTTTCCAGCGTCGCGAGCCGTACGGTCAGGCCGGCGGTGCGCAGCGGCTCGGAGAGCTGCTCGGACCAAGCACCCGGTTCGGCCACCACCAGGATCAACACTTGCTCCCGGGTCATGGTGCCCACTCCCGTCGCGCGCGTGTGTCGGCTGCCCGGTGGCACGCCTACGCAACCGGCGTGCCGTGTGGTGCGGCACAGCAATAGCTTGGGCAAACTGGGGTTGTGTGGCAAGGTGCCTTTGCCCTGACGTCCCAATCGGTCACCCTCCGACAGAATGTCGCCCTCGCGCAGCAGCCCACCGGCTGGTTAACCGCTTCAGCCCGCACAGCCCGACCAACAGCAGCGAACCGGTATCATCGCGGCAGCGAGTGGTGGTCGATGAAGGGAACGGCGTTCAGGAGGAAAGCAGACGAGCTGGCCCGAAGGAGATGAGGGATACAGAGCGATGCGCAGGCCGATACTCTACGTCGTAGCCGCTGCCATGACGCTGGCATTCATGAACGCACCGGCCCAAGCCGGGATCTTCGGAACGCTAAAGGCGAAGAGCTACGCAGCCCTGGCCAAGGTCCAGAGCATCCTGCCTTTGCCCGGCCTGTCGCATCCGTGCGCTTCGTGCGGTGTGGGCATTCCGGTACCGAAGTTCACGCTGCCAAAGATTCCCTCCCTCCACAAGCGACGCTGCATCGATCCTATCCGCTCCCCCCGTGATTTCTTCATGCTCCGGTAGACGGTCGTTCCCCCGGACCGTTGTCCGTCCCATCGAGGCCGAAGCCAACCCCCGGGGCTTCGGCCTTTCTTCGTGCGCGTCGATCAGATCGTCACCACCGCACGCTGCGGCTCAGGGCCGGTCACGTGGACCTGTCCTTGCCAGAGGAACACGTCGATCTCGGAGCGGACTCCGAAGCGGCCCGGTAGGTAGATGCCCGGTTCGACGGAGAAGCAGGTGCCGTCGAGCAACTGGCGCTCGTCGCACGTTTCGAGACTGTCCAGGTTGGCCCCGTTGCCGTGCGTCGTGGTGTGAATGGAATGACCGGTGCGGTGGATGAAGTAGTCGCCATAGCCGGCTGCTTCGATCTCCCGGCGTGCGACCTCGTCCGCTTCGAAGCCTCGTACCGGCTCGCCCGCTGGTAGCCGCTCGCGGAGGAACGCAACCACCCGGTCCCGCGCGCGGGCGACCACAGCAAAAACCTCAGCGATCTCGTCTGGCACCTGGTCGCCGACGTAGCCGACCCAGGTGATGTCCGCATAGATGCTGTCGGGCTGGTCCAGGCGTGCCCAGACGTCAAGCAGGACGAAGTCACCTGGGCGGATCTCGGAGCTTCGGGTATCGCTCGGGAAGTAGTGCGGGTTCGCCGAGTTGGCGTTTACGGCGACGATCGGGGGATGGTCCGTGACCAGACCGTGCCGCTCAAACCACTCGATGATGTACCGCTGGATCTCGTACTCGGAGGTCTTGCCCCGCTGACGCACGCGCCGGCCAATCTCACCGAACGTCTCGTCCACCAGCTTCCCTAGCAGCTCTGCTGCCTTACGGTGGCTCTGGTACTGAGCCTCGGTGCAGACGGCTTCGAACCGCTGCACCAGGTCAGCGGAGCTGACGATCTCGATCCCCGGCGCCAGCGTTCGGACGAGCTCGATGGTGCCGGCGTCAACCCGCGAGATGTACGGGATGGCACAAAGGGGGGAGTACTGCATGGCGATCCGCCGGGCCCCGCGCAGCGCCTGACGCACCGCCTCGTGCAGCTCCTGCCAGCGCAAATAGACCAGCTTCTGGCCGGGAAGATGATCCAGCACACCGGCTTCGATCCGATGCACGATCCGCACCGGCTCACCGTCCGCCGGCACATAGCACAGCCAGCGGCGGGTCGTGTGGACGCCGGGCGGAAGTCCAAGCACACGCCAGGCGATCGGGTCGGAGCCGCGGAAGTCGTAGAACAGCCAGCCGTCCAGGCCCGCCTCGCGCAACGCGCGCTGCAGCTCCGCGATGGTCATCAGCTACCTCCGCACCGAACTACTCCGGTTCTCTACCACCGATCCTAGCACAGCGACGCGGAGCGATCTCGTCCGGCACGGTCCACGCCGTGTGCCGAAGCCGTCCGCTCGCGACCGTGCCGAGATCGCTGCCAGGCCGACGCAAGCGCAGCAGCGAGCGTGATTGCACTTTGCCACAAACGCAGAACCCAGTAGCTTGACCCCCGGCCAAGCTCACGGGCCTTCGGCAGCTGTGACGGGATGGAGCAATGAGTGCGCTCAGCCGACCCCGCCTGATCATCCAGATTCCGTGCTACAACGAGGCCGAGTCACTGCCGGGTACGCTGGCCGATCTGCCACGGTCCTTACCCGGAGTGGGCGCGATCGAGGTCGTGGTCATCGACGATGGCAGCACCGACGGCACCGCTGACGTCGCCCGCCGTTGCGGCGCCGATTACGTCGTGCGCCACCCTGTGCGCCGCGGCCTTGCCCAGGCGTTCCTGACCGGCCTGCAGACCGCCCTGGCGCTGGACGCTGACATCCTGGTCAACACGGACGCCGACAATCAGTACGTGGCCGACGACATCGCGCGATTGATCGAGCCGATCCTGCGTCGCGAGGCGGAGATCGTCGTGGGCGAACGGCCGATCGAACAGATGGAACACTTCGGCCGATGGAAGAAGAGGCTCCAGCGCTGGGGGTCGGCCGTGGTGAGCTGGTTGTCCGGCGTGCCGGTACCAGATGCCGCCAGCGGGTTCCGCGCCTTCGCCCGCTCCGCCATGCTCCGGCTCCACGTGCACACCCAGTTCACCTACACGTTAGAAACGCTTGTTCAGGCCGGCGTCAAGCGGCTAGCGGTTACCAGTGTTCCGGTCCGCGTCAACCCCCCCACACGACCCTCCAGATTGTTCCGATCGATCCCAGGCTACTTGTGGCGCTCGTTCGATACGCTGCTGCGCGTCATCTGCCTGTATCGACCGCTGCCGGTCTTCGGTGGCTTTGCCGCCATTGCGTTCCTGGCCGCACTGCTTCTGTGCGTGCGCTACCTGGTCTGCGTTTACTGGCTCGGCGTGCCGGACACGACCATCCTGGCGACCATCATCCTGGCAACAATCCTCTTCAGCCTCTCCGGTATCATGCTCGCAGTGGGGCTCGTCGGCGAAAGCCTCGCGGCCAACCGCCGGCTGTTGGAAGAGACGGTCGCATGGATCCGACAACAGAACAGCTTTCTGATGAGAAGGGGGTCTCAGAGCGAGGCCAGGCACGCCGGCCTGCGCCGGGCCGGCTAGTGGCAAGCGCCCCGTACGACCCGGCAGCGAACGGCTGACACCCTGGTGTAGCACCGAGCTCTGCCGGGCCGCATCAACCGCTGAACGCTCCTAACCGGCTATGACCACCCTGCTGGGCCTCTGCGTGCTTGTCGCCACCGGCTACGTGCTCCTGCCCACGTGGTTGCTCCTGCTGCGCCGGCCCGGTCGCCTGCCCGCCGCGGGCTGCAGCGGCCTGAGCGCCGAGCCACCGGTGACGGTGATCGTCCCGGCGCGCAATGAGGCTGCGAACCTGGATCAGACGCTGAAGGACTTGCGCGCGCAGCACTACACCAACCTCGAGATCCTCGTCGTCGACGACCGATCCACCGACAACACCGCGGCTGTTGCGGCCCGCCATGCTGAGCACGACCCGCGCGTGCAACTGCTGCAGGTGCGGCACTTGCCCGATGGTTGGCTGGGCAAGAACCACGCATGCTGGCTGGCTGCCGGCCAGGCGCGCGGCCGGTGGTTGCTGTTCACCGATGCCGACGTGTGCTTCCATCCGGACGCGGTACGCGATGCTATCGCGCGGGCAGAGGCCGAACGACTTGATCACCTCACGCTTGTGCCTGGCAGTCCCTTGGTCGGATTCCTCGAGGCCGCAACGTTGGGGTTCTTCGGCCTGCTGTTTCTGGCGTCCACCTGGGGCTCACTCGCTCGCAGCCGCCGGTTCCAGTGGGCGTACGCGGGCGTGGGAGCATTCAACCTCGTGCGACGCTCGGCGTACGAGGCGGTCGGGGGGCATGAGCCGCTGCGGCTCGAAGTGGTCGACGACGTGATGCTCGGCTGGCTGCTAAAGCAGGGGGGGTTTCGGCAGGAACTGCTCTTTGGCGGACACCGCGTCCAGGTCCATTGGCAAAAAGGGGTTCTGGGGATCGTCCTCGGTCTGGAAAAGAACGCGTTCGCCGGCATGGGCTATAGCGCGGCACGGACGCTCGGGGGCGCTGCCGGTCTCGTGGCGCTTTTCGTCATAGCTCCGGTCTACGCGCTCGTGTGCACCGATCCGGCTGCGCTAGCCGCTTGCCTGGCAACCGCTGCGACGCTCGCTCGGTTAACCTGGCTACTTGGACGCAGGGTGGTGCCGGCGGTTTGCTATCCGGTCGCTGCCTTGGTCCTGGTTGTTGCGCTGGTTCGCAGCGCATGGCGAACGCTTTCGTCAGGCGTGGTCCGCTGGCGCGATACCCCCTATCCGCTGGACCGCCTCCGCGCCGCCCGCCGCCGGTTGCTGGCTTGCGGGCAGCGGGCTCGCCGCAGCGCACGCAGAGGGGCCGGATGAGTGACGGAGGTGACTTCTGGCCCGTCGGCGCGCGTGGTGGCGGGCGCGTCGCCCGGCTGGCGGCGCGGATCGGGCCACAGGCAGCGCCCGGTCGCGGCGACACGATTGCCCCCTGGCGGGCACGTCACCTTTGCGAAGGCAGTCGATCTTGGTAACCTATGGAGTAGCGTTAAGCACAATGTCGCGTTGTTTGCCCGCCTCGGAGAACGTGTCTACAGCGAGGAGTGTGCCATGAGCCAACGACCGAATCGCCGCCAGTTCATGCGGGACGGGATCACGGTGCTGGGGGCAGCGGCTGCGCTGCACGGCGTGCACACCATGGTGCACGGCGGGCCGCGCGTGCCGAGCGCGCTGGAAGAGCTGACCGTGGGCCTGATCGGCTGTGGCGGCATGGGTCGGGCCAACCTACGCGACTTTATGCGCGCAGGCGTCAGGGTGGCTGCGCTGTGTGACCCGGACAAGAGACACATCGAACGAACGGCCAACGAGGTCGAGAAGTTCCGCAAGCAGCGGAACCAGCCCGTGGAGAAGTTCACAACGCACGCGGACTTCCGTGAGTTGCTCGACCGCAAGGATGTCGACTGCGTCATCGTTGCCACCCCCGACCACTGGCATGCGCTGCCGACGATCTACGCCTGCCAGGCGGGTAAGGATGTGTACTGCGAGAAGCCGATCTCACACAACATCGTCGAAGGCCGCATGATGGTCAATGCGGTGAAACGGTATAAGCGAGTCTGTCAGATCGGGACACAGCAACGTTCCGGAGCCCACTTCCAGCGTGCGATCGAACTCGTTAAGAAGGGGGCCATTGGCGAAGTGTACATGACCCGGACCTGGAACCTGTCCAACGAACATCCCGACGGTATCGGGAACCCGCCCGACAGTGATCCGCCGCCGTATGTCGACTACGACCTGTGGCTGGGACCAGCTCCCAAGCGGCCGTTTAACAAGAACCGCTTCCACTACACATGGCGCTGGTTCTTCGATTACGCGGCGGGCATGGTCGGCGACTGGAACGTGCACTTGCAGGACATCATCCACCTGGCCATGGGCACGTTCCACCCGATCTCGGTACACGCCTCCGGTGGAAAGCTCGCGCTGCGCGACAACCGCGACACGCCCGATACCCTGGAAGTCACCTACGAGTTCATCCGGCCTAGCGACGGTAAGAAGTTCGTGCAGGTCTACACCATGCGCAAGTTCTGCGTGGATCGTAGCCAGTGGTCGCCTGGCCACGGGATGCAGTTCCTCGGCACGGACGGCGTGCTGAACCTGAACCGCGGCGGCTTTGAGATCATCCCCGAAGTCCGCCGCGAAGGCAAGAAGACCGTGGAGCGGACTGAGCCGATCAAGAGCGGCGGCTCGGACCAGCACTACCCGCACGTGGTGAACTTCCTGGAGTGCGTTCGCTCACGCGGCACGCCCCGAAGCGACATCGAGTCGATGCATTACACGACCGTGGCTTGCCATCTGGCGAACATTTCTTGGCGCGTGGGCCGCAAGATCTACTGGGACCACAAACGCGAACTTTGCTTCAAGGACCCCGAACACAAGATTCCGGACGCGGACGCTAACCGCTGGCTGGCCCGCGAGTACCGCAAGCCGTGGGAATTGCCGAAGATCGAGGTTTGAAGAGGTTCAAATTGAGGACCGGTTGCAGCTGCGTTCCCTGACTCGACGCGTGGCCCGCTGCTGCGGGCCACGTTTGTCTTGGACGGTGCCGCAATGAGCCGCGGGCACGGCAACCGGTACTACTAGCCACGTGTCCGTTCGCTTGCCGCCGCGACGCTTCAGACGCGGCTTCGTCAGGAACCCCGGGTCATCGTCCCTAGGGGGGGGATGCAACGCGGGCAGTACCGCAGCGCGGGGCCGTCTACTAACGCAGCTGCTCGACGAACGCGCGGTACCGTTCGGCGACCTTCCCTTCCTCCGGACCGCCGTTGTGGAAGTACACGCCGTACCGGAGCGTGAGCGTTTTGCCCCGGGGCAGCTTCACGGGAGCCGGCGGCAACTTGCCCCGCGTGTAGGCCCGCTCACCGAAGGGGTTCACCGCGAACAGCCCATAGCCGCGGACGTGCCAGCGGCCAGGACGGAAGTTCTCCGGGTGATCAAACATCGCGATTCCCTGCAATACACCATCAATGCGCCCGTAGTAGTCCACCCACGGTGCCCTCTTGCCCCAACAGTTCCGCTCACCCCGCTCGCCCCGGGCATTGACAATCGTGCCGCCGCCCGTCCGCTCGCGTATCTGCGGATTGACGCGCACGCCGAAAAGCCCTTCTTTTGTGTCGTAGAAGGTGACGTCTCGGTACGCGGCTTCAAAGGTCAGCTTCACGCCGATCATTCGGTCAGCATAGATGGCGAACCGGGTCCGCTCCCGAACGACCGGTTTGCCGTTGGGGCCCAGCCAGTCGTTGACGGCGACGAACACGGCCGGGTTTCCTGACGCAACGTCGATGCGGATCTCGCGGTTGACGATCTTGCCGCGCTCCGCCCAGAAGTCGACCCCGTTGACCTCGTCGACGGCGATCCACACGCTACGATGATGCGGATGGTACTCGCCCCGCCTGGGCCTGACGGGGGGGAACACGTAGGTCATCGGCTTGCCGGCCGGTCCGATCACCGGGTAGAAGAACGGCTTCGGCTGGTCCGGCTGCACCCTGTAGACCGTGAATAGCTTCCCGTCGATCGTGCAGCGAACGTTGCCCGCTTCGTCCCGTGCGAGCTTGACCTCGCCGGCGATCGAAGCGGGCAGGAAGGCAAACGCGGACAGACAAAGTCCACAGAGCAACAGCACAGCCGATCTGAGTTGCCCCAGCATGCTGACCTCCACGGTGCATTCTCTGGTGTACTCCTATGATAGTAGCCGGTGGCTGATCGATCCGCGGGCCGGCAGGGGTTGCGACTGGTTACTGCCCCCGAGCGGTCTGAGTGGCAGCCAACCGTTACCACCCGGCCGGTCTCCTTTGTTGGCGGCACCATGAAGGTAGTGTTAATCGGCAGCGACAGCGAGCGCGGGCGGGTGCGCGACCTGCTGCGTCGCGCCTGCTTCGGGACTGCCACGCTCGAGCTGGCGTTGCCTGGGCCCGAGGTCCCGTTGCCGGAGCTCGTCGCCTCGATCAATCAGCTACTGGCTGAGGCGGACGTCGGGGCCGCGGTGGTGGTAGGTGGTCGGGTCGCAGCGGCGGCGACGCACGAGGCCGTGCGCCAGGCAGTCCAGGCGGGTCTGCCTGTACTGACGGAAGTGCCCCTGGATCCGTCTGCCGACGTGCACTATGAGCTGGGCGTGATTGCCCAGGAGACTGGCGCGCAATTGGTGCCATATTGGCCGATGCTCGCAGATCCGTGCTGCGAGCGATTTGCTGCGCGAGCGCGACGGGTGAGCTCTGCTGAGGGGGCCGTGCTTGAGATCGAACTGGACACGGCAACCCAGCGGCCGCTGCTTGCCGACCCGAGCCTTGCTCAGCTCATCGGGGTCGCGGCTGAGCTGGGGTTCCGGCCCAGGGAGGTACTTGCGACCGAGCAGCCCACGGGCGAGCTGGAGCTACGCGGGTTCGTGTCCGAGCAGCATGCCTTGAAGCTGATCGTGCGGCAAGCGGACGCGGCCCGCGTTCGCCTCACGCTGCGCACCGCACAGGCCACCATCTGCCGGTGGACCGTGGCGCGGGCTTGCCGTTTCGAGGACGGTCTCGCAGAGCAGGTGCCTGGTGAAGTGGATCGACGGCACGAGCCGGCGTTGGCCGAGGAGCAGTTTCTGACTCAGTTCATGCGGGCAGCTGCCGGCCAGGGGGACCCGCCGGCAAACTGGGATGCGGCCCTGGCCGCGATGGCTGTGCTAGAGGCAGCGCGGTACAGCATGGAACGGAAGCGAACTGAGCCGGTGACGGAGGGCGTGGCTTCGCCCGAGACGCAGTTCAAAGCGACCATGACCATGTGGGGCTGCGGCCTGCTGTGGCTCCTGCTGCTGCTGGTACCCACGGCGGTCGCGCTGGAATCCTTCGGCTTTGCTGCCGCCCCCGCGCTGGTCGGCGGGCTGGTCGTCGTTCTGGTCCTCTTCCTTGTCGTGCAATTCTTGAAACCGCGTAGCTAGGTCGGCGAAGACGAATTGTGCCGCGGGCCGGTGGGCGGAGGGCCGAGGCTTGGGCACGCGAGTTGCTTGTCGTATCCTAGGGAACAGGCGGACTGCTGCAGGACGGCCTGTAGACGAGAGCGGAGCAGACCATGCTGCTGTACTTCTTGCGACACGGCGAAGCGACGACCAGCGGCGACGACTGGTCCCGAACACTGACCGGTGAAGGGGCGAATCGGATCCGTGCGGAGGCGGCCGTGCTGAAGGCGCTGGACGTACGCCCGGATGCGATCTTCACCAGTCCCCTGCCGCGAGCGGTGCAGACGGCCGAGATTGTTGCGGAGGTGTTGGTGCCGGAGGTAGCGGTGGTGCAGCGTGAGGAGCTCGCTCCGGGCGCGTCGCTGGGCGATCTGCAGCATGTGCTCGAGGGCCGTGCGGCCGATGAATCGGTGCTGTTAGTCGGACACGAGCCAGACTTCAGCTCGATTGTCGGTGCGCTGATCTCGTCAGCATCAGCGCGGATCGAGCTGAAAAAGGGGGGGCTTGCGCTGGTTGAGACCGACCTGCCTGTGGCTCAGGGAAGCGGCAAGCTGCGCTGGCTCGTTGAACCGGCCTTGCTTCTTACCACTTGATGCCCGCGGGCGTGGCGCCCGCGAAAGGAGGTAGCTGCAATGACGATCGACCTGAAAAAGATTCTCGTGCCGGTCGACTTCAGCGAAGCAGCCGAAGTGGCGCTCCGCTATGGCAAAGCGTTCGCCGAGGCGTTCAACGCTCAGCTGCACGTGTTGCACGTGTTCGAGGAACCGGTAGTGCCGGCCTGGACCACCGAAGGCTATATCCCGGCACTGCAAAGCGTGCGTGAGGAGCTGGAGAAGCGCGCCCGGCAACGGCTCGAAGAGACCCTCTCCGATGACGAGCGCACCAAGTTCGACGCCAAACTGGTCCTGAAGACCGGTACGCCGTTTGTTGAGATCGTGCGGTACGCGCGCGACGAAGAGATTGATCTGATCGTCATCGGAACCCACGGCCGCGGGCCGATCGCCCACATCCTGCTGGGCAGCGTCGCGGACCGCGTGGTGCGCAAGGCCCCGTGCCCGGTGCTGACGGTCCGGCACCCGGAACATGAATTCGTCATGCCCTGAACGCTACAGCAGCCGTCACGAGGTAGATGGGAGCTTGCTTTCATCGAGGCTCATGCCCTGGTCACGGCCCGCGACGCGGCGTGCCGGGCGGTGCGGCCGCCGTAGAACCCTGGCGTGGATGGCCTGTGGCGGCGGCCATTGGGCCGACTCGGGCATCCGCCGCTTGCCGTTGTCCGAAGGCCGGCCGGCAGGTTAGGGCGGCTCGGGGATGGCTACCAAGTGGAGGTCACCGCGTCAGCCTTGCGGAACGAGGGAGCGAAACAGCGCAAGGATGATCTCGGCAGTCTTCATCACACCGGGCCGTGCCACGTTCAGCAGTGCGTCATAGATGTGCGGGTCGTTCGGCTCGGCGTGGAAGTAGGTGCGAATGAAACCATTTCGGGCCCGCTCCGTTTCGGCCACCCATTGAGCCGCCTCCTCTCGTTTGCGCTGCAGCGCCTGCATTGCCCACTCGATGCGATGCCGCTCGGGGGCGACTAGCCGGATGGCTATCCCACGGTCCCTGGGCAGGATGAACTGAGCACCCCGCCCGATGAAGATGCCCGGTCGCTCGCAGGCCAGCAGGATGATTGTCTGCGTCAGCAGGTGCACGTACTGCTCATGGGTGATGGCCTTCTGGTCGAGCCACTTGTAGACGACGTCCACCATCCAGTTGGCCGTTGTCTCATCCAGCGTTTCCAGCACCGTGCTCGGCAGGTTGCGTGACTGGGCCATGTACTCCAGCAGCTCCTTGTCCCAGACCGGCATGCCCGTCTGCTTGCTGATCTCTTCGGCAATCTCACGGGCAGGCACGCCTGCTTCCCGCGACAGTGCGATGTAAGGCTGCACCTGCTCGGCGATTGCCTGAGGCGTTGGTTCGGTCTGGGCCGTCTGTTGGAGGCGGCGGAGGAATTCGGCGCGCCGGAGCTGGCTTTCGGCCGCGCGCGCAATGGCTTCCAACTCCGCTCTGCTTCGAGCACGGTAGTCGGCCATGCGTTTCTCCTTTCCGCATCTTGCCTGCGCCTGTCAGTGTCCCCGTCGGCTAGCGACCGGGCTGCACCATCAGCTTTAAGCATAGCGGATGCCGTACCGGTGCGGGGCAGCGTGCGGAACACCGTTTGCACAATGGCCACACGGGGTTACCGCGGCAGCCCGACAGTGGCCGGCCCTCGGGCCGGGGGAGGTGAGTGATGTGGGCGGAGGCACCGCTGCGTGCGAAACCGCACACGAGGGAGCCGAACAGCGAGCTGCTACGCGCTCTGCTCGACCCGGCGAGCTACCCGGATCGGCCTGCCAGCATCGAGCTGCGCGAGACGCACATCTCATGGGTGTTCTTGACTCCGAAGCTCGTCTACAAGGTCAAGAAACCGGTGCGGTTCTCGTTCCTGGACTTCAGCACACTCCAGAAGCGACGGCAAGCAGCCGAGGCCGAGCTGCGGCTGAACCGGCGCCTGGCGCCGAACGTCTACCTGGGCGTGTGGCCGATCCAGCGTGACCGCACGGGCCGGATCCGTGTCGGCAACGTTGGTGGCGAGACGATCGAGTATGCGGTCGTCATGCGCCGGCTTCCAGAGGACCGGATGATGGATCGGCTGCTTGCTGCGGGGCGGGTTCAGATGCGTCAAATCGACCAGCTGGCGGAACTTCTGGCCGATTTTTACCGCTCCGCACGGCGGTCCGAACGGCTGGACCAGTACGCCGAGCCGCAAGCGGTCCGGGCTAACGCGGCGGACAACCTTGAGCAACTCCTGAGGAACCCTGACCTGTTCGGGTGCGATCTGTTGCGGCGTCTGGAGTCGGCGCAGCTTCAGTTCCCGACGGTGAGGTCGGACGTGTTCCAGCGGCGGCTGCGCGAGGGCTGGGTGTGCGAGGGCCACGGCGACCTGCGGCCGGAGCACATCTGCCTGACAGAGCCGCCCGTGGTGTACGACTGTGTGGAGTTCTCCGAAGCGTTTCGTGCCGCCGACGTACTCAACGACCTTGCCTTCCTGGCTATGGAGCTGGATGCTGCCGGTCATCCGCAGCTAGCCGAGCGGCTGATCGGGCGCTTTGCCCGACGGTACCCTGGCGTGCTGGATAGGCCGCTGTTGGCCTATTACAAGGCGTATCGGGCGCTCGTGCGTGCGAAAGTTGCGCTGTTGCGCGCCGCCCAGGAGCGCGATCCTACAGCTGCCCAGCGCGACCGCTCGACCGCGCGCCGCTATGCGGAGCTGGCTGCCTACTACGACCACGCCTACCACCGGCCGCTCATCGTTGCGGTCATCGGGCCGTCGGGTACAGGCAAGACGACACTAGCCTACGAGCTGGCCGGGGCAGTCGGCGCGCCGGTGCTGCGAAGCGACGTGGTCCGTCAGCAATTGGCCGGGCGGCGGGATCCGGACGCCGCGTACGAGGCAGGGCTCTACGCGCCGTCGTTCACCCGTCGCGTCTACCAGGAGCTGCTTCGACGGGCGCTTCGCTGCGCACGTGACTGGCGCACGAGTGTGGTGGTGGATGCGACGTTTGCTCACCGCTGGCAGCGCGACGCGCTGCGTCGGGCGGCCCGCGAATCAAACATCGAGTACTGCTTCCTCTACTGCGCAGCGCCAGCCACGGTTGCCATCGGGCGTGTGGCCGCGCGCCGTGCCCGTGGCACAGACATTTCAGATGCTCGCCCCGAGATCGTCACCCGACAGTATGCGCTGTTTGCCCTGGCCAGCGACCTGACCCGGTCCGACGTGTGGCGGCTGGACGCCGCAGCGCCCCTAGAGCAGCTGCGCGGCCAGGCGGTCGAGGCGCTTCGCGCGGTCGTGACCAGCCATTGATCTGACACCTGGCTACACTTCGGGCAGAACCCACGGCTTGCGCCACTCGGGCCGGTCGCGCAATCGGTTCGCTTCGGCGTCGCCCACAAACGTAAGCGTGTGCGGATCAAGCCGCAACGATCGGCCCAGCCTCGCGGAGATATTCCCCGCATGGCACATGACCGTGGCCCGCAGGCCGATCGTCTCCAGGTCGCAGGCCGGCCGTTTCCGCGTTTTGATGCAGTCGATGAAGTCCTGCACGTGGGGCGTTGCGTCACTGTCGCCCTTGACTTCCCGTACCAGCTTGTTGTCCCGCGTGTACGCACGCCAGCCATTGTTGCCGATCACGATGTAGCCCTGGTCGCCGTAGACCGCAGCTCCCTCGTGCTCCTGTTCCATCCGGTACGGCGCCCAGATGCGCATCTCGTACGTCACGACCTTCGGATGCGGTCCCGGGAACGTGTACGTCACCTGCAGTGTGTCAGGGAACTCCTGGATATCGTCGAAGTACCACTTGCCACCGGCGGCATGGATTCCGGTGGGCCATCCTAGCGGGCCTTCGCCGGACGCTTCTGAGGCGGCTTCCAGTACGGCCAGTGCCATGTCGATGCGGTGCACGCCGTCGTTGCCCAGGTCACCGGTGCCATAGTCATAGAACCACCGCCAGTTGCCGTGGAAGCGGGCCGGGTTGAACGGCCGCAGCGGCGCCGGCCCAAGCCACATGTCGTAGTCGACCCCAGCCGGCGGTTCGCCGTCGGGCGGGTGGCCCAGCGAGCGCTGCCGGGCACTTTCCCAGCCTTTTGCGAACAGGCACCGTCCCAGAGCCCCGGAGCGGGCATACGCAAGCGCGCTCTTGAGCCGCTCGGTGCTGCGATGCTGTGAGCCCATCTGAACCACCCGACCGTACTTACGCATCGCTTGCACCATCCGCTCCGCCTCGACGATGTTGTGGCTGGCGGGCTTCTCGACGTACACGTCCTTGCCGGCCATGCAAGCAAGGATCGTGGGTATAGCGTGCCAGTGATCCGGTGTCGCGATGACCAGAGCATCAATGGAGCGGTCATCAATCAGGCGCCGGAAATCCTGCGTTGTGTACGGAGGACGATCCTGGTACGCAGCGGCCTTCGCCTGAGCCCGTGGCAGCAGGCGGCGGTCAACGTCAGCAATCCCAACCACCTCTGCGTACGGATTGCGTGCAAACAGTTCAACCAGCCGTAGCCCTCGGGCTCGAATTCCCATCACGCCCACGCGCACTCGCTCCGATGGCGCCGCTTTGCCCGACGCTGCCCAAGCAGCCGCCGTCGCTGCGACACAACCCGAGACGAACTGTCGTCGCGTCACATTCGGCCGCATGTTCGGATCTCCCGCTGGGCCATCGACCGCGCCGTGTTCCGGTAGCCCGCACCTGGAGTGACGACTCCGGCGCGCATGCCGTCAGCCGTTACTGCCCCTCTTGCTGAGAGGGTTAGGAGCCTGCAACTGCGGTCAGGCCCATAGCCTGTGGCCGCGGTTAGGCACACATCCTGTCACTAGCTTAGCGAAACCTGAGGCGGAAGCGGCGGTCGAGGGAAGGTGCCCTGAGGGCCAGCGGCGGCGGCAGCGCCGTGCTACCGACGCGACACGGGCAGCGCGCGCGCCGTTGCAGGGCGCCTGTCGGCGTGCGTGGTGGTCCGGCGGTTCGAGCCAGTAGGGAACGTGATACGATAATGTCGATTGATGCGCTGGACTATCGAGAACGGTCAACGGTTCGCCGCTACGGCGACGTAGCTTGACAAGGTGACAGTTATGACCCGCCGAATGTTGCTGGCGCTGTTCAGCCGCATCGTCGCGGCGGCCTCTGCCGTTGCGGCACTGGTCCCCAACGTCCGCTTCCTGGCCGACCCGCTCCGCAGACGCGAGGAGACAGGGCCGAAACGATACCGCCTCGCTCGGCTCGCCGAGTTGCCGGTCGGCGAGCCAACGCCCTTTGTACTCCGCGGCCGACAGGTCGATGCGTGGAAGGTATACCCGAGCCGAATCCTGGGCCAGGTGTGGGTGATCCGCGACAATGACGCAACCGACGCAGACCATGCTCGTCTCCGCGTCTTCTCGGCCACGTGCCCTCATCTAGGCTGCACCGTGAACCACGATCCGGAGAAGCGGCGCTTTGTCTGTCCCTGTCATGCCGGCGTGTTCACGTTGGACGGGGAGCCGGTGCCTTCCAAGGAGCTCGGCTACCAGAACCCGGTGCCACGCGGGATGGATCCGCTGAAATGGTCGCTGGTCGAGGATGAGACGGGTGAGCTGTGGCTGGAGGTCGAGTACGTGCGATTCGAGCTGGGCAGGCCTGAGCGGGTGCCCGTGGCTTGAGCGACACCCCCCCTTGCCGACACGACCCTGCCTTCAGGAGCATAGCTGTGTCCGCCTTCTGGCATGAGTGGCGCAATCGTCCGTTGACCGGTGGTGCTCGCTGGTGGCGCACGACCGGGGCACTGCTGTTAGGCCTGGCTGGCGTTCAGCTGCTGACGGGCCTGACACTGATGACGGTCTACACCCCTTCGACCACGGATGCGTGGCCTAGCGTCTGGTATATCCAGCACCGGGTGGACTACGGCGCCGTCGTCCGGGCGCTGCACTACTATGCTGCGCACGCCATGATCATCGTGCTGGCCGTGCATCTGGTCCGCGTGCTGGTGTCGGGTCGGTTCCGACCGCCATACCACTGGGCGTGGATCACCGGTCTGCTGCTGGCTCCCGTTGTGCTGATGCTGGCCGCGTCGGGTAACTTGTTGCCATGGGGGCAAAAGGAGCTAGGGCAGGCGCAGGTCGAGACGCACATCGTTGGCTCAATGCCGGTGCTCGGCCCGATGCTTCAGCGTCTGATTGTTGGCGGAACAGAGCTGGGCCAGCGGGCTCTGAGCACCTTCTTCATGGTCCACGTCGCGCTGCTGCCGCTGGTGGGGCTGGTCCTGGGGATGGTGCATCTTGGCCAGATCTCGCATGCTGATCGGCGTGAAGCGACCGCTGCCGGTGCGGATGCGCAGAGCGTCGCGGCGAGCTACTTCCCGTACCAGAGTGCCTGGAACGCGGTAGCGTTCGCCATGCTGATGGGCGGCTTGCTGTACCTGGCGGTTACGCGGCCGGTTCCCTTGGGCCCCCCCGCTCACCCTGGCCTGCCCAACTCGCCGCGGCCGGAGTGGTATTTCCTGGCCCTGTTTGAGCTGCGCCGCTATTTCACCGGGCCGATGGAGTTCGTTGCCACAGGGGTTATCCCGGTTGCCATCCTCGGCTGGCTGATTCTCCTGCCGGCGCTCCATCGCGTGATGGGAGCGGTGGTGGCCCGCGTGCTGGCCGTGGTGACGGCCGCGGTTCTGGTGGCAGGCGGCGGGCTGCTGACGTGGTTGCCGCTTCAGCGCGATGCGGCGGATGCTGAGCATCAGGCAGTGTTGACCGAGTTGGAACGGGTTGCACGGCGGGCGGCGACGTTGGCCGAGTTCGGCGTGCCGCCGGCGGGTCCGGCCGAGCTCTTAGAGCGTGACCCTGTGATCATGGGCCCGATCCTCTACCGCCAGCACTGCGCCGCGTGCCATCCGTACGGCGGTCAGTGGGCCAAGGAGCCAAAGGCAGCGGACTTGAAAGGATTCGGCACCGAGGAGTGGATCTGGGGCCTGGTGCAGAAGCCGGACGATCCTCGCTTCCTGGGGCATACGAAACACCGAGAAATGGCCGAATGGAGTCAAGAGACGCTGGCGGAAGCGACCGAGGACGAACGGGAAGAGATCCGGCAAGCTGTTCGCTGGCTGGCAGGTCACCCGACAGGGGTGCCCGAGGAGGAGGACGAGTCCCCCTTTGCGCTCGGCTACGAAGCGTTCGACGCGTGGTGCATCGAGTGCCACACGTACGAGGGGGAGGGGGGATTCAACGTTAAGGGGCCGGACTTTACCGGGTATGGATCGGCTCAGTGGATCGAGGAGTTCATCCGCAATCCGGCGGCCGAGAAGTTCTACGGCGACGAAGCGGAAATGCCGGCCTTTGCGGGCAAGATGACCGACGTCCAGATCAAGGTCTTGGCCCGCTGGCTGGCAGGCCAGACGGATCCGGTGCTCCAGGAGTGAGGACTGGCCCGAGCGGTCGACTCAGAACTCCGCGGCGCGCCAGCGCAACGCGCCGGCCACGATCGTGGCGACCGGCCGGAGATCGTGCAGGAGCGTGTAGGTACCGGCGGCCAGGCGTCTGGCGGCCGCGGGCGACGCCCGGAGTAGACGAGCCGGATTGGTGCTGACAAGCTGCAGCGCTTCGTCCACGTCAAGTGACAGCCACCGGACAACGTTCGCCAGCCCTTCGTCCAGGCAAGCGGTCGCACCGGCCAGACGGGGCTCGCCGACAATTTGGGCCTTCCCGGACGGGGTCACTTCAACCTCCAGGTGCTCCCAGCGATAAGTGCCCGGCGTCATCTTGGACCAGTGCATGACGTCGCTGACCAGCACGGATCGCTCAAGCGTCTTCGCACGCAGGAAGACCTTCAGCGTGTCGGGCGGCAAGTGGTGGCCGTCGGCAATGAAGCTGGCCATGAGCCGGTCGTCGGCCAGTTGGGCGAAGATGTAGTTGCGATGACGGTGCAGCTGTTCGTGGGCGCCGTTGCCAAGGTGAGTGGCGAGCAACGCTCCAGCACGCGCCGCGTCGTGGATCTGCTCCGGGCTGGCAGCCGTGTGGCCGATGGCCGGAATGACTCCCTGATCGCGGAGCCATTCGATGAACTCCAAAGCACCGGGTAGCTCAGGTGCCAGCGTGACGACGACGATCAGACCGCGCGCCGCGTCCTGAAACCGCCGGAACAGGTCCTTATCCGGCGGTCTGGTGAACTGAAGCGGATGAGCCCCCCTTGGCCCGGTTTCCGGCGAGATGAACGGACCTTCCAGATGAATGCCCACAATAGCCTCCCCTTCGGTGGGGTCGTCAGCCGCATCGGCCAGGATCCGCAGCACGCGGGCCAACCGATCCGGGCTGTCGGTGATGAGCGTGGGGCAGTACTGGCTGGTGCCTGACTGCCAGAGTTGACGGGTCACGGAGTGGACGTCGTCAACATGAAGTTGGTCGCTGTTGAACGCGATGCCGGCCAGCCCGTTGACTTGGAGATCGATCCAGCCTGGGCTGAGAATCGCCGTGCCGCTGCCGCTTCGGCTGGTGCGGTTCATCTGCACGGACTCGCCGACGCGGTCCAGCCGTAATTCGACATACTCGCTCGTACCCGCCAAGCGCGCCACGTGTCCGTTCATCCACGACCTCGCTCTAGCGGTTCCTGCCGGTGTCCGCGTGCTTGTCCATGTCCGGGGTTCGATCACGAGCTCACGATAGACCGGCCTGTTCCGTAAGTTAGCGTCCGCAGCGCCCAGCACGAGGCACCAGCGTGATGCGGGCCGACCGCTTCAGGGCCTGTCCGGGCGGCAGGGTGTGCCGGGATAGTGCCCGCTCAGACCGTTCTTCGGCGTCAACCCCGCATCAGCCGGCGGCAGCGGCCGCGACGGGGTCAGGCTTTCTGCGCGAGCTTTGCGTGTCAGCCTGTCACTGGACGGCGGCAATGCTTTCCCGGGCGACACCGGCCTTCTCAGTGTAACGGGACCTCGGCTTACTCGGCCCGAACCCCCACCGATCTCGCTACGTTGATTGCATCGCCGAAGTTGAACGTGCGCCCGATCGACCGATTGCGCGAGGGCATATTCTGGGGTCGGTTGCGTGATCGGGGGCGATCGCGCGCGGCCAGAGGTTGCCTGCGCGAGCACCGGCAAGGGTGCTCGTGGTGGGCGAACCACGATGGTCGCTCGGGCGCAGTGACAGTACAGGACGCCGTGTCGACGAGCGCTGTGGGTACGTGGGTTTAGCTTTGCGGTCGGTCGACTGGCCGATCTGTGGCGATCGCGCGTCGGGCCGGAGGTCCGGTCGTTTCGATCGGCTAAATCGCGTGAACGGGACCGCTTGCGCGTGGGTGGATCGGCTTTGCGCGTGCGCGCCGGATGGCAACACTGCAGCGTACCGTGACGGACCATCGTACGGAGCAAGCTGAGCGGCTGGAGTTGTCCGTGGTCATCCCGGTGTTCAATGAGGCGGACAACGTGGAGCCGCTGTGCGCTGAACTCTTCGACGTGCTCGAATCGCTGGGTGCAGACTATGAGGTGATCTTCTGCGACGACGGCAGCACGGATGGTACCGTCGAGCGACTCCGCTCGTTGCTTGCCCGTTATCCGAGGCTGCGGGTCATCCGGTTGCGGCGGCACATGGGCCAGACGGCCGCGTTGTCGGCGGGCATCGATCACAGCCGCGGCGCCGTGCTGGTCACCATGGATGGGGACATGCAGAATGACCCGCGCGACATCCCGCGCTTGATCGCCCTGCTGAAGGAGGGCTATGACGTTGTCAGCGGTTGGCGCAAGAACCGCAAGGATCCGTTCTTAAGTCGCCGGCTGCCGTCGATGCTGGCCAATCGTCTGATCTCACGCATCTCCGGCGTTTACCTCCACGACTACGGCTGCACCCTCAAGGCCTACCGCCGTTCTGTGCTGGACGGCGTTCGGCTCTATGGCGAGATGCATCGTTTTGTGCCGATCTATGCCGTCTGGCAGGGGGCCCGTGTTACGGAGATCGTTGTCAACCATCGGCCACGGACGAAGGGGCGGAGCAAGTACGGCATCAGCCGCACGTTTCGCGTTGTGCTAGATCTGTTGCTGCTGAAGTTCCTGGACCGTTACGGCCAGCGGCCGATGCACCTGTTCGGCGGCTTTGGGCTGTTCAGTGTGCTGGCTGGCATAGGTTGCGCGGTCTGGGCGGTTTACTACAAGCTGGCTAAGCTGGGATGGCTGCGCTGGCTCGGAGTTTCCCCACAGTCCGGCAAAGACTTCGTTGAGACCCCCTTACCGTTACTGGTCGTGCTCTTCGTGCTTACTGGCATCCTCAGCATCCTCATGGGCCTGCTGGCTGAGATGGTGATGCGCACCTACTACGAGTCGCAGGGCAAGCCAGCCTATCAGGTACGGGATGTGCTGGAGTTGTCAGACGGGGGGCCTGGCAGTGGGGTCGGCAGGGAGGAGCTGAAGCGCACATGAGTGTTCGCCGGATGTGCTGTTCGTGGCCCTGTGAGGTCCGGACCTGTGGCGCGGTGCCACGGAGGCTGCGTCGCCCAGCGCCCGCACGGAGCGGGTGCATGGTAGAATAAGTGGCACTTCGCAGCCACGGTCCGCTCGACACAGGTCTTCCCATGGCCGAGTCTTCCGAGTCGCTCGTTCAGAGCCTGAGAGCCCGGTTGCACGGGCAGCTTGACGAAGCGTTCGAAGCCAGATTGCCTGAACTGGCGCGCCTGGCCCAGGAGGCTGCGGACGAAGGCGCCGTTCACGTCGATGCGTGGCCTCGTGGCGAACACTGGGTGTTGGTTGCCATCGGACGGGACACGCTGGGGGCCCTGTCGCTCATTTCGGGCACGTTTGCCGTCCATTCGGTCAACATTGTCGAAGGCGACATCCATACGATCCCGGTGCTCAAGAGCCGCCGCAGCCGATCGATTCTGCCTCGTCCACCGTGGCGTCGGCGATCGGCGCGCCCGAAAGAGGTCCCGGTACTGTTCGATCATTTCGTGGTCCGTTTGCCCGAGGGTCAGGAGCCTGCGGAGCTGATCGGGCGGATCCGCTCCGGGCTGCGGCGATTGCTGGCTATGGCCTATGAGGGCAAGCTGGAGCAGGCGCGCGCCGAGTTGGTGGAGCGGTTTGCAGAGGTGATTGCGCGCCAGCCGCCACCGACGCGGCAGCTGTACCCTGTGCGTGTCGAGGTGGACAACGACGGTGACCCGGCCGCAACGGTGGTGCGTATCGAGTCGGTCGACACACTGGGCTTTGTCTTCGAGTTTGCCAATGCCCTGGCGATGCTGCGGTTCAACATCGTCCGGGTTCGTGTCCGCACGGTGGACGGCCTGGTGCGGGACGATTTCTGGTTGACGACCCAGCAGGGCGAAAAGATCCGTGACGAAGCGGCGCTGGCCGACCTGCGCGTTGCTGCCGTGCTCATCAAGCAGTTCACCCATCTTCTGCCCGGCGCGCCCAACCCGGCGCAGGCGCTCCGTCAGTTCAGCGTGCTTGCCCAGGAGGTGCTCCGCTGGCGGGACTGGCTTCAGCGGCTCCGTGATCTGTCCTCAGACGAGGTCCTCCGGAGACTGGCCCAGGTACTCGGTGCCAGCGAGTTTCTCTGGGAGGACTTCCTCCGCATGCAACACGAGACGCTCTTCCCGGTGCTGGCCAGTGCACCGGAGCTGGACCGGCAGACAGTGCGTCGGGAATTGGAGCAGGCACTTTGGGATGAACTGGCCAGCGAGCGGGGGTGGGAACAGAAGGTCGAGCGGCTCAACCGGTTCAAGGACCGGGAGATGTTCCGTATCGATCTACGGCACCTGACCGGACGGATCGACTTTGCGCGGTTCGGCTATGAGCTGACCGAGCTGGCCGAGGCCGTCGTGTGCGTGGCACTGGAGCTTGCGCGGCAGCGCATCGGAAAGGTCACTGGTCGTGGTTCTCCGCTGCCGGAGATGGCTGTTTTCGGTCTGGGCAAGCTGGGGGGGCGCGAGTTAGGCTTTGCTTCGGACATCGAGCTGCTCTTCGTGCACGATGACCGCTCGGCGACGGATGAGCGGCAACGGTACGAACTGCAACAGCAGGCTGACGCGGTCGTCCGGGTGTTCCGGCAGGTTGTTTGGGCACGCCGCGAGGGCGTGTTCCACATCGATTTGAGGCTCCGGCCGTTTGGAAACTCCGGACCACTGAGCCCGTCTTTCTCCTTTTGCGCCGACTACTATCGACCGAACGGCCGCGCCCAGCAGTTCGAGCGTCTCGCCCTGGTGAAACTGCGCGGGATTGCCGGTCCGGAACCGCTGGCCGCAGCAGTCTGCCGGCTGCGCGACCGGTTCGTCTACAGTGGTCAGCCGATCGACCGGGACAACATCCTGCATCTGCGTGAGAAGCAGGTTCAGGAGCTGACGCAAAAGGGGGTGCGGAACGCGAAGTA
>JALXBF010000036.1 GCA_026991575.1 Planctomycetota bacterium | reverse complement strand
GCCAGCATCTGCTCGTCGGTGTAGAACTCCAGCACACTCTCCGGCAGATACTCGTAGGCACGGAATCGATTCGGGGCGATCGCCTGTCCAACAGCCGGCAGAACCCGGCGGAAGTAGACGTAGTAGGCTCGTCGCAGCAGGCGGGACTGCGGCATGGAGAACTCCAGGATGGCGACCTTACCGCCCGGTCGACAGACCCGCACCATCTCGCTTAGCCCCAGCGACCGGTCCGTTACGTTACGTAGCCCGAAAGCCACGGTGACGATGTCGAAGACGGCATCGGGGAACGGCAGCCGTTGGGCGTCCGCTTCGATCAGAACGAACTGGTCGGGGGCGGTTTCCGGCAGTAGCTTTCGCCGGCCGATCTCCAGCATCGGGCGGCAGAAGTCGACACCGACGACGGTGAAGTCGTGGCCGTAGGCGCGGACGAACTCGCGGGCCAGATCCGCCGTGCCCGTGCAGACATCAAGCACTGCCGTGCTCGGTTTGCCCAGGATCTCTACCGTGCGTCGTCGCCACCGCTGGTCAATCGTTCCGCTGAGCAGGCGGTTCAGCAGGTCGTAGCGATGGCTGATGGCGGCAAACATTTGCCGCACACGGCTTGCACGACGGTCGACCGGCACGGCGGTTACTCCTGGAGCGGACCGATGCCGTATTCGGCCCAGCGTCGGGTTACCAGCGCCCGGATTTCGTCGGTCATCTTGATCAGTGGCGGCCACGGCCTGGGATGACCTTCCTCGGGCCACTTGCGCGTCGCGTCGATACCCATCTTATGCCCCACGCCGCAGACCGGAGCGGCATGGTCGAGGATGTCCGTGGGGCCCTGGCAGAAGAGGACATCACGGCCCGGGTGGACGTTCGATCCGACGTGGAACCAGACCTCGTCGTAGTCGTGTACGTTGACGTCCTCGTCCACGACGACGATGATCTTCGTGAACATCAACTGGCCCAGGCCCCACAGGGCACTCATCACCTTGCGTGCCTGAAACGGATACGTTTTGCGGATCGAGACGAACGCGAAGTTGTGGAAGACGCCGAAAGTCGGCAGGTCGTAGTCGACGATTTCCGGGATCATCATGCGCACCAGCGGCAGGAAGATCCGCTCGACCGCCTTGCCCATATGGTAGTCCTCTTGAGGGGGGATGCCGACGATCGTCGTCCAGTAGATCGGGTTGGGCCGGTGGGTGATTGCGGTTACATGGAACTTGGGGAACCGATCTTCCAGCGAATACCAGCCGGTATGGTCGCCGAAGGGGCCTTCCGTGATCAACGGTTCCTGCGGGTCGACGTAGCCTTCGATGACGATTTCCGCGTCGGCTGGAACCTCCATATCGATCGTCTTGCAGCGCACCAGCTCGATCGGCTTGCCCCGCAGGAAACCGCCGAAGAGGCACTCGTCCGTGCTCGGCGGTAGCGGTGCGATCCCCATGAACGGGTAGATCGGGTCGCCGCCCAGCGACACGGCCACAGGCATCTTCTCGCCGCGCTTGCGGTACATCAGGTAGTGCTGGGCACCGTCGTGGTGGAGGTGCCAGTGCATGGCGGTCGTGCGTTCGTCAAGCAATTGCAGGCGGTAGACGCCCACATTCCGCTCGCCCGTCTCCGGGTTCCTGGTGAACACCTGCCCAAAGGTGATGAACCGGCCTGCGTCCAGGGGCCAGCATTTCAAGACAGGGAGCTCATGGAGGTTCACCTGCGGGCCGGTCTTGACCACTTCCTGGCATGGTCCATCGGAGACGACCTTCGGCGGCATGGCGGCCAGGGCCTGAGCCATACGGGCTGCTTCGGGCAGGAACTTGAGCTTTTCCCACAGCCCCCCCTCCGGGACCTTCGGCTTCAGCAGCGCAGCAATCCGCTCAGCCACCGCCTCGTACGACTCCGCGCGCAGGGCCAGGCACATGCGGCGCTGGTTGCCGAGCAGGTTGATCAGCACCGGCATGGTGGAGCCGCGTACACGCTCAAAGAGCAAAGCTGGGCCGCCCAGTCCCCAGCGGCGCGTCCGTGACTTGGAGACCCGGTCCGTGATCTCGGTGATTTCCAGCTCGGGATCCACCTCGCAGCTGACGCGCACCAGCTCACCAAGCGACTCCAGCTCCTCCAGGAACTCGGTGATCCGCGAATACTGCTTCATGAGCGCATTCCCAAAGGGCTTCGGCTACGATGATGCCCGGTGCGGTTTGGACATTCTAGAAAGGGGCAAGCGATGACCCGGCCACAGACAGGACTGTACCTCGACGAAGCGGGCTGCCGACGACGGCTCGGGGACCTGACGGCCCGAGTGATGGGCCAGGCCGACTGCGTCGTCCTGACCGCTCCGATGCACGTCACCTACCTGACCGGCCTGCACTTCAACCCGGTGAGTAATTCGGCGTACGCCCTGGCCGTTCTGGTTGTCGACGACCAGGCGCGCACGACGCTCTTTGCCGACAACCACCTGCTGCGCCGCCAGCCCGAGCCTCACGCCGACACCCTGGTGCCCGTGCGATACTACACGGGCCAGGATACGTTCCGAGACCGGCGGCAGGCGGTGATCGAGACCTTCGTGTCGTGGTTCCGGCATCAGCTTGCCGGGTGCCGGCTCGCCGTCGACCTGGACTACACGCCCGCGGCGATGTTGCGCCGGTTGCAGCCGGCCGATGTGCTGGACGTCGGCCCGGTGCTGCGAGAGATGCGCCGGGCAAAGGCGCCGGACGAACTGCGTCTGATCCAGGCGTCCGCGCGCGCGATCGAAGCAGCCCTGGCATGGGTGGCGAACTCGGTCCGCCCTGGCATGACCGAACTGGACGTCTACGCCGGTGTTCAGCGGACGTGCCAGGAGGTGCTGGGGACACCGGTGGTTGTCTACGGCGACTTCCTCAGCGGCAGCCGCTTGCACGAGTCGCGTAGTGGACCGCCCACCATCCGGCGGATCGGACGCGGCGAACTGCTGCTGGTCGATTTCTCGGTCATCTGCGGCGGTTACCGCGCCGACCTGACAAACACGTTCTGTGTCGGCGGCGAGCCGAGCGCCGAGCAGCAGCAGTGGCTGACACTGTGCCGCGAGGCGATGGCAGCCGGTGAACGGATGCTCCGCCCAGGCGTGTCTGGCTCTGCCGTGGCGGAGGCGGTGAACCGGGTGCTGATGGAAGCGGACAGTCGCTACGAGCTGCCGCATCATGCCGGCCACGGACTCGGACTGGAACACCCGGAAGCCCCCGTGTTAGGCCGGTGCTCCGAGGACGTGCTCGTCGAAGGTGACGTTGTCACGCTCGAGCCGGGTGTGTACGTTCCCGGTGTAGGCGGCTTGAGGATCGAGCACAACTACCGGATCACGCGGGACGGCTTCGAACGGCTCAGCCAGCACCACATCGGCCTGACCATACCGTAGACTTAGCCAAACGAGACCGTTCGACATTCGATCGGGAGCGAAGCGCAGGCCATGGCCAAAGGCGAAAAGACCAACCTGATGGAGCGGATCGTGTCGCTGTGCAAGCGGCGCGGGTTCATCTTCCAGTCTAGCGAGATCTACGGCGGAATCGGTGGGTTCTGGGACTACGGTCCCCTGGGCGTTGAGCTCAAACGCAACATCAAGGACGCCTGGTGGTACGACATGATCACCTCGCACGATGACACAACCGCACCGCCCGGAGCACCCCGCCCATACGCCATGGTCGGCCTGGACACGGCCATCATCATGCACCCTCAGGTCTGGAAGTGCAGCGGTCACTACGACCTGTTCCACGACATGATGGTCGACTGCCGCACGTGCAAGGCCCGTTTCCGAGCCGATCACCTGGAGACAGAACAATGCCCGTTGAAGCCGTCCAAGCGGCCGGGCGAACACGACAAGTGCGACCTGACCGAGCCCCGTGAATTCAACCTAATGTTCAAAACCTACGTCGGTGCCCTGTTCGACCCGTCCTCGGAAGCCTACCTCCGGCCCGAGACGGCCCAGGGCATCTTTGTCAATTTCAAGAACGTGCTCGATACCACCCGCGTCAAGCTGCCGTTCGGCGTGGGCCAGATCGGCAAGAGCTTCCGCAATGAGATCACGCCGCGCTACTTCACGTTCCGCAGCCGAGAGTTCGAGCAGATGGAGATCGAGTTCTTCTGCCACCCGAACGAATCGCGTGCCTGGTACGAATACTGGCGGAACCGACGGCTGCAGTGGTACGTGTCGCTGGGACTTCGCAGCGACCGGCTACGCCTGCGTGAACACGGCCCGGAAGAGCTGAGCCATTACAGCTGCGGAACGGCGGACATCGAGTACGCGTTCCCGTTCCTGCCGGAGGGCGATTTCGGGGAGCTGGAAGGTGTGGCTCACCGCGGCGACTTCGACCTGAGAAGCCACATGGAGGGGAAACTGATCCGCGTCGGCGACCACTTCGAGCTGGACCGTTTGCCGGACGGCCGCCCCAAGTACCCCGGTAGCGGTAAGGACCTGACCTACTTCGATGACGAGACGCGCGAACGGTTCGTGCCGCATGTCATCGAACCGTCCGCTGGGGCAGACCGGGCAACCCTGGCCTTCATCTGCGAGGCGTACACCGAGGACGAAGTGCCCGACGAAAAGGGGGTGCCCCAGAAGAGGGTCGTGATGAAGTTCCATCCGAGGCTCGCACCGATCAAAGTTGCCGTCTTCCCGCTGGTCAAGAAGGACAGGATGCCGGAGATTGCCCGAGACCTGTACCGAGCACTCAAGAAGCGATGGGTCTGCTTCTACGACGAGAAAGGTGCCATTGGCCGACGGTACCGCCGGCAGGACGAAGTGGGCACGCCTTTCTGCGTGACGATCGACGGGCAAACGCTGCAAGACCAGACCGTGACCATTCGCGATCGGGACACGTGCCAGCAGGTGCGTGTGAGGATCGACGACGTGGAGGCAGAGATCGCTCGTCGGCTTGAGGCCCGGTAAGCAGAGTAGCCGGCGCAACTGTCCCTGCTGGGGCAGGTCCCGGGATGGCATCGCTGATCGGCATCCCGGCCGAACCCGCGCCCTGGGCGTGGCCGATGCGGGGCCGGTGGGAATCGCCGGTGACTAAGTCGCTCCCGTGGAAAGGATGCTTACCGCGCGGACCCAGAGCACGGGGCGTCGCGGGCGAGTCTCAGCAGCCGCTGAACCACGTCGGGATGCTTCCTGCTAAGCTCCTGCCGGCAGCCCGGATCAGCAACCACATCGAACAGCAGTGGTCCGGTCGGCCGGCCGGGGCGAAACTGGGGGTGAGCGCGCCACGTCTCCAGCGGCACGTAGAGCTTATACCTTCCGGATCGGACCGCCTGCAGCTGATTACCGTGGTAGTAGTAAAACGCTTTGTACGCGGTGCGGGCGCGAGCCTCGCCCCGCAGCAACGCTGTCATGTCATGACCATCGATCGGAACGTTCTGCGGAAGGGGGGCTCCGGCCAGCCGAGCAAACGTAGGCAATAGGTCCATCATCGTGCACAACTCATCGCAGCTCGTGCCAGCGGGAACAGTCCCGGGCCACCATGCGATGAGCGGCACGCGCTGACCTGCTTCGGCGGTCGTGTACCCGCGCCCCTCCAGCAGTCCGTTCGACCCGCGCGAGGGATCGCCGGGCCGTCCCGTTGTGGGGGCGCCGTTGTCGGAGGTAAACAGCACGAGCGTACGGCGGGCAAGACCGAGCTCGCGGACAAGGGCCAGAATCTGTCCCGTGGACCAGTCGATCTCTTCCACAGCATCCCCCCACGGACCGTTGCGGCTCACGCCGCGAAAACGGGCCCCGACCTCGGGTCGCCGCCGGCTGCCCGGCAGGATGTGGCTAAGTATGAGCAGGAACGGTTCCCTGCGGTGGCGGCGGATAAAGGAGAGGGCCTCGTCGGTGAGGCGAGCAGTCAGGCGGCTCAGATCGACGGGGGCTTCGATAACCCGATCGTTTCGGATCAGCGGCAGCGGGGGCCATCGATAGCCGTCGTACTTCTTGCCCAGTCGACGACCGACCGCTTGGGTCATGTCGTCACTGTACGGGATTCCCAGGTACTCATCAAAACCGTGCCGTGGTGGCAAGAACTCGGGGCGATCTCCCAGATGCCATTTGCCCAACAGCCCCGTGCGGTAGCCGGCCGACTTGACCAGATCGGCCAGCGAGACCGTCTCGGGCGCAAGCCCGTAAGGCGATAGCGGCCGCAATACCAGACCGTCGCGCGGTGTGCACGCCAGCCCGACACGACACGGGTACTGACCAGTCATCAACGCCGCTCGACTCGGGGTGCAAACCCCTGAAGCGGCATAGAAGTGCGTAAACCGCCTGCCTTCGGCCGCCATCCGATCAAGGTTGGGGGTGCGGTGGAGCGTGGAGCCGAACGGACCAATGTCACCATAGCCAAGGTTATCGCACAGGATCAGGATGAAGTTCGGGCTGTGCTCCTCGGTGCCCGCGACCTGGCTGCCAAGCAACCCGAAAAGCAATAGACACAGGGCCAGCGGAGCATGGCCCTGTGTCCAGGACAGATGGCCGTTTTCAGGATCAGATGAGTTCTTCGATCGGCTTACGGATGTCGACCAGATACTGCGGTCGACCCGCCTGATCGGGGATCGTCGTCGTGGTGACGTCGATGCCGAGGTTGTGGTAAAGCGTGGAGAAGACCTCGTGCACATGGACCGGCCGCTCCTGAGGCACCTCGCCCAAGCGGTTCGTGCGCCCGATGGCCTGGCCGGTACGCATGCCGCCACCGGCCATCAGACAACAGCTTACTGCAGGCCAGTGGTCACGGCCGGCGTTCTTGTTGATGCGCGGCGTGCGTCCAAACTCGCCCCAGACAATGACGGTCACATCATCGAGCATGCCGCGGCTGTCAAGGTCCTCGACCAGCGCCGAGACGCCCTGGTCCAACATCGGCATGTCCTCGCGCGCCCGACGGAAGTTGTTCCCATGCCAGTCCCAACGGCTGAACGCTAGCGTCACACAGCGGACACCCGCCTCGACCAGCCGTCGAGCCACGAGGAACTGATCCAGCAGCCTCGGACCACCATCGGCCATCTTCCGAGCCGACCCGCGACCATAGCGATCACGCACTTTCGGGTCTTCCAGCTCCACGTCCAACGCCTTCACCAGCTTGCTCGACGTGAGCACCTCGAAGGCCTGCTTCGTGTACGCATCCATGCCCTCAATGGAACCATCCGCGTCGCATTCGCGCCGAAACCGGTCCAGCGCCGTCAGCAGACGCTTGCGATCAGAGAGCCGCTCCAAAGTGATGCCGTTCAGCCGCATGTCTGCCATGCCCGGTCCCTGCGGCCGGAACGGAGCATAGGCCGGACCCAGGAAACCCGGCTCGCCCGGATTCGCCCAGGGCATGTGGCCCATCGGAGGAGCTAGCCCGACAAACGGCGGGACCGAACGGTCGACCGGTCCGAAAAGCTTCGCCAGCACCGAACCGACACACGGCCGGCCACCGGGGGGCTGGTTGCCACCGACCGACGGGTAACCGCTAAGGCACATGTGGGATTCGTGCCGATCCACACAACCCACAATGGTCCGGATCACCACAAGCTTGTCCATCATCGAGGCAAGCCGCGGGAACAGTTCGCAGATCTGGATGCCCGGCACGTTGGTCTGAATCGGCCGAAACTCACCGCGGATCTCCGACGGAGCCTCCGTCTTGATTTCCCACATGTCCTGGTGGGGTGGGCCGCCGGGCAGATAGATCATGATGATGGCCTTGTGCGAACTGCGAATTCCGTTGGCGGCTTCGGCACGGAGGATCTGCGGCAGGCTCAGGCCCCCCATGGCCAGCCCGCCGATGCGGAGGAAATTACGGCGGGTCATTCCGTCGCAGAAACTGCGATAGGGCTTGCCAAGGATCGTCAGCATCGCTCTCGCCTCGTGGCTGGAACGCCAGGCTTCTGAGCACCGAGTCGACCAGATGCGGGACCACCGCCCGCGGTCCGCACGCCAGCTGCGGCCACCCCGCCGACACGGCTCACCGGGCAGCATGCCGCAGCACACCCATCATATCAAACCATCATTATGTGTCAACCGGACCCGACCGGATGCCCTCCGCGATGGCGCTCTTCCGCAACCGACTCAGGGCCTACGGCTGAGGAGGGGACGGAGAACCGGTGGGTCCCGGCTCATCATCGGCAGATGCCTATGGTACAGATGAGCCCGCAGGGGGAAGCCGCGATCGCAGCAGTGTGGGGCCCGGTAGAGGAGGGAGATTCCGCAGCATGCCGGCATGCACGGTGGACGTTCGGAGCGATGTTTGGATGGCGCGCCCGGCTGAACTGCCCCAGGACGACCGTGACGTGCCGGCATCGGCCAAGAGCTCGGCAGCGCCTGGTCAGGGCACGCGCTGTCTTGACAAGGCACACCGAGGGATTGCCCTGCTTCCCTCCTCGATCGCGCCCAACGTTCTGGTCAACCTAACCCTCGTCAACATGCCAGGTTGATCGAAGAACCTGTCCAGCGGTGCACGGTCCAATTAGACGGCCAGTTGGTCCGGGGCAAGGCGGAGACAGTTTGGTGGCAGAGGGTCGGCCGGGCTGTGGTGGAGGATCTGCTGGAGCAGCTCGCATGTGTCGACGACGCGTGGCCCGGGGCATGTGAACAGCCCCGTACCGTCGCTCAGCCAGACTTGCCCGGCGTGAAACGCGCGGAGCTTCCGGAAGGCGTCCAGCACATGTGGTTTGCACGCATCCGCGTGGGCTCGTTCCTTTGAGTACCCGCAACAGGCAACCACGACGACATCCGGGTCCGCGGCGCGGAGTTCATCCCAGGAGATCGGGTGCGAGTCACCGTCGCGTACGCCGAGTAACTCGTCGCCTCCGGCCAGTTCGACGAGTTCCGGGATCCAGTGGCCGCAGCAGTAGGGGGGATCGAGCCATTCCAGGACAACGACTCGCTTGCGGGGGCTACCCTTTCGGCCACTGCTGGCGCGCACGCGGTCCAACCGCTGGCACAGTGCCCGGTGAACCGCTCGGCCGCGGTCCAGCTCGCCGATTGCTTCAGCCACGCGGAGCACATCGCCCAGGACATCGCTGAGCGACTGCGGTCCAAGCTCAAGCACTTCCGCTTGGAGCGCAACGTCGCGCAGTGCGCGCTGCACCTCCGTGGGCGAGACGGCGCAGACGTCGCAGAGCTTCTGGGTGATGATCACGTCGGGCTGGGCGGTGCGCAGGACGGCTCGGTCCACGACAAACAACGGCTTGCCCTCGCGCATCAGGTGACGCACGGTCTGGTCAATCTGGCGCGAGCTCATTCCCTCCGTCTCGAACGTGCACCGCGTCACCCACGGCAGATCACGCACCTGTGGCGGATAGGAGCAGTCGTGGCTGACCGCGACCAGCCAGTCTACCCGGCCCAGTGCCCAGACAATCTCCGTTGCGGCTGGTAACATCGAGACGATTCGCTTCATGGACGTCGCACCCGAGCGGTTCCACGTTCACCGGCCATCTGCGGATAGAATTGGACCACTGTGCTCTCCTTAGTCTAGCTGCCGACGACGGGGAACGTGGCCGTGCACAGCGAAGCGGAACGATTGGCGGTGATCCGCGAGAAGGTCGAGGCGGGTGAGCCGCTGTCTTTTGACGACGGGGTCTTCCTGTACAGCTGTCGCGACGTGCACACGATTGGCGAGTTGGCCAATCTGGTGCGCGAGCGGCTCAACGGCAATTACACCTATTACAACATCAACGTCCACCTGAACCCCACCAACGTCTGCGTGTACCGCTGTGTTTTCTGCGCGTTTCGTGCCGACCTGCGCAGCCCGCGTGGGTACGTGATGTCGTTCCAGGAGATCCGTGAGCGGGCGGCGGAAGCGCACGAGCGCGGCGCGACCGAGATCCACATCGTCGGTGGCTTGCACCATTTGAAGAAGTTCGACTGGTACGTGGACGTGATCCGGGTGGTCCATGAGGCTGCTCCTGAGCTGCACATTAAAGCGTACACGGCTGTCGAGATCCATTGGTTCCGGCAGTTGACCGGGCTGTCTTATGAGGAGATCCTCCAGATCCTGCGTGATGCGGGGCTGGGCAGCTTGCCCGGAGGGGGGGCTGAAATCTTCCATCCCGAGATTCGTGAGAGGATCTGTGAGCACAAGGCGGACGCGGAGGAGTGGTTCGAGGTGCACCGGGTCGCGCACAGCCTGGGGATCCGCTCCAACGCCACGATGCTCTATGGCCACATCGAGCGTCCGGAACACCGTATCGATCACCTGCTGCGGTTGCGAGCGGTGCAAGACGAGACCGGTGGCTTTCAGACCTTCATTCCGCTGGCGTTCCATCCGGCCAACACCGGACTCAGCCACCTGCGGCGCCCCAGCGGTCTGATGGACTTGAAGACGATCGCCATCAGTCGGCTCATGCTGCACAACTTCCCCCACATCAAAGCGTACTGGGTCATGCTCGGCATCGGCACTGCGCAGGTGGCTCAGTCCTACGGCGCCGACGACTTAGACGGGACGGTCGTGTACGAGAAGATTTATCATGACGCCGGCGCTGAGACCCCTCAGGAACTGACCGTCGAAGAGATCTGTCGTCTGATTCGCGAAGCTGGCCGCATCCCGGTCGAGCGCGACACGCTATATCGTCGGGTGGTGCGAGAAGGTCGCAGGTGGGTGGCGACGGAGCCGGTAGTGGCAGCCGGATGAACGCAAGCCCCGGGCTAAGCCGAGCCGTTGCCGTCGCTGCCGCGCTCGTGCTTGCTGCCGGCACGTTTGCCATCAACTCTTGGCGGCTGAGGACTTTTCGCGTTGCCGGCCCGCTGGACATGGCCTATTACAACCAGCAGCTCTGGAACATGGGCCGCGCGCCGGTCACTGTGCGACCGCAGAACTTCTATGCGACGGAGGGCCCAGACGCTTGGCGTACGAACCACCTACGGCCGATCACCTTCGCGCTCGTTCCGCTTTATCGCTGGCGCCCGCACCCCACGACGCTCTACGCCCTGCAAGCCGCCGTCTTGGCTCTGGGAGTGATTCCCGCTTACCGGATCGGCGCCCGCTACGGCGACCCGACGGCCGCCGCACTTGCCGCTCTGACCTACGCCGCATGCCCCCCGCTGTGGCTCGTCGGTGCCACCGATTTCCGCTATATGTATCTCGGCATCCCGATCGGCCTCGCCGTGGCCGACTGGATCGCACAGCAGCGGACAAGCCGACTCGTCCTGGGCACGGCCATCTGGGCCACGATTCGCGAACCGTATTGCATTGTGATCGCCGCTCTTGGTGTGCACCATGCGTTATGGCAGTGGCCGGTGCGCGGAGCATGGCGGGTCGGGGCGATCGCCATCGGCCTGGGGATCGTCTGGTTCTGGGGACACGTGCTGTACCTGACGCTTGCCTACGGGCCGGCGACGGCGGCCGGCTACCTCTGGGCAGCGACTCATCCGACCGAAGCCTACGGGCTGGTTCCTGGGGCCGTGGCTGCGGCGCTACGTCGCGAGTGGCCGGCGCTGTTGGTGTACTTCATGCCGCTGGCCGCCCTCGGGCTACGCAGGCCGCTCTGCGTCGCCCTCGGCTTGCTCCTGCTGCTACCGCCAATGCGCATGGGCCTCTTTTCGCTTCACCCGGCTGTTCAATACGTACGCTACATCTGTCCCGCTTTGGTGCTGTTGCTCTGGGCGGCGGTGACAAGCGTTGCGGAGCGGTGGCAGGAATCCTCCAGGCGGCACTGGTCGCTGGCGCTGTTGGCCACGCAGCTGATGGCACTGGCCCTGATCGTCACGGTGGGGCCCGGGCTGCTGCGCCGTGGTGCCATCCGCGACGGTCTGCTGACATTTCCGTCGCGCTATAACGAGTTGGATGTCCGGGCAGGGTTGGTTGAACTGCTCAAGCGGATTCCGCAGCAGGAGCCGGTAACGGCGGCCCGGGGGGTGCTGTTGAACGTATCACCCCGGACAGTGCTGTACGACTACTACCAGCCGGGCCCAGGGCTGGACCAGCTGGCCGTGGCCAGGAACGCCCGCTGGCTGGTGGTGGAGAAGAAGTTGTTCCTGCTAGACGGTCCGGTGCCAAGAGTCGCCGAGGCTGTCTGGCAGTCGCTGCGGCGGACTGCCGGCAGCACAGGGGTCCGGCGGCGGGAAGAGTGGTTGAGGTTTGTCCGGTGGTTACGTCGGGCGCGGGCTGGGGCGGGAGGCTGGCGGGTCGTCTATGAGGGGGCCGACCTGCTGGTGCTCCGCCGCACCAACGACTTCTGATGCATTCGGTGGCCGCCGCCGCTGTGCCAGGGGGGCTTGCCCTTCCCATGGCCCGGTACGCAGTCCGGCTGCGAGGGGCTCTGTGAAGGGACGGATGTGATCTGGCGAGCTCCTCCACCCGATCGATTCGATCGGGCAACAACGCCGTGGCGCCGGTTGGCCGGCATTGGCCGATCCTACGTGACCAGGGATGACCACGCGCAACGAGGGGGTGCATGACGGAGACGATCGCCCGTATTTGGGCGATCAAGTGGGGCGGTTGATCCGCGCGTGGCCGCGCGCTATCGTGAAGAATTAGGCGGAAAGACCGGACAACTGCTTGGAGTGCCGCCGATGCCGTTGACCAAGAAAGAAGTTTTCGAGCGGTATTTTCTTGAGCTTCGGTGCAAACTGCTCGACGCGGCCGCGATCCTGGATCGCATCCGGCGAGCCCCGGGCGATGATGAGCAGCTGCGCAACGATCCCCGCATCGGCCAGCTCCGCCGTGCCCTTGAGGTGCTGGCCAGCGAGCGCACCAACTATGCCGAGGAGATCCAGCTCATCTTCAGCCGACCGTATGATCCGGACTGGCAGCAGAAGTTCGACCTGAGCGCGACAAACCCGTAAGAGGCGTGCCGCCATGTACTACATCGATCCGCACAATCACATGGTCTCTCGAGTGACGGACGACTATGAGCGGTTGGCACGGGCAGGCTGCGTGGCCGTCAGCGAACCAGCATTCTGGGCCGGCTTCGACCGGGGCTCGGCCGAGAGCTTCCGCGACTATTTCCGGCATCTGACCGAGTTCGAACCGAAGCGCGCCGCCCAGTACGGCATCAAGCATTACTGTTGGGTCTGCATCAACGCCAAGGAGGCCGAGAATGTCAGCCTGGCGCGCGAGGTGATCGCGATCCTGCCAGAGTTCCTGGACCGTCCGAACTGCTTGGGCGTAGGCGAGATCGGGCTGAACAAGAACACACGCAACGAGGCGATCATTTTTCTGGAGCAAGTGGACCTGGCGGCCCGCCATAACGAGTTGATCCTGGTGCATACGCCCCACCTGGAGGACAAGTACCAGGGGACGCGCATGATCCTGGACATGCTCCGCGGCGACAGCCGCATTCGGCCAGAGAAGGTACTCATTGACCACGTCGAGGAGCACACGATTCGCTATGCGCTGGAGGAAGGCTACTGGGTGGGAATGACGCTGTACCCGGTGACCAAGTGCACTCCGCAGCGCGCCGCGGATATGGTCGAGATGTATGGAACCGAGCGGATCATGGTCAATTCTGCCGGCGACTGGGGGCCCTCCAATCCGCTGGCGGTTACCGACTTCATCCACGAGATGCGCATGCGCGGGCACAGCGAGGAGACGATTCGGAAGATCGTCTACGAGAACCCGCTCGCGTTCTTCTCTCAGTGTCCCCGCTGGCAGTTCGAAAGCCCCCTGGCAGCTACAGCGTAGGTGGTGAACCGTCAGGCCGTGGAGGGCTGCGAGATGCTCGGTTGGCTGCGCACGATGCTGGAGTTGATCCGCTTCAGCCACACGGTCTTCGCGCTGCCCTTCGCCCTGGCCTCCGCCACGATGGCCACCGTAGTGGACGCTCGCTACGGGGGAGGTTTCCGCTGGCTCGATTGGCTTGGCATCCTGCTCTGCATGGTCTTCGCGCGAAGCACCGCCATGGCGGTCAATCGGTTGGCCGACCGTACCTTCGATGCCCAAAACCCCCGAACCGCGAACCGTCATTTGCCGCGGGGAGTCGTCACGGTTGGCCAGGTTGCCGCCTTTGCACTCGGCTGCGCGGTGGCGTTCGTGGCTAGCTGCACGCTGTTTGTGGTGTCGAACGACAATTGGCTGCCACTGGCGCTATCGGTGCCCGTGCTGCTGTTTATCTCGGGTTACTCCTTTAGCAAGCGGTTCACGTCCCTGTCGCACCTTTGGCTGGGCGCGTCGCTGATGCTGGCACCGCTAGCCGCCTGGATTGCGATTCGCGGCACGGTTGAGTGGCCGCCGGTGTTGCTCGGGGCCGCCGTGCTGACCTGGGTGGCCGGCTTCGACATCATCTATGCTTGCCAGGATGTCGAGTTCGATCGGCGGGTGGGGCTCTACAGCATTCCAGCCCGACTGGGCGTTGCGCGCGCGTTGCGTGTGGCTGCGCTGCTGCACCTGCTGACCGTAGTCCTGCTGGCTCTGCTCCCGCTGGTCTTCCCGCTCGGATGGATCTACCGGGCCGGGTTAGTTTTCATCGCTGGACTGCTTGTCTACGAACATGCCCTGGTGCGACCAAACGATCTGGCCCGAGCAAACGTCGCGTTCTTCCACGTCAACGCCGTGATCAGCGTCGGCTTGCTACTGGTCACCTGGCTGGATCTCGCCCTCTGAGACCGGTCTGTGCGGCACTTTATCGACGCAATTGCATGCGTTCATGCGACATTGTTAAACTGGAGGAGCCTGCCTGAGCCTGAGAACCTCGCCAGCGGAGGACGTGTGATGTCGGCCAAGCACGATGCCCGGTTGGTGCGATGCCCGGAGTGTGGGGAACTGGTTGATCGGCGTGAGTTCCTGCGACGGGCCGTCACGGCGACCGCCGCAGCGGGCTGCCTGGTGCATACGGCACAGGCGGCCGCTAGCGAGGCGAAGCCGAAGAAGACCGGGGAGTCGCTGGTCAGAGAGCTGTACCGGTCGCTGACCAAGGAGCAGCGCGAGATTCTGGTTCTGCCCTGGGACGATCCCCGGCGGCACAAGGTGGCCCCGAACTGGGAGATCGTCGACCTGCCCATCAGCGACGTCTTGAACAAGGACCAACAGCGGCTCGTGCAGGAGATCATCAGGAGCATCACGTCCGAGGACGGCTTCGAGCGGTTCATGCGCCAGATGAAGGACGATTGGGGAGGGCTGGGTCGGTACACGTGTGCGATCTTTGGTGATCCGGAGCGTGGCAAGTTCGAATGGGAGTTGACCGGTCGGCACGTAACGATGCGGTGTGATGGCGACAGCGTGCCGGGTAAGGCCTTTGGTGGACCGCTCGTTTATGGGCACGCGCCCCAGTTCAACGAAAAGCCCGGGCATCCGGGCAACGTGTTCTGGTACCAGGCGGTGCGGGCCAACCAGGTGTTCCAGATGCTGGATGGCAAGCAACGGGCCAAGGCTCTGCTGCCGAAGGCGCCGCCGGAGACCGCGGTTCAGCTGCGCGCACCGGATGCGCCACGCCCGGGAATCCCAGTTGCAGAGCTGAGTGACGATCAGAAGGCCTTGGTGCGGGAAGTGATTCACGACATCCTGCTACCGTATCGCGAGTCGGACCGGCGTGAGGCGCTGGCCATAATCGAGGCCGGAGGCGGTCTGGATGCGCTGCACATTGCGTTCTACAAGCAAGGTGACATAGGCAACGACGGCATTTGGGACATCTGGCGGATCGAAGGGCCGACGGCCGTATTCCACTTCCGCGGTGCACCGCACATCCATGCGTACATCAACATCGCGTTGCGCCAGGAAACGAAGAGCTAGGCGAACGCAGCTGCGGTCTGCCTGGAGGCAGATGCTCCGCGGCACTGTCAGCTTGAATGGAAACAATCCGGGCCATGCGTAGCCGGAGGCTCGGTCAGCCCACACGGCTGGCGCATGGCCCGTATCGTCCGCCGGCTCGGTGCCACGGAGCCTGGTTCGGCCGGGGGGAGGCGTGACGGGGGTGGTGTCGGTGGTATCAGAATGGCGCTCGCGAGCTAAGTTCGCGATAGATCGCCAGATCGATGTCGTTACTGAGAAACCGTACCGATCCATCACAGAACAGGAAGTTTGCCCCATCCATGTGTTTGCTCGCTACGTCACGATCATCCATGTAGGGACTGTTCGGGGTGTGGCCCGTCTGGAAGAGTGTCGTGTGGGCGTGGTCGTCATCGTCGCCTTCTTTGATTGCGCCGATCCAGACCGTTTCGGCCCAGAGGTGGCCTCCCGTACTCAAGGACAGGAACTTGTCGTTGTGCCGTTCAGAGGCAAGGAACGTGTGGGCAAGTCCGTCGGTGATGTCGCGAAAGCGCGTGAAGCTGTTGCGGCTGAAGACGCCGCGGCGATCGTCCGGATTCTCGTCCATATCACCGGGACCAAAGTTGCCGACGTAGTTGGCCCGCCCGTACCGCAGACCTTCGCGGTCGAGCGTTCCGAGCGACGTGTCGTCGGACGGGCACAGGAAGACCCCAGGCTGCAGGACAGCGATCGTTGCGTTCGCTGCGTGCCACAGTGGCAACGAGAAGTTCAGCGCGTTGTACAGCCTGCTGTAGCCGAGCTGGCTCAGGATGAGGGCTCCCCAGCCGAAACCGCCATGCGAATAGCCCGGCGACCAGAGATAGCCCGGTGGCAGCGCGCCATGCGCGTCGTGGTAGCGATGCAACGCGATGCCGAGCTGACGCAGGTGGTTCCGGCAACGAGCCCGCCGTGCCGCCTCTCGTGCATGCTGCACGGCCGGCAGCAACAGAGCGACCATGACGGCGATGATGGCGATCACCACGAGCAGCTCGATCAGCGTGAACCCGTCGGTCCTACGCGGGAGAATCCTTTTTCCGGAGCAACAGACCATGGTTGTACCTCAAATACCGGGATAGAGTCAGTCGGTGAGCGCTGTTACAGCGTGCCCGGCACGGCAGGGGGGAATGGGCCCGGGGCGAACAGGCGTCGGCCAGGCAGGGGGGATTAATCCTATCCGGCCTCGGCGGATCGATTCGCGTCCGAGCGACCGGTGGTGGGGGGCGGCACGGCCCAGGTGATGCTTTGCAGTAGCATTAGGGGTGAGCTTCTTCGGATACAAGCCAACGGGAGGCTGCAACCATGGTGCGCTCTTTGAGCTGGTGTCCGTCTGTGGCGGTAGCCGGGATTGGTGTGCTCATGGCCACCCTGGCGGTGTTCGTGTCGGGGGCTGCCGAGGCCGAGAACGGCTGGCGGGAGCTGTTCGATGGGAAGACGCTACGGGGTTGGGACGGTGACCCGAACTACTGGTCCGTTCAAGCCGGTGCCATCACAGGCCGGACCACTGCTGAGCGGCCGCTTCGACGGAACACGTTCATCATCTGGCGCGGTGGCCAGGTTGGCGACTTCGAGCTGGAGCTTGAGTTCCGGGTGGAGGGGGAGCAAGGATGGGCGAATTCCGGTATCCAGTACCGTAGCCGTGAGCTGCCCGAGGTTGGCCGCTGGGTGCTGGGCGGCTATCAGGCCGATATCGACTTGAGCAAACAGTACATCGGCATCCTGTACGAAGAACGAGGCCGCGGCATCCTGGCGCTGCGGGGCCAGAAGGTGATCATAGAGCCGCTCTTGCAGCCTCGTCGAGGCCGACGCTCGTTCCGACGCCGGGTGATTGGCAGTCTGGGCGACCCGAAAGAGCTCGTGGCCAACCTGGACCCGACCAAATGGAACCGCTATCGAATCGTGGCCCGCGGTAACCGCTTGAAGCACATCATCAACGGCACGACGATGGTCGAGGTTGAGGACCGTGACCGCGTGCACGCTGCCAGAAGCGGGCTCCTGGGACTGCAGCTCCATCAGGGCAAGCCGATGACAGTGCAGTTCCGCAGGATCCGTCTGCGCGCTCTGTAGCGGATCTTTCCCAGCCATCCTAGCCCGCAAAACCGTTCCCGATTCACCAGATTCCGGTTGCGGCCCGTCGGCCTTGCTGCCGAAAGAAGGCAAGGCGGATCTGTTGCCGAGGCAGGGCGTGGACCGGAGGCTGCGGTCGGTGCCGGCGGAGGCGGCGCGGCGGTGCCTGCCGGGAACGTCGCATCAGAACCGCTCCCTTGCCCCAGCACCCGCTTCCTTCGCCCAGTATGGACGCACCTGTGAGATGAGGGCCGGCATGAGTCGACTGTGGCGCGCACCGGTGTGGAGGCTGTCCGCTCTGCTGCCGCTGCTCCTTCTTCTGCTGGTGCCGCTGTCCCCATGGCTGGCTAGCACCTGCCTGGCCGGGGGGGTTGCGGTGCCGGTGCTCGGCGGTTCCCTGGTCGATCTGACACGCAACCATGGCGCCGATCGCCGGTTCTACTCGTCCGCTCTGGGCGAAAAGCGCGACATGTACGTCTACTTGCCACCCGGCTACGACCGCCGCAAACGCTACCCGCTGCTGATCTGGCTGCACGGTTACATGGCCGATGAGCGACAATCGCTCTACACCGTGTTGCCGGCGCTGGACGAAGCAATCCGACGCGGCGACCTGCCGCCGCTGGTCGCGGCCATCCCCGATGGCAGCATCTCCGGCGACTTCTACTACGTGGGCGTGGGCAGCTGGTGGATCGATTCACGCCGCGGTCGGTTCCAGACGTACGTACTGGAAGATGTTATCCGCTTCATGGAACGGAACTTCTCCGTTACCCGCGACCCGTCCCGTCGTATCTTGGCTGGCTGGTCCATGGGGGGCTTTGGCGCGTACAACATGGTGCTCAAGTACCCGGACCGGTTCCGGATCGTAGCAGCCGTCTCACCCCCCTTGAACCTGCGCTACGTCGACTGCACCGGCAATTACTTCGGCGACTTTGACCCGAACTGCTGGCACATGCGTGATCACTTCACCGGCCTGGACGTCGTCGGCCGATACTGGCATGGGTTGGTCAAGGTGCGGGCCTGGTGGGTGATCTACCCGGTCTGGGGCCGCGGCCGGGCGGCCGTGCGGCGGATCATTCAGGAGAATCCGCTCGACATCTTGGTGCGTCGCCGGCCGGACTTAAGGCACAACCGGCTGTTTGTCGCCTACGGACGGTGCGACGAAATGAACCTGGATGCCCAGATCGAGTCGTTTCTGTATGTGGCCAGTCGCATGGGCGTGAAGGTCGAGGCGGTTGCGTATCCGGATGGGACACATGTGGAAAGCTTCATGGCCAGCGTTGTGTACAACCTACTGCAATGGGTCGGCAGCCAGCTGGACCGTGTGCCGGTCATGGGGGGCGAGCGGTTGGGCCAGCGGCATCAGCAGGCGCTGCCGCCGCCCGGTCGCCGACGGCCGTCGGCTGCTCCTGCTGCGGCGTCATACAATACGGGCGAATGATCGGGCTAGGCGGGCTTATCCAGGTCCGTTCCATGCGTATCAAGCCACAATCGTTGCTGCCATTGCTTCTGCTGCTTGCCGCGCCAGCTCTGGGTGTCGTCGGCAGGGGGGTGGACCTGCGTGCCGATGTGGTGTCTGTGCGTGGCGAGAGCGGTCAGCTGGCGGAGCTCTGCGGCAAGGTGCTTGCGCAGACGGCTGATGAGCTACTGTTGGTCACGCCTGATGGCCAGATGCACCTCTTGGCCAGCGACCAGGTCCGGCAGGTTCAGATCGACGACCGACCGCTGAGGCCGTTGACCCCCGCGGAGCTGGCCCCGCGGCTCGAAGCGGAATTCGGACCGACGTTCCAGGTGCTCCAGTCGCGGCACTACCTGGTCGTCTACAACACGGAGCGGACGTACGCCCAGGCGACAGCCACGATGCTTGAACGGCTTTACGCAGCGTTCACGCGCTACTACCGGCTACGCGGCTTTACGATCCAGCGAGCCCGATTCCCGCTAGTTGCAGTTCTGTTCCGCACGCGCGATGAGTTTGCCGACTACGCGGCCCGCGAGCTGGAGGTGGTCGATCCGCGGATCAATGGCTACTACTCACTGGAGACCAACCGGCTGGCCTTGCACCAGGTGTTGCCGCCGGGTCGGTACACCCGCGGTCGGCTGAGCCCGGAGAATGTCTCGACCATTGCCCACGAGGGCGTCCATCAGCTTGCCTTCAACCTTGGGTTCCTGAAGCGGTTCTCCGACCCACCGCTATGGCTGGTGGAGGGGATGGCGATGTTCTTCGAGGTGCCAGCAGGCACAACTGGTCGCTGGGGAGGTGTCGGAGCCGTGAACCACAACCGACTGGAGCAGTTCCTGAGCTACGTTCAAGAGGGACGGCCGCAGGATTCGCTCCGCCAGCTCATCGCCAGCGACGATCGGATCCGGCAGCTTGACCAGGCCGTGGCCGCCTACGCCGAATCATGGGCGTTGACCTACTATCTGGTCCGCACGCAGGCCCGCCGCTACTTCGAGTATCTGCAGCACTTGGGCAAGAAACCGTACCTGTGGCAGGGGTCGCCTGAGGAGCGCGTGCGGGAGTTCGAGCAGTTTTTCGGGCCGATTGAAGCGGTCGACGCAGAGCTGGTGAAATACATGAAAGCCATCGCACGGCAGCAGCGAAAGCCTCGCTCGGTACGCGACCGACTCCTTGCGCGGTGAGTTCACTAAGCCATGCCTCTGCACGAAGGGACCGTCACAATGCGGCTGGCGCTAGAGGTGCTCGCCGTGGCCATCATGGTGGGCCTGTTCATCGCACCGTTCCTGCTGTACCCGCTGAAGGTGGCCATGGGGCAGAGGCGGAAGGTGAAGCAGATTCTGAGCAGCCAGATTGCCGAGCTGCGTGCCGCGGTCGATCGGCTGGGCACGCCCTATCACATGATGCAGCTCGGTGCGGCACTGCTGGAGGCCGGTTCCTACGATGAAGCCTGTCGCTGGCTGGAACAGGCCCTGGAGCGGGATCCGCACTCACTGGAGACCCGCTTCCACCTGGGCCGCTGCTACTTCCTGCAGCGTCGCTACGAGGCGGCAGGGCGGCAGCTGGAGGAGGTCATCAAGCAGCGGCCGACCCATGCGTACGGGGAGGCGTTCTTTCTGTATGCGCGCTCGCTGGAGGAGGCCGGTGACCGGGCCGCTGCGCTGGAGGCTTACGAGCGGTTCCTGCGGTACTACCCCAACCACCCGGAGGCCACCTATCGGTTCGCCATGCTGCTGGAACGGGGCGGTGAGCGGGCCAGGGCAGCGGCACTATTGCGTGAGATGATTGCGGCGGTTGAGTCTGGGCCGGCCTTTCAGAGGGAGCGGCAGCGCCAGTGGGTCCGGAAGGCGAAGAGCTGGTTGACGAGCCACGTCGAGGCTTGACCAGACTGATGCGACGACGGAAGGCTGCGGTCCGGCGGGCGGTGTCCGCGGTCAGCGACGATGTGCCGGTGAACGGATCCGGTTTACCTACCTTTCCTGGCTAACCTATCCGGGTGGGCTTGCCCTATCGCGGCGGAACGGCTATACACCCAGCCGGGCAGCGTCGAAGCGAGTCTGTGCACCGGGGGCTGCGACAGCCGTTGGTCCCGTTACGGTCGTCTGGTGCGGTCTAGCGTTACCGCGACGGCAGTCGACCGGTCTGCTTACCGAGTGCGATATGGAGCGTTGCACTATGAGGCGCGTCGGCACGCACCTCCAAGTTGCCGCATGGATCGTGGCCCTGTTGCCCGTCCTGCTGACCTTCGGCTGCACCTCGCAGCTCTACGATCCCATCGTGCGCACCCACCCGAAACCGCCGGGCCTTTTGTATCATCGGAATTTCGACCCCCGAGCTTGCCAGATTATCCTCACGCCGGTCGAAGCCACCAATCCGGTCCGCACGCAGCATGTCCTGATCGCGACGGTGCTGGACGGCAGCGGGTGCCCGCTGCCCGGGGTGCGGGTGGAATGGATGTTGGCACGTGGCGGCGTGGGGGAGATCGTTGAGGTGGATGAAAGCGGTGTCCTGCCCAGTCGTGGCCACAAGGTGGACAATTACTACGCGGTCTCCTATACGGCCCATTTCCCCCAGCGCATCACGCGAGGTACGCCGGATCCGGCCGACGACATCTGCATCGGACCGGGCCAGACCTGGTGCGTGATCACGTCACCCATCGAGGGTGACACCCATGTCATTGCCTACGTGCCGGCCATCTACAACTGGCAAAGCCACAAGGCATACGCAGTCAAGCACTGGGTGGACGTGCAGTGGGAGTTTCCAGAGCCGGCGGTCAACCCGGTGGGCACCCAGCATACCTTCACGACGAGGCTGCGCAGCATCTCCACCGGCAAACCGGTTGCCAACTACCTGGTGCGGTACCGCATCCTGGACGGTCCCCCTGCGACGTTCACCACCCCGGCGGAAGTGCACACGGATGCCAACGGCGTGGCCAGTGTGACGTTGGCTCAGAGCGAGCCGCGGCCGGGCACGAACCGGATTGGCATCGAGATCATTCGGCCACGGGACGGAGCGGTGATCGCAACCGGGGAGACGGCCAAGACGTGGGTGGCACCGGCGGTAAAGATCGAGAAACGCGGGCCGGCCCACGCGATGGTCGGAGCGGACGTGGAGTACACGATCACCGTGATCAACGAAGGCGACGCTGACGCCGACCAATTGGAGGTCGTCGACCTCTTGCCACCAGGCATGCAGTTCGTGCGCTCGGACCCGCCGGGCGCGGTCGAGGGGGATCGGGTACGCTGGTCACTGGGTAGCCTGGCAGCCGGGGGCTCCAGCGCGCTGAGCGTCGTGCTGCGAGCGACTCGTCCTGGCCGTTACGACAACTGCGCCCAGGTACTGTTGGGCGGCAGGGTGCAGGATGAGTCGTGCGTCTCGACGGAAGTATCCTCACCGCAAATCCAAGTGTCCAAGATCGGGCCGGAGCTCGCCGCGGTCGGCCAGACTGTGACCTACACGATCACCGTCACCAACCCAAACCCGACCCCGCTGACCGGCGTGGTCGTCACGGATGAAATCGGAGAGGGGCTGGCACATGAGTCAGGCTCGCAGACGGTCGAGGCCGAGTTGGGCACTGTGGCGCCCGGCGAAACCAAGCAGATCTCGATCGACCTGGTGGGCACCGCTCCGGGAACACACGTTAACCGAGTGGTCGTCACGGCCGACGGAGGTGTGCAGGCAAGTGCACAGACGCAGACAACGTTCGTGCAGCCCACGCTTCAGATCGACAAGACCGGGCCGTCGCTGCGGTACCTGAACCGGCCGGTTGAGTACACCATCGTGGTGCAGAACCCCACGCAGATTCCAATACCGGACGTGGTGGTCAGCGATCTCGTGCCACCAGAACTTCGCTTCCAGGAAGCGACTCAGGGCGGTCGTCTTGACGGAAACCGAGTCGTCTGGCAGCTCGGCACGCTAGCTCCGGGTCAGACTCGTCAGCTTGTGGCGCGGTTCATCGCCCGGCAAGAGGGAGCACGCATTGAGAATGTGGCCGTGGCCACCGCTGCGTACGGCATCCGGGTCGAAGATCGGCATCTGCTCGAAGTGCGCGGCATTGCCGGATTGCTGCTGGAAGCGGTCGACCTGCGCGATCCGCTGCCGCTCGGGGAACAGGGCGAGTATCAGATCCGCGTAACCAACCAGGGCAATGCAGCGGCCAACGGAGTGCGTATCACAGTGTTCCTGCCGGAGGGCGTGGAGCTGGTGGACGCTCAGGGGCCGTCGCAGAGTCAGGCCAGCCCCGACGGGCGGCGGGTGCAGTTTGCCCCTGTCAACGATCTCGAACCGCAGATGTCGCTGACCTACCGGATCCGAGTTCGCGCGGTGACGCCGGGCACGAAGGTGTTGCGCATCGTGTTGGAGGCCGATGAACCGGTGTTGACCGGGCCCGTTGAGGAGCAGGAACCAACCCAGGTGATCCAACCCGAGAACGGCAACGGCTGAGCCCTGGAACCACCGGCTTGCCGGCGCGTCGGTGAGCCTGCAGGGCCGCGCCGGCAAGCTCCTGTCCGACCGGAGCGCCGTTGTGCCACGGGGCCAGCAAACTGCTGCCGTCAGGGAACCACCCGAATATGCAGCTCACGCAGCTGTCGCTCCTCCACGGGAGACGGCGCGCCGAGCATCAGGTCCGCAGCTCGTTGCGTCTTCGGAAACGCGATCACGTCGCGAATGCTCTGGTAATTGCCCAGCAACATCACCCAGCGATCCAGCCCCAACGCGATACCACCATGCGGGGGCGTGCCGTACCGCAATGCGTTAACGAAGAAGCCAAACTTCTGCTCGATGTCCTCCTCGCTGAGCGAAAGCACGCGGAAGATCCTCCGCTGGATCTCTGGGTCGTGACATCGAATCGTGCCACCACCGGCTTCTTCGCCGTTGATTACCAGATCGTATGCGTACGCACGAACATTGCCCGGGTCGCTCTCAAGCCGGTCCAGGTCCTCCTCATGCGGCATCGTGAACGGGTGATGCGTGGCTGTCCAACGGCGCTCGTCCTCGTCCCACTCGAACATCGGAAAATCCAGGACCCAGCAGAAGCTGTAGCTGTCTTCCGAGTACAGCGACAGCTCGCCGGCCAGTCGCGTGCGCAACGCGCCCAGCGCCTCGGCAACGACTTCCGGTTTGTCGGCCACGAACAGCAGCAGATCGCCGACCGCGGCGGCCATCCGTTCGCGGATACGCCGTTGCAGGGCCGGGGCAAAGTTCTTGGCAATCGGACTGTTCAGCCCCTCCTCATCCACCCGGAACCATGCCAGGCCACGCGCGCCGAACTGACCGACCCATGCGGTCAGCTCATCGAGCAGCTTTCGGGAGTACCGCCCAGCGGCCCCCGGTGCGCAGAGCCCGCGCACGACACCGCCACCGTCGACCACCCGCCGAAACACCTGGAAGTCGCTTTCGGCAGCCAGGTCGGTGATGTCCGTGATGGTCATCTCGTAGCGCAAGTCCGGAGCGTCGCTGCCGTAGCGCGTGATCGCCTCTTCGTACGACAATCGCCGGAGCGGCAGCGAAAGCTCGATTCCCTTCAACTCCCGCATCACTTCGGCACATAACCCTTCGATCACCTCTAGCACATCGTCACGCGTGACAAACGACATCTCCAGGTCAAGCTGCGTGAACTCCGGCTGCCGGTTAGCACGCAGGTCTTCGTCCCGGAAGCAGCGGGCGATCTGGTAGTAGCGGTCATAGCCGGCGATCATGAGCAGTTGCTTGAACAGCTGTGGCGACTGCGGCAGGGCGTAGAAGTGGCCCGGTTGCAGCCGCGAAGGCACCAGAAAGTCACGCGCCCCCTCGGGGGTGCTCTTGGCCAGGATCGGCGTTTCGATTTCTACGAAGTCGAGCCGGTTCAAATAGTTCCGGATCACGGTACAAAGTCGGTGCCGCAGCAACATGGCTCGCTGCAGCGGTGCACGGCGCAGGTCAAGGTAGCGGTAGCGAAGGCGTACCTCTTCGGACGGAGCTTCACGCGACTCGATTTCGAACGGCGGCGTCGCGCTGCGGTTGAGGATCTCGAGCCTTCGGACCCGTAGTTCGACCTCGCCGGTCGCCAGCTTCGGGTTCTCGGTGCCCTCCGGCCGCCGAGCCACCTCACCCTCGACCGCAATGACATACTCGGCACGGAGCCCCTTGGCTGCTTCAAACATGGCGCGGTCGACGGCTGGATCGAATACGAGTTGTGTCTTGCCGTAGCGGTCACGGAGGTCGACGAACAGCAGACCGCCGTGATCCCGCCACGTGTCGACCCAGCCGTTCAGCCGAACGGTCTGCCCCACATGCTCGGCCCGAAGCTCTCCACACGTGTGCGTGCGTTTCAGTCGGAACATAGCGTCCGCCCTGGCTTTGGTTGCTGTCCTGCCTTGCCGGACCTTCCCGGCCCTACGTGGTAGTCTACGGTGTCAGATCAAGCGGGATATCGAGGGGGGGGCGGCGCACTAAAGGGCGATGCGCCGATTGTAGATGTACCACTCCACCAGGCAGACGGCCAGGGCGGCGGCTGCCAGCAACGGCCACAGGTCGCGGCGTACGGTCATTGGCCGTTCGCTTGCCCGGATCTCACGCGCGCCGATTCGCGTGCCGGAGCGCACCGTCACATCGCTTTCCCGGCGATCCTGTAACGCAACGGGAACCGCCACCAGCTCCTCACTGCCGGCCATCACCCGGTACAGCCCGACACGGTCCGTGCGGGCAAAGACCCACCGGTCACCGAGCCGTGTCAGCGGCTGGCTGGTGCCATCGGGGGTACGCACCAGCAGACGGTTCGCCGAAGCACCCACCCGCGAGGCGGGCAATTCGATCGGCGTGCCCGGTCTGATCGGCTCGCGAGCAACCGAGATCTGGGCCCTCCCGAGCAGACGCAGCGTGTTCATGAGGAAGATCGGGAAGCTGATCCGAATCGGCCAATCTGTTACAGGACGGCCGTTGTCATCCAGCAGCGGGAAGCTGACCACGCAGTCGACGTAGAAGCCGCGCGGGCGGAGCCAGATGAGTGGTCCCGCTGCGGCGCTGGCAAGGACGTTGGCCCCGGGAGGGGGCTTGACCACCGTTGCGTGCGCGATCCTCAGCGGAGTGAGATTCACATACCGCAGTAGCGGATGCGTGGCGTCGCTGTCGATGATTCTGGGCCAGGCAACCTCCTGGCCTGGCGTGTCCTGCAAGTCGGGCGGAACCGCGCCAAAAAGCAACGTGTTCGCTTCGGGCAGTTCCGGCGGTGCCGTGCGGTCACAGATGACCAGGTCGAACTGACCTGTGGCCAGTTGCGTCCTCAGAGCGGACGTTCTCAGCTCAGCCGGCTCCGCCTTGCGCACCTCCGCGATTCTGGTTACCTCCTCGGTGCTCAGGGCCCGCTCCAGCCACCGGTTGCCCGCCGTGACCAGCAGTACCTGAGCTTTACGCGGCTCGCTCAGAACTGCTGCTGCATGGTTGTCCAGCGGAAGGCTGTCGTTCGTGGCCAGTTCTAATCGAACCAGACCCGGCTGGGCGCGCACGCGGAATGCCACGGTCTGCTGGCCTGGTTCGGTGAAGCGGATCTGTTGTGCGGCGATCATCGTGTTGTTCCAGAACAGGCGCACCGGGACGGTCACCGGCGCGCTCCCGAAATGGCTCAGCTCGGCAAACACCTGAACCGTCTCCGGATCGCCTTCGATCTCTCGGACCGAAAGCGTGGTGATGGCCGTGTTCGCCGTGTCGGTACCGATTGGACGGAAGGCTAGTTCCAGGTTTCCAAGCAGCGCGTCCGGCAGGTCGGGGAAGCCTCCGTCACTGTAGAGCACCGCCGCAGCGGGCACAGGCTTGACGGCCGCAATCGGCCGGCCGCTTTCGTCCAACACGAGGTCGTCGGTCTGAACGGTTTCCGGGTTGGCCAAGGCAACGGCAATCCGTAGCGCTTCGCGCAGGTCGGTCCTCCGGTGAGACTGGGTGATGGCCCGGATCTTGCGACGCAGAGCTTTCTTGTCCGACGTGTAGGAGGCAACAACCTGGGCTCGTTCGTTGAAAGTGATGACCATCGCCTGATCGTCGGCGTCCATCAGCCCGTCGATCACTTCGCGGATAGCCGCTTTCTTGGCAGCCTCCAGCCGTGACGGGGGCACGTCGCGGGCTGCCATGCTAGCCGAGTTGTCGATCAGGATCACGAAGTGCCTGGTTCCCTCGGCCACGCGGCTGATCGCCGGCCGAAGGCAGGCCAGCGCCAGCAGGCCGATGAGCAGCAGTTGCAGGATAAGCAGCACGTTGAGCCGCAGCCAGCGGAAGGGCCGGTTGACGTGGAGGTCCTCTAGTGTGCGCCGCCACAGTAGCGTGCTGGAGACGATTTCCGGATCACGCTTCAGCTTCAGGAAATACAACAGGACGATGCCGATCGGCACGGCCGCCAGGACGAACCATTGCCACGTGGCCAGCGCATTGAGAAACTGCATTGCCGTTTACCTCAACAGGCCCACTTTGCGGAAGTGTTCCAGGACGAGTTTTTCGGGGTCCATCGTCGTGGTGGCCAGCAGGTAGCTGATTCCTCGCGCGACACACCACTGCTCGATCGCCCGGCAAAACGCTCGGACCCGTCGGCGGTAGTGCTCCAGCAGTGGTGCACTGACGGATACCTCCACTTCGTCGCCGTCCTCTATGTCGACGAGCTTCAGGTCGCCGCGCAGCGGCGGATCCAGTTCTTCCCACGCCAGAACCTGGACCACATGGACGTCCATGCCAGTGGCCAACAGGTAGCGAAGTCCGCTCTCGTAGCCATGCTTGTCCAGGAAGTCGGTCAGCACCAGCACGATGCCCGGCGTGCGATGGGCAGCCGCGAACCGACGCAGTGCCAGGTTCAGGTTGCCCGGTGCCTGAGCTCGCAGGCCCTGAAGGAACTCCAGCAGTCGAAACACGGAGCGGCGCCCCCGCAAGCCGCCCGTTCCGGCGACGACACCATCGGTGATCGCGTGCACGGCTACTCGGTCCTGACCGATCAAACCGACGAAGGCCAGCGCAGCAGCAAACTGGCAGGCAGTACGCAGCTTCGCCGGCGCTCCGTAGCCCATCGACTCGCTGACGTCCAGCAGTACGTGAAAGTGCAGGTCTTCCTCTTCGACGAAGAGCTTGAGGAACAGGCGATCGAGCCGGCCGTAGACGTTCCAGTCCAGGAATCGCAGGTCGTCCCCGGGAACGTAGTCGCGGTAGTCGGCAAACTCAACGCTTTGTCCCTTGCGCCTCGAACGTCTCTCCCCTTTGAGCCGGCCGATCAATATCCTGCGACTGACCAGCTCGAGCCGTTCGAGCGTGCGCAGGAACTCGGGGCTCAGCAGGCCGTGTGGGTCGTGAGTCTCTTGCCGCGTCGTGGTGGCCTCGGATGACATCGCCTCTTGTCCGTGCTAGACCGTGCCGCTGAGCGCGGCTTCCGGAAGTTCGTCAACGACTTCAGGCAGCTGCTCCAGGAGGTCCAGAAGCAGTTCGTCGGGTTGGATCCCTTCTGCTTGAGCTTCAAAGTTCAGCAGCACGCGGTGGCGCAGCGATGGCAGCGCGACGCGGCGAATGTCAGCACAGCTCACGTTGTAGCGGCCCTGAACAAGCGCCTCGACCTTGCCGGCGAGCACTAACGCCTGCGCTGCTCGCGGGCTTGCCCCCCATCGCACGAAGCGGTTGATTCGATCGGTAGCGTACGGGCTGCCCGGATGGGTACCCAGCACGAGCCGAACAGCGTAGTCCTGCACCGGGGGGGCGATGAGCACGTCGCGCACCAGCCGCTGATAGTGGAGGATGCGCTCTGCATCCAGTACCGGCTCGACCTCCGGCACCACGTTCCGGGTCGTCCGGTTCAGGATGATGTGCAGCTCTTCACGCGATGAATAGCTGACCAACAGCTTAAACAGAAACCGGTCCAACTGAGCCTCAGGCAACGGGTAGGTGCCCTCCTGTTCGATCGGGTTCTGCGTGGCCAGCACAAAGAAGGGCTGGTCCAGTTCGTGCCGCTCGCCGCCTGCCGTCACGGCTGCCTCCTGCATCGCTTCCAGCAGCGCCGACTGCGTCTTCGGCGTTGCCCGGTTGATCTCGTCGGCCAGCACGATCTGCGCGAAGATCGGGCCAGGTTGAAACTCAAAGTACCGTCGGCCGTCCGGCGCTTCCATGACGACCCGCGTACCCAGGATGTCGGCCGGCATCAGGTCTGGAGTGAACTGGATGCGCGAGAAGCGCAGCCGGAGGGCCCGAGCAAGCGTCCGGACCAAGAGCGTCTTGCCAAGGCCCGGCACACCTTCCAACAGCACGTGGCCTCCGACAAACAGAGCCAGCAGCACGCCATGCACCGCCTCGTCGTGACCGACGATAACGCGTGCGACCTGTTCGCGCAGTGCAGCGAAGTCGTCGCGGAAACGGCCGGCTTCTTGTTCAAGCTGCTCGGCAGTGCTCATTGCTTGCTCTCCCCTTGCTGATCCGGATGCTCAGAGGGCGGACGCAGCGAGCCACGCGATTCCCAAACCTTGCGCTTGGCCGCCAGCAACCGCTGCGTGTACGATTCGCTCAGTTCTTCCTGCTGCGTCTGGCCGGCCGGCGTCTCGGCATGCGGCGACCGTATGTCCGGTGCCGTGGTGGTGGTCGGCGTGGACGCTGCTGGCCGAATCGACTCGGCGGGCTCAAGCTCGGGCACGCTGGCAGGAGGCGGCTGCTTGAGTTGTTCCCACTGCGCGGTCAGTTCCTGTTTGCGGCGGCGGAGCCGCTCCAGACGCTCGTCACGTCGAGCTAGTTCACGCCGGCGCCGCTCGCGGTACTCGGCACGCCATCGGCGGATCGGCTCGAGGCTAAAGGCGATCTTCCGATTGGCCACGTCGGCCAGGAACAGGCAGGCCGCCAGGAACAGCAGCCATGGCCAGAGCGGCCGGGCCCTGATCTGTGGTGGCAAATCGTGTCGGAACGCGCTGTAGCGGGCGCTCTGCGCCTCGGCCGGTTCGACCAGCAGTCCGCCCGTGATTGATGCCACACTCTGCAAGATGACCTCGTTCGATTCCAGGAACGCGTACTCCTGCGAGTACGGCACCGTCAGGCCACTGACCGTTTGCACCGGACCTTTGCCGGGAACGAGTGCCACGGCGCCGATGAAGTAGCTGCCCTCTTCGGTCGCCTCCAGGCTGCCTTCGTACCGCCCCGGAGCCACCTGACGTAGCTTCACCTCGGCTGACTTCAGGCTCGGGCTGATCACTCGGGCGACCACGTTCGCAAAGTTAACCGGGGTCTTCTGTTCGTCCAGCACGTCCGCCACGATCCGCAGGCGGCCGTCTTCGTGGTGCGCGGTGATCCGGAAGTTGTCCGAGCGCAGCTCGCGCGTGGCCCACCGGAAGATCTGACCCCAGAACTGCCGGACGCCGGGCCAGTTCAGCCAGAGCTTCGTCCAGCGGGCACCGGCATCGCTCGTGAAGGCGACCGACTTGCCCACGCCGTATCGCCAGTGCGCGAGGATGGGGGCGGGCTGATCGGGCAGCGGAACGCGGGACACAATCGGCACCTCCACCAACTCGCTTTCCTTGGCCGTGGTGGTCACATAGCCGGTGATGCCAGGCAGTTGCTCGGGGGCAAGGCCCGTGAGCGGGTCGGTGAGAACACGCACGGTGGGCTGCCAGGGTGTGGGGCGTTCGTAGATCAGCGACCTGGCCACAACGCGGGCTTCTTTCTGGAAGATCCGCGGCAGGGTGCGGGGATTCACGACGTCGTAGAAGCGGCCACCGGTCAGCCGCGCAAGGTCGCGCATGGTACCCCGGCCGGTACCTCCGTGTGTGGCCACGGCCACGGCCGTGACCGTGATCTTGTTCTGCCGCAACCCCTGGATCACTTGCGGCGTCGGTGGCGTCGGATCGCCATCACTGATGACGATGATGTGTTTCAACATGGCCTTGCTCTGACGCAGCGCACGCAATGCCAGGCGCAGCCCAGGATCAAAATCGGGCATGTCACCTGGCACCATTGTGTCCACGCGTGCCAGGACAACACGTTTGTTGCCGGCGGGTTGGAGCGGGTGAATCCACGACGTAATGCCGCGCCAGGCGATGACGCCGATTTCGTCGCGCGGACCCAAGACGCGGATCGCCTCCTTGGCTATCACCTTCTGCCAGAAGTTGCCGCGGGGCATCTCCGAGGCGTGGAAGATGCATACCAGCGCACCGTTCGGGACAACCTTCAGACCGGGAACATCCATGGTTACGGGCAGCGCCCGCTCCAGCGGGGTGTCGTTGTAACCGCCCGCGCCAAACGAATGAGGACCGCCAATGCAGACGAGCCCGGTGCCAAGATCGTGCACGGCCCGCTCGATCGCCGTCAGCTGCGCATCCGTGATGGCATACTCGCTGATGACGTTACCACCGGCATCGAGCTGGACGTCCGTCAGCGGAACGTCGTTGAGCACGACCAGGTCGTAGGCGTACAGCTCAGAATGCCGTGCCGGTAACTCCGGCGGTCGGATCAGGCGCACCTCGAACTGCTCGGCCGCCAGCACCTGCTGCAGCAGGTTCGCTTCCTTTGGCTCGCGCGCCACAAGCAACACCTTGGCCTGGCCGCGCACGTAACTGAATGAGGTGAGCGTGTTGTTGGCGGCAATGCGATCGGCTGCTGGGTCGTCGGGTTCGAACTGCGCAAGAAACTCGTAGAACTGCGGCTCGGTCACGTCGAAGATGAAATCCTCCGCATGCACAATGTCGCCCGTCGTGCCGGCCACGCGGACCAGCCGGACCGGTTTCTCGCCCACCAGGAATTGGCGACCGCCACCGCGGGCGTACAGTCGGAGCGTGCCAGAGACCGGTTCGGTCGCGCGTAGGACAACCCGCACCCGTAACGCCTCGCCAACGTGAGCCTGAGGCGCAACCAGAACACGGTCGACCATGACCTCCGATCGGTACCGGTAGCGAATCGGAAAGACATCGATCGGAATCTGATCGGAGGCGCTCGCCTGGGCAGCAATCAGAGCGTCTCCGGTGGTCTCGTTGCCATCGGTCACCAGCACGATCCGGCGAGCCGCACCGTCGGGGAAGGCGGCCTGTGCCAGACGGAGCGCGGCAGCTATATCGGTGGCCTCATCGGCTACGTCCCCTTCCGGATCCCGTAGCTCCGCGTACTCCACGGGAGGAATCTCCAGCCGTGGGACGCCGGCGAAGTAGACCACGCCAGCAAGGTCCTCGGCCGGCTTGGCCGCAAGCTGACTGTCTACCCACCGCTGGGCACGCCGCAACTGTTCACGCGGAATGGAACGCGACACATCGATGACGAACAGCACGGCCAGCCGGTCGCTGGGAATCAGCCAGTTCAGTCCGGCCAGCGCAAGGACCAGGAGAGAAACGACCAGACCACGCAACAGCAGCGCCACAACGCGGCGTCCCGGCCCCAGGGGAGCAAGCGACCGGTGGCTCCAGTAGCCCAGCACCGGCAGCACGCCCAGCGCAAGCAGCCACCAGGGGCGGTCCACCGAAAGCCGGGCAACGAACGCACGCAGCGTCTCGCCGTGATAATGCCAGACGGTGCCCGACACCGCAGCCAGTGTCAGAAGCACGAGGCTGGCACTCAGCCAAGGCACGGCCGGTCCGGTCAGCCGGCGGCGCAGCAGAGCGATGGCTGCGGCTGCCGCCAGCAGCAGCACAAGCAGGATGACTCCTTCTCGAAGCAGTTCCGCCAACACGCCCGAAGCCACTCCCTGGTAGTGGCCCTCTACACTTCGAACCGCAGCACGCGGTGGTTTGAGCCGTCGGCCACGAAGACGGTCCTACCTTCGGTCACGACCACCGACCACGGACCCGCCATGCGACCAGGGTCGCGCCCCGGTCCGCCCCATGTGTCCACCGGATCCCCCGCCAGCGTGAAGCGCTGGATCCGGTGATTGCCGAATTCGCACACGTACAGCAGCCCGTCGGATGCAAGGAATAGGTCGTACGGATACAGTAGCTGGCCCAAGGCCCGACCGGGCGAGCCCCACCACCGCAGTAGCTCGCCGTCCGGCGAAAAGACCTGGATGCGGTGATTGCAAGAATCGGCAACGATGATTTCCTCAGTTGCCGTTACCTCCACAGCCTCGGGCCTCCGGAACTGGCCCAGTCGCGTGCCATGGCTACCCCACCAGGCGACCGGCACACCATCGCGATCGAAAACCTGCACGCGATCGTTGCCCCCCGACTCCGTGGTCACATAGCCCTTGCCATGCGGTCGGACGGCAACGTGACGAAGACTGGTAAATTGACCCGGCCCCGAGCCCATGACCCCACCGATGGACGCCCGCACCGTTCCCTCCGGTGAGCATACCAGGATCCGGTACAGGTGAGTATCCGTCACGACCACATTGCCTTCGGCATCGACGTCCAGGCCGGTGGGGCCATCGACGTTGAAGTCGGGCAGACGCCACCAACGAAGTAGACGGCCCTCGAAATCGAAGACCTGGATCCGGTCCGTCATGTCGGCAACATAAAGCTGGCCACGCGGGTCCAACGCCAGCGCACGTGGCGTCTGGAACCGCCCCGGCCGCCGGCCCGGTCCGCCGATTACCTGCGCGTCAGGTACGCGCGGCCCACGCTGTCGGAGGCAAGAGCTCGAAGCGCACAGCGACGCTCCAACCAGCAGGCGGCATGCGACGGAGAGCCATTCACGGCGACTTGGCAGGAATGACAACCTCTTGGCCACGATGACACAACGACAACCGGCCAGGACACCGAACGGCCAGCTCCTCCCCGTGCATTCGTGCGAACCACTGCATTCTAACGAACCGGGCCGCAACTCCCGCGGCTCTGACACCCATGCACGCTGTCCGCCGCCTCTGCTGCCCGGACGGTGCGCTCGCCGGGAACGGGCGCGATAGCTTCCTGTTCGGCCTGATTACCGGAGGCTGCGTTCCGTGGCAGCAAGCCGGACGGTGCGGGAGTTCCTCACAGAGCTGCGTCTTCGGGTCGGCCCGGGCGCAAGCTCACGGGCCGCCTGGCACCAGGCAACCGCCGTTGCGGTTCCGCGACGCAGGGCGTACACGCTCGTCCACGGTTACCCCCGCTGGAAGCGGCCGGTAACCTTGTGTAACGCTACCCCGCGTTGCGACAGTCGCAGAGCGGCATACGTGAAACGACCTGAGTTGTCCCTGCGGTGTGCGATTCGACCGAACGAACTCGTTCGAACTCCTGGACGACGGTGCTTGCGGGGGCGGTGGCCGCCTCTGCTGCGCTTGCCCTCCATGCGGAACGCACGCTTAGCCTCTTCGGCAGCCTGAAGCGACTGACCGACGACGCCCCCGTTGTCGCCGTGGATCACGCACTGCACTACTACCACGGCGTCCTCGGTGCTGCGGCTATACGGTCGTCGGGCAGAGTCTGCGCGTATGACCCGAACTTCATGGCCGGTTATCCGCGCACTCCGCTGTTCGACCCGTCGGCCAATCTGGCGGAACTCAGTCAGCTGATCGCTTCCGGACCGGCTGCCTACAAGATGGCGGTCTTTGCTACGACGCTGGCCGCACCGGTGTGCGTGGCCGGGGCTGCCTGGTTGCTGTGGCGACAGCCTGGGGCCGCGGTCGTGTCTCTGTGGCTGACCGTGCTCTACTGGTGGGTCGGCTATCCGAACGGCCTACTCCGTAGCGGGCTGGTCGCGTTTCTCTGGAGTGCTGCCCTGGCGACGTTACTCATTGCTGCCCTGGCGAGCCACGATGGCCGATGGACACTGCGTCGATGGTTGCTGTGCACGCTGTTAGCAACCGCCGGCCTTCAGGGGCATCCGACCTTTGTTATCCAGGTATTGCCGGCAGTGATCTGCTGGGTGGTGATGCGGGCGCGTTGGTCGCTGAGCTGGTGGGCAACCGCCGTGGCAGGGGCTCTAGTGGCCCTGATTGCTACATGGCCGTGGTGGTGGCCGCTGATGGTTCACTTTGCCGCCCGCTCCGCTGCGACTCCGTTTCTGCAAGCGACGTCGGTGTTCTTTGTCGTGGACTATTTTGTGGGCTGGTGGAGCTACCGCGCGGACGCCCACCTGCCGACAATCGCCCTGCTGTGGTCGATACCGGCGCTGGCGGCCCACGGCAGGCAGCCGGCTCGAGCTAGCAGCCTGGGCCTGTGGTTATTGCACGGGGCGTATCTGGCCGTGCTGACCTTTGGCGGCAGCCTGTGGTCGCTGACCCGGACGCTGGAACCGGTGCGTTTCCAGGTACCACTGGCTCTGATGCTGGTCGTGCTGGCATCGAGGGGGGTACTTGAACTGCAGCGGCCCTGGCCCAAGAAACTCGGAGATGGCCGCGAACTGACACAGTTCGTGGCTGTCTCGATCGCGGCTGGGGCGACGCTCCTACTCGTTGCTCGCGCGACGCTGCCGGCTAGCCGCGTTCGGCTCAGCATGAAGCGGCCGCTACCTGCGGGGCTGCGGCCCGAGATGCATGCGCTGGTCCGGACGCTGAAGCAAGCGACCACTGGGGAACATCGGATTCTGTTCGAGGACCAGCTGCGGCTCTGGGAGGCGACCGACCCGGAATCGACCCACTGGACACCACTACTGCCGTGGCTGACCGGCCGGACCTTTATCGGTGGCCTGTACGAGCTGACGCCTCTGCCGCACCGCTATGCATCCTTCGGTGACCGACACCTGGCCGGTCGACCAATCGGGCAATGGCGTCCGGACGAGCTGCGTGAGTTCCTGGTTCGCTACAACATCGGCTGGGTCGTGACCTGGTCCCGCTCTCAGCATGAGGCTGATCAGCCGGGATCAACGGAAGTGTTCGGTGCTCTGCCGTTCTGCCGGCAGGTTGCCGTGCTTCCGCGGTCCAGTACCCGGCCCGGCGAGGACCGCTACTACGTGTTCGTTGTCAACCTGCCGACCGGTTGGGCGCTGCGTGGCCGGGTCAAGGAAGTGGAGCAGTCGTTGAACCGGATCGTGCTTCGCGGGGTGGAGCCCGACGAACGGGGTGAATTGCTGTTGTCGCTGCACTACATGCCGGGCTGGCGGTCCGAACCGCCCGTGACGATCCGGCCGGAACGCGTGGGAGACGATCCGGTGCCGTTTCTGGTGCTGCGTGTGCCGCGACCGATGCGCGAAGTCGAACTGCACTATAGTCCTGCGGGCCACCGGCCCTGGATGTGGCGCGGACCGTGGCGTGCGTGGTGAAGGGGGGCGCGCCGGTGCGGCTGTGCGAGCGACGTTCGTGCGACGGTGACGGCCCGGACGCGGCTGTCCAATGAGCCAACACAGCCAGGGACCACGTGGCCAGGCTAGAACTGGACCGCGGTGCCGGGGTGAGGGATCAGGCGGAGAGCTGCAGCTTCCGCGAAACGTTCGCTCCGGATCGCGCCAGCGGCACTGTGCCGTGATCGTTGAAGCCCGTGGAGGGGGGATTCACACAGCGGGACGGCGCAGCGCCAGGGTGATTCCCCCGAGCCCGAGCAGCCGATGAATCGGCGTCCACCACAGCTCCCGCTCCAGCTCCAGCCCCACCCGGCGGCAACAGTCCAGGAACGCCACGCGGTTCTGCGGGAAGCAGTGCCAGAGCCAACCGGAGAGACGACCGGGCAAGGAGTCTTCGGTGACGAACACGTAGATGGATCCACCGGGCCGTACGACCCGAGCCAGCTCGCGCAGACCTGCTTCCGGCTCGGGCAGGTGTTCCAGCACCCAGCCACAGATTGCAGCGTCAAAGTAGTCGGAGCGCAGCGGCAGCCGGCTCATGTCCGCAGCCAGGTAACGAACGCGGCTTGCCCCGCTCCTGGCGCGGGCGCGGCGGAGCATCGGCAATGCCAGGTCGGCTGCATAGACGGTCAGCTCCGGTGGTCCGTACCGGAGCAGACGTCGCGTGAACCTGCCGAGGCCGCAGCCGACGTCCAGCACACGCCAGCACCGACCCAGCTCGATCCAGCCCCGGCGAAAGAACGCCTCGGCCATCTGCTCATGGCCCGAGAGGTAACCCGTCAGCGTCAGCAGGGCGCCCTTCAGGCCGCTGTACTGATCGAGCACTTCATCGCGGTACCTGGCTTCGTCCTGCGCGGTCGCTGCCATGCGGGGATGCTCCGTGTGCGGTCCGGTTGCGCGAACGGTGGGCGTAGGGTGGCGGCGTTCGGCCGTGGCGCGCGGGCCGGACGACTGTCGCACGACAGGCGGCCGACGGCGCCTCTGCTGCGGCTAGGCCCGGCAGGCACTCGCCTGGCACGTCTTAGCCTTCCGCTGCGGCAGGCTCGTCGTCTCATGCTGTTGCCGCCACCGTCGGGGAACGCCTTGCCGTGGCTGGCATTCTAACGATGCGGCACGAAGCGTGATCAGGGCGACCTCGGGACGGGCACCGATGCGAAGAGGATGCTCACCGCCAAGGCCCTTGTTAACGAACAGCGCCATGTCGCCCACACGGAACAGGCCCATGTCGAAGCGGCGACCATAGCGGCTGGGCATGTAGACCGGTCCCAGCACAGGTAGCCGTACCTGCCCGCCGTGATTGTGGCCACACAGAGTCAGATGGTAGCCCCGGCGGGCAGCTTCGTAGGCGACGTCCGGCCCGTGGCTCAACAAGAGCGCAAAGTCCGCGCGGTGCGCATCGACCGGAGCAGGCAGTGAGCCGATCCATGGCCATTCCGTACCGGCCACAAGAAGCCGGCGTCCGTGAAGCTCAAGGATCCGGCCTTCGGGCCGTGCGAGCTCAAAGCCAGCCGCTTGCAGCCGCCGCTTAATGCCGGCCACGTCAAACCAGTTGTCGTGATTGCCCACGACGGCGAACTGCGCGAAGCGGCCACGAAGCTGACCGAGCAGTTCCGGGATCCAGTCGTAGCACGCTTCGTTGTCGATGTAATCCCCGGTCAGCGCGACAATGTCTGGCTCGGGCCAGTGGCTCAACTCCGCAAAGATCGCCTCATAGAACCTGGGGGTGAGCACCCCGGAAAAATGCAGATCGGTGACGTGCAAGATTGTCACCCCGTCCAGCTCGGCCGGCAAGGCAGGCAGAGCAAACTCCTTCTGCACAAACTCAACCTGAAACTGCTGGTTGCCCTTCAGCAGAGCAAACCACCATTTCGGGCCACGAGCAACCGGACGAACACCCAGCTTCCGTTCCAGGTCCACGACGCGCGTGTGATTGGACCGCTGCCATTCGGGCCGTCGCCGTAGCAAGCGGGCGGTCTGAGCGGGCAGAAAACCGACCAACGCTACTGCCCAGCAACCGATCGTGTACAGCCACAGGGCCCGGCCGACGCCCGGTGGCACATCGTGGCCAAACCAGCTGAGTGTGAACCAGACCACCAGGAGAGGGGTGCCGATCAGGACCCACGCCAGATGCAACTTGCGCAGCCGTCTCAGCCGCGGCTTCGGCCAGGGCAAACCATAGCAAACGTTCAGCACCCACACGGCAAGGGCCACATGGCCGGTGACCAGACCCAGGCAGCCCAGGAACCAGCCAGCCAGATTGGACAGCGCGGTGGTCATGGGCAGTTGCACGTTCCACGCAAGGATTCGCAGCACTGGTCCGGATCGGGGCACCGCGAGTTGAGCGAAAACCGGCGTAAGCGGCAAGTCCAACGGGCTGGCTGACCCCGTCGAATTCTAGATGAGCAATCCCTGTTCCATAGTACGTGGCCGGCGAACTCGGTCCGTGACGGGCAGTTGCCGCCGCAGAAGACGGCATCGGTGTTGCCCCGGCGCAACAGACCTGTTGCGGAATCAAGAACCCGTGCGGGCCAGCTACCGAGCACGGATCCCCTGCCGCGGCAGCCCGCGGCCTTTGCGCGTGATGCTGCCCGATGAGCAATCCGCCAGATGCTCGTTACGGTCTGGGGCGGCAGCAGGGCCCTGCCGAGCACCTTTCGAGGGCGCCAACCCGCAGCCGTCCGGGCACGAGTGGGCACCGGTGCTACCTGGTCGTGCGGTGCCTGTCGGCCGGCGCAGGATCGAAACGGTACGTCGGCTCCCGCGGCGCGGACGGGCCCGGGACATTTCGCCGCCGCAAAAGATTAGCCCAGTGACAGCACTGGCTCATAACGACGGAACCGGCCGTCGCGGCCGGCGGGCCTTGCTGCCCCGCACTCACGCAAGCAGTACGCTACGCACTGGGCCAGCCACAGACTAATGCCGCACGCTTCCGCAAGCCAGCGGGTTGTAAAGCCACCGGAAGGTACCACCGGCAACAACTGCCACAGATCAGGGCCTTCCCGCAACCGGACCACCCGGTTCACGGTCCGCAGACGTCGGTCCACCAACCGAGTGTGACGTGCTCCGCGCTCGCGGTGCCGCTCCTCGAGCAGTTCAACGAACACAATGTCAACGATCAACTGCTCAGACGGGAACACGTGGCGAAGAGGGACGAGCTCCTGGAATAGCGCGACACGGTCATGCCGATAGGTGCGCTGCCGGTTGCTGGGCCGGTACCGGACATGCGTTGCCGTGGCGAACGGCTTCACCAACAGCACGTGGTGGCCGGCACCTAGCAGCGTCTGGAGCTTGGGGCGGATCGCCGTCAGGGTCGAGCACTGGATCTCGACCAGTAGGCGGCCCACGGAAGCGTCTGCGCGATAGCCGCCTACGGGGACTTCGACTGCCGCACCGCCCGCAGCATAAAGTCGTTTCAACTGCTGATGGAGCGTCGTTTCCATCTGGCTCGACGGCCCGGACCGTGGCCATCGTCAGGGCCGAATCAGCACGCGCGAATGCTCTTCGACGAGCATATCGTACAGCTCCTCGACGTCGCGATTGTGCATCCGGATGCAGCCCCGACTAGCCGCCTTGCCGATCGACTCCGGTTCGCGGGTGCCGTGGATGCCATACGAGCCACCGATTCCAATCCAGCGCGTGCCCAGCGGGTTGCGGGGATCATCCGGTGGCACGATCCCGCCTTCGGCCGGATACCACGTAGGATTCACCACCTTCTGGGTCACCCTGAACAGCCCTGTCGGCGAGCTACCGTCACGGCCGATGCCAATCGGGTACCGCTTGATGAACCGACCGTGAAGCAGGACCACCAGCTCGAATTGGCCTAGCTCGACAAGCACGTCGAACGGTCCGCGGACGATCTTCAACCGCTGTCCGACGCGGATGTAACGGCCGAAGCCGTTGAGACGGGCAAGGTACTGATACGGAATTCTGAACGGTGCCGCAATGCGGGCAGGCGTGTCTCCCGGCTGCACCACATGTACGGGGCCGTAGTAGGCAGGGTCGAGCGACCGGAGTAGTTGCTCCGCGAGCGGTTCGAGGACGCGGGCAAGCTGGCTGCGTTGCTCCGCCGTCAGCTCCGGACCAAAGTAAACGTCCGACAAGAACCGATGTGCCTCTTCAAGCCGACCGGTGGCGACCAGCTCCTCGGCCTGTGCCAGCGCCCGAGTCAGGTCCCGATCGCCGAGCAGTCCCTGCCGCGGCGGAGGAAAACCTTTCGCTTGACGCGCTGCCAGGTTGGCCAAGATGCGGCTAGCAACCGCCGGCGAATCGGACGGCTGCTGCGTGCCGACTCGGGCCGGCGGTGGGGAGGCTGGCGTCTCTGGCCGCGAGGTGGGCACGCGTGGTGCTGCGGCGGCCGGATTGCTTGCCCCCGAACCGGTTGCTTGGCTCCGCTGCGGGGAAGGCACGGCCTCCGGCGCGTGCTCCACGGTCGGCGAACCCGCTGAGCCGGGCGCCTGGCTGGACAGTCGGTACAACAATACCGGTCCCGATCCCAGGGCAGCACCGAGTACCAGACCGATCGCAAGACCACGCAGATTCATGGTCACGAGTCCTTGCGTCCCTTCCCCGATTGGCCCATGGTGGCGCCGAGCTGCTCGGACCGATGACCGCTTCGCCGGCGTCCCCCTCTTAGCACATCGGCCCAGCCGCTATCGCAGACCACTCTCCTGGCAAAGAGCGTGCGGAACCATGCCGGTTGCGTCAATGCGGATGGCTGCTCCGCCGGCCCACCCAGCCGTTGTGGCGTGGCCGGGACGGCGGCCCGCGAGGGGTAGGGTGGGCGACGTTGCACAGGATGTTGGTGCCGGTTGCCGAAGGCAAGGTACTGTGGGCCGGTACCTTACGCGGCTGTGGCGGGATGTGGTCGTTTCCCATCCAGCCGCAATGCGTAGCGCCGGCCGCCGCGAGGAGTCTCTTTGTTTCCCCTGCTGTAGCCCGCCGTGGCCTGGCCGGTGGCGCACGCGGTGTAGCCAGGCCATCCCGACGCACGAGGGCCAGCGCCAGTGCGAAGCGTATGCGGCCGCACGACGTGGCCTGCGCGACGTTAGCCGTGCCCGGGCCCGATGGCTGCTGTCGCGTCCAACGCCGCCAGAACGAAGAAACATTCGGTGAGCTGTTCCTGCGACTGCTCAACGCAATCGAAGACCGCGGGGGCACGGTGCCCGAAGCCGTGCAAGGGATGGCTAGCGCGTGGGGGACCGTATGGGTTCCGTGGTGCTATCCAAACTCTTGACCGCCCGGTGCGCGGCGCGATGTTTTCGATGCCGAGCACGGGGGGCAACGGATCGTGACCACGCGAGAGGCTTGCTTGCGTGTGTGGGGCAGTTCGAGAACATAAGCATGGTTCGGAAGCGGAGAGCCGCCAAGTGCTCCTCCACCCGCCCCCGGGTAGGCATTGGCGTTCGTCGATTCCGTGCGGCCGTGCTCAGCCTCCTGTCTGCGCGGATGCGTGGCTCGGCTGCCGGCGACTGGTACAGAGACGGAAGTGAAACAACTGTGCTTCTCGTCAACGACCTCTGCGGGGCATTTCGTGCCGGCGTGCGTGTCGGTTGGTGCACTTGGTGTGGGGTCGGATCCGGTCAAAGGGGGAACGGAACGACGGGATTGGAGACCGACGGCGCTCGCCGGCGCCGGCCTCTGTCTGGCGTGGATCGCAGATGGCCTTCGGCTTGAGTGGGCCAGGGCGTGTCCGGCCACAGGTGCCGGCAACGTGTACACTTCGCGGAAAGGGTACTTAGCGAGCTGCCGGAACAGCTCGAAGCTAATGGCGACGCGTTGGTGGCTGTGTGCGGGAGCACGCCATGAAGTCCTACACGGAGTACCTGACGTTCAACACGGCTAATCGCGTGGAGTTCATCAACATCACGCCGCAGGTGGAAGAGGCCGTGCGCAAGAGCGGTGTTCGCGAGGGCCTGTGCCTGGTCAACGCGATGCACATTACGGCCAGCGTTTTCATCAACGACGACGAGGAAGGCTTGCACGAAGATTACCGCAGGTGGCTGGAGGAGCTTGCCCCCTTCGACCCGTCGCCAGAGCGCTACCTGCACAATCGAACCGGTGAGGACAACGCGGACGCACACATGAAACGCCAGATCATGGGTCGGGAGGTCGTCGTGGCGATCACGAACGGGAAGCTTGACTTCGGCCCGTGGGAACAGATCTTCTACGGCGAATTCGACGGCCGGCGTCCAAAGCGGGTGTTGATCAAGATCATCGGCGAGTGACCGTCCGCACGCAACAGGGCCCCAACTGGTGAGCACGGTGACCGAGCCGGACGTGCGATGTTCGGACGGAATGCTGCCGGCCGGCGGTCCCGTGCCACCACTCGGTCCCATCCGTGGGTACCGGGTCGAAGCCGATCGGAACCGATGGGATACTCGAATGCCAATGGAGGAGCGCAAGGACGCTGACCACGTCGCGAAGGGCTGCTAAAGGCCGGTAACCGGCCGGGCCGATTCTAGGGATAAGCACGCCGCGCGGTTGGTGCGCCGGCGTACACGGCATCTCTGACGCAGACGGCAGGGTACTTGCCAGTGAATGGAGCCAGGTGCAGCAGTCCGCAACTCAGCTCGTGGCGGCAGCGGCTGGCCAGTGAACCTCTGGTCGTACGCGTGCCCGATTTCGCACGGTTGACGCAGCCGAACTCCGGTCGCCCACGATCACGGCACCGAGAACACAACATCGGCCTGCTCATCGTCCTGGTGCTCGTTGTCAGTTCGGCGGTGCTATTCGGTAGTCCTCGGCTGGAGCCGGTACGGACGGCTCTGGTTCGGCACCTTTCAGCCCAGCAGAGCCAGGCCAACGCGACGGCGGATGGCCAAGGGGAGCTGATGCCGATTCTGCCCGTCAAGCCGCTGGTCGTTCGGGGCGTCCCGCGGCGGGGTTCCGAGCTGCTTGCGACGGACCGAGCTGAGTCGAGGGCGGCGGCAGAGACCGGGGCGGCGTTGCGATCAGAGCGGGTTCAGCGGGGTGAATGGCGTTAGACACCGGGGAGTGGTGGTCGATGGCACCGGAAATGAGACTGGACAGAGCGCACAGGTCTGGCAGGCCGCATTTTGGGCGGCTTACAGAGCGGAAGCGTCGGTCGGCACCGTCCGAAGCGCCCCGCCTCGGGCTGCGCTGGCCCGAAACGGCCTTGCGGCTCTATGATCTGGCCGGCCCCGCACTGGTGAACGTTGTGCATCGCGTGCTCTTCAGCCGACCGCTGGGGCGAACGCCGACCGTTGCGGTGGTTTCACCGGCACCTGGTAGCGGCTGCACGACGATTGCCGTGGCTCTGGCGCGCGCGGCAGCCGAGCTTGGCGAGTACAGCTTGCTCGTGGACTTGGCGTTCGACTCCCCCTCACTGGCAAGAGTGCTCGGCATCCACGTCGATGACGGTATCGACTGGGCTGTGGTCCAGGTGTCCGGGTTACCGCAGAAGCCGTTGTGGAAGCCACTCTTCTTCGACCGGCGCGCCCGCGTCGGCCTGCTGACGCCAACGCTCACCGGCTGCCGCCGTGCGTACCGAGCCCGAACGATCAACGCACTCCGCGAGTTGCTGGAGAAGCTTGCCCCGCACCTGGCGTTGGCGATCATCGATGCGGGTGGTCACCCGACGACCGCTGCCCTGCCTGTGGAACGCTTGCCGCTGACCAGCGCCGTGGTCGTGGACCGTGCCGGGGGTGACGGCAGTGAACCGCGTGAGCAACTGGTTGGCGAGCTCCAGCGAAAGGGGGTTGTGATCGAGGCCATCTTTGAAACGTTCGCGAACGCTGCGGCCGAACCGGCCGCCCGGTCGATGACCACGGTAGGCTGAGTCAGGCAGAGAGGTCCGCAATGATAAACGTGCCTGCCGGGGCGCTCACTTCCGCGACACTAGCCCACTGGAGGCTTAACCGCCTGCCATTTACCGGGGACGTGCTCTCGGCCTACGCGCCGGTGGGGAACCATCGGGCGGTCTTGAGTGCGCTGGTTGACTGGCTCCGCCGGCCCGACCGAGCACAGGCGGCGGTACTCTGTGGTCTGGCCGGCGTCGGCAAGACGCTGACTCTGGAACTCCTCAGGCATCTCCTGCAATTGGACGATCACGACGGGACGCCACTTGGGCTGGTGGACAACGCCACGGAGACGATGCTTGTAGCCCGGGCCACCACCGGGCCACCGACAATCTATGCAGTTCGAATTGGTGGTAGCCGCATACCAACGAGCCTGACGTCTGCCCGGCTGAGCCGCTCAATCAGGGTACTGCTGCTGGAGCCATGGACGCGGCCGGCGGTGCGCCAGGCCATTCGCTGGGCGTGGGTTAGGGCGGGTGGCGGGGCGCTGGTGCCGTTCAGCGAACGGGCGCTTGAGGCCATTGCGGCGCTGAGCGGTGGCGTTCCGCGGCGTGTGGTGTGGTTCGTGCAGGGAGCGCTGGTGCTGGCGGCCGCGGAGCGTGCCCGAAGTGTCAGTTCGACCCATGTGGAACGACTGTGGCAGGACCGACAGCGCGCCTGGTGGCAGATCGGCAGGCTGGCGCGGGCCGCCTGAACGATCCAGCATGCGGCCGCCGGCTAGAGCTGCTCCTTTCCCAGCGCGTAAATCTGCTCAGCGTCGAGTACAGCGTCGTTTGTTTCAAACAGACGCTGCACCGCCCTCCGGTGAATCCTCATCTTCAGTGACCCCACACCCAGTGCGCCGTAGCAGATGACGCCATGCCGCTCGTGTGCCTTGTCACTGGGCTCGATTCCCTCAATTCCGGTGGGGGGGACTGCGTTCAGGTCCACCGCAACGCGCAGCTGGCGTTGCTGCTGCCACAGTTGGGCGGGCAAGAGCTGGACACCGGCGGCTCCAGCGGCAACTACCGCGTCGGCGCATGCGATGCACTGGGCAAGTGCCTCCGGATCGGACGTCTGGCATGCTTCACCCCGTGCCACCGGCACGGCCTCCTGCACGGCTTGCCATGCCTGCTTTGCCCGCTCGAGGCGGCGCGAACCTAGCAGGACGTACGCTCCTTCGGCGGCGAGCAGACGCGCGACGCGACGGCCCACCGGACCCGTACCGCCCAGCACCAGGCAGCGGGCCTCCGCCAGCTTCAGGTGCTGCCCCACACGGAGCACCGCGGCCGCTGCCGTGGTGTTGGCGCCGTTCGAATCCAACATGACCGAGACGCGGAACGGACCGAAGAACGTCTCCAGCACACGGCGCAGCACGGCCTCGCCTTCCTCCAACCGGCTGCCACCGATAAAGATCGCCGTGTTGCGCAGGTCCTGCGGCGCGCGGGTGAACATCGCCCCGTGCACCAGTGGCTCGACGTTCTCTGGTGTCACCAGGCCGTGCCGAAGAAGTTGGTCTGCTGCTGCGTCCAACGCCACAATGGCGTCAAACGTGCTGGGCTGACTATCGGTGTCGAGCTGTAACAGAATCCGCTTCACAGCGCCTGCCCCGCTCACCGAGCGATCTTACCAGAGACAAAAAGTCACGCCGCGTCGGTGACGCGGCGTGACACAGCAACTACGGGCAGTTCACGTCACGCGAACGGATGCTTGACTTCGTCCTTCTGAGCCAGAATCTCATCGATCGTTGGCTGGCCGCTAAGCGCCCGTTGGATCGCTAACTTGGTCGCCTCGTAGTTGTACTGGAAGATCTTCTGGTTGTCGCTCGCCTCCCAGTGAATGAACACGCCGCAGACGATGACGTACTCATCGACGAGGTGCTTGGGGATGATGCCTTCGGCAACACAATCGGTCACCGCCTTGGCGACCGCGTACTGGGCCGGTCCGAACATCTGCTCCGCCTGGCGCGCCCCCTTGATCGTCACCTTGGTGATCATCACCGTGGCTGGTTTACAAACCAGGTTGGGCGTCAGCACAGCCAGCAGGTTCGTGTGACCCTGCGATTGGCGAGCCAGAGCGTTTGCAAACGCGATGCCCGCCGGACCGGACTTATCCCCAATGATCAGATCAATGTGGGCTACCTCGTTGCCTTCCCCAACGAGGGCTTCGCCGACGTAGAAGCTCATGTTCCGATCCTCCTTCCACCACACACGGGTTCACCGCGCCGAACGATTACCGAAGGCAGATTGTCCGACACGCGGGCGCGGTTGTCAATGGGGCCGCGCATGCAGCACCAGGACCTACGCTCCGCATGCCCCAAACGAGCGGCGGGGGTGGCAATCTGTACGGCCTGGTGCCAGCTTCTGCCGAGACCACGCGCATCGCGTCCGATCTGGCGCCGTCGCCGCTGACCAGCCACGGGTCCCCGCCCGGCGGTGCCCCGGTGCCGGGCCACAAGCGGCCCTGTACGATCCTAGCCCGGTCGTAACGGCGACTGATCGCAGAGGCATACGCATCGGGAAGCGGTCGGATGATCTGAGGCAGCAGCAGTCATGAGGATCCTGGTGGCAGCCGTCAGTGCTCGAGCCTTGGCGCAGTCGCTTGTGGCGGCCGGCCACGAGGTTGTAGCGCTTGACTGCTTCGGGGACCAGGATCTGCGGCGGCTCGTGCTAGGCTGGCATCGGCTGGTCGTGGCGGATGCTGCCGAGCAGCTGACTCGCCTCGCGTGCGCAACCGGTTGCGATGGCGTGCTCTGGGGGGCGCCGTTGGAGAACGTGCCCGAGGCCCTGGCTGCACTGGACGCCGTGGGCCAAAACCTCGGATCGACGGCTCAGGCAGTCGGCCGGCTGCGCGACTGGGCAGCGCTCGGGCCGCAGCTTCGGCAGGCTGGCCTGGCCGTGCCCGCCTGGCGCTATTGCCCACCGCCCCCCGGAACAGCGAAGCGATGGCTGATCAAGCCGAGAGCGAGCGGCGGGGGGCTGCGCGTCCGGTTCTGGTCAGGCAAACTGCGCGACGACCCCCGACACTGGTACTGGCAGGAGTTCGTGCCCGGTAAACCGGCGTCCGTGCTGTTTGCGGTGGGCGAGGGCAGCTGGCAGCTGTTGTGGTTCGGCAGGCAGGTAATCCGTGGCGGTCGCCGGCAGCCTTTTCTGTTTGTCGGTGCAGACGGGCCAGAGCGGGCCTCTGCGGAGGAGACTGCCGATATCCGTCGCCTTGGCGAGCTGCTTGCAAGCGTACCCGGGCTGCGGGGACTGGTCGGGGTCGACGTGATCCGGTTCCGCGGCCGGCTCTGGCCGGTAGAGGTGAATCCGCGCTGGACAGCCACCGTCGAGCTGGCCGAGAGGCTGTGGGGAACAAGCCTGGCACTGTCACCAGCGCAAGCAACCGGTGGCGAAAGAGGCGATGGCCCCCTATGGGAGCAGGTTAGCCGGTGTCGCCGGGTGTGGGGCAAGCGGATTGTGTACGCCGAGCGAGCTTGCCGACTCGTCTGCGGCGCGCGCAAGGCGATGGAGCGGCAGTTCGGTTCAGCAGGTGCAACGGTCGAGTTCGCGGATTTGCCCAGGGCGGGCACCCGGTTCACCGCTGGCGAACCGATCGTGACGCTACTGGCTTCGGGGCCTGATCGCCGGTCGTTGAGCGTGGCATTCGCTGACGCGCAGGCCTGGCTCTCCGCCTGGCTGGACACGTGACGGGACGTTCTGAGCGGTTGGCGATGGGGCCCCGGGACCGGGCCGACGTCGCTCCGACCGGGTGAGCACCCGCCGAGGTCGGCGACGCGTGCACGCAGTGACGGGATGACCGGTCGGCTAAGGGGAACTCAGCTCTTACCAAGGCAACAAGCAGTGGACCAGTTACGCGGCGATCGTGCCGGTAAGCTCGTCGAGACTGGTTTCAAGGAGCCAGTCGACGGTGGTCCGCCGTTGCCGGGGCGCGTGGCTGTTTGTCAGCTCGGAGACCACCGCCCGGACCGTGGCACCAAGCGGCCGCGCTGCGTCAGTGGGAGGCTGTGGCGCGCGGTCCAGCACGAGATTCTCCGCAGGCCCTTCCCGCAACGAGTAGGTCGGCAGCAGGTGCGTCGCTGGTTGGCCTCGGAGCGATCGGATGATTTCCCGGTGCGGATTCTGCTGCCCCCAACGCCAGATCAGATCGGCCGTGTACGCCTGGTCGATGAAGCGTGCTCGGTTCGGCGGGATGCTGTAGTTCATCACGCTGGGGATCGTCGGCGGGTGGTCTTTGACGTGTCCCAGGCCCATGAGGTGGCCCGCTTCATGAGCGATCGTCAGGGCGGCTTCGTCGCGGAACAAGGTGGGTGAGGCCGACGGGGCGAACTGCTGGAACCAGCGCACCATCGAGCCGGCGTAGGCGTACGCGTAGTACTCGTTGTTTGACCCCACGGGGGCCTGGTACGCCACCCCCCAGACGTCCGGCTGCCACCGGTCGCGCCCGCCGACGTAGAGGACCATGACGTAGAGGTCTTTCTGGCTTTCGCCGCGGGCGAGCCAGCGTCTGCCCAGGCCCCGGTTGGCTGTGACGTCTCCGGCAACGATCTCGATGTCGTAACCCTTGAAGTAACGGGCGACCCGCCGCTTGATGGCCGCGGCCGCTCGACGTGCATCGCGCGTGTCCACGACGCCATCGCCGTTAAAGTCAAGGAAACGCGGCCCGTTCTCGCCGGCAAACCGCTCAAACTCGCGGGCAAACCCCCTCAACGGCGTCTCGCCCGGCAAGCGATCCGGGGTGAAGTCCAGAACCAGGACGTTGCGGCTCAGGAGCTGGCGTGCTTCGAGTGGCTCGACCCGCAAAGCGGGGCGGACGCGACGTTGGCGAGAGCGTTGCCCGATCATCAAGTACCCCCCCTGTCTCACGGCTGCGGCCCACGTCCTTCCGTTTCGGGCCCGCCAGCAGCCGTACTGAACTGCTCCGGTCCCGTTACCCGATCAGTTTTGCCCGCTGTAGCGAGAATGTTGCCCGGACAACTATAGCTTCTGCTTCTCGGCAGACAAGCCGGACCAACGCACGCGGATCGCCTGATGCGGGGTCCGGCGACGGCAGCTTCAGATGGGTCCGAAGCAGCGCAACGCTTGTCCCAGCAAGATCACGTGGCTAGCCTACATAGAGACGATTCGCGACGGTGTTACGAGCCTCCCCAGTGCACCCGCCTGCTGAACTGGTCGCCATGAACACTCGTGTCTATGACGTTGCCATTATCGGGGCCGGCCCCGCGGGAACGACGTTGGGCACATTCCTTGCGCGCGCGGGGCTGCGTGTCGCCATCCTGGATCGAGACCAGCCGCCTCGGTTTCACATCGGCGAATCGCTCATGCCAGAAACCTACTGGGTGTTCAAGCGGCTGGGATTGTTGCCGGCGCTGCGTGCCAGCAAGTTCCCGCGCAAGTACAGCGTGCAATTTGTCAGTCACCGCGGCAAGGAGTCGGTTCCGTTCTACTTTTTCGAGACCAACCCGCATGAAAGCGCGGTGACCTGGCAGGTCTGGCGGGCCGATTTTGACGCCATGCTGCTGAACTGTGCCCGAGAGGCAGGCGTCGAGTTCCTGGGTGGCTACAACGTCGTGGACCTGATCCAGGAGGGCGACGCGGTACGCGGCGTCCAAGCTCGATCCACAGCGAACGGTGACGAGACGCTGGCGGTGGAGGCGAAGCTGACGGTGGACGCCAGCGGGTTGAGCGCGCTGATTGCCCGCCGGTTCCGGTTAATCGAGACCGATCCGTTGCTGAAGAAAGCGTCCATCTGGACCTATTACCGTGGTGCGCATCGCGAGCCCGGCATCGACGAAGGGGCTACGCTGATCCTGCACACCCGCGAAAAGCAAGCCTGGTTCTGGTATATCCCGCTACCGGACGATGTCGTTTCCGTCGGCGTCGTCAGCGATCGGGACTACCTGCTGAGATCGAATCGGCCGGAGGAGATTTTCCAGGAGGAGGTGGCCAACTGTCCGGCGATCGAGTGGCGGTTGGCGAAGGGCCGCCAGTTCGGGCCGTACTACACGGTTCGAGACTATTCGTACTCGACGCGCCAGCCCGCGGGCCCAGGCTGGCTGCTCGTCGGCGATGCACTCGGCTTTGTGGACCCGATCTACTCCAGCGGCGTGTTCCTGGCGTTGAAGTCGGGCGAACTGGCAGCTTCGGCTATCCTCAGCGGGTTCGCCTCCGGGAACCTGGCGCCGGAGACGATCGCCGCCTGGGTACCCGCCTTCAAGAAGGGAGTCCAAGCGATTCGCCGCCTGGTGCTGGCGTTCTACACGAAGGAGTTCAGCTTCGGTGCGTTTGTACGCCGCTATCCGGAGCACCGCAAACGACTGGTCGACCTGCTGGTCGGTAACGTGTTTAACGAAGACGTGCACCGCATCTTTGATGACATGGCCCGCATGATCCCCCTGCCCGAGTAGGAGGACCAGGTTGATGTGTCGTGTGGTCACCGCGCTGCTGGTAGCGCTGGCTGTACTGCACCAGGACTTCTGGTGGTGGGACAGCCGGGCCGTTGTGCTCGGCTTCCTGCCCGTCGGGCTTGCCTGGCACGCCCTGGTGTCGCTCGCGGCCGGCTTGCTCTGGTACCTGGCAACGCTGTACTGCTGGCCGTCCATCCTGACAGTCGACCCGCTCAGCGGGCTTGATCGCACGACAGAACAGCCGGAGACCGGGGAGGTGAACGGGTGACCACACTGGTGATCATGTTGGGCTACATGGGCCTGTTGCTCGTGCTGGGGCTCATCACGCAGCGGCTGCTCCGTGTGACTGCCGGTGATTACTTCTTGGCCAGTCGAGGGATCGGGCCGTTCATGTTGCTGATGTCGCTGTTCGGCACCACCATGACGGCCTTCGCCCTCATCGGCAGCACGGGTGAGACGTTCGAGCGCGGCATTGGGGTCTACGGACTAATGGCTTCCTGGTCCGGCATCGTGCACTCCGCGTGCTTTTTCCTCATCGGCGCGCGGGTTTGGTGGTACGGGAAACGCTATGGCTATCTGACGCAGATCGCGTTCTTCCGCGAGCGGTACCAGTCCGATCTACTCGGCCTGCTGCTCTTTGTTCTGGTCAGCGGCTTTGTGCTCATCTACATCCTCATGGGGGTCATCGGAGCCGGCCGCGTCTTGAACATCCTCACCCAGGAAGCGTTCCCGATGAGTGACCAGATCACGCGCGTACCGTTCCGTGGCGATGTCGGTCGGGTGACGATACCGCCGCAGTGGCGAGACAGGATTCAGCTGGACGCGGAGGCGGGCGAGCTGGTGCTTCGTGGGTCGCTCGGTGCACGCCGCCGCGGTGAGTTGATGCGCTGGAGCGATCAACCCGAATGGCATGCGGCGGTGGACGAGCTGTTTCGGCGGGCACCGAACGGCGGGCTCCCGTACCAGTGGGGCACAGGGCTGGTTTGCCTGGTCGTGCTTTTTTACGTCTTTACCGGTGGCATGCGGGCAACGGCCTGGGCCAACACTCTGCAGACCGTCTTCTTCATGCTGGCGGGCGTGGTGACGTTCGTGGTGATCATGCGCGGACTGGGGGGAGCAGAGGAGGCAACCAGCCGCGTGCTCGCCACCCCACATGCGGCGGCCAGAATGGCGCGCGAAGGACTGATCGGCCGGCTGGAGTTTACCACCTATTGTTTCATCCCCTTATCCGTGGCAATGTTCCCGCATCTGTTCCAACACTGGCTGACCGCGCGTCGGGCCGAGACGTTCAAGCTCCCGGTGGTGGCCCACCCGATCTGCATCATGATTACCTGGTTGCCCTGCGTGCTGATCGGCATGTGGGCGGCGGCAGTGTTGCCGGAGTCGACTCCGCGTAATGCGGTGTTGCCCGCCATGATCTTCCGGTTTGCAACGCCCGTCCTGGCCGGCGTGCTCGGGGCAGGCATCCTGGCAGCGATCATGTCCAGCATGGACTCCCAGTTCCTGTGCCTCAGCAGCATGTTCAGCAACGATATCGTGGGCCACTACATCCGCAAGGAGCGGATCAGCGACCGGACGCGCGTCTACTTAGGGCGGCTCTTCGTAACGCTGCTGGTGCTGGCAGCCTGGCTGATCGGGCTGTGGGCTCCGGCGCCGGTGTTCCCGCTGGGTGTGTGGTGCTTTACTGGCTTTGCCGCTCTGTTCCCGCTTGCGGCCGCAGCGATCTACTGGCCACGCAGCAACAAGTACGGTGCGATTGCGTGTGTGCTGACGGTGGCGGCGCTGTGGCTGTACTGGCTGGACGATGCCCTGGCAGCCGCTCGCGCTGGCCATGCCTTCCTGATCGCAGGTATGATGCCCGTTACGGCGGTGCTCGCGGCAGCAGCGGTGGCCCTGGTGGTGGTCAGCCTGTTGACGCCAGCCCCGCCCAGAGAGCTGGTCCAGCGTTTCTTCAGCCCTGAGCTTGCTACGCCGCCCCGCGACTAGGCTCATACAGGATCGGAGTTGTTCGGTGCCGACCACTGGAAGCGTAGCGATCCAGGTCGTCAAGACCACGGACCGAAAAGCACACACGCTGATCGCGCAGATCCGTCGCAAGCTGAGTCCTTCTGGTGACGTGGTCACTGCTGCCGGCCGCAAGAAGACGGTGGCCGTGTTCGGTGAGCCGTTGAGCCCGAGGCAGGTCGTGGAGCGGATCTGCCGAGACGTGCGCGACAAAGGCTGGAAGGCGGTGGCCGCATACACCGAGAAGCTGGACGGCATCCGCTTGACACCCAGCACGGTTCGTGTTCCCGAAGAGGCATTGCGCGAGGCACATCGGCGGGTCGAGCGGTCGTTCCTGGCTACCGTGCGCCGCGTCCGGCGGAACATCGAGCGGTTCCACAGCGGATTGCTGTCCCGGTCCGCCCGGCTCAGCTACGCGGACCGTTTCGTGCTGGAACTGCGCTGGACTCCGATTCGGCGGGTTGGCGTGTGCGTGCCAGGAGGGGCTGCAGCTTACCCCTCGACGATCCTGATGACCGTCGTGCCCGCCCAGGTGGCGGGTGTCTCGGAGATCGCCGTGGTGTCGCCGCCAACGGCAAACGGAGCTGACAACGATTACGTGCGCGCGACTTGCTACGAGTTGGGCGTCCGAGAACTGTACCGTTGCGGCGGCGCGCAAGCGGTCGCCGCTCTGGCGTACGGCGTCGATGGTATCCCTCCGGTAGACAAGATCGTGGGGCCGGGCAACCTGTTCGTGACGCTTGCCAAGCGCGAAGTGTTCGGAACGGTCGGGATCGACATGTTGGCCGGCCCCACCGAGGTGGTCGTCCTGGCGGACCGCACCGCGAAGGCAGCGCTGGTGGCCAGCGAGCTGATTGCTCAAGCAGAGCACGCCCCCGGATGTAGCATCCTAATCACCTGGAGCGAGCCACTCGTTGGCAGGGTGCTGCGCGAGCTGGACCGCCAGCTGGCCGGACTCGAGCGTGCCGAATTGGCCAGGGAATCGCTGGAAGAGTTCGGTGCCGTCGTCATTGCCCGCGATCGGGACGAGGCCGTGGCGCTGGCCAACGAGATCGCCCCGGAACATCTCGCCATCCTGACCAGAGAGCCTCGCAGCCTGCTAGAACAGATCCGCAACGCCGGCGCGGTTTTTCTTGGCCCGTACAGCCCCGTGGCACTCGGCGACTACGCCGCCGGCCCGTCACACGTGTTACCTACAGGCTCAAGCGCACGGTACGCAAGCTGCTTGACCGCGCTCGACTTCCTGAAACGGACCAGCGTCATCGAGTACTCTCCGGCAGGCCTGGCCGACGTAGCTCCGCTGATCTACGAGCTCGCCGAAGTTGAGGGGCTGACCGCACATGCCGCCAGTGTTCGGATCCGGGTGGGAAACGGTCAGGGGGGCGCCAAACCGGCGACCGACCGCACCGCTGCGGCAGGACAGAAGCCGACAGAAGCATGACGGCAAGCGGTTACGCCGACCGCGGTTCGACGCGGCGGGACGGCGTCAGTTCGGGTGCAGACCAGCGGCCGGTCCAGAGCCAGCGTACAAAGCCTCGGGCGTCTTCGAGCATCATGTACAGGATGGGTACAACGATCAGCGTGAGGCCCGTGGCAAAGATCAGCCCAAAGACAATGGCCACTGCCATGGGAATGAGGAACTGAGCCTGGAAGCTGCGCTCCAACATCAACGGCGCCATGCCCGCCGCGGTTGTGACCGTCGTGAGCAGAATTGGTCTCAGCCGCAGCCTGCCGCCTTGCACAACCGCATCCAGCGTCGGCATACCCTCTCGTCGCGCACGGTTGACGAAGTCGACCAGCACGATGGCGTCGTTGACCACAATGCCGCTCAGGGCGACCGAGCCGATCATGGACAGCATGGTGAACGGGTAACCGGTGATCAGGTGGCCGACGACCGCGCCGACCAGCCCGAACGGCACCGCGGTCATGACGATGATCGGCTGGATGTAGGACCGGAAGACCACGGCAATGATCGCGTAGATTGCCAACAAGGCCGCCGGCATGCCGATACGCAGCGAGGCGAACACCTCGGCGGTCTCCTTACGCTGTCCTTCGAAGCTGACGGTGACGCCCGGGAAGCGGAGACCGATATCGGCCAGGCGCTGCTCCAGGCTCTGCGTGATCTCGCGCACATTGGCAACGTCTTCGTCGACTTCTGCCGAGACGGTCACCGCCCGGCGGCCATTGACGTGCGCCAGCGTTGCGTAGCCACGGCCGGTCTTGAACGTGACGACTTCTTCCAGCGGGACGCGGTGCCCGCTGGGGGTGGGCACGCGCAAGCGGCCCAGGTCGGAGAAGCTGCGGCGCATCTCGTCGGGCAGCAACACGCGGACTTTGATCTCCTCCCGCTCCCGTTGCAGTTCCTGGGCCTCGAAGCCGAACAGCGCGTGGCGCACAAGCATGGCGGCGGAGAAGGTGGTCAGTCCCAGGGCGCGCGCGGCAGGCCGCAGCTGGAGGCGAGCTTCCAGTTTGCCTAGCTTTAGATCGTCCTCCACTTCGGTAACCCCACGGTAGCTTTCCACTTCACGCCGGACGTAGGCCACAGCCTGCGTAAGCGTCTCCAGATCATCACCCTGCACCCGGATCTCAATGTCCGGGCCAGCAGGTCCGCCGCTGTGTGTCACGACGGACAGCCGCTTCAGCCCGGGCAGATCGCCGCAACGCCGCTGGATTTCGTTTGCCACCTGCTTACTGGTCCGCAGTCCGCGCAGCTCCCGCTGATCTGCCGGAAGAAGCTCAACCGTGAGCTGGCCGAGCGTGCTTGGTTCAGCAGCCAGCAGTTCCCCCCGTTCGTTGACCGCCCGACCCACGACGGCGAACACGTGCCGCACCTCGGGGAACTCCGTGATTACTCGCTCGATGTACTTGATCACCTCCGTGGTCCGTTCACCCGACGTGCCTGCAGCCATCTCCACCGTCACCGACATGGACTCAGCGTCCGCTTCTTGCAGGAAGACGAACGGGATGATGCCCCCCTGAACAAGCCCGGCGACGATCATGGAGCAGGCGATCACACCGGCCAGGACCGGGTAGCGCCAGCGCAGGCTCCAGCGGAGCAGCACCAGGTACGCGCCCGGGAGCCACTGGTCGAAGACGCTGCGCTTCAGCTCGTTCACGCGGCGCTTCGCCAGGCTGGTGAGCCAGAAGCGGTCCAGCAGGTGCCGGTCGCGGGTGTGCGCCAGGTGGGTCGGCAAGATGACGAACGCCTCGATCAGCGACACGCCCAACGCAGCACACATGACGATCGGCAGGACGGCCATCATCTGGCCGATGACCCCTTCGACGAACGCCAGCGGCACGAACGCGGCAATCGTTGTGACAACGGCGGCAACGACCGGTAGAGCGACCTCCGTGGCGCCGTTGACCGCCGCCTCCTCAAGCGGCTCACCCTCGCGTGCCCGCCGGAACACGTTCTCGCCGATCACGATCGCGTCGTCGACGATCAGGCCGAGCACGATAATCAGACCGAACAGCGAGATCAGGTTAAACGTCACGCCGGTTGCCGCCATAACCAGGAAGGTACCCATGAACGAGACAGGCAGGCCAAAGGCAACCCAAAAGGCGACACGTAAGTCCAGGAAGATGGCCAGCGTGATGGCCACGAAGACAATGCCCCACTTGGCGTTTCGGATCATCAGGTCGAGCCGCTGGGCAATGAAGCGGGACAGGTCCGTGCTGGTGGTCAGCTTGATTGCCCCACCCAGGAGCTGGTTTTGATGCCGGCGAACGTACTGCTTGATTGTCTCGGAAAGCTTAATGGCATCCGCTTCCGGCGTCTTGAACACCAGGATCTGTACGGCCGGTTCGCCTCGGTAGTAGCCCTTCTCAGGTGTGTCCTCGAACGTTTCACGCACGGTGGCGACATCACCGAGGCGGATCGCTCCCCCGTCGGGCGTCGAACGGACGATAAGCTGCTCGAGAGCTTCTTCCTGGTCGGTCTCACCCAGCGTCCGCACGCCGATTTCGCCAGCGGCGCTCTTGAGCCGACCGCCCGGGAGGTCAACGTTCAACAAGGCCACGGCGCGGCCGACCTCTTCGAACGTCAGGCCATACTCTTCCAGTTTTTCGGGCTGCACCTCGGCCCAGAGCTCCTTAGCACGCGTGCCCGAGACCACGGCGCGGGCAACGCCAGGAATGGACAGGATGTCATCGCGCATCCGCAGCGCGGCCTCGTGCAGCTGCTCGTCGCTGACCTGGCCATGAAGCACGACCGCGATGACCGGGATGAAGGGACGCACGACGACGATGCGCGGATCTTCGACGCTGTCCGGAAAGTCCGCCTTTGCCAGCTCCACCTCCCCCCGCACATCGTTAACCACCTCGGTGCCACGGGCCCCCTCCTCGAGCTCAATCACCGTGATGGATAGGCCCTCGTAGATCTGCGACCGGATCTGCTCCACCTCCTCCAGGTCCATCAGCTCCCGTTCCAACGGCCGCGTGACCCCCTTCTCGACCTCCTCCGGTGACGCGCCCGGGTAAGGCACGAAGACCACGATCAAGTCGGTCTGGATGTTCGGGAAAAACTCACGGTTGATGGTCACGGCGGCCAGTGCGCCACCCACCAAGACGGCGGCCATTAGCAGGTTGACCGCGACCGGATTGTTCACGGAGAAACGCGGTAGGTTCACAGCGGTGCTCCCGCAGCGGAATTCCCCGGGACCTGCCGGCCGTGAGCACGCTGGTCACGGGGTGGTAGAGCCGCTTTGGCCGAGCTGGCCGCGCGCATTCCCCGCATCGCCCTCCGGGGAGACAAGCAGATCTTCCAGCGGTAGCATGCCTGTGCTTTCCTGTTCTCGCCGATAGACCCTCACCCTGGTCCCCTGACCCACCTGGTCGACGTTGGTCACCACCAACTCTTCACCCTCGGCCACGCCGTCGCGGACCAGTACAACATCGGGCAGCGCTTCAACCACCTCCACGATCCGTTCCTCGACCACTGCTACTTCGGGACTGTTCCCTTCGGGTTTGACCACAAAGACGCGACTCCCCATGAATGCGGTTCGGGGCAACACGAAGACATCCTCGAAGACGCGGCCCTGGATGCGGGCCGATACGAAGGCTCCCGGCGCAATCGGTGCTTCAGCACCGTCTCCTCTGACATCCAGATACACGCGGAACATGCGTGAGGCGGGATCGATTTCCGGCGAAATGCGGGCGACGACACCCCGCCAGACCACCGGGCCGTCCTCCTTGAGCCGTACCTCGACGGATGCATCGCGGCGCACGTGGCCATAGCGGCTTGCCGGCAACGAGATGGGGACTTCCACGCGCGAGCGGTCGACGATGCGAAACAGAGGCGTGCCCGGTGCCACGAAGACGCCGATCTGAGCGAGCCGCTCCACGATGAACCCGGCATAAGGGGCGCGGATCGCGGTGCGCACCAGGTTATTGCGTACCTGGGCCAACGTGGCTTCGGCGGCATCCACCTCGGCTCGCGCTTGCTCCAGGTCGGGCAGGGCGGATCGCAGCTGCGACTCGAGCCCGATGACTGTACGCTGCCGCGCCTTGAGGGCGATCAGCTGCGCGTCGAGGTCGCTCGGAGAGGCGGCGCCCTGTTCCACCGCGCGGCGCAGCCGCTCGGTTTGCCGCTGCGTTGCTTCCAGTTCGGCACGGGCCGCTGCCAGATTCTCCTTCAGCCCCTCAATGACCGTCTCGATCCGACGCAGGGCCGCCTTGGCCTGAGCCAGCCGCGCCCGGGTAGACATCTCCTGCTGGCGGTAGTCTCGATCATCAAGCCGAACGAGCTCCTCGCCGGCCTCCACGTACCGGCCCGGCTCAAGCTTCGGCGACAACCACTGCACCACGCCCGAGACTTCGGCCACCACGGTGGACTCGCGTACTGCCCTGGCCGTTCCGTAGCCAAGCAGCCACTCGACGTAGTCGGTACGCCGCAAAGGCTGAACCTCGACGATCAACCGCGGCACCGATTGACCGCCCCGGGCCGGGGGCTTCTTCAGCGATGCCAGCACGCGCATCCCAGCGTAGCCGGCGGCGATCAAGCCGACGAACAGGGAAAAGGAGACAAGGATTCTCAACAGCTTTACGATCGGGCGAGGCCCCGAGACCGAATCACTCATACTTGCTCCCCGGCCCTGTGGCCGATCCCCGCGGGACCACCACATCAACCAGCAGTTCCCGGCACGCGATGGGAGGACGGGGCAGGCACCTGGGCGATCCCGCCCGGCTAGCCGGCTTGCTGCACAAGGGATGGGAACACCATTACCGATTGTATACCGCTAGAGCGAACCACCGGTTTCTTCGCCGCCCGCATCACGTTTCTTTTTTCCCCCAGCCGCACTGACCGATTCAATCGCGCGTCGGTCCCGGATCGCGCTGGCCAGCATCTCGGGCGTGGCAATCTCTAGCGTGCTACCCGGCACCACCCCTCGGGCCAGCCTAGTCAGGTGCACGCCGCACGGTTCCAGCAGCTGCACCAGGTAAGCGGCCGTTGTATCCCCTTCGGTCGTCGGGCTCGTTGCGATGATCACTTCGCGGGGACGCTCGGTGCGTACGCGCCGCACCAGCGCCTCGATCGTCAACGCTTCCGGTCCAACCCCATCCAGCGGTGCGATCCTGCCTCCGAGCACGTGGTACAGGCCACGATAGACGCCGGCCGACTCGATGGCGACCAGATCACGCGGCTGTTCCACCACACAGAGCAGCCGCTGGTCACGGCCGGCGTCGGCACAGATACCACACAAGTCATGACTTTCTGTCAGGTTGTAGCACCGGCGGCAACGCCGAATCTGCTCGCCAACCTGACGCACGGAGTCGGCCAGCTGGCGCGCCTGTTCGGGGTGATTCACCAGGTGCAGGGCCAACCGCTCCGCCGTACGCGTGCCGATGCCGGGTAGCCGCGTAAGTTGCTCGATGAGTCTCTGGATCGCTTCGCTGTACTGAGCCATCGCGCGCGTCCCACTGACGCTGCCGACACCGGGCCAAACCGGCTAGCGGCTGGTTTCCATCAGCCGAGACACAGCCCCCATCATCGTCTGCTGCAGCAGTTCCTTCTGCTGGCACAGAAGCGACGTGATCGCCTCACAGACCTCCCGCTCCAGCGTGTCGCGGTCGGCCTGCTGCACCAACTCCTCAGCGATCCTCACGCCCAGTACCTTACCGTCGCCCGTGATTTCGATGCGGACCGCTCCGCTGGCGGAGGCGGCCGTCAGCCGTTTGGCTGCCAACTCAGCACGCAGATGGTCGGCAAGCCCAAGCAGACTCTGTAGCTGGCCGAGCTGCGCGAACATGCCTTTCAGCTTCTCAAACATCGGTACTGCTCCCCGGGCGGTCTGATCACCCTGAGCTCGGCCCATGGGCGTTGGGTTCCACGTTGATGATGCGTGCGCCAAAGCGCTGCTGCAAGCCGCGCACGGCCGGGTCACGGGCGGCTTCCTGCCGCAGGTTTTCCTGGGCATTTGCTGTCTGCCGGCGAGGCGCAAGCTCTAGACGGACACGCCAGCCGCGTGGTAGTCGGGCCTGGATGGCTTCCTCCAGTTCACGGAGCCGTGTCTCGGTCAGCGTTGTGGCGCCCAGCGTTACGCGCAGCTGACCGTTACCCCACTCAGCACGCGACTGCTCCAGGGCGACAGCAAGCAACGGGGAGAGCTCCTGGCGCAGATCTTCGACAAGCGTCTCCCAGTCGCCGGGCGGGTCTGGGCTGGTGCCAGGATCGCACTGCGTGTCGGGCGGCGGTGCGGGAGACTCGGCAGTCGGACTCAGGCTAACGTTTTTTTTTATGCCGCCCGGGCTGGTTGAGGCCGTGCCGGTCGGTGCCGGCGCTGCCGGCTCGGGCGGCGAAGCCGGCCTTGGCGTGTGGCTGGATAGCTCGCCGGCTTCCAGCGCAGTGACCAGCGAGGCGAGCTTGCGGAGGTCTTCTAGGGTGGCCAGTCGCAGGAGGGCCAGTTCGGTGACGGTGCGGCCTAGCTGGCTGGTTCGCAGGCGGGCGCGGGCTTCGATGAGGATGTCCCCGGCGGCCAGCACGTTCTCCAGCCCGAACCGTTCCGCCTGCTGCACCAGAGTGCTTCTCAGCGACGGGCTCAGGTAGGCCAGCGGCGCGTCGGGTCCGGCTACTTTGATGGCGGCCAGATCGCGGAAGTACTCCAGAAGCTGGCTGATCAGTTCCTCCGGGCGAACGCCTTGTTGTTCGATTTCATCGAGCGCTTCCAGCAGGGCGCGACCATCGCGGCGCGCGATGTCATCGACCAGTTTCGCTAGCCGATCCTCGGGAAGCGTGCCCAGTAGGCTGTGCACAAGCTTCTCATCGATCTTCTTGCCGCCAAACGAAAGCAGCTGGTCCAGGAGCGAGAGCGCGTCGCGCATGGAACCGGCGGCTCGGCGAATGACCAGCTCCAGGGCGGTGTCCGTGACAGTAACCTGCTCCTGCTTGAGGATCTCGGCCAGCTTGGACCGCATCTGGTCGGGCGGGATGCCGGAGAAGTCGTACCGCTGGCAGCGCGACAGGATCGTGGGGGGAATCTTCTGGGGGTCAGTCGTAGCAAAGATGAACTTTACGTGCGCCGGGGGCTCTTCCAGGATCTTTAGCAGGGCGTTGAACGCCTCACGTGTGAGCATGTGGACTTCGTCGATGATGTAGATCTTGTACCGGGAGCGGCTTGGCCGGTAGTAGGCGTTCTGACGCAACTCGCGCACTTCGTCGATACCGCGGTTCGACGCGCCGTCGATTTCGAGCACGTCGATGTCTTCGCCCGTGGCGATTGCCCGGCAGCTATCGCAGCGGCCGCAGGGTTCGGTCGTGGGGCCTGTGGCGCAGTTGAGTGCGCGGGCGAAGATACGGGCCATGGTGGTTTTGCCGACACCGCGTGGGCCGGCGAACAGGTAAGCGTGCCCAACGCGGCCTGCGCGAATGGCGCCTTGGAGGGCCTGAGCGATTGCCTGCTGGCCGACCACCTCGTCGAACCGCTGAGGCCGGTAGCGGCGGGCCAGAACGGTGTAGCCGTGGGCGGGTTGTTGCGGTGCGGTTGAATGGTTGCCCCGTTTGCGCGCCATGGCTGGCCTGCCATCTGGAGTTGCTCAACGGAAAAGGCAGGCCGCGCACCGGCTCGTCGAGGTTCTCGTCGCGGCACGGCCTGGCAGGTGGCTCGGGAGAGGTTGGCCCGCAGCACAAGGGGTACGCTGCTTAGGGCTGCTTGGTTCCCCACCTGACCCGGTTCACAGGCCCCCTTTGCGCGGGTCCCCTCCGTCATCGCTCCTTACCAGGCCGGCGCACGGCTTCGAAACCCCTCGGAGCCGGAATTCAGCCCGGCTGTAGCGGGTTGCCGGTACAGGGAACCGCTAGCTCCCCGCCTAGCGCGGCCTGCCAGCTAAGGATACGGTGCGACGGCTTAATGGGACAAGAGGTGCGGCACCCGGGGGCAAGGCGGGCACGACACTGCGACGGACGCCAGGATCGATCGCCGGGCGCAGCGCAATGAAGCACGCTAGAATTGAACAGACCGCCACACCATGAGGGCAGGCGCAGGACCGGGCGCAGCGCGCATAGGTGCATGCGTGGCCGGGACGAACACGTGACCGAGGCATGACAATGCGTCTAGAACAATCACCTCACCTGCGACAAGAGATGCGCCTGAAATTGGCGCCGAAGATGATCCAGTCCATGGAAATCCTGCAGCTGCCGATCATGGCCCTGCAGGAGCGGATCGCTCAGGAGCTGGACGAGAACCCGGCCCTCGTGGACCCGGAATTCGGCGTCGATGAGCCGGCCACAGCCGAGGAACTGACCGGATTGCCCGAGGACGCCGACTCCGGCGGTGGCGAAGAAGAGCTTTCCGAAGAGCAACTCGACATGCTGGCCAAACTAACCGATGAGGGCTGGCCAGAAGAGGACGACGACTACCGGCCGACCATCTCACGCGGGGCGATCGAGGAAGCAGGCGAACGTAAGCATGACGCGATGCAGAACATGCCCTCCCGGCCGGAAACCCTCCAGGAGTACCTCGATCACCAGCTCGCGTTCCTCGATGCCCCCGAACGGCTCAAGTCGCTTGCCCGGTACTTGATCTACAACCTCGACGACGATGGCTACTTGCGGGTGCCGCTGGCGGAGCTGGTGCCGAACGCGCCAGAGGAGACAACCGTCGAGGAGCTCGAAGAGGCGCTGCGTCTCGTCCAGCGGCTGGATCCACCGGGCGTGGGCGCCCGATCGCTCCAAGAATGCCTGCTGTTGCAACTGCGGCCCGAAATGCCCCACTACAAGACGCTCAAGATCCTCCTTGAGCACTACCTGGACGACCTCGAACAGAACCGGCTGCCGCAGATCGAACGCAAGAGCGGGATTCCGATCGAAGAGATCAAGGAAGCGCTCAAGACGCTGCAGCACCTGACCCCCCACCCGGGTGCACAGTTCACGCCGGAAGAGGCGCCCTACGTCGTACCGGACGTGATTGTGGAGAAAGACGAGGAGGGTAACTACGTCGTCCGGCTACACGATGACCACACGCCGCAGCTTGCCATCAGCAGGCGGTATCAACGGTTGTTGCGGGACCCGAACCTGGACGAACGTACCAAGCAGTTCATCCAGCGGAAGATCCAGTCGGCACGCTGGCTAATCGACTCCATTCAGCAGCGCAAGAACACGCTGCGTAAAGTGGCTCAGGCAATCGTGGACTACCAGAAGGACTTCCTGGACAAAGGCCCTGAGTATCTGCACCCGCTGAAGATGCAAGACATCGCCGAGAAGGTCGGCGTGCACGTCACGACGGTCAGCCGAGCAGTCGACGAGAAGTGGATTCAGACGCCGCAGGGGATCCTGCCGCTGAAGCGGTTCTTTGGCAGCGGCACGGTGACCGACAGCGGGGAGGAGGTGGCCTTTGAGGTCATCAAGCGGAAGCTACTCGAGATCATCGAGAACGAGGACAAGAAGAATCCACTGAACGACGACCAGATCAAGGCGAAGCTAGAAGAAGAGGGCATCCACATCGCCCGGCGCACGGTGACCAAGTACCGCAAAGCGCTGGGCATTCCCAGTTCGCGGCTCCGCCGGCAGTACTGAAGTGAAGCTCACAGACACCACTCTTGCGTGCCTACCGTGGCGATGATGGACCGGTCGCTCATATCGAGCGCCCTCAGTAGCGCCGGCGTGTACGCGCGCCAGTTTGGGGTGGTGTTCCCGGTGTGACTGGGTTGCAAGAGTGTCCGGTTGCTGAAACCTCGAACGGCCAGGGCAGTGCCCTGGCCGTGGTGGGTGTGAATACGTGGCTACTTGATGACCGAGGCGGCGTCAGAGCGGACGGCCGGTGCGGGCTCAGGAACTCTCTTGCTGTTGCTGGTCGCTTTGTTCCTGATCGCCGGCCGGCTCGGTCTCGGCAGCCTGCTCGGCCTCGCCCGTGCTCTCAGCACCGGCCTCTTCTGCTTCCTTCTTGCGCCGCCGTGCTGCTTCACGCTGTTCCCGCTGGATGGCTTCGTAGACCTCTTCGCGATGCACGGGGATGTGGGCTGGCGCGGTGATGCCCAACCGGACGCGGTCTCTGCGGATGTCGACCACGGTGACGATGATGTTATCGCCGATGATGATCTTTTCGTCTCTGTGTCGCGATAGCACCAGCATGTCTGGGGCTCCTTCCAGTTTGTAGCCCGGGCCTCGGCGACCTAACGGCAGCGCCCGGCGTGGCGCCAGGGCCGAGCAGCCCGCGGCCTAGCCGTTGATGTCCGCCACCTCGCACGATCGGCCATCCCATCCCACCGAGTCCTGTTGCTGCTGCCACCCAATTTTACCATATCTTCCTAGAGGTCTTGTCCTTTTCAGTTGTCCCATTTTCACAACCGCCGGCAACTTCGCACCAGGCGATACAGCCAGTGCGTACGAACCGGGGGGCAGCCGCCCAGGCGTCCGTCTACGGTTATCGGCGGCGCGGGCCAGGCGATGTAGCGCTGCCCGGCCGACGGTGGTTGACGCAAGCGTTGCAGGCGGCGCAGCAGGCATGACGCGATCGATCCGGCCCGCCTACAAGTGCTGCCGCAAATAGCGCCCCGTGATGGACTGCTCACAGCGTGCGATCTCCTCCGGTGGTCCGCTTGCCACCACCTGGCCACCTGCCTCGGCCGCCTCAGGCCCGAGGTCAATCACCCAATCGGCACACTTGATCAGTTCCATATTGTGCTCAATGACAATCACACTGTGGCCTTGTTCCACCAAACGCCGAAGGCATGCCAGTAGCCGGCGGAGGTCGGCCAGGTGCAGGCCGTTGGTGGGCTCGTCGAACACGAACAACGTCGGCCGACGGCGATGCCGCGCCAGGAACGTGGCCAGCCGCAGCCGCTGTAGCTCGCCACCAGAGAGCGTATCACACGGTTGACCCAGGGTCAGGTATTCAAGACCGACGTGCACCAGCGTTTCCAGCCCGGTAACCACCTGGTCGTAGCCCGCAAAGAAGCGGAGCGCTTCCTGCACGCTCATGTTCAACACGTCCGCGATCGACTTGCCCCGAAAGCGAACTTGCAGGATGTCCGGTTTGTACCGTGACCCGTCGCACTCTGGACAGGTCATCACGATGTCGGCCAGGAACTGCATGTCGATCACCTGCCGTCCCAGTCCGTCACACGCGGGACAGCGGCCCGCGGGGGAGTTATAGCTGAAGCAGCTCGCCTCGTAGCCCCGAATGGAAGCTTCCGGCGTGGCGGCAAACAGCTCCCGGATCGCGTCGAAGACACCGATGTAGGTCGCCGGGTTGGAGCGCCGGGTTTTCGCGATATTCTGGTCCACCAGAACCAGCTTCTCCAACTCCTCTCCCCCCTCCAGTGCGTCGTACGGCAGCGGCCTCTTTTGAGCCTCCCCCAGCTCCGCCGCCAGGGCCGGACAGAGCGTTTCCAGCACCAGGGAACTCTTCCCCGAACCGCTCACCCCCGTCACCACGCACAGCACACCCAGCGGGAACGCGACCGTGATGTTCTTCAGGTTATGACCCCTGGCGCCGCGGAGCACGAGCCAGTCAGTCGGCTGCTGGCGTTGCTTTGGCGGCCAGATCCGCTTACGACCGGCCACAAAGTCTCCGGTCAACGACCCCTCCGCCTTGGCCAACCCCTCCGGGGGACCGCTATAGATGACCCTGCCGCCGTGGATGCCCCCGCCTGGTCCGAGATCGACCACGTGATCTGCGATCGAGAGGAACTTGAGGTCATGTTCCACGACCACCACCGTGTTGCCTTCATCACACAGGCCCCGGACGACGCGCAACAACCGTTCGGTATCCCGTTCGTGCAACCCGACGGACGGTTCGTCCAGCACATACATCGTGTTGACCAGTCCGGAGCCGAGTGCTCGGGTCAGAGCAACCCGATGCACCTCACCGGTGGACAATGTCCGCGTCGGGCGGTCCAGGGTCAGATAGCCCAGTCCGACGTCCTGCAGCAGTCTCAACCGACGCATCACCTGCGGCAACACGCTCCGTACCACGGGCCGGACGCGCTCGTCAAACGTCTGCTCATGAAGGAACGCAACGAGCTCGTCTACGCGCATTGCCAACAGCTCGGCGAAGTTCTTTCCCCCCAACCGCGCTGCTAGCGCCTCGGGCCGCAGCCGCTTGCCGTCGCAGTCCGGGCAACGCCGGTAGCCGCGAAAGCGGGCCAGGAACACACGCACATGCACCTTGTACCGCTCCGACTCAAGCCGCCGGAAGAAGCTCCGCAGACCGCGGTACCGGCTGGACGGGATGCCGTCCCAGATGATGCGTCGCGCCTCGTCGGAGAGCTCAGCATAGGGTACGTCCAACGGTACGCGGTTCCGTGCCACTCGCAGGAACTGCACGAAGTTCTTGTGCCCGACCGGCATGGTCCACGGGACAATGGCCCCTTCTTCGATCGACTTCCGCGGGTCCGGGACCACCTTGCTTTCATCCAGATCGATCACGTCGCCGAAACCCCGACAGGTGGGACAGGCTCCGACAGAGCTGTTCGAGCTGAACAGCCGATGGTCTGGCGCCGGGTACTCGCGGCCACACTGATGACATCGCCACTGTGCACCGTAGCGCCAAACTTGCCAGCGTTCGCCATTCAGGGTTGCTTCCGCGACGCCGACCCCGTCGGACGGTGGCACCGAGGCTGAGGAACGGAACCAGACCGCTAGCTCACCACCACCTTCGGCATAGCACGTCTCCACCGAATCCCGTAGTCGTGCCGCCTCGGTACGGCCGGCCACGAACCGATCCACGACCACCTGCACTGCCTCAGCCGCCGGCAGTGCCTCGAGAACCGCAGCGTCGTCCAGCCGGAACAGCTGCCCGTTGACGATGACGCGGACAAAGCCTGCTTCCCGCAGCGAGGTTACCACGTCCGGCCAACGCTCGTCACCCAGCCGCACGCGACGAAACACAAGCATCCCCCTCGTGCCCTCCGGCAGGCGACGCAGGTCGTCCACCACCGCCTCCGGTTGAAAGCTCTGGACGGGGATGCCGCAGTCCAGGCAGTACACCCTGGCCAGTTTCGCAAACAGCAGTCGCAAATAGTCCTCCGCCTCCGTGAGCGTTCCGACCGTGGAGCGGCCTGTGTGGCGCCGGAATCGCTGGCGGATTGCAATCGCGGGAGGCACTCCGGTGATCTCGTCGGCATCAGGCCGATCCATCCGTTCCAGGAATTGACGGGTGTACGCGGAGAACGTCTCCACGTACCGCCGCTGACCTTCGGCGAAGAGCGTGTCGAATGCCAGGCTGCTCTTGCCCGAACCACTGACGCCCGTGATCAGGATGAGTCGGCGAAGAGGCAGATCAAGATCGAAGTTGCGTAGGTTATGGACGCGCAGACCACGGATGCTCAACCAGCCGTCGCGCTGTGAGCTTCGGGCTGTGGTGCATCCTTGGATCGCGTGGTTCATGTGGTCTTGCCGCCTGGTGGGGAGCTGAATACGGTGAGGAACACGGCGGAAGGCCAGCACCTCTAGCATTCTCCGGCCATGACGCCGCGAAGTAAACGGGGCAAGCCTACTAGAACGAACGCGTACCGGACGGCAGAACCGTGCCAGCCAGGGATGTGTCCAGTCAGAGTGCGGGGGGCTGCGACCGTGAACCGCAGCGGGCTGAATCCATCGGCTCGCTTCGTGAACTGCGCCAGATCTGCCAGAGCCGGTTTGCCAGGGTCGTTGTACTCGGCCTGGGCCGCCACGGCTCCGGCCTGGCCGTCTGTCGCTTTCTGACCCGGCGTGGCCTGTCGGTCGTCGCCCTGGATGACGATCCAAAGCGCACCGAGCAGCTGCGGCGCCAGGTCGGCCAGCGGGCGGCCGAGTTTGCCATACCGGTTCACACCGCGGCGGATGGCGGTTCCGCTGCGCTGCGCGGTAGCCAACTGTTGGTCGTCAGCCCCGCGGTGCCGCCGAATCATCCGTTGGTGCTCGAGGCAGAAGCACTCGGAATCCCCGTCACGACGGAGGTGGCCATCTTCCTGGCGCACTGCCCGGCAACCGTCGTGGCTATCACCGGCACAAACGGGAAGTCGACCACGGCAATCACGCTGTACCGCATGCTGAAGCGGTCCGGGGCCCGAGCGTGGTTGGGGGGCAACATCGGCCGATCCCTGCTATCCCAACTCGACCGGATCCGGGCAGGGGACCGAGTGGTCCTGGAGGTGTCCAGTTTTCAGCTTCACTGGCTGGACCGGCTCCGCTATTCGCCGCCTCACGCTGTGGTGACGTCCCTGGCACCGGATCACTTGCATTGGCATGGCAGCGAAGCGGCGTATGTGGCCGCCAAGCAGACTGTGCTTCGCTACCAGAAGCCGTCGGACTGGTACGTGTTGAACGTTGCTTCGCGGCGGCTGCGCGGATGGCGCAGTGCCGGTGTGCGGTACGAAGTGGGCTACGAGCCGGTAGAGCGTGGGGTGGTGATCGGGAGGCGGGGTCTGCTGATCCGCCCAGTGGGGCGAGGGCGTGAGCGCTTCGTGCCCTGGCCGGCCAGCTGCATGCAACTGGCCGAGCACTATCGGCAGGACCTCGCGCTGGGGACCGCAGCAGCGGTTCTGCTGGGCGCAACAGAAGACGCCGTCCGCACGGTGTTGGCTCGGCCGCGGCTGCTGCCCCATCGCATGCAGGTTGCTGCGCGGATCGGTGGCCGAGTCTTTGTCGATGACAGTGCGGCGACCACGCCTCATGCGGCCGTCAGTGCGTTGGAGGCGTGGCGCGGTGCGCCGCTGTGGGTCATTCTCGGCGGCGAGGACAAGGGGATTGACCTCATGCCGCTGGCACGGGCCGTGGCCCAGCGGGCAGCGGGCGCGGCGCTTCTAGGCCGAACGGCGCCTGCCCTGAAGGAGGCTCTAGCGCTGTGTGGCTTCCACCGGTTTCGTCAGTGTGCGAACCTGGATGAAGCGGTGGACTGGTGCTGGCAGCAGAGCCGCCCCGGGGCAGTGATCCTGCTGGCTCCTGGATGTGCCAGCACCGACCAGTTCGCTGACTATCGCGAGCGGGGCCGAGCGTTCCGCTCGGCGGCACGCGCGCTGCGGCAACGGCGAGGCTAATGCGACCTCACTGGTTTCGACGACCTGGGATGCGCGATCCGGTTCCTTGCGGTGTGTTGAAGCCACCCAGGCCCGTGCCTAACGGCGTTTCCGCTTCGATGCTGCCGCGCTCCAGTTCGCGAATGATCTCGCGGATCTCCGCGCAGTACTCGGCTCGTTCCTTGCGGATCGGGTTCTCAAGGTCGTCGGTCAAGGCGCGCCAGATCAGGTCGCCTTCACGCGTGACGACAAGCGCCTGAACCGGCTCTTCATAGCTGTACGTTGTGCCATTTTCCTGGAACCGTTGCCGGCCACCAACGACGTCCAGTAACACGGCGCCGGTGTTGAAGTCAACCAGTTCTTCCTTGACCTCCTCTTCCCACGTGAGGATCTTGATTTTGCGCTGGTTGCCGACTGGCGCGCCGGGAACAACCTCGAACGTTGAGCAATACCAATCGCCCGTCTCGTTGTCCCAACGATGGACCTCAAACACGCCACGGGGCATGCCGGTCCGCTCGTTGAACTTGGCGTTCACCAGGTAGTATTCTACGTCTTTGCCCACATAGACGGGCCGCGACGGTTTGCTCCATGGCCCCTCCAGGAATTCGGGCTTGCGGTACGCATCTTCGGCTACGTCGGGGCGGTTGTAATTCGGGTTCTTCACCACGACCTTCATGCGGTACTGGTATGTCCGCCCGGCCTGTACCGTGTAATCGATGAAGCGCACCTGGACGTACTCGACTTCGATGTACCGCTTCTGTTCCTGGGCGGCGCTGCCCGGAGGCGCGAACTGCTGGCCGTTCTGGCCACCCTGTCCGGTCGCACCCGCGGCTGCTCCCCCGCCCATCATCGGACCGGGCATCCCCCCTGGTCCCATGCCAGGGTAGCCACCGGCACCACCCATCCCGGGGTAACCAGCGGCACCTTCCATGGCGCCCTCCATACCGCCCATGCCACCCATGCCGGGGGGCATATTGCCACCCATCATGCCGGGATAACCGCTGCCGCCCATGCCGTACATTTCCTCTTCGCTACCAGTTCCTGGCATGCCACCGGGTCCAAACGGCCCCCCTTGCTGCTGGCCCTGAGCCTGACGAGCAACCTCTTCGGGCTTTTGCCCTGCTGCCTCGATGGCCATCACGTGATCGACGTACTCCCAGGCGCCGTATGCCAGGCGGGGCAGCTTCTCAACAAGCCCGTCCAACAGGTATGGCTGCAGCACGGGCAGTTCCTCTTCCACGCCGACACGTCGCTTTGCGATCCAAGCGTTCGGCCGCGTGTCCACAGGCTGCCAGTCTGAGAAGGTCCCGTCGCTTTGAAGCATCCGCCGTTCGACGACGACGCGGACGTATTCGGGTGCCTCGGCAGCTTTGAGGGCACGGCGGTACTCCTCGAGTTGTTTCTTGTGCGGATAGACGGCGGTGATGACGACCCAGCGGAACCCTCTGGGGTGCATCTCGTACTGCTGAGCGGTGGTTGTACCGGTCTGTTCGGTATCTTCCTTCTTCTCCTCTTCCTCAGTGCGTGACTTCAGACCAGCGATGCGTCGGCTGTCCGCGCCGCCGCGGGCCCGCGGTCGACTTGCCGGCCGACTCGGCGCCGGACCGGCCATTCCCTCGGCCATGCCTTCTTCCATTCCCCCCATGCCCGGGTAGCCGCCGCCCATGCCCGGGTAGCCGCCCATTCCCATACCGGGATAGCCACCCATTCCCATGCCGGGGTAGCCCATCATGCCTTCCATCATGTCGCCGCCGTAGCCGCCATAGCCCATCTCACCCATACCGCCCATCATCGACGCATCGTCCGTGCTGACGCGGCGGCGGCTAGCACGGCGGCGCCGTTTCTTCGGTCGAGTCGTTTTCTTCTTCACCGTGGCAGGAATCTTGTTGCCCTGCTCATCCAGTTCGTACAGCAGCAGGCCACCGCGGCCGGCAGCAACGTAAAGCTCCTCGGGGGCAAAGATCTCAGGCTGCTCGCGCAAAATGCCACCGAAGTCGAGGAAGCGATAGAAGAGATCGGCATCGGCGACCAGGTTCGGGTTGACTTCGCGGCTGAGCTCCTGAACCAGGCCGGTAAAATCGGGGTTCTTGACGCCTGCTTCGGCCAACAGTTCGGGCGTCACGTTGGACTGGTTGAGTCGCGAGCGTACGTTGTTTGCCAACGCCGTCAGTTCCGTGGGCGAGACGTCGGGCACCTGCCGCAGCGCTGCGACTGCCTTCCACATCGCCCACAGCAGCACTAAGGCCGCGATCCCCACCAGGGCCTTGTCGCCATAGCGGAGCAGCAGGTCAAGCCAGTCCAGCTTCTTCAGTGCGTTCAAATCCAGCTTCATGGGCGGATCTCCGGAGTACCGCCGACTGTCCCGATCCTGTTGACCAAATCGCCCACTGCCACGTCAGCTTGCCCCCCTCACTGGGCACCACCAGCCGTTGCCGGCGAAGACGGCTGTTCGCTGCCCGGCGGTGGCAGGTAGCGATAAATCACACCCCAGACGTCTAGCTCCACCATGTGGTAAAAAGCATCCTCACGCCGTCCCCGGATGACAACCTCGGATTTCCGAGCCTGCTCTTCTTCAGGCGAACGCAATCGCAACGCCTGGAACTTGATTTGCTTGATCTCCAGTGGCATCGGCGCGTTGGACAGCGATGCCAGCACCCACCAGATCTTGCGCTGGTCAATGCGGATCTTCAGGTACGCAGGAACGCTGACAAACTGCTCGGTCTTCTCCACATAGAAACCACCCTGTTCGTTGCTTGAGGAGCTGGTCGTTGAGGTGGTAGTCTGCTGGGTGCTAAGTTGTAGGTCCCTTGGCTGAAGTGACTTGCCGCTCTTGGCGAAGCTGTCATCAACTGCCGCAGGCCCAAGAGCGAACTGGACCACTTGCTTCAGCGGAGCGTCGCGCCAGGACTGTGCCCCTCGGTTCGTCGCCGCAATGGCCACCACTAGCGACTTCAGGAACCAGGCATCTTCCTGGGCCAGCCAGATCTCCTGTAGACTCGGCGTCCTATCTCCGAAGTCCCAGTACAGCGGTGAGTTGGTGATGAGTTCGAAGGGGAAGTCCACCAGTTGCTTTGTGTCCGGGTCTTGCCGTGGTTCAGCCAAACGCCAGATTTCGCGCATCTGCTCCGGATAGGTGTCCCGATAAGCGTTCAAGACAACGATGGGAACCTGCACGTTGGTGTCCTTCGGGTCTAGCGACCCGATTTCAACGGCGAAATCGTACTGCTCCGTTTTCGGCCACACAAAGAACGGCTTCTGCCGTTCGTAAAGTACCCGCCACGCTTCGTCGACCTGCTTGCGCAGCTGCTCGCGCAGCCCATCCACCTCACGGACCCAACTCGGGTTTGGATTCGTCGCCGAGCTGAGGCCGTTGAGCTGGGTGACGAGGTTGTTCAGCTGGCTCTCGCGCTGCTGGACCTGTTCCGAAAGGCTGGAGATGTTTCCGTAGCCCACCAGCGGGATCAGCACCGCCAGTGCGACGGCGATCCAGAACCGGTATTGCCAGATTTGCTTCAGCTGATCCATTACCTTGACCTCTACTCCGACGACCGTTGCTCAAAAGAGCGCATGCACCACGAAACCCCGGACGCCTATCGCTGCGGCTGATTCGGAGCGGCACCAGGCTGGCCTGTGGGTTGCCCACCAGCTGCAGGTGCTGTCCCGGTCGACGATGGAGCCGGTTGACCGCCCGGTGCGGGCCCCTGGCCGGGAGCAGACTGAGGCGCAGAAGGTTGCACTCCTGTTGGGGGCTGCTGCTGTTGGTTCTGTTGCTGCTGCAATTGTTGTTGCTGCTGCTGGCGTTCCTGCTGGACTTCCTCTTGGCGAATGGCCCGCGGCCGTGGCCGTGGATGAGCTTTCAGGTAGTCCTGGATCTCCTTGGCCACCTCCGCCAGGTTCTTGCGTGAATCGCTGGGTGTCGGCTTCCAGGCAAACTCGATGATAAAGTCCGTTCGGGGCAAGCGGACGACATTGGTCAGTTGCTGTTGCTGGGCCGCGGGTCTGCCGGTTGCGGGAGCACCGCTGGTGCCGCTCGGTGGCATGCCGCCCATCATGCCTCCCATGCCGGGCATGCCGCCGCCAAGGCCACCGGTGGCGTAATCCTCACCACCGCCGCCGTAGCCGTAACCGCTCATGCCGTACCCACCCGGGTTAGCCGACATCATGCCACGGTCGCTGGCGCCGTAGCCCAGGTTGCCACTGGTCATGCTGCCCATGCTACCCAGCGCGCCGCCGGAACCCCGCGACGCCAGGGTTCCGGAGGAGCTGGCGCGGCGGAGCGTGGGCGGGTTTTCGCTCGGGTTCCACAGCGTGGTTTCGTTTGCCGTGAGCGTGATGTGTGTCACCCCGAGCTGACGCAGCCGGGCCGACTCCTGCAGTTTCCACAGCACCTGATAGGTGTGCGTCTCGGTGAACCGGTTGAAGTGATGGCCCCGGATGAACAGCACCCAACCTTCGCCGTTCGGGGGATTGTCCCGGTCCAGTCCAAAGGCGGTCAGCTTCACCTCGGGGTCATTGAAGTCGATTCCCTGGTACCACTCGGCCAGATTCGTGAAGTACTGCGTGTCGATGGAATCGATCAGCAGATCCTTCCGGTCGGGAACCTTCCTCAGATCCTGCACGCCCGGGTCAGGCAGCTCGGCGGTGAGGGTCTGGAGCAGTTCCAGCCACAGGTAGCGATTCCGCACGTTCGCCGTCAGCGCCTCGCCCTGGTTCTTGACCTGCTGCCACTTGTTCTTTGCCGTTTCGAAGTCCCGCTTGTATTGGTTTGCCAGATCAATGGCTGCCTTTGCGTCGCGCTCCGCCTCACCGTACCGCGCTTCAGCCACGGCGTGATAGCGTGACCAGTTGCCGAAGAAGACCAGCGTGTAGGCCGTAAGTAGGGCCGCGGCCGCAGTAAGGACCCAGGGTTTCTTGGCCCGGATCAACCGCCGCTGTACGATCTCCTTGGGAATCAAGTTCCCGCGGATCGGGGCAAGGCCAAGCCCTTGGAGTGCCAGGCCATACGCGACCGCAAAACCGGGCAGGTTATCGCGGAAGACCGGGGACTCGACGACGCTGGCGCCACCGAGCCGATGAAACGACTCAAGACGCTCTACGGGTAGCTTCAACTGCTGGGCAAGCAGCTTTTGAAGACCGGGCAGTTTGAACGCATTGCCCACTCCGACCACGCGCGCGATCTTGGCCCGCCGATGCACACTGGCGAAGAACCCCAGCGATCGTTGCACCTCGTTGACGAAATCGTTGAACACCGGACGCATCGTCTGGAAGAGCACGCGCGGATCCTGCGCCTTGGTCGCGTTTCGCTTGAGGTGCTCCGCCTTGGCGAACGTCAGCTTCAGTTCCTTGGTGAGCGCCCGGGTGAAGTGGTTGCCACCGATGGTCAGCGTGCGCTGCCAGACCCGCAGGCCGTCGGTGATCACCAGGTCGGTGTTGTCCGCTCCCATCTCCATGACGACAATGTAGCCGTCCTCGCTCGGACCGGATTGTTCCGGGTAGCCCAGCAGGTCGTAGGCGGCGAAGTTGTAGACCGCCAGCGGGCGCAGCTGCACCACGTCAAACTCAATGTCCGCTTCCAGGTACGGCGCGATGTGGCCGTAGAGAATGTCCCGCTTCATAGCAAACAGGCCAACTTCCTGCTGCTGGCCCGCGAACCCCTGGCCGTTTCCGCCCGGACCGCTGATCGGCTGGTAGTCCCAGATCACTTCTTCCAGCGGGAAGGGAATCTGCTGACGGGCTTCGAACTGGATCAGGTCGGGGATCTTGCTGGGCTCGACCGGCGGCAGCTTCACGAAGCGGATCAGGCCGTTCTGACCGGGGATGCCGATGACCACCCGATCGTTGGACACGTCGTTGCGGCTCAGGAACGTACGTAGTGCTGCTCGAGCTAGCTCTGCAGCATCGGCATCCGGCTGGCTGAGGATCTTCGGGTGCTCGACGTACTCGAACGCCGTCGCTTCGACCGAGCCGTCCTCTTTCTTCTCCAGCCTCAACGCCTTCAGAGCGGACTGACCGATTTCAATGCCCCATACGGCTTGCTCTCTTGCCATCAGGCCGGTCCTCCGAATGCGACGGTCGGAGTCGCGATGTGTCTAGGGCAGGCGGCTGTGCGGAAGCGGTTTCCGGACCGCCTCAGCCGGAAAGGCCCAGAGCGCACCTCTAACCCTGCGCACCACGTCTAAGTTTAACATCCGCGTCCGTGCACTGACTAGCTCCCCGGCCGGTACGACCAGCACAAGCCGTCTGCACATATCTTAGAGCCGGTCGTGCCCGGCGGCGTTCCCGCCAGCGTGCCCACCGCAGCCGCTGCCGACCACCCGCCGCCGCGTACGATAAGTTCACGTACACCCACGAGGAGTTCCCATGGCCACGGCCGATCGGACCCGGTTCCAGAAGTTGCTTGCGGTCTGGCCCCTGGCTCACGTGGATGCCGACCCGTCCGATTACGAGGCGGAGGAGGTAACCGCGGGGCTAACTGCCTACCTTGCCTTGTGGCATCCGGCCGTGCTGTGCGCGGCGGATCGGCTCCCGCAGCTCGTCAACCCGTATGACGTGGTCGACGACCTGGCCGAAGCGCTCGTGCTGGTGCCTGCTCCGCTGCAGGGGAGCGCCGACCCGGAGTGGGAAAGCCATGCGATCAGCAGCGGCGCTACGCTCGTGGTCGGGGCTAGCTCGCTTTCAGACCAGCTCCGCGTGCTTGCCCGCGAGCTGGGCATGCCTCTCAGCGACGACGCTACCGCCCGTGACTTCTTTGCCCTTGGCCTGGCCACGTTATGGTGGAGGATCGTCTCCAGCCACCTTGGCCGAGACGACGGGCTTGCGTCTGGAAACTACGCGCACGCTGTCCAACGGGCTGCCCAGGCTGCAGGCTACCAGGAACACATCGAACTGCTCCAGGAAGCCTTTCGCCACATCGACCGGGCGCGCGACAGCATCTACCCCGTGGAGCTGTACAGTTTGTGCTTCGTGCTCGGCACCCCTGAACCCCAGCGCCTGGAGCCGCTGCTGGATCGCAACCTGGCCTTCAACTTGCTTGCCACGGGCGAAGAGCTCCACGAGCTTCGCGAACGCCACCCGGACCTCGTCGAACACCTGCGCGCGCTGATCGAGACCGACCGCTGCGACTTGGTCGGCGGCGAGTGGCGCGAGTGCCGTCATACGCTGCTGCCCATCAACGTCCTCTTATGGCAACTTGCCCGCGGTGCCGACGCCTACCGGGACACGCTCCGCCGTCAGCCCGCAGCCTACGGTCGACGCAGCTTTGGTCTGGCCGGTTACGTGCCGCATCTGCTCAACCGGATGAACACCTACTACGCACTCCACTACAGCCTCGACGGGGCACTGTTCCCGGAACACTATGAGCCGAAGATCCGCTGGGAGGGCGTCGCAACCGCCAGCGTCGAAGCGCTCACCAGGCTTCCGC
>JALXBF010000035.1 GCA_026991575.1 Planctomycetota bacterium | reverse complement strand
GTCTTGGTGAATGCGGCTCACGGGCTTCAATGGGGCCGTGGCGGGGGGGCCACGGAAACACCTCCCTCCCATCATCCTACCACGCCACAACCTAAAAAACAACCCGCGAGCACCCAAGCCCAAACCACCACACCACCCCCAACACACCACACCACAAACCACGCCAAAACCCACCAAAACAACCAAAGCCACCACCTGCGAGCACCTCCCAACGAACCCACCACCACCCAGGTCCTCGAACACCCCCCAACCACCCACCACCCGAGCCCAGCAAACCGCGTGCCAAACTAGCCAGCCCCAACCCCAGCATACAATCACCAGTACGGCCACCAGCCAAACCAACCACCACCCCGACCACACCACAACCCAACGCCCCAAACGGAGGAAAACCACCCGTGAACCAACAACCCAACCAACCCTACCCCATCCGACCCCACGGCGGAACCCTCATCAACCGCGTGCTCAGCCCCGAAGAAGCAAACGAATGGCGCCAGCGCGCCCAAAGCCTGCCCAAACATACCCTCAGCCAACGAGAACTCTGCGACCTCGAAATGCTCGCCATCGGCGCCTTCAGCCCACTGGACGGCTTCATGACCTCCGACGACTACCACCCCTGCGTCAACTCGATGCGCCTCGCCGACGGCATCCTCTGGCCCATGCCCATCACCCTCAGCCCCACCCCCGACGAACGAGCCCACTTCCGCGAAGGCGCCACCATCGCGCTCGTCACCGACTCCGGCCACCTAAAAGGGATCCTCCAAGTCGAAGAGATCTTCCAGCGCGACGTCAAACACGAAGCCCGCGAAACATTCGGCACCGACGACCCCAACCACCCCGGCGTCGCCCAGATCTACGCCCAAGGCGACCTCGTCGCCGGAGGCCCCATCTACCTGGTCGAACCACCTGAACGGATCACCCGCCCGGAACTGTACCGCACCCCCGCCGAACTGCGCGCCCTGTTCGCCCAACGCGGCTGGCGCCGCGTCGTTGCATTCCAAACCCGAAACCCCATCCACCGAGCACACGAGTACCTGACCAAATGCGCCCTTGAGATCGTCGACGGCCTCCTGCTCCACCCGCTCGTCGGCCAAACTAAAGCCGACGACGTGCCCGCCGACGTCCGCATCCGCTGCTACGAGGTCATGCTCGAGAACTACTACCCGGCCGACCGCACCGTCCTCAGCCTCCTGCCCGCCAGCATGCGGTACGGCGGCCCCCGCGAAGCCATCCTCCACGCCATCATGCGGAAAAACTACGGCTGCACCCACTTCATCGTCGGCCGAGATCACGCCGGCGCCCGCCGACCCGACGGCTCCCCGTACTACGGCTCCTACGACGCCCAACGCATCTTCGACGAGATCGACCCCAACGAACTCGAAATCACCCCCCTCTTCTTCGAACACACCTTCTACTGTAAGAAATGCGCCGGCATGGCCAGCTACAAGACCTGCCCCTGCGGAGACGAACACCGCCTGATCCTCTCCGGCACCAAGGTGCGCGAAATGCTCCGCCGCGGCGAGATGCCACCTCCGGAGTACACTAGACCCGAAGTCGCCCAGATCCTCATCGAGGCCTACCGCAACGGCTCGTAAACGATGAACCGACCAGACCGTGGCCCAACCCAGCAGCGCACCATCCCCGCCAGCCACCCACCTGCGCGCAAACCGAAACGCTGGTACCACCGCCTCGGCCCCGGCCTCATCACCGCCTGCGTCGTCATCGGCCCAGGCAGCATTCTGACCAGCTCCCGCACCGGGGCCACCTACGGCTATTCCATGAACTGGGTCGTGGTCGTCGCCGTCGCGTTCATGATGGCCTACACCACGATCTCAGCCCGACTCGGCGTGGTCACCAGCCAGACCACCGGCGAGCTCGTCGCCCAACGGGCCGGCCGCTGGCTGGCTGCCCTCATCGGCATTGCGGTCTTCTTCATCGCCTCTGCCTTCCAGTTCGGCAACAACCTCGGCGTCCACTCCGCCATCCAACCGTTCTGGCCCTCGACCATCCCCCTGCTGCTGTTCAATGCGCTGACCATCGGCTTCCTGTTCTCGTTCCGCAACCTCTACCGGGCCATCGAACGCCTGATGATGATCCTGGTTGCCATCATGCTCGTCTCGTTCGCGCTGAACCTGGCGTTTGCACGCCCGGACCCGATCGCGTGGGCCAAAGGGTTCGTGCCGTCCATCGACCGCCGCCCGGACCTGGCGTTGCTCGGCCTGGTCGGCACGACGTTCGTCGTCGCCGCCGCCTACTACCAGTCTTACCTGGTGAAGCAGAAAGGATGGACGCTTGAGGACGTGGAGGACAGCCTACGGGACGCCCGCGTTGGTGCCATCATCATGGCCGTCATCACGCTCATGATCATGGCCACCGCGGGCTCGGTGCTGCGTGGGCACGAACTGCGAACGGTCGCCGACGTTGCCGCCCAGCTCGAGCCGCTCTTTGGACGCGGCGGCCAGGCCATCTTCTGCCTGGGCCTGTTTGCCGCGGCTTACTCCTCCTTCCTCGTCAACTCGCTCATCGGCGGCTACTTGCTGGCCGACGGCCTCGGACTGGCAACCCGCCAGGACGCCCTGCCGGCCAAGGTGCTGACGGCCGCCGTCCTGCTTAGCGGCATGTTCGTTGCGCTCTATGTGCTGCACACCGACACCTCCCCCGTCGCCGCCATCGTCGCTGCTCAAGCGATCACGGTCATCGCCTCACCGCTGATGGCCTTTGTCCTGCTCTGGCTTGCCAACTCGCCGTCCGTGGTCGGGCAGCACCGCCCCGGTCTGCTCGTCAACGTCACGGCCCTGCTCGGCTTCCTGGTCGTGCTGCTCATCGCCTGGCACGTGGCTGCCGACCGCGTCTGGCCCCAGCTCAAACAGCTACTGCAGTAGCCATTTCGACGATCGGCCATTTTCGCTGCAACTTTGCCCGGCGCGGTTGCCGAAGTCAGAACTAGCGGCCGGCCTGTGCGCCAGCCGCCCTTGACAACGAGCTGCCGAACCGGTAGTCAGAGGCGACATCAGGACCAAGTCTGCAGCCGGGACCAAGGAGTGCCATGTTCCGAGGGCAGGGTCAGAAACTGGCCTTGTGCTTCCTTGCACTTGACCTGGGCGTCACCGCCTGTTGGTGGATCGGCGCGTATACGCTACGGTTCTTTTCCGGATTGGTCGACGCGCCGCTAGGGATCCCCCCTTTTGAGCTCTGCGTGCGTGCGCTGCCGAGCATCCTGCTGCTTGCGGCCGTGGCCTTCTACGTCAGCGGCCTCTACGACTTGCACCGGCTTCGGACCGCGGGCGCCGAGCTGGGCAGCCTGCTGAAAGGCAACGCGTTGCTGTTCCTGCTGCTTGTGACGCTGACCTTCTACAAACGCGACCCCTACGAGTCGCGTCTGGCGCTGGGAATTTTCGTCACCGCTAATGCCCTGACCCTGATGGCCGCGCGTCGAGCCGCCTGGGCAGTGATCCACCGGATGCGGCGCATCGGATTCAACCCCACCGGCGCCATCATCGTCGGCAGCGGCCGTACCGCCCAGCGGCTCGCGCGCACGCTGGAGCGGAACGCCTGGACTGGCCTCCGCGTCCTAGGGTTCGTCGACGACCGGCCGCAACGGACGATCCATGGTACTCCCGTCCTGGGCCCGATCGCCTCTCTGGCCGAGATCGTGGAGCGGACCGGGGCAAGTTACGTGTTCGTCGCCCTGCCGTTGGAAAAGTATGCCACCCTGCGTCGCGTCGTCCGCCAGCTGAACGACTGCTGCGTCGATCTGCGGCTGGTGCCCGATGTTCCCCACCTGCCTATTCGCACGCTGACGGTGTCCGAACTGGACGGGCTTCCGATCATCAGCCTGCGTGCCAATCCGCACGAAGGCCTCAACCTGCTCATCAAACGGGCCATCGACATCGTCGTGGCCAGCACGGCGGTGGTGCTGCTGTCGCCGCTGATGCTGGCCATCGCGCTGGCCATCAAGCTGACCAGCAAAGGCCCGGTACTGTATCGCCAGGAGCGGGCCAGTGTTGGCGGCAAGCGGTTCCAGATCTTGAAATTCCGGACCATGGTGGTTGACGCCGAGAAGCACACCGGAGCTGTCTGGGCCGTGCCTAACGACCCGCGAGTGACGCCGATCGGCCGCTTCCTGCGGCGCACCAGCCTGGACGAACTGCCCCAGCTATTCAACGTGCTGAAGGGCGACATGAGCATCGTCGGACCACGGCCCGAGCGGCCCGTGCTGATCGAACGCTTCAAGGACACGATCCCCAACTACATGCTCCGGCATACGGTCAAGGCAGGCATCACCGGGTGGGCCCAGGTCAACGGCTGGCGCGGCAATACATCGCTTCGCAAGCGTGTCCAATACGACCTGTACTACATCACCCACTGGTCTGTGTGGCTGGACCTTCAGATCATGATCATGACGCTCTTCCGCGGCATGCGGCACAAGAACGCTTACTAAGGCCACTTGCCTGCTAAGGATCCGCACCGATCGCAGCTTCCAGCAGTGGCTCGAACCGCCGCCAGCTTGTCGGCAGCGGTGCTTCGATCGTCTGCGGCTCTTTCCGCGTCGGGTGCAAGAACGTCAGCGCCATGGCATGCAGGGCGATGCCAGTCGGAAGGCGGCTGCGCGCGCCGTACTTGACGTCGCCCACGATCGGCAGTGCCATGTGGGCCAGCTGCACGCGGATCTGGTGACTTCTGCCCGTCTCCGGCACCACCTCCAACAGCGACCAGGCTGCGCGAGTGGCCAGCACGCGCACACGGAGCCGACACCACTTGGCCTCGGGGTGGTCCGCCGAGACCACTGTCACGACGTTACGCCGGCGGTCTTTCCAGAGATAATGCTCAAGCACGCGGTCACGCCAGGCCGGGCGTCCTTCGACCACGGCCCAGTACCGCTTGGATACGACGCCGCGGCGAAACTGGTCGGTTAGCCGGGCCGCGGCCTTCGACGTACGTGCAAAGAGCAGCGCGCCGGAAACGGGACGGTCCAGACGGTGCACCACGCCAAGATAGACGTTTCCCGGTTTGGCGTACTTTTGCTTGATGTAGCCCCTGGCCCAGGCCGTCGCGCTGGGGTCGCCAGAGGCATCGGCCACCGTGGGCATACCCGCCGGCTTGACCAGCGCCAGGCAGTGGTTGTCTTCGTAGAGGACCAGTGGTACAGAGCCCGGCCACCAATTCAGATGACCCAATCCGGTTCCCCCACGGTCTGCTCTAGCTCCCGCCGGTACCGATCCGCGAGCTCTGCAAAGCAGATGTTGCTAAGCTTGTCGGCCAGTGTTCGGTTCACATCGCGCCAGACGCGGGCCAGCACGGTACGTGCTGGGTTCTGCTCCGGATCGGGCTCGTCCGGGGCCAGCTCCCAGGATTCGCCCAGGGCATCGAGCACGTCCTTGAGCGAAATCTGTTCCGGCGGCACCGCCAGCGCGTAGCCGCCGCCCGCGCCGCGTGCGCTGGTGACCAGACCGCTGGCACGCAGTCGATTCAGGATTTGACGCAGGAACGGATGCGAGACGCGATGACGACGACAGATGGCCTGAACCGTCAGCGGTGTGTGAGGCCGATCCGCGTAATGTCTGGCTAGCTCCAGCAGGGCGATGCAGGCGTACTGCGCCCGCGCAGAAAGACTCATGCGCTGCTACTCCCAACTATGCCCCTATGGCAGCCACCTGAAGGCTGCCGGGTTCTGCGTTGAGAACGACAGCAATTATCCGAGATCACCTCGGACGAAGACAAACGCCCGCTTCTGGGATCGGTGGCCGGCGCCAGGCAGGCCTTGCAACGCGGCTGCACACAGTGGTGCAAGCTGCGCAGCGCTGTGAGACGCCCCGCTGCGGCGGTATCGCGCGGCGGTGCCGGCAGACGCGACAGAGCTTACCCACCTTGCCAGCACGCCGTGTCTTTCGCGACGTGGTCGATCAGCGTGTTCGGTGCGGCGGGCACGCCAGCAGCGAGGAATCAGCAAGGAAACGGATCAACGCCGGTCGATATCGGCTGTGCACACGGCGGCAAAAAGCAGCTTGCAACGTGAGCAGCAGTGAGGAACCGAACGATGCGACGAATCTGGTCGGTGGTAGCGCTGGTGATCGTGGCCGGCGGACCCGGCGTGGTTCGTGCCGAATGGGCCGAACGGCTTTTCGAGGAGCGATCCTACGACTTCGGCACGGTGGCCGGTGGTACGGACGCCCGCCACGCGTTCCTGGCCAGGAACATCTACGGTGAGCCGGTACGGATTGCCGGTTTCGTGGTCGCCTGCGGCTGCACGGAAGTCAAGGTAGGCGGGCGGGTCGTCCGGCCCAGCTATCCCAATCAGCGGATCATGCTGCCAGAGGCAGAAAGGATCGTGCTCGAGCCGGGTGAGCAGGTTGCGATCGAGTTGGCGCTGGACACGAAGAAATTCGCCGGCCAGCACAAGACAACCTCGGTAACCGTGATCTTCGACCGGCCGTCTTACTCCAGGGTACGGTTGCGCATGAGCGCGTACATCCGGCAAGACGTGGTGGCCAATCCAGGCATCATCGCGTTCGGGCCCGTTGTCCAGGGCCAGACACCGAACCGCAGCGTTGAGATCGAGTACGCTGGTGGTCTGGATTGGCGCATCCACGCCATCGAGTGGGACGCGCGCTACTTCACGGTGGAAGCCGAGGAGCTATACCGCCGTTCCCGACGGGTCGGCTACCGCATCACCGTGGCTCTGAAGCCCGATGCCCCGGTCGGGATCATCCGCGAAGAGCTGCTGATTCGCACCAATGATCCCGCTAGCCCAGAGTTGGCGATTCCGATCGAGGGCAGTGTACAGCCGCCGATCCTGCTGACGCCGACGACGCTTTCGCTGGGCAACGTCAAGGTAGGGGAAGTGGTGCACAGGACGCTGGTCGTGCGAGGGAACAAGGCGTTTGTCATCAAGGAGGTAAAGGTGGATGCGCCGGACGTGACGGTCACGTTCGCCCAGGGCAAGGAAGCACGACTCCATCTGCTGAAACTCCGGTTCGAGCCCACTACCGCCGGCGAGCGCGAGGCAACGGTGGTGGTCGTGACGGACAGGGACGAAGTCACGCCGCTGACAGCCGTGATGCGGGCTCGCGTCGAGCCGTAGCCGGGCAATCTCTTCCGCAGCCTCCGGGACCGCGCCGCTGCAAGCGCGGTCCTGTTTTTTTCGGGCTCAGCCAGGAACCGCGCCGTTCGTACCCCCACCGGGTGGGAGACGGGACCGACAACGTAGACGCTGCCACCCCACTGAACGCGCCCCCCTGTTGGCCGGTCTGCGGGCAAGCGACAGCGTCGGTAGGCTGCTCACCGCAGTGCTGTCGATCGTGGCAAGTTCGCAGCAACCGCCCGGCACGAAATCAGCCTCACTCCCACGGGCCGCACTCGCGATCAAGGATGCCGAGTAGCTGCTGGGGCGATGGCCGATCGGTCGGGTCCCGGCTAAGGTGGACCCAGAGCACGTGGCCCCGGCGGTCAACCCAGAGATCACCGCCGAGCTGCCACGGGTCATCCCGCGGCTTGCGCGGCATGCCCCAGCGCCGATACAGCCGCCAGTAGTATCGGATCACCCGTGGCGTCAGGAGCCGCCGCAGTGGGACACGGCCAGCGCCGACCGAGCGGTAGAGCGCTCTGTCCGGAT
>JALXBF010000034.1 GCA_026991575.1 Planctomycetota bacterium | reverse complement strand
GACCGACTTCCCGCACATCCTCACAACAAACCGGTAGGATCCATGTCAGAGTTCGATGGCGTTGAACGTGAGTCGGTCGGGGTCTGTGAACAGCGTAACTGGCGGCAGCATGTCGGCTGCCGGCCCCGCCGACAACCGTTCACACACGTGAGGCAACGATGAGTGCGGAACAGCTAGCAAGAAACGAGAACCTCGCCAAGATTGCGCTCAGTCGCCTCCGCGAAGCCCTCAGCCACCCGTGCGTGTCGGGCGACGCGCACTGCAGCGACGAGGTCCTCCGAGCAGTGGCTGTGGAGGCGGCCGAAGCGCTAGGCAAGTGTCTGCTGTTTGGTGGAGAGCCTGAGGAGCGTTTCGGTAGGCTGCCATTGCGCCTGGTCCTCGCTGCGTTGCCAGCAGCTTGCGAACGATTTCGTGACCTGGCAGCCCGTGCCGGCAAGCTGGGTGAGTTCTGGGATGAAGAGGCAGACCAGGAGCTGCGCGACCGGATGTGTCTGGAGGCACTGTCTGATCGCCTCAACGCGCAGGCACTCTACCTCGGCCTGATGCACAGCTTGCGCCAGGCAGAGACAAGAGGCGAACTGGACGCGGCCAAGGTGCTCGACCTATCCGAACCGCTTACTGACTTGCTGCAGGAGTACGACACGCGCCTCCGCGAACAACGCGGCGTTCTCAGCACTGTCAGAGCACACCCACAAGTTGCATGCTGGTGTAACGCCCTGGCCGAAAGCTACCGTAGGGCTCTCCCCTGGTGGCTTGGCCCGGGCCTGGACGAAGCAGCACGGGAGGCCCAGCGCAAGGTCGCGAGCTTGGTCGAAGAGCTTTTCGGTGCGCTAGGTAAGTTTCCGAATGCCGATTCGGGCTACCACGAACGGCCACTTGCAGAAAGTGGTAGCTGCCCTGGCGACGAGTCCGCGGCGAATCGCGACTTGCGCCACTGGGCTGAATCCCTGCACGACGCCCTGGCCGCCTGGTGCCACAGTTTCACAGCTGGGCCGCAAGCCGCCGGGCAATCGTCAGCTGCTAAAGGTGAACAACGAGCTCAACAAGCATACCCGCGATCGCTCCTGGCCGGCCTGGTGGCCAAGCCGGGCGTCAAGCAGCTCTGGCTGGTATGGCACGATCCGAGCGGACGATATCAGGCGCAGAGCCGGGTGAACTTTCCGCTGGAAGACGACGATAAAGTCTGCTTGCTCTTCGTCCGTACCGCCGATGGCGAGGAAGCGCCCGAGCTATCCGGCACCGGGGTGCTCTTAGCCGGCGTGCGAAGCGCAGTTAACCAACACGCACAGTGTGTCTTCCCGGTGCGGGAGCTGCGCGAGCAAGTATCAAAGGGTGCCAGGGTCTTGCTTCAGGTGGCGCGCGACGGCAGATGGGTGACATGGCCGCCGGACGAAGCCGCGCTGCGTGAGGTAAGACGTGCGGTGGAGGGCATGTAGGCCGCTTTGGTGTTCTCCTGCAGGCGCAGCGCGTTCGTCTGGCCGAGCCGAGTCACGAATCGGCAATCGCCTCGTCCCGCGGCTGCTCCTGATCGGGCCAGCAGTGCATCAGTTCGACGCCCCGCTACAAGCCGATCAAGAAGCCTGTGCCAGCCGCTCAACCCAGGGCAGTTCTGGGATGACCAGCGGTTTCCCAGCGCTACGGCCGGCCATCCTTTCCGAAGACTTCGTCCAGGAGTGTGTCGTACTTGTTTCTAAGGTACCTGTCTCTAAGAAGGCGCAGTGACCGAACCTCTATCTGGCGGCCGAGTCGCCGTTGGTTTTGCTGCGCTGGCGGCCTCCTGTGTTCCAGGATGTATCGGGCAAACAGCGTGCCGGCGACAAAGCCCAGGGCGACGGCCACGATCCAGGCTACGGCTGCCTCCAGCCGATGATTGCGCCAGCCGCGCCGTCTGAGGAATCGCCGTGCGGATGGCCCGGCCCAAGGGGCCGGCCCTGAAGCGGCATTGAAGTCTACGGTCGCGGTGCCGGGCACGGAGATCGAGGGGGATTGGACCGATCCGGGCAACTGCACGTAGGCCCAGCCCATCTGCTCGCAGAGCGCCACGCTGCTCGGACGTGCCACGCCGCTGGAGAGCACAACCGAAGGATCGGCCAGGTAGGCGAAGCAGCGGTGCCACGATGACGGCAATGCACCGATGGCCGTCGACAAAGCCTTTTGCAGCGGAGCTACCAGCTCGGTTCGCAGCGGCCTGTCTTCTTCGGGAAACTGCACTTCGGGCAGCAGGAATTGCGCCAGGAGGCGGTCACGCCGGAAGCGGTCAACGGAGTGTCCCTCGGCAAGAGGGGGGCGGTCCAGAATGGCCTCCGCGTACGCTGCAGGAGGCAACCGGTCAAATCCAGTGATAGCCAATTCCGGGCTCTTCCGCCGTCGTAGCCGGACGAAAACGTGCTTGGCATCGAGAGCATCGTGCTCGACCCCGGCGGTCTCCAGAGCAGCGGTGGCCTGTACGAGCTGGCGGATCAGCCGAAGCCGCACGTGGAGCGGCCAGATCTTTCCCTTCTTCTCAAACTGCTTCAACCAGTACGCCCACGAATGACCGCGAGGGGCGCGCCAGAGTGTCGCCACGAAGTCGAACGACACACCGACCGGGCGCCCCACGTCCCGTGTGTCGACCAGAACTCGGGGTGCGCAGCGGAGCTGAGGGACGCAGTAGAGACGAGCAGCCGTGAGCTGCTGCGCACGCTGGCGGAACAAGGAGACGAACTTGCGGGGAATGCTCACCAGGTACGCCAGACGACCGCGTTCATCCAGGAGTGGCAGCCGGTAGACGTCTTTCCCCTTGATCCACGGCCGGGAACGGCCCACGACATCACCTGCGAGATCTGCCGGCAAGAACGTGAAGTTCCGCTTGCCCAGCCGCCAGCTTGCCCCAGCCAGCTCGCGCAATTGGCTCTTGCGCATCCCTCAACCTCCAGCCGGCTTCACACTGCACCTAACCCAGCCATATCACCCCAGTTGCCCACCTCATTTGCCCGACGGCGTTGTGCGCGTCGTCCGGCTGGAGCATACACCAGCGGTAAGCCACCCCCAGGCCGCTTGTGCCCAGCCGACCCCAGCCCACCGTCGAGCAGATCCAGACACCCATATTCTAATCGCTCTGGCTTCCCGCGCACCGCCGGCCGACCCAGCCAACAAAGCGGACCGACGCGCCCCGCACCGGTCTTGCGCCAGCGTGCCGGGTCCGAAACGGAAACCTCTCTGTCCAACCTCCCAGGAACTAACGCAGCGTGGCCGCGTGTTTCTGACAGGTTCACGTCAAGCGGCGCTGGTTTGCAACCAAGCGGTGGCGATTTTCGCTTGCCCACGCCCCAGCGCGCTCTGGTTGCCAGCAGGTCATGAGAGTGGACGCGGACGAGAGCGATCGCGTCAGGCTGTTACTCGGGTAACATAGGCTACCGTGGCTGTAGACCGAACGATCCGGGAGAGCGGCCGTGGACAGGCGAGCGTTCCTGCTGAGTGTTTGCAACGCTGCAAACTTGTTCGTTCCCGTCAGTCTGCTGCGTGCGGGTGTCGAGCAGCAGCCACGCCACATCGGATCGCGACGAGAACTCTTCGTCGACGACTACGTGATCGATCGTCTCAACGGCGCGGTACTCCGCTTGCACTCACCCCAGCAACGCGAAATCGTGCTACGGTTCGACCGGCCGTGGGAGGGCAAGTACAGTGGCTACGTGACCGTGCTCCATGACCCGGAGACGAAACGCTTTCTTGCCTACTACCGTGGCATGCCGCGTGCCCGCCACGATGCGGCCACTGAGGTCACCTGTGTGGCTACCAGTTCGGACGGCGTTTGCTGGGAGCGGCCTACGGTTGGCCGCTTTGAGGTACTGGGTACCAAGGACAACAACGTCGTCATGGCTCGCCACTCGGTGTGTCACAACATGGCACCGTTCTACGATCGCAACCCGGCCTGTCCTGCGGACCAGCGGTTCAAAGCGATCGGCGGCACTCGCGGCGGTGGTGGCCTGTACGCGCTTGCTTCTGCGGACGGGCTACGCTGGCGGTTCCTGAGCGACCGGCCGGTGTTTACCGAGGGGGCGTTCGATTCGCAGAACGTCGCTTTCTGGTCCGAGTCTGAAGGCTGCTATGTTTGCTATTTCCGTGTCTCCCGGGAGGGAAAACGATGGATTGCGCGGACGACATCTGAGGACTTTTTGCGCTGGAGCCGACCGGTTGACCTGGGGCTGGACGGTAAGCCTCGCGTGCACTTCTACACGAATCAGTTCGCACCGTACCCGCGCGCGCCACACATCTACCTCGGGTTACCGACGCGGTTCTTTCCCGGTCGTCGGGTGATCTCGCAGCAAGAAGCGCGCGCACTGGGGACATCGACTGACTTCGGTGACTTTGGCCGCGATTGCACGGACATTGTCCTGGTCAGCACGCGAGGTGGCGCCGAGCTGAAGCGCAGCTTCCGTGAGGCTTTCATTCGACCTGGCCTCGATCCGCGCAACTGGACTTCGCGTGCCAATTACGCGGCGCGCGGCTTTCTGCAGACCGGGCCACACGAGCTCTCCATCTACGTGCTCCATCACTACGCGTATCCGTCGATTCACTTGCGACGCTACAGCCTGCGGCTCGACGGTTTCGTCTCGGTCTATGCCCCGCTGGCCGGCGGTGAACTGGTCACGAAACCGCTCCGTTTTCGGGGCAACCGACTACTGTTGAACTACTCGACTTCGGCCGCCGGTGGGCTGCGCGTGGAGCTTCAGCGCGCGGATGGTCGGCCGATTCCGGGCTTCACGCTGGCGGAATGTGCCGAAATCATCGGCGACCGGATCGATGCTGCCGTCCGGTGGCGATCGGGACAAAGGCTTGGTCAGCTGGCAGGCCAGCCCGTGCGGATCCGGTTTGTCCTCCGTGACGCGGATGTGTTCTCGTTCCGCTTCGCGTGAGAAACCCGGCCCCATGCGTTCGGCTCATGCCCGCTTGCCCGCCGATCCGCCTAGCAGCCCGCGGCACTGGTTCCGTTCCCGCGCGCCTCGGGCGCGGACCGCCACGGCGTGCTCTTGATCAACCGCCCGCCGAAGGAGTTGGCAAGCACGGTGGTGACGCTGGCAATCATGGCGATCATTGCCCAGATCGGGTGGACCAGACCGGTGGTGGCCAGCGGCACGCCGATGCCATTGAAGGAGAAGGCAAGCACCAGGTTCTGCACCGTCTTGCGGTACGACTCACGACCGATCTCGTACGCGTCGACAACAGCCGTGAGACGGTCGCCGATGATGACAATGTCGGCCGATTCAATGGCGATGTCTGTGCCTGCGCCGATGGCAATGCCCACGTCGGCTTGCATCAGCGCGGGGGCATCGTTGATGCCGTCACCGACCATGACCACACGATAGCCGCGACGCTGCAATGAGCGGACCGTTTCGACCTTCTGATGAGGAAGCACCTCCGCGCGGTAATCGTCAATCCCTACGGCCTGCGCCACTGCCCGTGCCGTTCGCTCGTTGTCGCCGGTGAGCATCACCGGTTCTAACCCCAGTGCTTTCAGACGCCGGATCGCTTCGGCAGCGTCCGGCTTAATCGGGTCGGCCAGGGCGATCAGTCCGGCCAGCACTCCGTCAACTGCCACAGCGACGGTCGTGCAGCCGGCCGCCTGAAGCTCGGTCAACGTGGCGGTGACACGCTCGTCCAACGTAACGCCGGCCTCACGGATGTAGTCCGCTTTGCCGACGCGGACCATCTTGCCTTCGACCGCTGCGATCACGCCTTTGCCGGGCACAGCAGCGAAGTTGCGGGCCGGAGGCAGCGCCACCCCGGCAGCCTCCGCGGCTTGAACAATTGCCTGGCCAAGGGGGTGTTCAGAGAAACTCTCGACCGCCGCTGCCCACCGAAGCAGCTCCTCGGGCGTGAACGGATCGTAAGCAACCAGTTCAACCACGGCCGGCTCGCCCCGCGTGATCGTGCCGGTCTTGTCCAGAATCACCTTGCGGACGTCCTTCAACACCTGGAACGCCTCACCCGAGCGCATCAGGATGCCACGTTCTGCGGCGATGCCGCCGCCGCGAATCATTGCCAGCGGCGTTGCCATACCCAGCGCGCACGGATAGCCCATTACCAGGACAGCAAGCGCCGCCAGCAGGGCTCGGGTCCAATCGGGGCCGTCGCCGAAAAGCGCGGCTCCGATGGTCCAGATCAGAAACGCCAGAACGGCGAATGCCAGCACGCCGGGCACGTACACCTTCAGCACGCGGTCTACGAGCACCAATACCCCCGGCTTCAGCGCCCGTGCCTCTTCGACCTGACGTGCCACCTGCTGCAGGAAGCCTTCAGCACCCACTCGCGTGACCCGCACCAGCAGTGTGCCGGTCTGCACAATCGCCCCCCCGATCACCTCGTCCCCAGGCCCCTTCTCCACCGGGATCGACTCCCCGGTTACCAGATGTTCATCAACCGTGGAACTGCCTTCGACCACGACGCCGTCCAGCGGAATGGCCTCACCGGGGCGGATCCGTATCAGGTCGCCTTTCTCCACCTCCTCGACCGGCACCACTTGCTCGCGGCCATCCCGCACGACTCGGGCCGTCGGCGGCGCAAGATCCAGCAGGCGACGTACGGCCTGCGAAGCGCGCGTACGAACCAGCAGCGACACGTACGCGGAGAGGATGTGGTACGTGTTGATGAATACCACGACGCCGAAGAAATCGAACAGTACCGGGTAGTCGACCCCGAGCCAGCGCGATAGAGGGGAATCGGGAAAGTCAACCGCGTAGGCGAGAAAGCCCCCGATCAGGCCGGCCCAGGCGCCGAGTTCCATGAGCACATGCTGATTGAGAATGCCGCGCTTCAGACTGGCCCAGGCCACCGTAAGGAACCGCCACCCGGGGCCAAACATCGTGGCCAGCGCCAGCGTCGGTGCAAGCCAGATCAGAAACGGCCAGGCCCGCTCCATGGCCAGAAGATCGAACCACATCAACAACATGAAGTTGAAGGCGATTGCGGCGTATGCCGCGGCCAACAGAAGGTTGTTCCGTTCCGCCCTCAGCTCTGCCTCCTGCTCTTCAAACGAACGCTCGCGGCCAACGTCCCGCACCACGTAGCCCAGCTCTCGGAGCACCTCTTTCAGCTCCGTGGGAGTCACCCGGGCGGGATCGTACCGTACCAGCGCTTCTTCATGGGCCATATTGACGGCAACCTCTTCAACGCCGTCAATCTGACCCAGGGCTTTCGTGATCGTGCCCACGCAGAAAGAGCACTCGATGCCACCGATTTTCAGTTGCAGCTTCTCAAACTGCCTGTTGGTTGGTAGCTCTCCGCCCCCCGCGACGGCGACCGCTGCTGCTTCCTGCGAAGACTCCCTGGAGGCCAGGACCTGTCGGCGCTCGCGCCGAGCGTTGGGGGGCTGCAATCGGTCACACCCGTCGTGTGATGCAGTTGATTGCCGATCCTGGTCGGGAGCCTGGGCCGCGGAACTGCCCGGCCCCGCGACCTCGCTAACCTCGTCGGCCGGCTTGGTCCGGTAGCCGAGCCGTTCCAGGACCTGTCTCAGGGCTTCCGGATCAGTCTGCCGTGGGTCGTAGGTGACGCTGACTTCCTGACGCGACGCGCTGGCCTGGACATCGACCACACCGGAGACGCTACGCAGTTGTTCGGCGACCCGCTGCTCGCAGCTGGCGCAATGCAGCTTACGCTGCCCGACGATCCGCAGGGTCAGACGTTCGATCGTGTTCGTCGCGGCGGAAGTCATGGCAGTCCGGTCACCTCAGCGGATGCAGCAAGAACGCCACGCCGAGCAGAATCAGCAGGATGCCGGAGAGCTTCTCCAGCGTCGGCCGCCAACGGGTGAGGGGACGCAGGTCCTTGAGAAAGCCGGTAAACGCACCGGCCAGCACCAGAGGCAGCCCGCGCATGAAGGCGAACGTAAACAGGAGCAGGCCACCGAACCATGCGCTACCCACACTGGTGGCATACAGCAGCATGGCCAGCACGACCGGCACAGAGCAGGGACAGGCTGAGCCGGCCAGGCCAAAGGGAATACCCAACAAGTACGCCCCCCACAGCGTTTCCACCTTGCGCTCCGGCAGCCGTAGCGCCGGCAGCGACAGCTTGACCCGTGCGAGCACCAGGCTGCCCAGCACCATAAGCACGATGCCCGCGACCAGGTATCCGTTCGGGCCAAACAAAGGCGCCAGCACGGTGCCGGCCCAGCCGAAGACGAGCCCGTAGATGCCGAACGTTGTTGCCGTTCCGGTAAGGAAGGCCACGCTACGCGTGATGGCCCGCATCCTGCTAAGCCCCGGCTCGGCCGCCACGTAGCCGACGATCACCGGCAGCATGGCCAAAACACTGGGGGTGGCCATCAGCAGTAGCCCGGCGGTGGCCGCGAGCACGATAGCCCAGGGAGACATCGTGGTCAGACTGCTGATGGCCGCATGGACATCGTCCACGGTGGGCACGGCATCTTCCTCCTCCGACTGTGTTCGCCGCATGGACCGCCCGCTAAAGGTTAGAGCCTGTACCTTGGTACGGGGTCAAGTAGCCGCCATGGTCGCTCTGAGAGCCTGAGTAGATGGCCGGCAACGGCGCCGCATGGTTCAACGGGGGGCTGCCGTCCGGCAGACCGGGTCGGATGAGCAGACGGCCGCGGCGGCTTCGAATGCCGTCGGGGCGAAGGCTGACGAACACGTTCCGGACGGTGCACGCCTCTTCGGCGTCCTGGCTTCTTTCGGCGTCTCTACTACGCACGCTGCACCCGCCCCGTCTGGTGGCACTCAACAGCCCTCCGCCGAGCAGTCGCGCCGACGAGCCGACGGACCGCAGCGGTCAAAGAGCAACAACCGCACCATTGTCCAGACTGCCTTTAGCCCATCGCGTGGCCGAATCTTCTTTCCTTCCTCAAAGCCCCGCGGGTAGTAACGGATCGGCACCTCGCGGATCCGGATGCCGCGGTTGAGCAGTTTGCACGTCAGTTCGGTGCAGAATTCAAAGCCGTCGGCTTCCAGCTCAAGCGCATCCAGCAGCCAACGGCGCACCGCTTTGTAGCAGGTGGGCTGATCGGTCAACGTTGCGCCGAAAAGGAGGTTGTTAACGGTGGTAACCAGGCGGCCACCGAGCCAGTAGCGGCGGTAGCGCGTGCCGGTGTGCCCGAGGATCCGGGACCCATAGACCGCAGCGCTGCCGTGTCGATCCATCGCGGCCAGGATCCGAGCATAGTCCCGCGGGTCGTATTCCAGATCCGCATCCTGGACGATCACCACGTCGCCTCGGGCGAGCCGGTAGCCGGTGCGGACCGCCGCTCCCTTGCCCCGGTTCCGCTTATGGTGGCATACCCGGATGTTCGGCCAGCGAGCGGCGAGTTCGTCGGCGAGTGTCCCTGAACGGTCGGTCGAGCCGTCGTCGACCAGAATCAGCTCCCTGGACCAGCCCGATGGCAACCGAGCCCGTTGAACTCGTTCGACCAGGCTGCCTAGGGTGGCTTCTTCGTTCAGGAAGGGGATAACAACCGATAGCAACTTGGCTGGCTTCTCACCGGAATTGCTCACCGGATGGCCGGCCCCCTGCCACGATCGTGGCGATTGTCACGTGGCCAGACACAGGCGTCGGTCGCCGGAACGCGAGGGTCTTCAGAGCAGATCCCCTCATAGTTAATCGTTCTGGCGGGGGACAAGGTTCGCGGGGCGGCAGCCCGCTTAGTGCCGCACTGGCCGCCGAAACGTCCTGCGCGCGCCATCGCGCCCGTAGACTGGCGTAGCGTCTCTAAGGCAGCGACGTCCGCGCTGGCCAGGGCGTCCGGGCGTGGTCCGGGCTCACGGCTGTTGCCTCGGCGGAGTGGTTGGTTCAGGCAGCGGTCGCGGCTGCGGGCCGGGCGTGTTCGCAGCTGGGGGACTCGATGGTCGGGACGGCGGGCCGGGCAGCCAACGGGCAGGCTGCCACGGCTGTCCGTTCGGATAGCCGTCGGTGAGCCATTTGAGCAGGCCCTGGGCCAGCTGATGGCGCGGCTCTACGCGAACCAGCGCCTGCAGCTCCTCCCGGGCAACTCGGGCATGTCCGAGCACAAGGTAGTGGTAGGCCAGCAGGAAGCGGGCGGGGACGTCATTTGGATGGTCCCGAACCCGCTTCTCGAGCTTGCGCAACTGAGCTTCGTAGGTGCTGACCGAGGCGTACTGAGCACGCAGCTCCGGCCACCGCCAGGGCTGGCCGTTTGCGAGTGCGGCAGCAGCCGCTGCGGCAGCACCCGGGTAGTCGCCCAGAGCAAACAGAGCAAGCGCGACCATCTGGTGTACCTCCGGATCACGCGGCAATTCGACGGCCGCGTGGCTGGCCATCCGTGCGGCCTGCCGATAGTTGCCACGGCGAAATGCTTCACGAGCCCGTTGCAGGAACCGGGCGCCAACGACCCGCGGATCATTCTGGTCCTGGCTGGAGCGGTTTGCCGAAGCGCCCTGCCGCCGCACCGGACTGGTCGTGGACCGCTGGGCACGCTGCACCACCCGCCGCGGCGTGACTGGATCGGCATACACCGACCCGTACGGAAATGGGTAGTAGTACTGCCAGTACGGCCACGGACCGTAGTAGTAGCTGTAATACCCAACAGGCACGTAGACGTTCACGCCATAGAGAAAGAATGCGGCATGGTGGGGTTCGTAGTGATGGAGTTCGTGGTGCACGATGTCGTGGTGATCGAGGAAACCGAAGTGATGATCCAGCCCGACGTGGTGATCGATCAGGTCGTGGCCGAGGCCGTGACCGATGTGACCACCGATGTGCACACCGTGTCCGATGTCGACGTGCCCGCCGAAATGGCCGCCAATGGCGCCGTGATGTCCGCCAAAATGGCCACCGAAATGTCCACCGCCGTGATGCCCGCCGTGATGCTGTGCCAGTGTCGCCGCCGGCAGCGTACCGAGAAAGATGACCATGGCCCAGGCGTGCAGACGTGTTACGGCCAGCATTGTCGCATCTCCTTTGTAAAGGCCGCTGGCGCCACCCATGTGATTCTACGCCTACGCCCTCGGCAACGCAGCCCGGTTCGCACCGCCCGAGCGGCGATCGGGTTCCGAGGACCAATCGAGCCCCGAGGCGCGGTGGCAAACGTCGCGTCGGCTGGCGTCCGTTTCCTCGGCAGGCGCAGCGCCGAGCGCGGCGCTGCCTGAGGCGCGCGCCGCTTCCGTAGGGTCCCCCTGTGCCGTTTCGCACAACCGTCTTGATCGGCCGCCGTACGCGATCGAAACGAACGGATGCATCCAGGGTTGAGAGGGTGCAGGCTGAGCTAGGGGAGATCTGCGGCGGCTCCTACTGACGCTTGCGGGCCAGTTCGGCTTGCTCCCGTTTAACCTTCTGCCGCAAGTACTCTTCCAGGAACGGGTCGATTTCCCCGTCCAGAACGTCCTGGACCTTAGCGGTCTCCACACCCGTGCGGTGATCCTTTACCAGCTGATAGGGCTGTAACACGTAGCTGCGGATCTGGTGCCCGAAGGCAATGTCGCCCTTCTCGTCGTAGAGCTTGCCCAACTCCTCGCGCCGCTTCGCTTCCTCCAGCCGCAGCAGCTTAGCCCGCAGGATCTTCATCGCCATGGCACGATTCCGGTGCTGGGACCGCTCGTTCTGGCACTTCACCACAATGCCTGTTGGGATGTGGGTAATCCGCACGGCCGAGCTGGTCTTGTTCACATGCTGGCCACCTGCTCCGCTGGCCCGCATGGTCTCGATCACCAGATCCTCATCCCGAATCTCGATATCCGGTGTTTCCTCCAGCTCTGGAATCACCTCTACGGATGCGAACGACGTATGTCTCCGTGCTGCGGCATCAAAGGGGCTGATGCGCACCAGCCGGTGCACGCCGGTCTCGCCCTGCAGGAAGCCGTACACGTAATCGCCGCGCACCGCGAGCGTCACGCTCCGGAAACCAGCCTCTTCGCCCGGAACCTCATCGACGATCTCCGTTTCGAAGCCGTGCCGCTGTGCCCACCGCGTGTACATACGCAGCAGCATGCTGACCCAATCGCACGCTTCCGTGCCTCCAGCGCCCGCCTGAATTGCCACGAATGCGGCCCGGTCGTCGTACTTGCCGGTCATGAGCGTGCGCAGCTCGACCGCTTCCAGCAGCCCCTGAACCCGACGCACCTCGCGCGCCAGCTCAGCTTGCATCGAGTCGGTGGGATCCTCGTCGGCAAGCTCCAGCATAGCCTCCAGGTCGCCGGCAGCCTGTTCAAGCTCCTGCACCGGCTTGATGAACGCGTTCAGCGACTTGAGCCGGTCGATCGTGCGCTGTGCCTGCTCCGGATCGTCCCAGAAGCCAGCCTCACCCATGCGCGCCTCCAGCCGGGCGCGCTCCTGCTCCTTGGCAGCGATGTCAAAGACTGTCCCGCAGACGTACGATGCGACCGATGATGTCCTCGACTTGACGCCTCAGATCCGGATCCACGGCCATAGCCCACACACCTCCCGAAACACCTCACTCGCCCTCGCCCGGTTTACCGAGCGTTCCGTCCACGGTCTCCCGCTCGACCGCGCCCGTGCGACTGCCGAGCATTCTCCACCACTGAAGTCTATTGCGCCAACCCCGATCCGTCTCGTGACCCTCCTGCTCGTCGGCGTGGGCTCTACCATAGAAAGCCCGACCATGCCATTCCAGCTGAGCATGCCTGACGGGCGCGGATTACCCAACGATGAGCGAGATGCCAGCGATGTACGGACCACTTGCCGCACGCTCATTCGTCGATCCCTTGTGCTTCGATCCCCTGGCCGGCTCAGTTGTGCGTGAGCCGCTTGCCGGCCGGCCCGGCTACTGGGCGGGGGCTCCCGGAGCCGTTTACGACCCGACCGGCGATCGCGTCCTACTGTGCTACCGCATCCGGCGCCCCCGCGGCGTCGAGCCGGACCGGGGCGCCGAGGTGCGGATCATCGCTAGTCGCGACGGCGTGTCGTTCGATGAAGATGTGTTCCGTCTCGAGAAGACCACGTTGCAGTCGCCGTCCATCGAACGCTGCGCGCTGGTCCAGCTAGACACGAACCGCTGGGTGTTCTTCGTCAGCTACGTCGACCCGGCCGATAACCGCTGGCGCATTGACCGGATTGAGGCTACCGATCCCAGCGGCTTTGACCCAGAAGCCCGCGAGCCGGTACTACTGCCGGGTGAGCTGGGGGTAGAGGGGGTCAAGGACCCATTCCTGTTCCGCGTTGGCGGCTTGTGGCACATGATCGTCAGCTTTGCAACGGCTACCACCAATGCTGACGCCACGCAGCTGCATGGCACCGCCGACGCGTACAACACGGGGCTCATCCGATCGGCGACTGGGTTGGCCGTCAGCGAGGACGGCCGACACTGGCAGTGGCTCGGGGAAGTCTTCGGACCACGGGCGGGGGGCTGGGACCGGTACTGCTCGCGCATCAGCACCGTCTGGCACGACGGTGGCCTGTGGTGCGCGTTCTACGACGGCTCGGCAAGCGTGCAGGAGAACTACGAGGAGAAGCTCGGCTTTGCCTACAGCTTCGATCTTCGCACGTTCCACCGCGTCACGCTGAATGGCCCATTGTGCACGGTCCCACATGCTAGCGGCTCGGTTCGGTACGTCGACGTGTTGGACGTACCCGACCGCGGACGGTTCGTCTACTATGAGGTTGCCCGGCCCGACGGTGCTCATGAGTTACGAGTAGTACGGGCCGCTTAGCGTACCGCCGCGCTAGTCTTTTGCCGGTGACGCGCCGGTTTCGTCGCCTGGGGAAGGATTCTCAGAAGGGGACGCCGACGCGTCCGCATCGGGCTTGCCGTCCTGTGCAGAGCCAGTTGCGGACGGCGACGCTGCCCTGTCCGCTTCCGTGTCGGCTTGCCCGGTTTGTGGTGCCATGCCTGGACCGAAGCCCATCATTGGCATCTGACCTTCACCCGCCGCGGCCTGGCCGGGTTCCCCTTTCTGGAACCGCTCGATCACGTCGCGGAAGCTGTAGTCTGGCACGGGAGCATTCGGGTCGGGCACGATGCCGCGCCGGTAGCAGCCCGGGCCAACGGCCATGACCAGCAGCGTGGTGACAGCAAGTAGAAGCAGTCGGCTTGTCGGCATCGAGTGCGATCCTCCCGAGGTTCCGATGCATGCGTGGAGCTGGCCACCGCCGCACAGGTCCGTTCCGCATCGCGGCGGGACTGGACCGCTGCGACCTGGACGATCCGCCCTGGAGGCGGTCACCGACGAGGGCACCGCGACCAACGGTAGTTGCTATTGTGGGAGCGTGAGACGGATCGGGACGGTCGTCGGTGCCGGGTCGGCGGCCGTATACAGTAAAGTACGAAGGATCCGCCGCGCAGTTTGTCTTAAGCCAAGCCGTGCCACGGCAGCTGGCCCGCAGAAGCTGTGATCGGCTGAGGACGACGGTGGATCGGGCCAACAGGAGCATGTCATGGGAGATCCGGTCGATGTTGATGTTCGCATGAGAGGGTTTCGGCAGCGCATGGAGGTAGCACGCGCGCGCGAGCTGATCCTGGAGCGCTGCCGAAGACTCGATGCGGAACTTGTTCCGCTGCGCGCCGCTCATGGCCGGGTGCTGGCCGAGGACATCGTCGCCGCTCGGCCTGTGCCCGCATTTCGCCGCGCGGCAATGGACGGCTACGCCGTACGAGCTGAGGAGACCTTTGGCGCGTCGGCTTACAACCCGATACTCCTCGAACTCGTCGGCGAATCGCTTCCTGGCATGCCGTACGGCCGGTCGCTCGCTTCGGGCCAAGCAGTGCGAATCATGACGGGGGCTCCTGTGCCGGACGGGGCAGACGCGGTGGTGATGGCCGAGTACGCTCGGGAGCAGGACGGCAAGGTGGCCATCTACGAGCCGGTGCCTCCGAAGAAGCACGTTAGCGAACCGGGGGAGGACATCAAGGCGGGCGAGCGAGTGCTGGCTGCGGGTCGCCGGCTACGCCCGCAGGACGTCGGCGTACTTTCCTCACTTGGCATTGCCCGGGTGCCGGTCGTTCGCAAGCCGCGGGTCCGCATCGTGGTTACGGGTAACGAACTGTTACCGGCCGGTAGCACGCCGACGGACTATCGCATCGTCGATGCTAATTCCGTCATTCTCGAAGGGTTGATTGCCCGCGACGGTGCCGAGGCCGAGATGGCCGGCATTGTGCCCGACAGGCGGGAGGAGATCGCTCGGGCACTCAGCGAGCCGGGGGCCGATGTGATCCTCGTCACGGGCGGCACGTCCGTGGGACGTGAGGACCACGCGCCACTGATCGTGGCTGAGCAGGGCCAGTTGCTGGTGCATGGCATCGCGATGCGGCCTTCGAGTCCGACCGGTTTTGGCGTCGTGGGAGAGGTGCTCGTGTTCTTGCTGCCTGGCAACCCGGTCTCGTGTCTGGCTGCCTACGATCTGTTGGCCGGTCCGGCAATCCGTCGGCTAGGCGGCCGTTCGCCGGAGTTGCCGCACGAGCGGCGGCGGGCGCCGCTGGCGCGAAAGATCTCCTCTGTGCTGGGCAGGCTTGACTACGTGCGGGTTCAGTTGACCGAGCAGGGCGTCGTGCCTCTGGCCACCAGCGGTGCCTCGATCCTGACCAGCGCCGTCAAAGCGGACGGGTTCGTGCTGGTGCCGCCTAATAGCGAAGGCTGGAGTGCGGGGACCGAGGTCGAGGTGTTCCTTTATGACTAGTGTGCGGGGCGACATGACAAACCGGCCGGGCCATGAGCAAGAACAGTTCTTGGAGGTGCTCGACCGGGACGAGGCTATGCGCCGCTTCCGCGCGGCGCTGGACCTGTCACCGTTGGGCCGCGAGCAAGTCAGACTCGCCGAGGCACTTGGTCGGGTGCTTGCCGAGGACGTGGCCGCAGCCATCGACGTTCCCCCCTTCGACCGGTCCAACTTCGATGGCTTCGCGGTACGCGCAGCGGACACGTACGGTGCCTCCGAGACCGAGCCGGTCCGGTTACGGCTCACCGGCGAGGCTATCACGCCGGGCAGGGAACCGCAGCGCGAGGTGCGGCCAGGGCACGCATCGGTGATCGCCACCGGCGCGATGCTGCCACGCGGCGCGGACGCCGTGGTCATGGTCGAAGACACGGATTGCGACGGTGACTGGGTGCTCATTCGGCGTTCGGTCGCCCCGGGCAGCGGCGTCATGCATGCAGGAGCGGACATTGCCCGTGGTGAAGTGGTGCTGCGACGGGGCACGCGCCTTACCTCGCGCGAAATCGGCGTCCTGGCAGCACTGGGACTGGAACGGGTGCCTGTGTGGCGGCGGCCCCGGGTGGCCATCCTTTCGACCGGCGACGAGTTGCAGCCGCCCGGGGCTAGCCTTTCACCGGGTCAGATCTACGACTCGAACGCCTGGATGGTCGCCGCGGCCGTCCGTGAACTCGGCGGTGAACCGACCGTGCTCGGCATCGTTGCCGACCAGATTGAGGCACTGAGGGAAGCGGTACAGCGGGCGTTGGACCACGACGTGGTCATTCTCTCCGGAGGCACTTCGAAAGGGGCCGGAGACATCAGCTACCGGGTGGTCTCTGAGCTGCCGGGGCCGGGGATCGTGGCCCATGGCGTTGCCTTGAAGCCGGGCAAACCGCTCTGCCTGGCGGTCGCTCAAGCCAGACCGTTCGCGCGCCCTGTCCCGGTCGTCATCCTGCCCGGCTTTCCGACGTCGGCAATCTTCACCTTTCACGAGTTTGTCGCACCGGTGCTGCGCGCACTGGTCGGACTGCCCGAGGAGCCGCAGGAGCAATGCCGTGCCCGGCTGGCCGTGCGGGTCCGGTCCGACCGAGGCCGGACCGAGTACGTGCTCGTGGGACTGGCCCGTTCTGGATCGGCGGGCGAACTGGTTGCGTACCCGATGGGCAAAGGCTCCGGCTCGGTGACCGCGTTTGCCCGGGCCGACGGCTTCGTGACTGTGGGGCGCTACGAGGAATACCTGGAGCGCGGCCAGGTCGTACCGGTCCAGCTACTTGGGCGCGGCCTGACAGCACCGCAGTTGGTCTCGATCGGGAGCCACTGTATTGGGTTCGACCGGCTGCTCAGCCTGTTGCACGACCGCGGCATCACGAGCCGGGCCCTGTGGGTGGGCTCGATGGGGGGGCTAGAAGCAGCAAGGCGCAATGAGTGCGACCTGGCCGGCGTGCACCTGCTCGATCCGGACACCGGCCGGTACAACGTTCCCTACCTGGAGCCGGGCCTGTGCCTGGTGCGCGGTTACACCCGGACACAGGGCATCGTGTACCGGGAAGACGATCCGCGGCTGGCGGGCAAGGCACTCGACCAGCTGATCGAACTGCTCCGACAGGAGCCTGGTCTGAGGATGGTGAACCGGAACCGCGGCAGCGGCACGCGGGTCTTGATCGACCGGCTACTGGAGGGGCATCGGCCGGACGGGTACACGGTTGAGCTACGCACGCACAATGCGGTTGTGGCCGCAGTCGCGCAGCGACGAGCCGACTGGGGGGTGGCGATCGAGACAGTAGCCCGTGGTGCCGGGTTGGCGTTTCTGCCGCTGTGCGAGGAACACTATGATTTTCTCGTTCCCGCCGAGCGACTGGATCGGCCAGCGGTCCAAGAGTTCCTGAACTTGCTGCGATCGGCTGAGGGGGTGGCGCTGTTGCGGCGGCTTGGCTTCGGCGTCGAACACACCGGCGAGGTGATCACCCCGGAACAGCGGTCGTGATGGCCTGATGCGGATTCGAGGCACGGAGATTGTCGACACGTTTGCAGAAGCGTTTCCGATGGTCGGGACGCGGCTGATCGTAACCGCGGCGACTCCGTACTGGGCTGACATCGCGGCCCGGGAAGTCACCGGATACGGCACGTCGGTCATCGCCTGCGATGCGGAGTGCGGTGTGGAGGCCGTGCTTGACCCCGAGCAGACGCCCGATGGCCGTCCCGGCGTGGCGTGTCTGTTTTTCGGCTTCGGCCGGGAGAAGCTCGAGGAGGCCGTGGCCAACCGGGTAGGCCAGTGTGTGATGACGTGCCCGACGACTGCTTGCTACGACGGGCTACCTGAGGAGCCGAAGACGATTCGCGTAGGCGCGAAGCTACGCTACTTTGGTGACGGCTTTCAGATTTCGAAGCTCCTGGAAGATCCCCTTGGTGCGTGCGACGAGCTCCGCCGCAAGCGGCGGCTGTGGCGCGTGCCCGTGATGGACGGGGAGTTTGTCTGTGAGGATGTTGCCGGGACGTGCAAGGGGGTGGCTGGCGGCAACTTCCTCGTACTAGCCGAGCACCAGGAGGCGGCTCTGGCGGCCGTGGCGCGGGCGGTCGAAGCGATTGCCGCCGTCCCCGATGTGATCACGCCGTTTCCCGGCGGCGTGGTCCGTTCTGGTAGCAAGGTGGGCAGCAAATACAAAGGCCTGCGGGCAAGCACGAACGACGCCTACTGTCCGACGCTACGGCCGCTGGTCGACAGTCGATTGCCTGACGGGGTCAACTGCGTGTACGAGATCGTGATCGACGGTCTCAGTGAGCAGGCGGTGGTGCAGGCGATGCGCGCCGGCATCCTGGCGGCTTGTGGTCCCGGTGTGGTGGCCATCAGCGCGGGCAATTACGGCGGCAAGCTGGGACCGTTCCACTTTCACCTCAGACGGCTGCTGAGCGAAAGCTAACGTTATGCTGAGGCTGCGTTGGAAAGGAGCAACGACCGTGCCGGTTGAGGCCGAGGTGGTACGGCCTGACCGGCTACGCCAGCTCAGTCCAGCGGAGGTTGCTGCGCTGAGGGTCTACCACGGCAATCGGAGCGTGCCGCTAGGCGAGTTCTTCGACGTGGTCGGCTCGGCCGCCGAAGACGGCCGTGTCGTGCTGGAGGGCGATCTGAGCCGGGTGAAGTGGCTCGGCGCGGGGATGACCGAGGGGGAGCTGATCATTGACGGCGATGCGGGCATGCACCTGGGGGCGGAGATGCGCGGCGGCCTGATCGAAGTCAGGGGTAATGTGGGCGATTGGTGCGGTGCGGAGATGCGCGGCGGCCTGATCCGAGTGGCCGGCAGCGCCGGGCACCTGGTCGGAGCCGCTTACCGGGGCAGCCAGCGCGGCATGCGCGGCGGGGTGATTGTGGTCAAGGGTAGTGCAGGCAACGAAGTGGGCAGCACGATGCGCCGCGGGCTGATCGTTATCGAAGGCGACGTGGGGGACTTCTGCGGCGTAAGCATGATAGCCGGCACGATCGTCGTGGGCGGCCGTCTCGGATCGCGGCCCGCCGCGGGCATGAAACGAGGCACGGTCTGGGCCCTGTGCCCGGACCCGCAACTGGCGCTGCTGCCAACCTTCCGCTATGCTTGTATGTACCAACCCGTGTTCCTCCGCTTCTTCGGACGCCGACTCCAGACACTAGGCGCATCACTTCCGGAGGCGGCATGGCACGGTCTGTACGAGCGCTACTGCGGTGACCTGGTCGAAGGGGGCCTCGGAGAGATCCTCCTATGGACCCGAACCTAGCTGGCAGGCACGCGGACAATTCGGGTCAAGCGTATCCCTTCGAGCAGGTGCCGTTGGCGATCCCGGTCGAGCCGGTTTCCGAGCAGCCGCGGCCGCGGCCGATGACGAAGACGGCCTTCGCGCTGGCCACGTTCGTGATCATGCTGTTCGTTGCCGCTGCTCAGGTTAACCGGATCGAACAGGCAGACAACGCCGTATCGCGGCGGATCGTCACGGCCGAAGTGCAGGCGCTCGGTCAACTCTACTACGCTCTGCACCACTGGCTGACCATCAGCGGCACGGATGCCAACGACGGCCAAGTGGCCTTAGAGGCGGAGTTCCCGATCGATACCGGGCCGGTGCCGGTCCGCGTCGCCGCGATCGTGCTGTATATGGCGGTCGATCCGGAACGCGCGCCGAGCGCTCTGGAAGAACTGACCAAACTGATCGAGCAGTACCCGGATGCCGTTACGGCCGAGGACCTCAAGCTGGTGGCGTTGGCCAGGCGGCTCGTGGAGCAGGGCAAGGGGCAGGTGGTGCTGGATGAGGCCGAGCGCCGCCTACTGGTGGACAATCTAGGCTGGTTCGGCGATCTGTACATCACGATGACACGCGACGCGCCCGAGAGCTTGCAGGCTCAGGTGGTTGCACGCGCGGTTCGCACGCTTGCTGTCATCGGCACCTCCGTGGTCACCGTCCTGTTGCTGGCCATCGCCGGCTGTGTGGCGTGGCCGCTCTGCTTGTATCGCTGGGCGGAGCGCCCGGAGCGGTTGCAGTTAAGACTGGAACCGATCCCTGCAGGGTTTTACCTGGAAGCGTTCGCTGCTGCGATGCTCTTTTCGTTCTGGCTTCAGATGGTGCTGCCGGGCCTGGCCGGACTGGGCGGTGTGCTTGCCGCGCAGCTGCTGAGCCTGACAGGCATGGCGATTCTGGTACGGACGCGCGAACCGGCGCGGCGCTGGCTGTACGAGCTTGGGTTGCACCGCGGCAAGGGGATCGTGCGCGAGGTGGCGGCCGGAGTCGGTCTCTACGCAATGCTCCTTCCCGTGCTGTTCCTGGGAACGGTCTTCACCTCCTGGCTCGCGGACTGCCTTGCACGCCCGCATCAGGGACAAAGCTCGCCCCTGGAAGCTCCCCCTACGCCCATGCATCCGATCATGCGCGAGCTGATCGATGCCGGGCCCTCGGGCGTGCTGGCCATCGTACTTGCTTCCGTGGTGCTGGCACCGCTGACGGAAGAGATCATATTTCGCGGGGCGCTTTACCGGTTCGTGCGCGGATCGACCGCTAGGTGGGTCCGGGGGCTCAGTGTTCTTTGCTCGTCGCTGGCCACCGGAGCCGTCTTCGGGATCGTGCACCCGCACTGGATGTCCTATCTGCCATTGACGCTGGTCGGTGCGGTCTTCTCGGTGGGCCGTGAGTGGCGCGGTAGCCTGATTGCTCCCATGGTCGCGCACGCCGTGCACAATGGTCTACTGATCGGCGTTGCCATCCTGTTGCTCGCCTGACGCGGACGCATCGCCCGAGGAACTGTCACTGCGAGTCGCGCTTTCGGCTGCTGGGGCTGTTGCCGATCGGGTATCGGCACGCTCGTCGACCGTTTCGCCGGCGTCCGGTTGCGGCGGCGGGGCGGGCGGCTTGGTCGATGCGGTTTCCGTCAGCCGGTTGAACTCGCACTTGAACACTTCCGCCAGCGCGTAGAGGCACGATGCTGCAAGCGGGCCCACGAACACCCCCCACAGGCCGAAGTAGGCGATGCCGCCCAGGATGCTGACCAAGGCCAGCAGCGGATGCAGTTTGGCCGTGCCGTGCATTACGTAGATCCGCACGACGTTGTCCACGCTGCTGACGATCAGCGCCGCGTACAGCACAAGCAAGATCGCGCGCAGCTGATGATCGTTGACCCAGAACCAGAATGCCATCGGCACCCAGACCAGGCTGCTGCCAACGAACGGGATCAGGCACGCCAGGATCGCCAGGATGGTGAAGATCAGCGGACTCGGTGCGCCGAGCACAAGCAACCCCAGGCCAAGAACAAGCCCTTGAGCCAGCGCGCCGACAAACATCGCCGTGATCGCGCCTTGCACCGTGCCTGTGAACGCATCAAAGATGCTTTTCTGGTACTCCAGGGGCAATGGGATCAGCTCCGTAGCACGCTGCAGCAGCACGGGCCCTTCGGCCAGGAAGTAGTAGAGGGCGAACACGAAGATGACGAAGGCAACGATGACCGAGATGATTCCGCCCAACAGCCCGAACGTGGTCGCGGCCACGCCCAGCGTTTTCGTGGCTAACCAGCTCACCATGTCGGGCACGGCTGCCTGGGCATCGCTCAGGATCGCATCAGCATCGATCGCGCCGGGAAACCGATCCTGGAGTTGTCGGAGCCACTCGTCGATGTGAAATCGCTCACGGAAGCGTCTCACCAGTTCGGCGTAACGGCCTGCAGAGCGGGTGTCGAGCCAGAACACGTACAGTCGCAGTGCAAGGGCCGTGGTAACCGTGGCGATGGGAATGACCAGGACAAGAACGGTTGACAGACAAGTTGCTAACGCTGCCAGGCGTTGGCGGCCGCCAAACAGGGCGACAACTCGCTCGTACTGCGGGCGCACCACGATGGCGGCCACGAGGGCAAGAAAGAGGGGCAGGAGGTAGGGGAGGATGATGCGCAGGAAGAGCAGTCCGAGCAGAACGAGCAGGCCACCGAGGACAAGCAGTGTCCAGTGGCGGACGATCGTGGCTCCGGGCTGTGGCGACGCTGCGGCACGCTCCATGGCAGCGATATTGTAGTGCCGCTCTGCGCCAGGATGGCGCGCTGAGGGAATCGCGGTTGACCTTGGGGCGCGGCATGGTATACTTGAGGTGTTGTTGCCGAGGCAGTCCCCGACTGTCTTGGCGGGTCGGATGCCGATAAGCTCGGTGTGAGGAGACGCTGACAACGGCACAATTCCGGTTGCCTGTGTCGGAATTCCCTTCCGTGCGAGTGCTTCCCGGAGTGGCTTGTTGGCGGAGGAGTGTGTATAGGCGGTAAGGCGCTGGGCAGGCCAACGACGCCGGGAACGTTGACTGACTGCTCCTTGCCTCTTCCGGTCACACTCCACTCCACAGAGCTTGTCCCGTACGCGGGTTCTCGCGCGCGGAGCCGCATCCATGGTTAGGTCTGTGCACAAGGTTGGATAGACGGTTGAGTAGCATGGCTAAGAACATCTACGTTGGGAATCTTCCGTATTCGGTGACCTCTGAGGAGCTGCGCGAGGTTTTCGAGCGCTACGGTGAGGTCCAGTCGGCAGTGGTGATCACCGATCGCTTCACCGGCCGGTCACGCGGCTTCGGCTTCGTGGAGATGGTGGACAACGCCGACGCTGAGCGCGCCATCGAAGAGCTGAACGGCAGCAATCTCGGTGGCCGCAACATTGTCGTTAACGAGACGCGGCCGCGCGAGGAACGCGGTGGTGGCGGCCGGCGCGGCGGTGGACGCGGCAGCAGCGGCGGCGGCTGGCGCGGCGGCTACCGCTAACGAACCAGTCAACCTAGCCGAGCAAACGGACCCCCACGCTGTTCCCGGCCAGCGTGGGTTTTTCATGCGCCGCCTCCGGTCGGGCAAGCAACCCGTCCCAGGAACCACCGGCCGCTCGGCGCCGCTGCCGGCCCGCAGCTAAGATTACCAGCGACACGGGCGCGGGCACACCGGCAGGAGCAGGCAGTGTTTCGGCTCGACCCACAGAACGCTCTCGCCTACCTGCGGCAACAAGGCTGGCTGGACGCCGATGAAAGGCCCCAGATCCAACCGCTCGGCTGGGGCGTCTCCAATGTCGTGCTCTACGTCCGCACCCGTCGGGGGACGCTCGTCTTGAAACAGCCGTACCGGCGGCTTCGTGTCCAGCAGCTCTGGGTCAGCCGCCTGGAACGGATCTACCGCGAAGCGGCCGCCATGCGAATCATGGCCGGCTGCCTGCCGGCAGGGGCCGTGCCGCGGGTGCTGTTCGAGGACCGCGACAACTACATCCTGGCCATGTCTGCCGTGCCCGAGCCACACGTCGTGTGGAAGAAACTGCTGCTAGACGGCACTGTCTCGGTAGAGATCGGCGAACGCGTTGCTGGCTATCTGGCCGATCTGCACGCAAGCACGCTTGGCCGTGCGGCCGTGCGCGAAGAGCTTGGCGATCGGAGCATTTTCATCGAGCTGCGGGTCGAGCCGTACTACTGGCGACTGAAATCGGTGCATCCTGAATTGACTGGCATTATCGATGCAGCCACCGACTCGCTGAATCAACACGTGCTCTCATTCGTCCATGCCGACTACAGCCCCAAGAATATGCTGGTTCATGCCCATGGCGTGACCATCGTTGACCACGAAACCGCCCACTACGGCGATCCTGCCTTTGACCTTGGGTTCCTGCTCAGCCATCTCGGTCTGAAGGCCGTGCATGCTCCGGCCGAGAGACGCCCCCAGTACCTAACCCTGTTCCGCCACGTTCTGGAGCGATATCGCCAGCGACTGCACGCGAAGCTCAAAGGCAGCGGGCCACTGGCCGATCGCTGCCGGGCGACGCCGGACCGGGCTCGGCTGCACTACGCACTCTGCTCACTGGCGCGCCTAGACGGCGCCAGCCCCGTCGACTACCTCACCGACGAAGCTCGTCGGCAGTTCGTGCGGCACACCATGAAAAGGATCCTGCTTGCCAGACCGCTGCCCGAGTGGGACGAGATCCTAGATCGACTGAGCCGGGCTCCAACATGACCAACCAGCCTGCTACCGCGACCGCGCCGGCCGGTGAGCGGTGACTTCCGCCCCCCCCGCGGACCCTACCCGCCAACGAGAGCAAGGAGAACAGCCGTGAGCAAGTTTCTCCATGCAGCCGTTCTTGCACTGACCGTACTGGTGGCCGTTGCATCCGGGCAACAGCTTGCCGGCAGCGGCGCTGAATCCAGCGTTGCGATAGCACGGCGCGTTGTCGTGGCGCCGCGGCACAGCGAGCGGGTGACGTTCAGAGTGCCGCAAGTCCCGCCAGGACGGCACCTCGTACTGCGGTTCCGGGCACGTCTGGCCGCGTCTCGCCGCGGGGGCTACACCTACGCGCTGCGCGTGACCCTGAACGGCACCACGCTCGCGGTGGACCGCCTGGTGAACAAACTGCCGTACGAGGAACGGGTCGACGGCACGATCAAGAACACCGCCTCTGACGGTGGCCGCGTGTTTGCCGTCGAGTATGCCGACCGATACGTGGCCAACGATCAGCACCCGAATTACGCGCTGAAATCGGGCAGGAGCGTGTTCGAATTTGTCTTCGACGTGTCCGGCATTGCGCGCGCGGGCGAAAACGTTCTTGAGTTCGAGAACAGAATAGCGCCGTTTCTCGACAACGATCTCATCGTGGAGCAGATCCAACTGGTCGCCGTGGAACGGCTCGAACGGGTGCGGGACGATCGGGTCGGATACCGAGGAGCTCCCCCTCACTGGGTCGTGGAGCCGGCTCGTCCGGCCAGGTTTCGCGTTACCGGGCAGGGGACCACGTTACGCGTTCAGGTGGCCGCGGCCGAGTACGTGTGCCGCACCTACTTCTCGATCCCGGAGGGCAGATGGGTCGACGGGAGCAACCGATATTTCCGCCATCGGCGCGAAGTGATTCGAGAGCAAGAGGCGATTGTCATCCGGGACACGTTCGAGAACCTCACGGACCAGGACCTGCCCCTGATTCAGCGGCACGAACTCCGTGTCGTGCGGGACCGCGGGCTGGCGCAACCCG
>JALXBF010000033.1 GCA_026991575.1 Planctomycetota bacterium | reverse complement strand
CGCGTGATGATTCGCCCAGCCGAGGTGTGCGTCAGGTGATCGTTGCCGGTGAAGAACAGCCGAGAATGGTCATCGTGCCACCGGGTGTCGTGCACGCGTACCGCAACGTGGGCGATCGCCCAGGTTACGTTTTCAACGCGCCGAACCGGCTGTATCGGGGATGGGGCAAGAAGGAGCCGGTCGACGAGATCCGGCACGAGGATCGGCCGGACAGCCCGTTCCGGTTCTGAACCGTCGGACGCTCGGCCTTGAGCTGGCTACAACGTTTGCTACTGTGGATCGGCCGGTACGCCCACTGGTGGGACCGGCCCTGTCGCCGACTGCTCGGGCCGGTCTACCGGTGGTTCGAACGGCTGGTGTGGAAGGTCTACTTCTTCGAAAGCCGACGCCTCGTGCGTAAGAAACAACGGCAACACGATCCCGACCGACATCGGCCACCATGACTCAGCAAGACGGCCGCCAGCACGCAACGCGTCCCGTCGTCGAGCTGCATTGCTCGCTGTTTCCACTTTCGGGCCACTGGCAGTTGCCCACACGGCCCTGGCACCAGCACTATCCGCCGGAGGTTCCCCGGGGGCTGGTCTACCCGGACATTCGGCTGGAGCAGTTCGTGTTGCTGGCGGCCGAGCACTATCCGACGCGGCTGGGCATCGTGTTCCAGCGGTCCGAATGGACGTATGGCGAGCTATACGAGCGGATCCGGCACGTGGCGGCTCGCCTGCGTACGCTCGGCCTGGAGCCGGGCGATCGCATCGTCTTTGCCCTGCCGAACTGTCCGGAGTTTGTAGTGCTCTGGTTCGCCGCGCACTACCTGGGGCTTCAGGTGGTGCACGGTAGCCCGTTGTATTCGGGCGAGGAGCTGGCCCGCCTGGTTGAGGCGACCGGGGCGAAGATGCTCGTTGCGCTGGATCTCCGTCTGGCCGCTTCAATCGAGACCACCCGGCTGACTCCGGTCCCGTACCTTGTGGTCGTCACCCTGCTCCCACACCTGTCTTATTCGCTGGCGGCAGCGTACCGCTTTCGCCGCTGGTGGTCGCGGAACCCTGAGCCCGCGCCGGGAACGAAACTGATCGACTTCGATGAGCTCTACGAACCGGGGCCACTCCCGCCCAAGAAGCCGCTGGTGGACGACCCGGACCAGCCGGCCGTGTTTCAACCCACCGGTGGCACGACTGGCATCCCGAAGTTGGCGGTGCTATCGCATCGAAACCTGGTCAGTAACGTCGCTCAGCTTCATTCGGTCAGCGGCCGCAGGCCGGGCGAGGAGACAATGTTGGGCATCTTGCCGTTTTTCCACGTCTTTGGCGCCACCGTGTCCATGCTGGTTGGACTGGGGGGTGCGGCGACACTGGTGCTGCAGGCCAAGTTTCACGCCCGTCGCGCGCTTCGGCTCATCGAACGCTACCGTGTCTCGATTGCACCGATGGTGCCATTCATGATGCGTGCTCTGGTCGAAGAGCTGCGTCGTCGCAAGTACGACACCAGCTCGCTGAAGCTTTCCATCTGCGGCGCCTCGGCTCTGGATGAACCGACCCGTACGGCTTTTGTCCAGCTGACCGGGGCGGAGGTCTGCGAGGGCTACGGACTCTCGGAAGCTTCCCCGGTAACCCATGCGAACTTCCCCGGGGCTGTCCGTCCGGGCACCATCGGCATGCCCCTGCCCGACACAGACGCTCGCATCGTTGACGCAACCACCGGGCTGCGGGACCTGGGCCCGGGGGAGGTCGGCGAACTGATCGTGCGCGGGCCGCAGGTGATGATGGGCTACCACAACGCGCCCGAAGAGACAGCCGCCACGCTCCGCGACGGCTGGCTTTACACCGGTGATCTTGCCACGATGGACGAAGACGGCTACTTTCGCATCGTCGACCGCAAGAAGGACATGATCATCACTGGCGGCCTGAACGTGTACCCGAGCGAGGTAGAGGAGGTGCTGCGCAGCTACCCGGGCGTGCAGGAGTGTGCCGTTGTGGGCGAGCCGGACCCGAAGTGGGGGGAGCGGGTTGTAGCCTGGATCGTGCCTGAACCGGGAGCAGAGCTGAATGCCACCGAGCTGCGCAACTTCCTGAAGCAACACCTGGCCGGCTACAAGGTCCCGCGCGACTTCCGCATGGTCGACGAGTTACCACTGAATTTCCTTGGCAAGGTGCGGCGCGTCGCGCTGCGTGAGCGAGCCGCCTCTGGCCAGGATCCGTCCTCCTAGTGAATGCACCGAGGGCAGTGTCCTGATGACAGCCCATGGCAGCGGCAACCCGGTCATCGTCGGCGGTGTGCGGACGCCATTCGTGCGCGCCGGCGGCCCGCTAGCCAAGGTCCCCGTTCAGGAGCTGGGGCGGATCGTTACCCGCGAGCTGCTGTTTCGCCTGGACCTGCCACCGGACTGTCCCGATGAGCTGATCGCCGGTAACGTAGGTTGTCCGCCCGATGCAACCAACGTTGCCCGTGTGATCCAGCTCATCGCGGGCATGCCTCGCGGTCGGATTGCCCATACGGTCAGCCGCAACTGCGCCAGCGGCTTCGAATCGGTCACCGAAGCGCACGATCTGATCCGGCTGGGCCGGGCCAACGTCATTGTGGCGGTGGGGGTTGAGTCGCTTAGCCGGGCGCCGTTCCTGTTCCCATACAGCTTCGGCGAGAAGGTCTGGAAGGTGTTCCGCGCCAAAGGCGCCTGGGCCAGGCTGCGGGCGGCAGCCAGTTTCCGCCCGGCTGACCTTAAACCGGTACCTGGCTTGAAAGTCGGGCTCACCGACCCGGTCTCCGGGTTGATCATGGGAGCAACGGCCGAGAAGCTGGCGCGCGAGTTCGGCATCTCACGCGAAGAGCAGGACGCATATGCCGTCGAAAGCCACTCGCGTGCCGTGAAAGCCTGGACAAACGGCCGCCTAGCCGAGGAGGTCACGCCGGTCTATCCAGAAGACCCCCCGATTGCGGTCACCGAAGATATCGGCCCCAGGAGCGACACGACCATCGAGAAGCTTGCACGCCTGAGGCCGTACTTCGATCCGAAGTACGGCACAGTCACACCTGGCAACTCATCGCAAATCACCGACGGTGCCGTGGCGCTGCTGGTGGCCGACGAATCAACCGCCCGCTCCCTAGGACTGACACCGCTGGGACGAATCATCGACTACGCGTACGCTGGCTGTGATCCCGCTCGTATGGGACTTGGCCCGGTGTACGCCACGGCGAAGCTGCTCCGGCGGCAAGGACTGCGTCTGGAGGAAATCGATCTGTTTGAGATCAACGAAGCGTTCGCAGCTCAGGTACTGGCTTGCTTGAAGGCGTTTGCCAGCGAGGAGTTTGCCCGCGAACAGCTCGGGTTGGAAGAGCCACTGGGCGAGATCCCCAGCGACCGGCTCAATGTCAATGGCGGAGCCATCGCACTGGGCCATCCGGTGGGTGCGACCGGGGCTCGGCTGATCCTGACTTTGCTCCTTGAGCTGCGTCGCCGGCAGATGCGGCTCGGGCTTGCTACGCTCTGCGTCGGCGGCGGTCTGGGCGGCGCAGTGCTGCTGGAGGCCTACTAAAGTCCTACAGAATCATCAAGGATGCACGGATGCGCGGAGAATTGGCAGAGCACGTCCGGCACCGCGACGGGACGATCGCCTTCGTGGTCGGAACCCGTCCCGAGGCAATCAAGCTCGCTCCTGTTATCCTGGCTGCTCGGACCGAAGCACTCCCGGTGACCGTGGTCAGCTCCGGCCAGCATCCGCAGGCTGTGCGGCAGACCCTGGCCTGTTTCCGCCTGGCGCCCGATGTCGAACTACCGGGGCTGCGCGCCCGGGAACTATCAGCTCGTTGTGCCCGGTTGCTTACGCAACTGGACCGACTCTGGGCGAGGCTGTGGCCATCGGTCGTGGTTGTCCAGGGGGACACGCTATCGGCGTTCGCGGGTGCTTTGTCGGCCTTCCACCGGCAGGTCCCGGTTGCGCACGTAGAGGCGGGGCTGCGCAGCGGAGATCTGGCGGCGCCGTTCCCCGAGGAGGCGTACCGGCAGGCGATTGCTCGCGTCGCTGCAATCCACTTCGCCCCAACCGCGACCGCCCAGCGCCAGCTCGTTCTGGAGGGCGTCGCGCCCGAGCGGATCTTCCTGACGGGAAATCCGATTGTCGATGCAGTCCGTCTGTTGAAGCAGCGTGCGCCTGCGGTGGACGACGATCTGCCCGTTCGTCCCCCGTACTTCGTCGTCACCGCTCATCGGCGGGAGAACCGACCTGAGGGGTTCCGCACGTTAGCCGAGGCGCTGCTGCGCGTGCGGCAAGCACGGCCCGAGGTGCGCTGGCTGGTGGTCAGCCACCCGAACGGCTGGTTCGATGAGGTGCTGAGGCTGCTGCCGGAGGAGAACTGGCACCGGTTACCGCCGTTGGACTACGCCCGCTTCATCCGGCTGCTGGGACAGGCGGCGGGCATTGTCACCGACTCAGGAGGACTTCAGGAAGAAGCATGCTGCTTGGAAAAGCCCACCGTGGTCGTGCGCCGGCATACCGAGCGATCGGAGGGAATCGAAGCCGGCTGGTGCCGGCTGATCTGTCCTGACGACCTCCAGCAACTGGAACAGACCCTGCTCCGTCTGGTTACGCGGCCCTGGTCAGGCGTGCCGGCAAACCGCAACCCGTTCGGCGACGGGTACGCTGCGGAACGGATCGTGCTAGGTCTGAAGTGGTTGCTGGCCGATCGTGCAGCGGCGGACAGTGCGACGCTGGTTAGCAAGCTTAGCAAGCTCCCGGCTCAGACCAGTGCCATTCACGCGCCACGTAGACCGTTCCCGCCTGAGGACGCGGCGCGCGACACACTACCAGAGCAGCGCGATCCTCTATGGCAAATGGCTCCAGACCGCTGTCGTCCAGCACAAGCACCCGAATCCGACAACTACCCCGCGCCACCGGTAGACCGGCTGGAAAGGACAGCGTGATCGTCACCGGCTGCTGTCCCCACGTGACGGCCTTGCCGCAGTCCTCACGGGTTGAAAACCCGGCAAGCAATGTTCCCTCCTGATCGAACAGCTCCACCCGGACGTGCCCCCTTTCGGCCGGTAGACGCGCGCCGTCGATGGCGATGTGCAGCCGACACGGTTCGCCGGCGGCGAGCTCGGTCACTGGCTGGCCGGTCGCGTCCGTGACGAGCTGAACGCGCAGGGCCTCGTCGGTGAGCAGCCCGCGCCGGCGATCGCCGAGACGAGGGGTCACGGCCGGGCCAGTGCCGCGCACGCTCCAGGTCCGGAACCCGTGCGCGTAGTATCGGCGGATGGCCTCCTCCGGCTCGCCGTCATAGACCAACGCCCCGTCAACCAGCAAGACGCATCGGGTACAGAAGCTACGTACCGCGTCCATGTTGTGCGACACAAACAGAATCGTCGTCTCGCTGGCACGCAGCTCGCGCATCCGCGCGAGGCACTTACGCTGAAACGCCCAGTCCCCCACGGCCAGCACCTCGTCGACCAGCAGGATGTCCGGCGGGACAGCGGTCGCCACGGCAAAGCCCAGCCGTACGTACATGCCACTGGAGTACCGCTTCACCGGCATATCCAGGAAATCCTCCAGCCCCGAGAAGGCGACGATCTGTTCGAAATGCGTATCGATTTCGTCGCGCGATAGGCCCAGTAGATGCCCGTTCAGATAGATGTTCTCGCGGCCGGTCATCTCCGGGTGAAGCCCGGCGCCGACCTCCAGCAGACTGCCCACCCGGCCAACAGCCCGTACCGAGCCGGCCGTGGGTAACGTGATGCCGGCAACAAGTCGCAGCAGGCTGCTCTTGCCACTGCCGTTCGGACCGATGATCCCCACCACCTCGCCGCGGTCGATCTCCAGATTCACCGCTCGCAGTGCCCAGACCAGATCGGGCCTGGCCAGCTCCGCCGAGCTGACCGCCTCCAGCACGCGCGGCGGCCGAAACAGCTCGACCAGTCGGCGCAGGGCGCTCCAGCCGCTGATATCCCGGGGATACGCCTTGTACACGTCGTTCAATCGGATCGTGCCCCGCCGAGCACAAGACGCATCTCCGGAGGGTCGGTCCGTTGCGGCTGTCAACTTCAGCAAGCGGTCGCCACTCACAGCACGTCCGGGAACTTTAGGCGCGCGTTCTCGAACAGCTTGCACGAACCCCACAGGGCTGCCAGGCTGCTCAACCAGGCCAGGGCGAAGTAGCCCCATCGCGGCGGGAGCCCGTCCAGCAACGCGCGGCGGAACGTGTCCACATACACGGCAAGGGGGTTCAGCAGGTACAGCCGCCAGACGCCGTCAGCATCGTGCGGCACCTCGTAGATCACCGGCACCAGGAATAGCAGCAATTGACACAGAATCGGGGCGCCGTAGCGAAGGTCGCGGGCAATCACGCAGGCGGCAGCAAACACCTGAACCACAGCTAGCGTCAGCACCAGCTCGCCGGCGATCGCCACGGCGGCCCACAGCGAATGCACGCTGAGCCGCACGGCACTGTGGTACCAGAGCATCAGCCCCACGAGAGCGACGCCTCCGAAGGCAAAGTCGAATAGCCCGCTGAGCACTGAACTTAGCGGGAACGTCTCCGTCGGCACCTTCACTTTGGTCAGCAATCCTCCATTAGCGACGATGCTGATGGTGCCGTAGATGATGCACGACGCGAACAGGTTGAACGGATGTAGTCCTGAGTAGTAAAGCAACAGGGGCGGTCGGTCCGTGGCCGGACCGCGCTGGAGAACCTCGAAGGCAAACCACAGAATCAGCGTCAGCGCGATCGGATAGATTACCGCCCAGCCAAACCCGAGCACGGCCTGCTTGTATCGTGTGCAGAAGTCGCGCCAGACCAGCGCCCGCAGCAACGTGCGGTGTCGCCAGATCGTCTTGGCGTAACGCACCAGGATCATGGTCGTGCCAGCGGAAGGGGGACTGATCGCATGCTGATCGTTCAGGCCGTTTCCTTTCTACTGTGGCAACGGCGGTGGCAGTTCGCGATAGCTGAGATCGAGGGCTTCGATCGGGTGAGCGACCCAGGCGTGGTAATGCCGCTGGCGCAGCGCGCGCCCGATCTGGATCAGACAGCCGGCGTTGGCCGTGAAAACGGCGTGGGCACCGGTGCCCATGATCCGTTCGGCCTTGCGTTGCGCAAGCTCTTCGGACATCTCCGGCTCACTAAGTGCGTACGTGCCCGCCGCACCGCAACAGACCTCGCTTTCCTCGATCGGCACGAGCTCCAGTCCGGGAATCATCTGCAGCAGACGGCGCGGTTCGGAGCGGATGCCCTGCGCGTGGGCCAGGTGGCAGGCGTCATGGTAGACGGCACGCAGCTCCATGCGTCCACGAGGTGGCTGCGGCCCAAGCTCAATGAGAAACTCGCTGATGTCCCGCGTTCTGGCTGCCACTGCTTCCGCACGCGGCAGCGCTCGCTCGATCGCATTGCGTTGCTCGGGCTCTTCGACCAGTGCCAGGGCCTCCTGCAGGATGTGCGGGTAGTCCTTGATCGTGGAGCCGCAACCGGCAACGTTGACGACCAACGCGTCGATTTCCAGACCGCTGAAGAGTTCAACAGTCTGGAGCATGGCCGGAAGCGAAGCGGTGAGGAATCCCGCGTGATAGGCTAACGCTCCACAGCAACTCTGGCCGCGGGGAACCAGCACTCGGCAACCGTTCCGCGCCAGCACGCGTACTGTCGCATGATGGGTGGTCCGGAACACGACGTCCGCGACGCATCCGGTAAGCAACGCAACCGTAGCCCGATGCTCGCCCTCCGGCTCGATCCGCTCACGCAGCCGCGGCGTGAAGAAGCGGAACCGGGGCAGCTGGGCGCGCATGGCGCGCAGGACGCTCGGCATCATCCGGTCCAGGCGCAGCGTACCGATCAGCCAATCGAGCCCGGTCACCTGGGCAAGTCGGGCCAGCCCCAGCGCCCCGCGCAGAAGCATCCGGTTCGGAAACAGCCGCTCGACCAGCCAGCGTTCCAGCCCGCGCGCGCCTCGGCCCGCGGCAAGCCGCTCGCGCAACTCGACACGAAATGGCTCGATCAGCCGCCCATAGCCCACACCCGACGGACAGGCCGTCTCACACGCTCGGCAGTCCAGGCAGAGGTCCAGGTGACGCAGGACACTGTCGTCCAGGCTGAGCCGACCGTCGACCAGAGCTCGCATCAGGTAGATCCGGCCGCGAGGACTGTCGTTCTCGTCGCCCCGCACCAGGTACGTGGGACAGGCCGCCGTGCAAAGTCCACAGTGGACACAATCCAGGAACCGTTCGTACGGGATCGACTGCCCCAGCGGCCCGCTCGGACCCACGACTTCGGTTTGTACCGGCGACTCGGTCGTCATGATTGCTGCATAGAGTGAGTGGCACCTTCGGCTGTGATGAACCGCCCGGGGTTGAGGATATCGTTCGGATCGTAGGTTTGTTTGACCCTGTGCATGAGCGTCAGGTCCGGTCGCTCACCCCCCCAAGGAGCAACGCCTTCCTTGCGGCACCAGCGGGCCCCTTTCACCACCAGATACCCCTTCCGGTTGCTCAGCCATCCGTGGATCTGATCGAACCAGTCCCGGCCCGGAACACGCTCCGGATCGGTCGGCCAGAGCCACACGATCCCGGTGGCCCCGTGTGCTTGGACGGCAAGCGCGGCGTCATCGGCCAGATCGAGGAACTCCGCCAGCTGAGACGGCCGGCAGCCAGCTTTGAAGAGCACCGGAGAGCTCACGAACCGCCGTTCTGTAAGCCGGTGCCAGATGCTGGCGGTTTCCGGCTCAGGGACGACCTCCACCGCCTCGACTCCGTCCGCTCCCCCGAATTCGTCGGCCAGTTGCTTCAGCTGCCAGTCGACGGTCTCACCGAAGCCTTCAAAGCCCACGAACACGAGCCACTGAGTCGGTTGCATAGACTCCGCGCCTGGCGCGGCGAGCTGAACGGCGCCGGCGTGGTTGAGCAGTTCGACGGCAACCGGCCGGGTACGTGAGCGAACTAGCCTTTCGAACACGCGATCCGCGGCAGCCAGGGACGCACACCGCACGCACGCCAGTCGGCTTGCCTCCGGTCGCGGTCGCACGCGGAAGGTCAGCTCAACGATGACGGCAAGCGTACCGAAGGAACCCGTGTACAGCTTGCACAGATCGTAGCCTGCAACGTTCTTGACCACACGGCCACCGGCGCGGGCCAGTTTACCGTCGGGCGTGACCACGGCGATGCCGATCACGTAGTCGCGCAGCGTGCCGTAGCCGAAACGACGCGGCCCGCTGATGTTGGCCGCCACGCTGCCGGCTACGGTGGCCTGCTGTGCGAATGGCACATCCACCGGCAGCCATTGGTTCTCCGTCGCCAACCGGTCGGCCAACTCAGCCCATGTCAGGCCGGCCTGAACTGTGATGGTCATGTCGCGCGCAGGGTAATCGATCACCTGCCGCAGAGACTGCGTGCAGAGGGCAAATCCTTCGCGCGCGGCCGGTAACCCCCAGTCAAGTTGTGTGCCGCCGCCAACCGGAAAAACCGGCACCGCTCGCTCGTTCGCCGCCCGTAGAAGCTCCCGCAACGCCTCTACCGACTGCGGCCGGGCAACGTGGGTCGCAGCCACCAGCTCGGCCCACGCTTCCGGCAGCGGTTGCCAGTCGATTTCGGGTCGCTGTCGGACGGTTTGCAGCAGGTCGTCTAGGCTGGACATCGGCTTACAAGGGAGCTTTGCGACCGGGGTGAGTCTGCTCGAGGCAGCGGATGCCGACGGGCAACATCTTGCCAGGGCTGAGTCGGCCAGTCGGGTTGAACAGGTTCTTCAAGGCCACCATCACCGCGAGGTCATCGGGTGAAAACAGGCGGGGCATGAAGTTGATCTTCTCCACACCAATGCCATGCTCACCGGTAACCGACCCCCCCAATCGGATGCATTCTTCCAGGATGTCGTGGCTTGCCTTCAGGACTCGCCGCACCTGATCGCTGTCTCGCTCGTCAAACAGCAGGATCGGATGGATGTTGCCATCGCCGGCATGGAACACGTTGGCGATCGGTATGCCGTATTTCTCGGAAACCCCGCGGATGAACCGGAGCATGTGCGGCAGAGCGGTTCGCGGCACGACGCCGTCCTGAGTGCAGTAGCTGGGGCTCAAGCGGCCGATTGCACCGAAGGCCTGTTTACGGCTCTTCCACAGTGCAGCCCGCTCGGCGTCATCCCGTGCCCGTCGCACCTCGCGGCAGTTGTTCCGGCGGCAGATGGCGGTGACCTGTTCCGCTTCCCGATCCAGCCCCACTTCCAGGCCGTCGACTTCGATGATCAGCACCGCTTCGGCATCCAGCGGGAAGCCGAACCCGAACGCCTCCTCCACCGCTCGAATGATCAACCGGTCCATCATCTCCAACGCCGCCGGCACGATTCCTGCGCCAATGATCTCGCTGATCGTGTTCGTCGCATCGTCGATCGAATCGAACACGGCCAGCAGTGTCCGGTACGCCTCCGGGTTCCGCGTCAGACGGACGGTCGCTTCGGTGACGATGGCCAGCGTTCCCTCGCTGCCGACAAGCAGTCCGGTAAGGTCGTACCCGGGAACGTCCTCCACAGGTCCGCCGAGCTCCACGACCGTGCCATCGGCCAACACGGCGCGGACGCCCAAGACGTGGTTGACCGTCACGCCGTACTTCAGCGTGTGGGGTCCGCCGGAGTTGGTAGCCACGTTGCCGCCGATGGTACAGGCCCCCTGGCTGGAAGGATCGGGCGCGTAGTGGTAGCCGTGTTCCTTGAGCCGGTTGGTGATCCAGAGATTGACGACGCCTGCCTGGACGACAGCGTACCGGTCACGCAGGTTGACTTCCAGGATGCTGTTCAACCGGCTAAACTCAATGACGACGCCGCCACCAACCGGCACGGTGCCGCCGGCCAGGCTGGTGCCGGCGCCGCGTGGCAGGAACGGCACGTCCAGTTCGTTGCAGAGCCGGACAATATCGCGCACCTGCTCGGTGCTTCGCGGGAAAACGACGGCATCAGGTCGGTTCTTCTCCAGCGTATAGCCGTCGCACTCGTAGACAACCAGCTCGACCGGTGAGCTAAGCACACCGTCCGGACCGACCAACTCCGTCAGCCGCTTGACCAGCCGGCTGACCTTTGTGGCTGTCTCTGTAGCCAAGCCTTCTTCTCCGCCCGAGGCTGTTGGCTCTCAGTAGCGGGTGCCGTCCTTACGCACGTGGACCCAGGGTTTCACGTCCCGCAGCAACTTGCCACCGGTGACCTCCGCCACGAAGACCACGTGATCGCCTGCGGGGCTTTCGCCGAGCACGCGGCAGTCGAGGGCGGCGACCGCTTCCTGAAGCACGGCGCAGCCCGATTCGGCCCGCTCGATGAATAGCTCATGGAACGGGTCTTGCTCCGGGGACACGCCGCGGGCGAATCGTGCCACCAGGTCGGCCTGGTCCTCGCCAAGAATGCTCAATGCAAAGCGTTGTGTGCTCCGAACACACCGCGTCACGGGCCGGTCGGCCCGCAGGCAGACGGTGACGGCCAGCGGTTGGAACGCTGCCTGCTGCACCCAGCTCACCAGAATGGCCTGGTCGCGATCGCCGTCGCGGCAGCTCAGGATGTACAGACCGCTCGGAATCCGCCCCACGGCAGGGCCGGCCGCCTGCCACCGGCTATCCTCGTCGTTCGACCCGTTGGTTCGTTCCGGCCGATCGCGGTCATCAGCCATGGTTGGTTGCTCCGAAAGTACAAAGCTGTTTGGTTCGACCGCCCAATTGTAAACCCTTCCTGCGGCCCCCATCGGGCGAAGCTAGCCGGCGCACGTTCGTGGGTGCCGCAGCGGCCGTGACGCGGTGCGCATGGAGGGCATCGGTGCCGCACACCGGCGCCGCCCGTCGCGGTTGCCCCCTGCACCGGCCTCCGCACGCGAACACGATGGTGGCAAACCCGGAGCGGTTCTGGTTGCAGTTCGGGACCAAGCCGCTTACCATTGCACCGCCGAGCAGTGGACTGGGCCGCTGCCTGGCCGGACAATGCCGGTATGCTGTAGCCACCAAACCACCAGAGGAGATTCCCATGCAGGGTAGTGCCAGGGTCATCGAAGCGCTGAACCGTGGCCTCACAGCCGAATTGACCGCAATCAACCAGTACTTCATCCAGGCCAAGATGTGCAAGAACTGGGGCTACGGGAAGCTGGCCAAGAAGCTCCATGAGGAAGCGATCGAAGAGATGAAGCATGCGGACATGCTGATCGAACGGATCTTATTCCTGGAGGGTACGCCCGAGATCGCCCGCTACGGCGTGATCCGCGCCGGCACAAACGTAAAGGAGCAGCTCGAATACGACGCACAGCTCGAGAAGGGCGCAGTGGACTTGTACAACGAGGTGATCAAGATCTGTGAAGAGGAAGGAGACAGCGGAAGCCGGATCCTGGCGTACGAACTGCTGAAGGGCTCCGAAGAAACGCTCGACTGGCTTGAAGCCCAGCTGCACCTGATCACCGAGGTGGGCCTGGAGAATTACCTGGCCCAGCAACTGGACGACTAGCCGCACGAGCGGGCGGCTCGACCAAAGCGGGAGGCCCCAGCATGTTGACCCGGCGGGATTTCCTCGCAGCCACGGCGCTGGCGAGCGTCGCTTGCGCTGAGGGCGCCGGAGGCCGCATCGGTTTCGTCGACGATGATCCAGACAACTTCCATGCCAACACGTACCTGCGGATCATCCGAAACGACCTGAAAGATCGTGGCTTCGAGGTGGTGGGCGTCACGGCACTGCGGCAAGACGCAGCGCGTGCATGGGCTGAAAAGAACAACGTGCCGTACTACCGATCGGTCGATGAACTGGCACCGCACGTTGACTACTTCGCCGTGCTCGCGCCATCAACCCCGGAGACGCACCTGGGGCTGTGCCGCGCGGTGTTCCCGCACCGCAAGCCCACGTTTGTGGACAAGACATTCGCCCCTTCCCCGACCGTTGCGCGCGAGCTGTTCCGGCTTGCGGACCGCTACGGCGTCGCCGTTCAGACGAGCTCGGCGCTGCGGTACACGAATGTCCAGGACTACGTCCGGCAGGTCGGCCGGGACCGGGTGCGGCATATGGTGGCGTGGGGCGGCGGCCGGACATACGACGAGTACGCTGTGCATCCGATTGAGCTGGTGATCTCATGCATGGGGCCGGAGGTGGTACGGCTGATGCGCCGTGGGACCGAGCCCGAAGTGCAGCTTCTGCTCGACTTCACCGGCGACCGCACAGCCGTCATCAACATCTACACCCGTGCCCGGACGCCATACGCTGCGGCCGTGACGACGCGGCAGGGAACCCGCTACGTTGCGGTCGACCTGAAGACGCTGTTTGTTCGAGCCTGTGCGGCGATGCTCGACTTCTTCGAAGCGGGCAAGCCGTTGGTTGACCGTCGCGAGACGATGGCCGTCATGGAGGTGATCGAACTGGGCCGGCGGCCCGAATCGGACCACCGGTTCCTGCCGGTACGAATCAGCCTCTAAAGAGAATCCTGTCCGGCTGGGCGGCCTGCCATGGGCCGTGCTCATGGCGTCCTCGTAACTAACGAGAGCTAGCAGCGGCACAAAAGCGAGTCTGCCGCCCTTGCCAGCGGCCCCACGCCTGCCGGACTCAGCTCGTCTGCTTCAACCGCTCCAGTAACCGCTGCACGGCCGCCTGAGGCAACTCGTGGATCTCGCCCACGGCGTGAGCCATCCAGATCGTCTGGCACACTGCGGCTAGAGTTTCCATGCGGAGCCAGGCTTCCTGAAGCGTCCTACCGACGGTCACAGCACCGTGGTGCTCCAGGATTGCCGCCCGGCCGGCCGGCCCGAGCGCCTCGGCGACTCTGGAACCCAGCTCCGCGCTGCCCGGCAACTCGAACTCAACCCTTGCCACCTCGCCAAGCACGGCGATCGACTCGGCCAGAGCGTGCCTGGGTATCGATTTGCGCGCAAGCGACAGTGCAACGACCGCCGGCGGATGAGCGTGGACGATGGCTCCGACGTCGTCCCGGGCCCGGTAGATAGCCAGGTGCATGGGCAGCTCGCTGGTCGGTCGTCCCGAACCGCCGACCGGGCGTCCCTGATCGTCGACCGCGACGACATCGGCTGCCGACAGGAAGCCCTTGCAGCATCCGGCGGGTGTGGTCAGAATAGCCGCTGCGAGGCGCACACTGACATTACCTTCCGGCCCGCTGATCAGCCCCCGGTCATACAGCCTCCGGCAGATCTCGACGATTTCGCACCGCTCCCGTATGAACTCCATCGCTCCCGCCTCGTGCCGCGCAGCTCCACCTGGCCGCATTGTAGCCGCTGATCGAAGCAGGCATCTGCCGACGGCGGGCCGGCTGCCCCGCGGCTTCCTGGGCAGGCGTTCGGGCGGCGACCCACGTGGCACGGTCAGCGTAAAAAAGACGTAGCGTTTCCCGCCGAACGATCGGTTGGCCGGATCCCCCATGACCAAGACGCAAACGGCCCGAATTATCGGCAATGTGGTGATGCTCGGTGTCGTGATCGGCATCGGAGCATTACTGATATCGTTGTGGCGGAGCTCCGAGCAGCGGTTACCGCCGTTGAACAAAGTCCGCGCATGGGTGGAGAACCGGCACTGGCAGGAAGCAGGTCAGGTGATTGATCGCTACCTGGCAGCGGGCGATCGGCGACCGGCTCTGCTGTTTCTGGCTGGCCGTGTGCGCGCGGCAACTGGACGCTACGAAGAAGCACTCCAGCTGCTGGAACAGATTCCGGAGCAGGCTCCCGACTACCTCGAATCGGTCTTCCGTCGCGGCCAGATCCAGAAGGTTCTCGGGCGGCGGCGGAAGGCGGAAACGCTGTTCAAGAAGGTGATCACGCTTGGTGAGCAGCGGAACACGCCGGCGGCGCTGGAATACAGGCGCGCAGCAATCTACGAGCTGGTTTCGATGTACTCCCTGGAACGGCGGGCGCGCGAGGCGATCCCATTGATTTGGGGCGTGTACCCGGAACACGCCGAGCCATGGCGTCTGCTGATCGCGCTGGCCAGGTTGCAGGGGGAGCCGGTCTACATTGAGCGGGCGGTTAAGGAGCTGTTGGTCGCGGTGGAAGCGGATCCCGAGGACGGCATCTCGCGGCGTGCGCTGGCCTGGTACTACATGAAGGGGGGGAACCTGGATGAGGCGGTGCGGTGGGCCGAGCAGGCCGCGCGGCTCTTGCCAGACGACCTCGACACCGTGGCGGTGCTGTTCGAGGTCTACGTCTCCAGGCAGAACTTCCGGGCCATCGATGAGTGGCTCCGCAAGCACACGATACCTAGCGAAGCTCCAGTGCAATTCTGGAAGGCGGTGGCTCAAGCGTACGACGGCCTTGGAAAGCTCGATCTTGCCGAGCGCTTCTACCGCCGCGCCCTCCGGCTGGCACCCTACGACCACCGGATCCACTTCTCACTGGGTGGTTTGCTGATCCGACGCAGCCGGGCCGAAGAGGGTCGAGCGCATCTGGCGCGGTTCCGTGAGCTGAAGACGCACTACGATGCGATCCAGCAGTTCATTTCCGAGCTGGGTGGCGATGAGCGCGCGCCGCAGTGGACCGTACCGAGCCCGGAAAAGTGTGTTGAGCTGGCCGAGCACTGCGCCGGGCTGGGACGGCAGCGCGAGGCAATCGGGTGGTGCGAAATGGCCCTGGCTCAGGACCCGGCCTACGCCCCCGCGGACGAGCTGCTGGAGAAGCTTCGCACCCAGACCACCAATCCCGCCGACCGCAATGGCACGTGACGGGCCGAGGCCGTTGTCGAAGATCAACAAGGGGTACGTACATCGGCACAGGCACCGAGCAGACGTGCGCGAAATGGAACGCTGGCGACTGAGATAATAGAAACGCACAGGTCAACTCGCCAGATCGATGGAGTTCGCCCCCATGAAGCCTGGGAAGGTCGGAACAGGTGTCCTGCTTGCGGTGGTTACCGCCTTCGGAGTGCTCAGCTTGTTGTCCGTGCTTACGGGCACCTTTGTGCTCGTCGGCGTCGCGCTGTTCTTCGGAGCGTACGTCGGCGTGCACTGGCTGCTCTGGGGTCGCTTCGATCAGCATTCAGGCCTCTAGAGCTAGTGCCGTTTCAAGTTGAGAAGTTTCCCCTTCTTGGTGGTCGCTTGCGATCGGGGCGAGTCTGGTTCGCGCGTTGTCCGGTGCGGGGTTTGCCGCAGGCAATCGGCCGTTCGCCGTTATGCCATGCCAGGTAGCTCCTGATTGCCCCCTGGAGCTGTCCATGGGACCGATAGTACGATCCGGCAAGGGCGAACTTCTTCAACGCCGCAAAGTGGCACTCGATTCGGTTCAGCCACGAGGCATTGGTCGGGGTGAAGTAAAAGAGCATCCTGTTCGCCTCCGCCCACTCCAGAACCCTTGAACTCAGATGGGGACCGTAGTTGTCCAGCACCACATGCAGGGTCTCCTCCACTGGATAACGAGACCGGACCCGCTTCAGAAAATCGAGGAATTCATCCGTTCTCTTTCGCTCGTAGAACCAGCCGTCGAGCCGGCCTGTCTCCAGATCGTAAAAGGCCAGCAAGTGCCGCACCCCGCCGTCGCGGCGATACGTCGCCGGCAGCCGGCCCGGGCGTCGGCTGCCCTCATGCTCCCAGCACATGCCAGGCCGCGGCGCCAGATTCAGTGGCCCAAACTCGTCGACACATATCCTCCTTCCGCCTTCAGGACGCCTCTCGTACAACCCACCGATGCGGCGGGACTTTTGCACAAAGTGCGGATCTTTCGACTCCTTCCAGGTTTTCGTCCGCCTCAAGCGCACGCCCGCACGTCTGAGGATCTGACGCAACCATTCCAGACTGATCTCCTCGACAATCCCCTGTTCGATCAGGTACTGCCGCAGCTTCGCCAGGGACCACTGCGTCATCCCGATCAGCTGTTGCGGAGGTGACAGCGCTGTGTCGACGATCCGCTGGATTACTCTGGGGGAAAACTTCCGCCTCCTGCCCCGTTTCCCCGCACCGGGGTCCCAGTCAATGGCCTTCAATCCTCCTTCATTGAACCGATGAATGATCTTCCGTACCCACTGCACCGTGTAGCCCACGCCCTGGGCGATCTCCCTTGTGCTCCAACCTTCTGCCGAGAGTAGAATCACGCCGGCGCGTTTGGCCTTGACAGCGTTCCCTCTGGCACGTTTCATTGAACGGAGTCGCCTTCGCTCAGGCGGGGCCAAGCGACGAACACGAACTCTGTCCATCCTTGGAGCCTCCACGTTTTCTCCCTTTGACACCCACTGTGGAGGCTCCTTTTTACGTCATAACCTCCGTGTCCCGCAAGCGCGGTTGCCCGCTGCCCCGCCCCGCGAGGGAAACTTCTCTAGTTGAAACGGCACTAGTACGCCAGTCTCCCTCCATCGCCTCCGACTCCGCCTTCCACCGACCTGGTGGCCATGGATCGATGCCGCCACCGTCTGCCCTGGCTTGCTTGATCCCAGTCTCGCAGTACGCACCGCTTCAGCAGCGCTTTGTCCTGCCGCCTCTCGCGGCGATTACCGAACGCTCATCGCTCCCGTTTCACGCGGACGCGTGCGATGAATGCGGTCAGAGAGGCGGCGCACCCTTCCGCCGGAAGCCACGCCGAAGCGCGCCCGAGTCGCGCCAGGATCATGCAGAAGCTGGAGCGCACCTCGCGGCGTATGGTACCCGTGGCGTGCTGGCTCCCCGCTTGAGCCACGCTTCAGAACGCTCGTCGCTGACAGGGCCTAGCCGACGCTAAACCGTCTCCTACCTCGTCCTGGCTCAGCCGCGCGGTCACCGCCCCCCGGCCTTTCGTGCGTGACCGTTCACGTCCGGGTTGCGTTGTTCAACCGCTCTTCCAGGCGCGAAGGCCTCGTCGCGGGTTCGCATTGCCTGCGTTTGGGCGATGGTCTCGCCTGCGTTGGCGAGTTGGTTCCGGCTGCGTTGGGAGCTGGTCTCGCCGGCGTCGGACGACCGTTCACCTCGCCAGCTACCGTGAGCTCGCGGGAGGGGAGCTTAGGCCCCCCGCCCGCTCTGTTGATGGGCGGCGCGGACAATACGAGTTTTGTTTTCTCACCTTGCCACTTGAAGAATCCCCCCGACGCCGTGGACCTCGTCCGCGGCGTCGGCGAGGCGAATGACCGCACGCCACGCGTCCAAAGAAATGCAACCACCCGAGCCGCGGGCGGGATCAACCCACCTGCGGCTCGGCAGCGAAGAAATTTTTTGGGATCCGCCGGCTCTACCCATCAACCTTGCGGGAGGGGGGCATGAAGCCTCCCTCCCGTCCATCGAAGCAAGCTGGCCGGTTGATTCGGCAATTCCCCCGGCAGTAACCGTTCGCGGACTGGTGTTGACGGAAGGGGAGAACTCGGCGGCTATCTGCGACAACATGAAAAGGGAACTCTTGTCCAAGGGCGTATGGAAGGAGATGTCGTCGGAGACTGCCTGCGTGGTGCGGTGCGTGCTGAAGGCGCTGGTGTAGAGGATCCGCCAGTTAGCAGGGCGCGTTGAAGAGCAGGCAGCCCAGTTACGGCGCAACTCTCGCAACTCATCTCAGCCGCCGTCATCGGATCCGGTCGCTCAGAAGCGTCGCCAGAAGGAGCCGACGGGCCGTAAGCGACGTGCTCAGCCGGGGCATCCACGGCACCAGCGCCACTTGGTTCCATAGGAAGAGGTACCCGAGGCCAGGGGGTGCGTCCTGTCAGGTCCGTGATGCGGAAAGGGACTGCACGGGGCAGAGCCGAATCCCAATCCGGAGCGGCATCAGGTACCGGAGATCTCCAGGCCGGAGACGCGGGCGACCGAGTACCAGGTGTACTCCGTGGTGCGTCCTCGGTCCGGGCACATTACGGTGGGAGACCTGCCTGCGGAGGCTCGGCGGGCTTTCGCTCCTTGTCTGACGGCGTTCGCAGTGCCGCTGAAAACGGTCTACAAGGGCCCGCTGCGACCGACCTGCGACTCTTGGAGGATTGGTTTCTGGTGAGGATGTCGCTGGGGCGGGTGTCAGCGAGTGTGCAGGAACCAGCAGAAGCGTTGGTGGAGCTGGCTGAGGAGATTGGCCAGGGGGTGCGGTCGGCGTCGGTGGTGCATGCCGACGAGACGAGTTGGCGAGTGGAGAAGAAGCGAGCATGGCTATGGGGGGCGGCAACGGAGAGAGTGACGTACTACCTGATTCGCCGGAGCCGATCGCAGGCGGTGGCGAAGCAGCTTTGGGGCCACTGACACGGGCGATTGTGCGCACGGAGGGGGATTCATCGTGCGGCAAGACGACTCCCCATCGTCGTCAGCAGTGCCTGGCGCACGTCAAGCGACACGCGGAGGCGATGCAGGAGCCGGAAGGCAAAAATGCCCGGATCGGGGCGCCTTTGCTGAACGACCTGGAGTTTGTCCTTCTGCAGCATGCTCGGATGTGTCGTGGGGAGATCACGCGCGCCACCATGTGGGACTCGATCCAGAAGCACGCACGGTGGTGGATCAGAGAACTGCCTCAGCACGGGAAGAGCCGAACTGTGTCAGAGCCCCAGCGACGTGCGGCCTCCTGATGCTGCGGCGGCGCGAGCCGTCGTTGTGGGTCTCTTTGTACCACGAGCGCGCCGAGCCGACCAACAATGCCGCCGAACGGGCACTGCCGTCAGTGGTGATCTGGTGGAAGATCAGCCTCGGCAATGACACCGAGCCCGGTCCTTGCTGCAGGGAGCGGCTGCTGAGCGTCGCCGAGGCATGCCGACAAATCGGGCGCCGTATCCGAACCTTTTGACGGAGGGACTGGTTGCCTACCGCCAAGGGAGACAACCTCCACGCCTTCTTCCCAAGACTACCGCGTGACGCCTCTGACTACCCTCACATCTTCCAAGAGTCATCAAGCGCTACTCACGCCGGTCGACCTCACCTCCATTCAGGGGCCCCGCCACCCACGTGCGCCCCGTGAACGGTTAGCTCACCAGAGCCAAGGTACCACGGAAGGTGCGTGAGCTGGGAAGGGGTGACCCGAATCCTGCTGACCGTCACACGAAAGGCCTGCCATTCCCACTTCCCCTGCCTGGCCCCGGGGCAACTCGTGCGTCCCGTTACCGCTGGCAGGGCCTACCTAGTGGGCAAAGCGTCAGTTGGCAGCCTTGGCGGGACCTACCCGACTGGGATGTTCGAACGCGGTCAGTCGCGCCAAGACCTGGCGGCATCCGAACACACGACCTACTTGACACACACACACACACACACACACACAAATTAACATAGTTCACAGGAGGGGACAAGACTGTGGTATCTCGGGGAGGATGCCATGGGCGCCCGGTTTGGGCGGCGCCGTCAAATCGGTGTCATCGTTTGGGCCGTTGCGATGGCCGGTTGTGTCGGTGAGTGGACGGGCCAGCAGCGGTCAGAGCGCGCTCCCGGCATTCGGTTACCGCAGCACATCGACATTGGGCCAGTGCTGGGCCAGCCCGTGCATATCGAGCCGATACGTGTTCCGGTCTTCAACGATTCACGTTCTCCCGTGGAAGTCAGGGTGGCTACCGTCAGTTCGCCTTGCTGTCTGCGTGTTGAGCAAGGCCAGTTGACATTGGCTCCTGGGAAAACGGGAGAACTAAACCTGGCGCTTCGTCTGAGTCACTCTTGGGAGCCGGAGCGGGCGTGGGTCGGCGTTGAGTGGCGTGACGCCTCTGGAACCACGCGGCGGCAACGGGTGTTGATTGAAGGAGTGTTACTCCCGTGGGCGGAGCTGCGTGTTGGGGATGGCACCAATCGAATCGTAGCTCCCGCCGGTGCGAAGGTTGCGCGCAACGGGAAACTCATCCTGCGATACGATCCGTCAGAGCCACCGGCCGCCGCCACGATACCCGTTGTGGAGGCAGATGAACCCAAGACCTCTCTTGAAGTTGGCGAGCCACCAGAAGGCGTACATCTCCGCGGATCCATCCACGAGGTGGCCTGGCCCGTGAAACTGAAACTCACGATGCCTTCAATGCCAGGAACCCGCAGCGTCGCCTTTCGGGTCTCTCAAGGGCATCGGACGGCAGAGATGTTGGTGACCCTGGAGGTCCGCCCGCTGGTCCGAACCTGTCCCAGTAGCAGCACGGTTGCCCGCTGTGCACCCGGGGACCCTTGTCCGGGCCACTTGGTTCGGCTTACGCTCGTGGCCAGTAATGACGAGGAGTTTGCTGTCGGTGTCCCACGGTCTCTTCCGGCGGGCATGGCATTGCAAGCTTGCCAGAAGGTGGCGCCGGACAAGTGGGAAATCCAGCTGCGATTGGATTGCACAAAGGTGACCGAGCCGCTGGCGCTGTTTCGGCTTCCCCTTCGCGGAGTAGCCCAGCGCGAAGTGAGGTTCCCAGTTCTGCTGCTCCGGGGAACAGCGGGGATGGGTCATGATTCCAGGCACTCAGCAAGCCACCCACGCTAAAGGATCGCTTGTCCGCGCGGGCAAGAACCTCCCGGTGCGCGGAATCGGACGCCGCGCTCTGGGTGTCGTCGAAGTGTTGGTCGTTGTCGGCATCGTGACCATTCTTGTCGCACTGCTGCTCCCTGCCGTGCAGCGAGCACGGGCAGCCGCGCGCCGGCTGTCTTGCCAGAACAACCTCCGGCAACTCGTGGCAGCCGTTGTACGGTACCATGACACGCACGGAGTCGTACCGCCTCTTCACATGGACTGGTACGAGATGATTGACATCGGCCTCTCAGGGCCGGGCAGGATGCGTCAGTTCTCGTTCCTCTGTCACTTGCTACCCTATATCGGCCGATCGGACCTCTACAGCGCCCTAAACTTGCGTGTGGATGGCGTCAGCTTTAAGTGTGCAGGATATGGTGTCCAGGCGAACCGGACTGTCCTGCACACGACGGTGGGTTCGTTCCTCTGCCCCTCAGACCAACTGGCCGGTCCTGGAGGCTACGTCTCCTATCGCGGTTGCACGGGTGTGCTCGACGAGTTCCCTGCACGGCGGGGCTGGCCGGACAGTGGACATGGCTTCTTTCGCTATCCCCCGATCCGATTTGACCACATCACGGATGGGCTTACGTACACGGCAGCCCTGAGCGAACGGCTGGTCGGCGTCGGCCTGCAGAAGGCAAGACGGAGTCCTCAGCGAGATATACTCCATTTCCAGGCTGTACCGCTGCCCAACCGGACCGAGCAGTATGCAGCCATCTGTGCCAGCCTAACTCACCGGGACGAGAAGAAGATCTTCCCATACGCGGGTCGCTTCTGGATCTTCTCCGGGCCCCTGTTTACCCAATACAACCACGTGCTCCCGCCCAACTCGCAGGTCACCGACTGCCTGGCAGTGGACACGTTCGGTGCCGCGACGGCACGGAGCTCGCACCCGGGCGGCGTAAACGTGGCTTTCGCCGACGGCCATGTCCGGTTCGTGAGCGATTCGATCAATCTGGCTGTCTGGCGTGCTCTGGGTACCCGCGATGGAGAGGAATCAGTCGATGCCGGCTCGTTATAGCCTGATCGTGGAGTCAGTCGCTGCTATTCTATCGCTTCGGACGGTGTAGACGATGCTAACACGCGCACAACTCCGCATTCCACGACTCGCTACCCGTTCAGCCGCCTGCGGCCGTCCACTACCCGTGGCACGCATAGGACTTGGCATTGTGGAACTACTGGTCGTCATAGGCATTCTGAGCGTGTTGGCTGCACTGATCCTGCCGGCCGTCCAGCGCGCACGAGCAGCGGCGCGCCGGCTATCGTGCCAGAACCACCTGCGTCAACTCGCTCTTGCTCTCGCACGCTACCATGACACCCACGGAATCGTACCGCCGTTGAGCGTATCCTGGGCACCGACGATCGACATCGGCCTTTCTGCGCCGGGCGTCCAACGCGAGTTCTCGTTTCTGTGTCATCTGCTGCCTTATGTCGGCAGACAAGACTTGTACACCGCTATCAACCTACGCGTGGACCACTTCAGCGATACTGCGGCCGGATACGGGGTATTCGCAAACCGCACCATTCTCTACAGTACCGTGCAGCTGTTCCTTTGCCCGGCCGACCCGCATGCCGGCCCGGGCGGTTACGTCTCCTACCGCGGCTGTACGGGTATCCTCGACCACCTCGCAACGCGCCGAGGCTGGCCTGACAGTGGCCACGGCGTTTTCCGTCGGCCGCCGATTAGATTCGACCACATCATCGACGGACTTACGTACACGGCAGCCTTAAGCGAGCGGCTGGTGGGAGTCGGCTTCCGCACGGAGCGGTGGCATCCGAAACGAGACATCCTCGACTTCATCGCCGTGCCTCTGCCCAACCGGACAGAGCAGTACGCACGCATCTGTGCGCATCTGACCCGCCGGCCCCGGAAAAGGATCTTTCCTTACGCAGGCCGGTTCTGGATGTTTTCCGGTGCCTTGTTCACCCAGTACAACCACGTGCTGCCGCCCAACTCCCGGGTAACCGACTGCTTGGCCGCGGACACGTTCGGTGCGGTGACGGCCCGTAGCGCCCACCCAGGCGGGGTGAATGTAGCGTTCGCCGACGGCCATGTCCGCTTCGTGAGCGATTCGATCGATCTGAGCGTCTGGCGAGCTCTAGGCACGCGTGACGGAGAAGAACTAATCGACGAGACCGCTTCTGATCGCTCGGCTGCTTTTTAGGAGGACGGAAATGGTGCGAACCACGCTTCGACTGCTAGCAGCTGGTGTCTTTCTAATCGTATGTGCTGACCACGATCCTCGCTACAACTCGTGGTCCATGAGCGACGTTGCACGCGCAGACACACTCATAGGCTGCCAACTATCGTCCTGCGATGCGCAGAACCAACTCGTTCCGAATTGCCCTGCAGCGCCGTGCTACAAGTGCCAGTTCAGTTCCGGCACGAGGATGGTGTTTGGACAGGGCGATAATGGATGGATCGTCAGTGGAGCGTTTATCTGTGGCCCCGTCGTATGGGGCGTGTGCATAAACAACGTCTGTGTCGTCATGGGGTTGACCCCCTTTACCTGCCACGATTTGGCACTGGTCACGCAACAGCCTCTGGCTGGCCGATGATCGCACCCAATCCTGGGCCCACAAGACGACACTCGCACGGGTCAGCGGTGCACGTGACCCCGTGCGTGGCACCCCTTGAGCTTGTGCCTGGTGGGCAGCAACGAACCGATCGCGCACGGGCCCACACGGGGGCCGGTCGTGGGAGGAGCAAAGGCAATGAAGAGGGTGAACTTCTGCTGGCTGATGTGTGTCCCGCTCATACTGTGGCCGGCTTACCGGGTAGCGGCGGCTGACGACCAGGAAAGCACGCCGGCACGCCGGTTTGAGCTCGGCCAGGCACTGATGACGACCCTCCGAGAGCGGTATCGTGGACTGGTCGATTTGGAGTTCGAGTTCGACGAGTGGCGGCGGACCGCAGGCCCTACGGAAAAGGCCGACGAAACCATCACTGGCTCATTCCGGCTGCGCTTCAACGACGGAGCGTACCACCTGAGCACCAATATCATGCGCGGCTCCGAACAGACGCATACCGAGACAGCCGTGTTGCGTGGCACGAACACACTCCTGTTCCAAGGCATACGCGGTGGGCGCAAGGTATTGGTGCACCACACGCAAGCCGCAGTCGAAATGGCCTGCATCGGATACTGCATACCGTTTGAGCACTTCATTGCCGCTGCTCAACCTGACCGTTACGCAGTGGAACTGATCGGCTGGGAGCGCGTGCGCGGGACCAACTGCGCCCGTGTGGTCGTGTACGACCGAACGATCTTCCAGCACCGCCTAGAACAGTACATTCGCGCGACCGATGCCACAGCGAAACCGCCGGAGCCGGCCGAGCATCTGTGGATTGACGTGGATCGCGCCGTGGTCCTACGACGTGCGATCATAGCGAGGAGCGAAGCAGGGAAAGTGACCAAGGAGCTGGAGTTTGAGCCGATGGAGTTTACCAAACTGCACCGAATTGACTGGTCCGACCAGCGACCGCCTCTCTGGGTGCCGGGCCAGTGGCGTGCAGAGTGGACGATGCCATGGCACGGAACAGGCGCCCTGAAGCTCTCGGGACAACGCTGGACGATAAAGATGAGCCGACGGTTGGTCGTCATCCGGCGTTCGGTGCGCGTGAACGTGGGCTTTCAGGACGACGCGTTCCGGATTCCGCCGCCGCCGGATGCGGTCCGGCAGACCTCGGACTCAGACCCGCTGGCAGCACGGTACGGCCCGCCACCTGGCGGCCCCGTCTTGCCGGTCGCGCCCACCGGACCGGCCCCCTGGGTTGATACCGAGAAACTGCCCACAACCGTATCCGATGGCGCACTGTCTGCACCGAGCGGCCGTCAACTTCCCTGGCTCAGCATCGGCCTCGGGACGGGTGGGGTGGCGGTTCTGCTGGCGGCCTGGCTGCTGCGCCGTCGCTTCGGCGCATGAACCATCGCCATCGGGCTGTCAGAAAGCGCAACCGGATCAGCCCGTCGTTGTCCGCTGTGTTGTCAGGACCCGGTCGGCGACCGGCAATTACCGTTCACGGCAAAGCCACCGATGGCGGCGGTCTTGTTGCTGGCCGCTTCCTTGTTCGTGGCAGCCGATGTCCCCGGATTCGCTCCAGGCGCGCACGCTGCTAGGGGGCTCGGGATATGATTTCCTGGGGCATGTTGAACGCATCACGAACCGGATCCATTTGGTCGAAGTCGTCACGACCGACGAACCGGCACAGGAGCACAACTACTGGCAGATCATCCGACCGTTTCTCCTTTTCGATGATCAGCCAGCCGCACGGCTGGAACTGGTGGCTGTCGGCAAACTGGCCCGCGAAGCGGCCACTTCCTCGAGTGATGAGTCGACCGATTCCATCGGCCGAGCTGTCATTCCGCCGCCCGCGGTTACCAGTGCTGTCTAGAAAAGGCCACCGCAATCAGAGCATGCGTTGCTTCGAAGGCATGCTGAGACCGACCCGGCGCGTCGCCTAGCCCACGCCCCTCCCCGCCGTGACATGCCATCGCAACATGTCCGCCTGCGCTGAACGTGAACAACGCCTCATTCAACTAGGCCCGGTTCGATGCTGGCAGACGCCGCTCGACGACGCCCCACGTCGGTAGCAGACCGCAAACCATGCGGGGAAACCGGCTTCAACTGACCGGTCTCGCTCGCGGTCCGCGCGCAGGCGCCAGGTCGGCAACCCTGTTGCCTCTCTGCGCAGCCGTGCTCACGCTCCGGCCACTCGCTCAACAGTAACCTGCCATCGCAGCCGACCATGCGCTACATTCATCCCAACCGACAGAAGGCTGCCACACTGCCCATGTTCATCTGGTTCTCTAAACTCTCGATCTTGCCCAGTCCGATAACGTGCGTGGAAAGCATTCCTCGACTCACCACGGAGCGTACGGTCTGAGAAACCGCAGGGACGGCAAGGCCGAGCAACCCGACTCTGAACTGGGATGAGCACCATGTACGACTCGACCGAGCGATCGGAAACGCCTTCGCGCCTGCGACTGTACCGCGGTCCAGACGACATCGAAGACTGTCTGCTGCCATCGGCATCGGGCACACCTGCCACGGCACAACCGGCCGTCGTTGCGCTTCGGCTGCGGGACATCCTACCGACGCTTGTGGAAGCTATACGGGGCAATTACCTCTGGATTGAAGACTTTCTGGACGACGAGGTAAAGATTACCGAGGACCTGTACCAGGTGCTGCGTGCCTTCGCCGAGATGCATGGCATCAATCAAGAGGTTTGCTAGCAGCACTGCATGAACGGACGCTCGATGCGCGATCAAGACCACCGCACCCTGCAGCCCGGCACCAGAGGCACAAACAGGCGTCCACGCTTCTGCCCGGTGTCGGCTCCGGCCGGGCGCCCCTCGCCGCGGATAAGCCCAACGGTCGTAGGGCTAATCCAAACGGCTGACGGGTCTCAAATCGGGGGCAAGGAGCCCGTACAGAACAGTTGTCGTAGATCGTTCGGGTTGGACGCGAGTCGCGAGCGGACCGAGTCGATGCTATCCTCGTGACCATGGGTGCCTCGGCGCGAGGACAGGGCTGGGCGGCTTGCTAATGCCATGTTCTGTGCCGCCACCAGATGCCAAGTGCGCATCTGGTCGCACGAAACGCGTATCGCACCACCAGTGCATCCGGTTCTTGATCGACCAGCGTTTTCGAATCGCGTTCGCGTGGAGCTCGGCAGGCGGCTCTGCGCTGGATACGTCGCACCGCACCTGCTCTGTGCTACGACCAGGCCACGGGCAAATCGTCTCAGTTGTCACCAGTGCGATCATCCTGATGCTCCGCCAGCCAGCCGGCGCGCGGATCTCGGGCAGAGGCAGCACCACGGTCGTGCAGCGAGTTCCCCGAAGGCCACGTCCACACTCCCCCTGCAAGCAGGTCGGAAGTCAGGACACTTCCCCACCTTCGCCCATGGCCACAGAATACGCCTGCACGTTCCGGCAAAGCGTCGGGTGGTTTACCTTCAGCGCCGGCATGCAGGCCCCCCTTTTGCGACAACGGCTTCCGCAGTTTGCGTGTGGCAGCCAGTCGCGTCAATCACCACGATGACGTCCTTTAGTTCGAGCGCCCCAATCAGGTGCTGAATCACCGCCGTCTTGTGCGCCGTCGGTTTCATGCCAAGTTGTCCCAGCACCAAGCCCTCCTCCGTGACCGGTGTCGTGCCTGACCGGTGTCGTGGCGACCCCTAGCGCCATTCCCCCTGGTCCCGCCACGCGGCGTCTCTCGCAACGCCCTGCCCGTCCATCGCCACGAACGCCCGACTACGCTCTCCACGCTGCGCACGCCAGCCGAAAGCCACTCCGTGAACGCCCCAATCAACTGCTCTTGGTCCACCACCTGAAGCACCCGCACAAACGTGTCATGCAACGCAATCGCACGCGGAAACTCTGGCCACTCGGCGACAAAGCTTCTCGTGCCGACGGCAGCACGCCTCAATCACCCGAAAGCTCCTCGCCGTACATAGCATTCCACACAACGCCAGCACAACTACGCTCGCCCGCGGATCGCGTAGACGCGCGCAGTGCCGCCGCTGGTCTGGGACCCTTGACGAATGCTCCACCAGGGGAATCCCCACTGCCCCGGCCATGACATTTGCCTGCCGTCCTCGGTCCTCCACTCCTCAATCCCAAACATCCTGCCGTCGTCTCTGCTCCAGAGCAACCTCTCTCCCCAGCCCAACTATCCCTCCAAGTGCGTCAGCCGTGCGATCGCACGTGCTGGGTTGTCGCAGGGAGCGGCGTTATTTGCAGCGATGATGGGAGGTTGACCCACACACACTATCATGGGGTACGATGCCAACGGTGGAGGGCAAGTCATGGTGGCGGGTTCTCGTCCTACCCGGCAACGGGGGCTGGCTTGGCTGCCGGCACAGGCGGGGCGTCTGGCCAGCACAGTTGTCGAGTGCAGCGGTTCTAATGGCCGACTGCAACAGTACACCGTTCCGAAGCTGCGACACCGACCGGGCGTGCGCCTCCGTGGCCGCCCAGCCGGGACACCCGACAAACGGCCTGTCGCTAGAGCTGGCACGCACCTGCAGGACCACTTGACAGTGTGTGTGTGTGTGTGTGTCCTGATTATGGCGTACAATACACGCGTTGGCAGCAACTGCCCTCTCTGGTAGGAGATGCGGCCATGCTCAGGTCGAGTCGGTCTCAGATGGTAGCGGGCGTTTTGCTCGCGTCCATCTCGGTCAGGTAAGCTACGAGGACAAGAATTGCCGGGGGCGAGTCGTGTGCTCGGATCCGATTGAAGGAGGGGTGTGCGAGATCGAACGGGTGATGAGCCGAACGGGAGACGGGCCATGAAACGGTGGATCGCTGGGCTCCTTGGGCCCTGGCTAGCCTTGCTGTGGCAGGCCACGCGTCCCGTAGTGTGCACGGCCCAGGAAGCCGGCGCGGATGCCATGCGGGCTGGGCAAGTGGCCAAGTCGCTGGACGGACATGCTGCAGCCCTTGCCGAAGAGCTTCAGAGCTTACTCGACGAGTGGCGCACGCAATGGAGTTTCCGCTCGCGCTGGCGGTTGCTGGTCGGGCGTAGTGCGGCTACCGATCGGCTCGAGTGGGTGGAGTCACCGCGTGAGGCCACCTCAGGCTTTGTGGCCGTTGACGGAGACCTCGTGCGCTATGAAAGCACAGGCCGCTCAGTGCCGGCGCGCGCTTTGCGAGCCACGGGGGCCCCACCGCGGGCCGGCCGGCGCGTGTGGATGCTCCACCTGTTCCGGATAGAACCCGACGAACTCATCTTCGTCATAGACAACGATCTGGACCGGCTTATCCGCGTGCAGCGTTACCCTCTAATCCACGCGGCAGATCACGTAGCGTGGGCATGGCCGGTGCTGGCCACAGGATGGCGTCGTGTTCGGTCGCTGCGATTTGGTGAGACCGGACGGCGCATCGAGTACCTGGACGCAGCAAGAGATGGGGGGCCTGACCAAGTGCGCTACCGGTTCGTCCGGCGAATCGGGCTCGGTGGTAGCGGCGATGCGGAGTCTATGTCTGAGACAGTTGAGTTTGTGCTGGTGCGCCATGGAGAGTACTTCGTACTGGATCGGCTGTCGGTCGCGCTAACGAGCGGAGGTGAGACTCATCACATGCTTGACATGCCTGGCCGGTTGTCAGAGGGGGATGTACCGATTCCTCTGGAGTGGATTCAGCTGTCCTACGACGAAGATGGCCAGGGGACTGTGTCCGCACGAGTATTCGAACTGACGGACCGCCCCTTACCGCCGGCCAACCCCGAGGACTTCCGCATCGATCTGCGCGGCCGTAAACCGCCCGTTGGTCTGGCCCGATACCCTTCCGACAACGTTCTCGACCTGGCCAGGCTTGCCGCCGAAGACATTCTTGAACCGGCGAAACTGGATGCGAAACCGATCCGGTGGCCTCGCGTGGACCAACTCGGTCGACAGGGAAGCGGCGTCGCGGGATCCCCATACCGCCGCCCCTTGATCCTCGCGCTCACACTGCTCGCCGCCGCCGCGGTCTTGGCAGGGTTGCGCGTCTACCGCTGGCTACGCGGCCGTGGCTGAGCCCCATCACGACGGCGTGACGGTTGGGATCGAGCGAGTGCAGAGCCATGCGAACGTGGGCGCGACCGTTCCGGGTATTTCTCTCGTGGGCGTTCGGGGTGTCGTGCGCATCCGCAGCCATAACGATGCTTTCCGGGTGCGGCGGTCGAGAAGCCACTGTGGACATCCATCAAGACTGGCAGACCGTGGATCTCGACGAGCTCGGCCCGTTCGTCCTTGACCCGAACCAACACCGTGACCTTCAGGCGACCTTTGAGGTGCCGAACCCTTTCGGCTCGAAGTGTATCGCACGCCTCAAGAAGCTCAGTTGTACCTGCCTCTCGGTCAACCTCAGTCCCAAAGTACTGGCACCGGGCGAGACGGCCAGGCTCGAGCTTGCGTTTCGTGTTACTGGCGATTCTGGCATCACCGAGCAATCCGCAGTGGTTGAGGTCCAGGCTGGCTCTGAGCGACTCGAAAAGCGGTGCATCGTGCGGACAGTCGCTTTCCCTCGGCTAGAACTGGTCGGTGTTCGTGGTCCGCTAACGCAACAACGGTTCATCCCCGGTGGGACCGTTCCAATCGAGCTGCGCGTCTACTACACACTGGATGAAACGATCCCGGAGGCCAAGCCGTGGATCGAAGCACGATGGGCTGACTGGGAGTTCTACGGTCCCTCCGCCGTCGTGGCCGCGTTCACCGAGTGGCGTGAACGGCCCGTCCACTATCGGGCGTGGCGCGGCCGCCTGACAGTCAAGCTTGCCGCCGCAGATCTGCATCCGGGGCAGCGTTGCCGCTTACGCTTCGGGTACGGCCCATGGATGGATGAGCAGTCGATCCGCCTGTCGACCGCCGGGCTGGCCAAGGTCACGCCCCGCATGATTACGGCAGTTGCCGGCCAGGACGACGAATCCCGGCGGCGCGTAACGATCCAAGCGGTTCGTCCCGTGCGTGTGCTGATGCCGTCGGCAGCCGAAGAGTGGTTGTCTTTGGACTGCCCGACCGCGGACGAATACCGAGCGACTCACCGGATGACACTACGTCTGCGCTCGGTGCCCCGTGGTGTACACGCGGTGACCATCATCGTGCGAGATGCCGCAGGTAACTCCGATACGCTACAAATTCACATCCGTGCCAACATGGACACTGCTCGCGGCCGTACCCGGCAGCAGCCGCACGGGAGCGATCAGGAATGAAGCAAGATCGGCGGTCACGAGCCTATCGACTGCTGGGCACAGCCGTCCTAGCAACGTACAGCGTCTGCTACATTGTTTCCGCCTGGTTGCATGGGCCAACGGTCAATGAGCCAGGCCACCTGGCAGCGGGCATCATCCATTGGCGCGACGGGGACTATACGCCATACCGGGTCAATCCACCACTGGTTCGGATGGTCGGGGCGCTAGCCGTGCTCTGGACCGAAACGGCGCGCAGCCTGCCAGCTGACTACCACAGGACTCGGCCGACCGAACCGCGGGGAGAAAAGCACCCGGGTCTTGTTGCTCTGCGGCCCGAGTACTACTACATGCCCAACCTTGCGGTGCATGCAGGCAACGAGTTTCTGCTGATGCACCGACTGGCCCGGCTGGCCGTACTGCCGCTGTATCTGATCGGTCCATGGGTGGCATGGCAGTGGGCCAGCCAGTTGTGGGGCAACGAAGCTGGCCTGTTGGCGGTTATCCTCTACTGCTTCAGTCCGACTGTTCTCTCCTACACCTGGGTTGCGCCCGATGGCGTCGCCGCTGGCCTGGGTCTGGCAGCCATGTACACGGTCTACCGCTGGACGGAACACTGCGCATGGAGAGATGCGATAGCGGCCGGGGTGACGATGGGTATCGCCCAGCTTGCCAAGTTCACGTTGCTAGTGCTGTACCCGGTCAGCTTCTTGGCCGTGCTGCTGACGGCGGGCAAACAGCGGATCGCTCGATCAAGCGCGCAGTTCGTCGCTTTCCTGGCAATAAGCCTACTGGTCATCAACGCGGCGTACTCGTTCCGCGGGGTAGGGGTCCGGTTGGGTGACTACAGTTTTCTCTCGCGCTTTTTGGCCGCGTCCGACGATCCTCAGTGCTCAACGCCGGGAAACCGATTTCGGGGTACCGTCCTCGGTATGCTGCCGGTGCCGTTGCCGGCAGACTATGTGCGGGGAATCGATATCCAAAAGGTCGATTTCGACCGGGGCCAGTGGTCGTACTTACGGGGCGAGTACCGGTTCCTTGGCTGGTACCACTACTACGTCTATGCATTCCTCGTCAAGGAAACGCTCGGCACACTTGTCCTCGTCTTCGCGGGGCTCGTCCTGCTGCTGACCCGGCGCGCGACGGCACGAACGGTTTGCTGTCTGGTACTGCCTGCCGCGGCTGTGTTTGCAGTGGTCAGCGCAGAGCGTGGCTTCAATGCCCATTACCGCTATGTGATGCCGGCCCTGCCGTTCTTGTTCACCTGTGCCGGGGCTTGTCTGGCAGGAGGCGGGCAAAGCCGATGGTGGCGTTTGCTGGTTTGGGCCTGCGTGGCCGCGGGAACAGCTTCCGGGCTCCGCTGGTTCCCCCATTGTGAGAGCTACTTCAACGAGATAGCTGGGGGCCCAGAAGAAGGCTGGCGGCATCTTCACGGCAGCGCCCTGACATGGGAACAGGACGTTCCTTTCTTGACACGATGGTTAGCGTCGCATCCGGACGTACAGTTGGACGGCGCACTGCTCGGTTCATCGGTAGCTTATGGCGTTGCGAACGCTCTGGGACTCAAGGTCGACGACGAATATGTCCCAATCGGGCCGTCAGGGCCGCTGACTGAGCAGTTGGCAGACGAGCCGCGGGCGGGTACATACGCGGTATCAGTAGCTGCGCTGATGGATCCGGAGCGGCGTTATCACTACTTCTTCCTGATGGAGCCCACCTGGCGTATCACGCCCAGCTTATGGATTTACCGCATCGATGCGGCCACAGCCCGCCAGCTGCGGGCGGCCTCTGTCATCAACAGCGGCAAGGCCCACGGCGGGGGTTCGACGGCGTGCTCACCGCACCAGCCACAGCAGCCCCCGCTTCACTCGCGACGGGTTCTCCGAGATGACACCGGCCCTTAGCCTGTGGATAGCGTGCACACGAGGGTCCGGCGTGTACAGCAGCGTCGCTGCAACCAATGGACGCTGACCGGGTGACGGAATTCGGGGCGATCGAACATGCGGCACACGTTCGATCGCAAGCGAGTCATGGCCGAGAAGCAGTTCAAAACGAGTACGTGATCTCCAGGATCTTGAGGCGGCGGACGCCGGCGGGGGCCTCGAACTCCACCACCTCGCCGACCTTCTTGCCCAGCAGGGCCTGGCCAAGCGGGCTGGTGATCAGAATCTTGTTTGCAAACGCGTCCTCCTCGCCAGGGCTTACGAACTCGTAGACCTCCTCCTCTCCGAACGTCTCATCGAACACTCGCACCTTCGCGCCGAACGCAACGCGGTCCCGCGGGATCTCATCCTCGTCCACAATCCGGCACCGGGACAGCCGCAACCTTAACATGTTGATCTGCTCGTCCAACCGCTGCAGCTGCTCTTTGGAGGCGTCATACTCAGCGTTCTCGGAAAGGTCGCCGAACTCGCGCGCTCGCTTGAGCCGTTCCAGCACTTTAGGCCGCTCTTCGTTCTCCAGTCGCTCCAGTTCCTTCTGCAACCGTTCGTAGGCCTGACGAGTCATCGGCTGTTCCATCGGCAGACTCCCGCGAACTCGTCTAGTTGCGTGATCGAGTGGAACTGAGGTAACGACACGGGCGAGCAGCTAGGTTTCGGTCGGTGGTTCACCGGAGTCTTCGGGCAGCGACCGTGAGGCACTTGTCTGGCCGACGCCGCCGCGTGCTGCCGCCGCTGGCTCCTGGGTCGCCACGGCAGGTTCTGCTCGGCCGCGTGCGTCGCCATCCGTAGCAAGAATCCGCTCGATCTCCTCACGTGTCAACTCCTCGTGCTCCAACAGCGCCTGTGCCAGGCGGTCCAGCTGCTCGCGATGCTCGCTCAGCATGTGCAGTGCCCGTTGGTCGGCTTCGCGCAGGATCCGTTGGACCTCCTCATCAATCAGCCGCGCCGTGTACTCGCTGAAGTCACGCGGCTCCACGATCTCACGTCCCAAGAACACATGCTCCTCACCCACTCGGTAGGAGACGGGCCCCAGCCGATCGCTCATACCCCAGTGGGTCACCATGTACCGAGCAAGCTGGGTTGCCCGCTTCAAGTCGTCCTCGGCTCCGGCAGAAAGCTCCCTGAAGACGAGCCGTTCCGCAGCTCGACCACCCAGCGAAAAGACGAGCCGAGCACGGATTTGCGACTCAGTGAGATTGTGTCGATCCTCGTTCGGCAACAGCTGCGTCACGCCCAGCGCTCGGCCGCGTGGGATGATCGTCACCTTGTGCAGCGGATCGATCTCCTTTTGCAGCCAGGCCGTCAGCGCATGGCCGGCTTCGTGGTACGCCGTGATCCGCTTTTCTTCCTCCGAGAGCACCTCCTCCCGTTTGGGCCCCATCAGGATCTTGTCCCGGGCTTTCTCGAAGGCATCCCAGTCGACCTTGTCCTTGCCTTCGCGCGTCGCCAGCAGAGCCGCCTCGTTGACCAAGTTTCTCAAGTCCGCGCCGGTCAAGCCGGCGGTGGCCCGTGCTAGCGCCTCGAGGTCCACGTCGTCGGCCAGCGGCACATTGCGTGTATGGACGCGGAGGATCTCCAGGCGACCGCGCTGTGTGGGCCGGTCTACCGTCACGTGGCGATCGAACCGTCCTGGCCGCAGCAAGGCCGGATCCAACACATCCGGGCGGTTGGTGGCCGCGATCACCACGACCGACTCGTTCGGCGCGAAGCCGTCCATTTCGCTCAAGATCTGATTCAGTGTCTGCTCACGCTCGTCGTGCCCGCCACCCAAGCCGGTGCCGCGAGCCCGACCGACCGCGTCAATCTCGTCAATGAAAATAATCGCGGGGGCGTTTTCCTTAGCGGTCTTGAACAGATCGCGGACACGGCTGGCACCGACGCCGACGAACATCTGGATGAATTCGGAACCGGAGATCGAAAAGAACGGCACACCCGCCTCGCCTGCCACCGCACGGGCAAGCAGCGTCTTGCCCGTGCCGGGTGGCCCCATCAACAGTACGCCCTTTGGGATCTGGCCGCCCAGCCGCTGGAACCGCTCCGGGTTGCGCAGAAACTCGACGATCTCCTGCAGTTCCTGCTTGGCATGTTCCAGGTCGGCAACGTCGTTGAACGTGACGCGGACGTTCGACTCCTGGTACCGCTTGGCCGGGCTCTTCGTAAACGACGAAATCAACGGCCCGTCGACATCACGGGCGCGCCGCATCATCCACACAAAGAACAGGATCAGGACGATGGTCGGCAGCCAGAAGCCGAGCATGTTCCAGAACGACGGCCGCTCGGGTGCCGAGATCACGCGCACGCCGGCCTTCAGCAGCTTGTCCTTCAGGTCCGGATCCTCGGCAAACGGCAACAGATAGGTGCGAAACGCCCGGACCTTCACCCGCCGGCGGCCGTCGGCGTCGACCAGGTTGACCGGCTGACGGAATTCGCCGCGCGCAAGCTGCCCTTCGATGCGCACGACGCTGACCTTGCCCTGCTCCACATAGCGCAGGAAATCCGAGTAGGCGATCTCCACCGCGTTCATCCAGTTGCCCAGATGAATCGCGAAGAAGACCGCCGTGCAGATCAACAGCGCCCAGAGCACAACGACACCCCACTGGGGCAGCCCCGGGGGTTTACGTCGCTCAGGCGATCGTTGACTTGGGCCTCGAGTGGGTCGCCTGTCCTTTTCGCCAGCCATGCGGGATCCTTGAACCAAGAGGAAAGATCGCTTCCACGCCCAATTCTACCGCACACGATCGATCCGGCCAGCCGCCCGAAGTCCGTGCGCCGGCGGGTGATCCCTGTGCCGCGCGCGTCAGCCGCGCGGTGCGTTACGAGGCACGGCGGGTGGAGACGTAGGGATTCTCCGGCGGCAGGTCGCCCTCTTCGACCATCTGGTGGAGCTTGTTGTAGAGCGTCTTGAGGCTGATGCCAAGCTCCTTGGCAGCCGCCGGCTTGCGGCCGTTGTGCTTGGCCAGGACCCGTAGGATGTGCTCTCGTTCCAAGTCGCGTAACGTCATTGCCGGCACCTCAGGCGTGGTTTCCGGTGCGACCGCCGGGGCTACTCTGGCGGCCTCCCTTCCCGGAGTGCTCGGCGCCGAGCCGCCGCGGTCGCGCACATGGATCGGCAGGTGCTCACACGTGATCTGCTCTCCGCGCGACAGGATCAGGGCCCGTTCCACGACGTTGGCCAGCTCCCGCACGTTGCCCGGCCAGTCATAGGCCATCAACAACTGCAGCGCCTCCGGGCTGACCCGCACCTGCCGCCTCCCAGGCAACTTGCGGGCAATGAGGTGCTCGACCAGCTCGGGGATGTCCTCACGTCGTTCCCGCAACGGTGGCAGGTGCAGTTCGAAGGTGTTGATCCGGAAGTACAGGTCCTGGCGGAAGGTGCCTTCTTCGACCATTTGTTTGAGCGAGCGGTTCGTGGCACAGATGACACGCACGTCTACCCGGAACGGCTCGTTCTCGCCTACGCGGCGGATTTCCCCGGACTCCAGGAACCGCAGCAGCTTCACCTGTACCTGCTTGTCCAGTTCGCCGATTTCGTCCAGAAACAGCGTGCCACCGTCGGCAACCTCCACCAGTCCCTTCCGATGCTGATCCGCTCCGGTGAATGCCCCCTTACGATGCCCGAACAGCTCACTTTCGACCAGGTTCTCGGGAATCGCACCGCAGTTGACCGGCACGAACGGTTTATTGCGCCGCATGCTCTGAGCATGCAGGCTGCGCGCAACCAACTCCTTACCTGTGCCGGTCTCACCGAGGATGAGCACGGCGCAGTCGGTTGGAGCGATCGTGTGGATCATTTCCCGGACTGCCCGCATCGCAGCCGACGAACCGACCAACCGCGGCTCCAGGTCACTGCCGCCGGCGCGAAGCTGCTGCTGAAGGGCGATGTTGTGGTGCGCCAGCTCGCGCTTCTCCTCGATTCGCCGCAGCACCGCCTCCAGCTCCGCCCATTTGCACGGCTTGGTCAGATAGTCGAACGCTCCGTGCCGCAGCGCCTCGATGGCTGTCTCTAGACTGGCGTGGCCGGTGAGCAACACCACCTCCGTGTGCGGAAAATGTTCCTCGCGGTGCGCAAGCACCTCGGTGCCACGCAGGCCGGGCATCTGAATGTCCAGGATGGCCACGTCGAACGTGTCGCGCATGAGCGTCTCCAGCGCCGTGCGGCCATCCGTACAGGTGTATACCTGGTGGCCCAGCCTAGGTAGCTCCATGCGCATCAACTCGCACAGATGCGCCTCGTCGTCGGCAAACAGCACGCGTAACCCTTTACGCGGCTCGCTTGGCACCATCCACCTCCTCGCCTGTTTCCTGCCGCTTCGCTACCAGAGGAAGCCGCACTGTGAAACGGCTCCCCTTGCCCGGTCCGTCACTGTGAGCCGTGATTTCGCCATCATGCTGGACGACGATCCTATGCGTAATGGACAGCCCCAGGCCTGTTCCGCGGCGCGACCGAGACCGGGTGAAGAACGGCTCGAAGACGTTCTCCAGCACCTCTGGGGTCATGCCGCAGCCATCATCCTCAAACACCATCACCGCCCACTGATCATCCCGGCGGATCTCGATCCGCAGCGTCCCCTCCCCGTCCATGCTGTCCAGCGCGTTGACGATCAAGTTCAGCGCAACCTGCTTGATCTCCTCCGGATTCACCTCCGCCACCACGTCCTCGGGAGCATCCAGCACGATCCGCTTCTCGCGGTACCGACCCAGGTGCTGCACGATGTCGATGACATCAGCCACCAGGCCGGGTAGCGAGGAGGGTACGCGTTTCAGCTCGCCGGCGCGCGAGAAGTCGAGCAGCTTCTCGGTGATGCCCTTGCACCGGAATGCCTCACTCTGGATCATCTCCAGGCAGCGCCAGATGTCCTGGTAGCGGTTCTCACCGTTCGGATCCAGCAACTGGCGTAACCGGCGCGTGAGCGCTTCGGCACCGAGGCTGATGGAGGCAAGCGGGTTGTTGATCTCGTGAGCGACACCGGCGGCCAGGAACCCCACACTGGCCAACCGCTCCGTGCGAACCAACTGCCGGCTCCGTTCCTTGACCTGGCGTTCCAGATCCACGTAGATCTGCTGCAGCCGCTCGGTCATTGCGTTGAACGATTCGGCCAGATCTTCCATCTCGTCGCCCGTGACGAGCTGCACGCGATGATCCAGGTCACCATGACCGACTCGGTTCACCCCGCGGTGCAGCACGCGAATCGGATAGAAGACCCAGCGGTAGAACAGGCGCGCGAAGCCGAGCAGCGTGAGCACAACCAGCACGCCGCTGACCCACGCCACCCGAAGCGTGTTCCGATACAACTCTCGGGAACGGTCCACCATCCGATCCATGTCGGCAAAGGCTCCCCGCAGCAGCGGGCCAATGGATCGGAGGGTGCGCGCCAGAGGCTCTCTCAGCGCCGCCTCATCAGGACGTGCCCCGGAACGGTCCCCCACCAACTCAGGCGGCAGCAGGCGGACCCCGCCGCGACCGGCCCCGCTACGCCTGGCCGCCTCATGCAACTCGCGCAACGCCAGGTCAATCTCATCCAGAGCCCGCTGCTCCTCAACCCGCCGCAACGCGTCGCCGTCGCGCGCAAGCTTCCGTAAGCGATCGCGATACGCAGCCAGCGACCGCTCAACCGCACGCAGCCGGGCCGCAAACGATCGTCCAGCAGCCTTGTTCCGCACATCGCCCGACTCGGGGATCAGCTCCGGGTGTACCAGGTAGACGATCGACTCCAGCAGTTCCGCTGCGCGCGGCAAGTCATCGATTCTGGTCCCCAGCTCCTTGATCGTGCGACGGTAACCGTAGAGGCCGATCAGCGTGGTCGCCATCAGGACGACACTGATCGCCAGCACGAGCCCGAGAACCGCGGCAAATTTGATTCTCAGCGGTAAGCGTCGCTTCTTCCCGGACATCCGTGTCCCCGGCACGGGGCCTACCTGACCCGCTTCGTTCGACCACGGTACAGTGGAATGTAGCCTGTAGCGTCCACCTTCGTACCAGAAATGGACCCGTATGCAAAGGGCAATTTCGACACCGACGCGCTAGGTCCGCGCCGCTGGCGCTGGCTGGCTGCTGCCATTGCGCTCGTGGCCGGCTACGCCGTCGTCGAACTGCTCACCGAGCACCAAAGCGCCCGACCGCTAGTCGGTCACCTCTCCACCCAGGCGCTCATCGCACTGGTAGCTGCATGCGCCGTCGCTGGATGCGGTGCAGCGCTGGCCCTGCTACCGCGCAACCGTCTGATCCGCTGTATCACCGTGCTGGCTCCCCGGACACAGCCGCACGGTGAGACCGCCCGTAGCGCCACGCGGCTTGCCTGGCTGGCCGCCCTGCCCCTGGTGGCCGCGTTCGTGGCACAGGCGCAGACGGCGAAGGATCTGTCCGCCGACGAAGTGCACTTTCTCGCGCTGGCCCGTTCGATCGGAGAACGTGGCGGCGTGCTGCAATTGTTGGCCGATCTTTACTCAGGACAGTGGCGCGAGGCCAACCGACATCCGCTCTACCCGCTGGCCGTGTACGCAGTTGGCGGAACGCGGCACCGGGCCGCGGCGGTCTCCGTTGCCGCGACAGCGCTGGCGCTCGTGGCCGCGTACGCCCTGACCTGCCGACTTACGCTCTCGGCTACAGCTGCCGCTGTCGGTGTCCTGTACGCCGCCTGCACCGCTGCCGTGCTTAGGGCATCCGTCAGCGTGCTGGCCGACGGGACGCTCGCGTGCTGCGTCCTCTGGTCCTGGTACGCCGCGTTACGAGCAGCCGACAGCGTGCCATTCAGGGACTTCTTGGCGTGGTCCACTGTGGCCGCGGCCGCGGCCGCGCTGGCATATATGGCCAAAGCAACCGGGCTTCTCTGGTGCACCCTGCCGCTCGTAGCGCTGGCACTGCAGCGGAAACGCCGCGCTGAGAGCACCTCCGCCTTTCTCCTGATGCTGGTCACCTGGACCACGATCGCATCCCCCCTGCTGGTCCGCAATGCGGTCGTCTACGGTAACCCGCTACACAACTACAACGCTCGCTTCCTGTTCGCCGACACGTTCGAGGACGGACAGATCGAGCAGCCGACTGGCCTGCTCGGCGCTGCCCGAAGTTTCGTTGAACGGCACGGTTGGCAGGGGGTGTGCCGACGCATCGCACGCGGGATCGTGTGGGAGTGCTTCATCATCGCGCGCGGAAGCGGGCCTCCAGGGCCGACCGCCGTGCGGCTGCTGCTCGGCAGCGCCGTGTTTGGCCTGGCCGCGTTCTACTTGACCTGGTACTGCGGCGGCTGGGTACGGGGAAGCATCGGCGCGACGGTCGTTTGTGGCCTGGTGCTGTTTGGTTGGTATACGCCGATCGCGAGCAGCGAGCGACTAGTGCTACCCGCGATCGTCTGCGGAACTGCCGTGGCAGTGAGCGGTCTTGCGGCCCGCGCGCGCGGCGAACGCCTGTTGGCGGTATCGCTCGCGATCGTCGCATACGCTTCTGCCGCCGTCCAAACTGGCCCGGCGCACTGGTGGCCGAAGCTTTGAGTGAAGTCCACACCCCGAGAAGGATTCGACCGGACGACGCTCGCCCGGTAACGGGCAGCGGCTGGCTCAGAGCCCGCGCAGACCTCGGAGGGCGAACACAATCAGCAGAACGCTCACCGTACCCATGACATACCGACTCGATTTCCCCGAAGTTCGGAAACTGACGAACCGACTCCCGTCGTCGGCCGCCCTGTGGTCCTGACACCACAGCACAACCGCCACCGACCAGGTGAAACCGGAAAGAGCCATGAAGGATCCGGTAACAAGCGGGTGTGCTGCCGCGAATGGGAACCCGCCCAGGATGACGCTCAATATGCTGACAGCCCAACGGACAGTAACCCAGGCGGCGCAACACAGCCATTGCCTCCAGCTACCCGGCCCGAACGCGACGCGGAAACAGACACCACCCCACCCCCCGAACATGCCACAGTACCACACTGTCGCAAGCAGGAGTTCCGAGAGCGTCGGCTCCGAAGTGATGCCCGGACCCACACCGGCCAGAATCGACCCGCTTGTCCAGAGCAGCCAGCCAAGCGTTGCACGCCCCACGCCCGTAGGCCGTGGCGACCTTTGCACCAGCAGAAGCCACCACAACAGGAATCCGAGTGCGATTGCGATCGGGCTTTGGACGGTAGACGCCGTGGCTAGAGGCACAGACCCGAACATGCCGCCAAAGAGTAACTTGACGCACAGCGATAGCAAGAAGCACAGCGATGTCAGATACAGTCCCCCCTCCAGAGCGTTCACAAGCTCTGCCAACCAGAGTCTTCTAGGCATAGCCCGCGCCACCTTTTCACGCGCACAGGGCCGCGCCCCGGCTCAAAGAATTGAGTCGCCAGTCGATCCGATCGCGCCCATGCAGCCGGCGGTCCGCCTGATCCGGTCAGATCACCTCAATGCCCAGGGCTCTCCACGATCTGCACACGCAGAATAGACTACCCGAGACGCCCTGCTGACCCCACGCACGTGTTTGCGCAGAACCGACGTCTGGCCAGCAGACTCATTCCAGCACGCGGCGGGCAGCGGCAACGATGGCCTCAGCCGTCAAGCCATAAGCCTCCAGCAACTCGTCCGGCGTTCCGGATTCCGCATACCGGTCGCCCAGATTGACGAACGCCATCCGGCACGGACTGGTCTCCGCCACCGTCTGCGCAACCGCTGCCCCGAGACCACCGTAATGGAGGTGCTCCTCGCAGACGACGATCCCGCCCGTTTCCTCCGCAGCCGCCTGGATCGCCGCCACATCAATCGGCTTGACCGTGTGCATGTCGACCACACGCGCGCTGATGTCCTCCTGCTCGAGCAGGTACGCTGCCTCCAGCGCGGCCGCGACCATCAACCCGTTCGCGATCAACGTTACGTCCGTTCCATCGCGCAGCTCATTCGCGCGACCGATCTGGAATTCACACCCATCCGTGTACACGACCGGCACCTTCGGCCGGCCAACCCGCAGATAGACTGGACCGGGATGTTCGATCATCGCACGTGTGGCGGCACGCGTGCTCGGTTCGTCCGCGGGCACGACCACGGCGAAGCCGCCCAGGGCGCAGGCAAGTGCCACGTCCTCGATTCCCATCTGGCTCGGACCGTCCTCGCCAATTGAAATGCCCGCGTGCGAACCGACGACCTTCACGGGCAATTCCGGAAAGGCGACCCCCATGCGCAGCTGATCAAACGCGTTGCACAAGATGAAGGCCGCGAAGCTGGCCACGACGGGCCGCTTACCACAGGCCGCCAGTCCCGACGCGATGCCGACCATGTTCGACTCAGCAATGCCCACGTTGAAGAAGCGATCGGGGAATTCGCGGGCAAAGTATTCGGTGCGGGTGGAGTTGTGTACGTCGCCGTCAATAACCACGATATCCGGATACTCACGGCCCAACTCGGCTAGAGCCAGGCCGAACGCATCGCGGGTCGCCTTACCCAGACTCAGCCCGATCCGCGCTCCGATCTTCATCGTGTACTCCGGTCGCTTAATTGCCTGGCTGATTCCTGGTCAGGAAAGCAGGGCTAAAGCCTTCTGGGCCGCCTCCTCCGGCAGAGGTTTGCCGTGCATGTTCTCGTCTTTCAGTTCCTTCAGCACCGACTCGATGCCCTTGCCCTTAACGGTCCGCGCCACGATGACCGACGGTGCCTCTGCCGCCGTCGCGTGCGCAAACGCAGCGGCGAGCGCATCGAGGTCGTGTCCATCGATCTCCTGGACGTCCCAGCCGAACGTGCGCCACTTCTCCGCAATCGGCTCCATATCCAGGACCTCGCTGGTTGGCCCGGTTTGCTGGTAGCCGTTGTGATCGATGATCGCGATCAGGTTGCTGACCTGGTACTTGCGCGCTGCCGCGGCCGCCTCCCAGACCTGGCCTTCGTCGATCTCACCGTCCCCCAGCAGCACGTACACCCGGTAGTCACGGCCATCTAGGCGCGCGGCCAGCGCGTGGCCGAGCCCGATGGACAACCCCTGCCCCAGCGAGCCCGTGGAAGCTTCCACAGCGGGCAGCCGCTTCCGATTCGGGTGGCCCTCCAGCGGGCTGCCAATGCGACGCAGCGTCTGAAGCTCCTCGACCGGGAAATATCCCGCCTCGGCCAGCACAGCATACAGCAGCGGTGCGGCGTGCCCTTTACTCAAGATGAAACGGTCACGGTCAGGCCAGCCCGGTTCCTGCGGCCGGTACCGCATCACGCCCCCAAAGAACAGCGTCACGGCGATCTCGACCGCCGACAACGAACTACTTGGATGTCCGGAACCGGCCTTGGTCGTACTGGCGATGATGTGTCGCCGAATCCGCTTCGCGATGGCCTCCAGCTCCTGCCGTTTCGTGTCGCTCAATGTCGTCGCCACCGCATGACTCCCTGAGTGGTACGCACAGGACGCCGTCGTAACCTGGACGAGCCACCGGGCCACCGCCGTGCCCGGCCCCAACTGACCACCAATCCTATGCGGCCGCGCAACCGGCTGCAACCACGGCAACGGGACCAGGTGCGCGATCGCCTCCGGGGGATTAGGGCACGTTAGGAACCGTCACCGGCCCGTCTCCCGTCCGATGCCTCCTGTGCAGCGCGAACCAGCCTGCGAAGAAGCTCCAGCCGGTAGCCGTACTCCCCGCCGTCGGCGCGCGCGACGGCCAGCGCGTCAACCGCTTCCGGGAGCTCCCCCCTGTAGACGTGGCACAGCACCCGACCTACAACGGCCGCTGGCCAGCCGCGTGCCACCTGCAATGCTTCGATAAAGCGATCGCTGGCCGCCTGAGGCTCCCCCTGCGCCAGCCAGCTGTAGCCGAGCCTGACCGCCAACTCCCCCGCCGGCGCCACGGGCGTGTGTGCAAGCCACACACGGCGTGCCTGCCCCTGCTGTCCCCGCACAAAGTACAGCCAGCCCCATAGATCAGCCAGTTCCCATGGCAGCACCGCTCGGTCAACGTCCAGCTCTTTCACCTCCGCATACCGCTCCAATACCGCCAACGCGCGACCGTAATCGCCGGCGCGAACCAGCTCGCGGGTCACCGCTTCGAGTTCGGAAAGGTTCGCAGGGGCTCGGTCAGGCACGGCTCGAGCACGCCGTAGCTTCTCAGCTTCCTTGCGAAAGACCGGTAGCAGCGCCTGCTCCTGCGCAGTGCGCGGCTCCAGCTGCTCCAATCGAGCGGCCACTTCCAGCGCGGCTGCCCGGTCGCCGAGCAACCGCAGCGTGTGAAACTGGTAAGCCAATCCCACGAAATCCGTGGGCCGTAGCTGAAGAACACGGCCCAGGTGCTGGCGAGCCACGACCAGCTCAAGCAACAGGCCCGCATCCGCCGGCGACTTCAACGGCTGATCCGTTCCCGAGAGGACCAACCACAACTGAAGCGCTGCCATGCCCAGGACGCGGTCCCCCGCCAGGTCGAGCGGATCGTATTGCCGGTAGCGTTGTCCACATCGGTAAGCAGTGAGCAAGACGGCCAGCGTAACGTCCGGCGGAGCGGCCGGTCGAGCCAGCAGTGCTTTGCCCAGTCGCACGTACCACTCGGCCCGCTTCAGCTCCCCCGGAGGCCATCTCGCAGGCGGCACCGCCTGATCCAATCGGAAGTACCTTCCCGGGAAATTGACCGGCGGAAATCCTGGAAACCGTCCGCGCACGTACACGCCTGCGACGTCCCCGTAGTGCACACACTGCCACTCCGGGGCGGCCAACAACGTCGCCTCTGCCTCCACTGCCCCCTCATGGTCCAGCAAGATCGCCAACGGGGAGGGCAGTCGGGCCAGTCGTCCGCGCCAGCCCGGCGCGCCGGTCCGCATCAGATCAACCGCTTCGTAATACTCCTCTAAAGCCTGCCTGGGCACGACCTCGAGGCGCGGGTCGCACCAGACCCGTTTCTCCTGGCCCATGTAGAACTCCACCAGCGCGGCTTGTCCCTCGTGGTATGCGAATACGTAAGGAGGCAGTCTGGGGTCAGCCGCCACGCGCGCAGCCGCGTGCGCGTGCCAGAACGGGTGCTCGCCCAGCCCCACCAGCCTGCCTTCTCCAGCCCACCGGTACCACGTCCCGGACAGCACGACAGCGGTGCCCACGAGACAGAGCACCACTCCGGCCAGGCGGCCGGCCAGACGCCCCCGAATTCGGCCCGGTGCTCTGTCCAGGAAGAACAGCCTGAGATTGGAAACGATCACGGCCCCTGCCATGAAGGCAAACAGACCGCTGTTGCGCGTCGCCCGCAAGCCGATCCACACGAAGCCGATCCAGATCACCAACAGCGCGGGGGAAAAGCGGCGCCGGACAAGCGGCAGGAGGAAGCTGGCCGAACCGACCGCGATCAGAGCCAGGTGCAAGAGCAGGTATGGGTTCCGCAGTCCGTTCCGCTCGATGAAGCGCGGGATGCTCATCAGCTCCGCGATGTGTTGCCCGTAGAACGCATGCTCGCTGCCCAGTTTCCGAAAAAGCACGAACGGGAACACCGCGCCGCGCCAGCCGTAGGGATTCACCAAAGCCACGCAGAGAAACGCAGCCACCCCAAGCCAGAACGGCCAGCCAATCCGAACGGTGTGGCCGAAGAAGCGTCGCAGCAGCAGCTCCCCGACAAACGCGCCGACCACCACATAGCCGAGCACGAACAGCCCCTGGGTATTGACCCAGAGAAGTTGCATGGGAACCAGCCACCAGATCAGCAACGGGCGGTCCTGGAACGCTCGGGCCGCGGCAGTGGTTACGCTGAGCAGGACAAGCGTCACGATTTCCGGCCGCACATAGAACCGGCCGCTCATCAACAGCACCGCCGGTGCCCAGCACGCCAGCGTCAGTCCCCACCGGTGCGGAATCCTGAGCCCGACCGTGCCGATCGCAACGGCCAACGTCCCGCACGCCGCGGCGGCCAGGGTCAAGAGTCGACTTCCCCCCCGCTCGTAGAGATGGTACACGGCCAGCTGGAACAGCCAGTGCAGATCGATCCACGGCGCCCCTTGAGCCGAGAACGTGTACCGGTCTACCCGAGGCACCTCACCGGTGGCCACGATGTCCCGCCCGGCGCGCAGGTGCCACCAGATGTCCATGTCACGGTTCAGGAAACAGCCCAGTGAAAAGGTCCACACAAGAAAAGCAGCCCACAGGACCAGGTCCATGATGCGTGGCGTGGATGGTCCTGGAGCTCGTCTTCTCGCGCGTTTTCCTTGTCGTTTCCTGGCCATCTGCTTCCGCGATTCCCGCTGGAGCCGGGTTACGTTCGATGATACGGGTGCCATCGCATCCCCATTCGGCAGTTGGAGCAGGTGGCAGAGCGGATCCCAGGCTGTGGCTCACCGCCTCGGCACGGACCGCACCGTTGGCGGGCGCGGTGTGCTGGCAGGGACCCTCCAGCCGAATCACCTGCCAGCGAGCCAGCTCCCCCGGCGTGCTCGAATAGCGGAAACGCTCCCCCCGGTCTCGGCAGTGCGCAGCCAGCCGCGACTGCGCTTTGGTCCAGGCAAGCCCGGATGCGGGCTAATTGCGGGCGATCGGCCAAACCAGATTGGGGCCAATCGAGACGATGCCTTGCAGTGGCGTCGCGGGATAGCCGAGTCGGGCTCGACCCCGGTTGAGGGGCTCGAGGACGGGGGCCGGGATCGGTCGGCGCTAGAATAGTGGTCTGCGGCCTGGCGCTTCGGAGGTCCGACGGTGAGCAAGCCCGTGCAATTCTGGATCGACGTGGGTGGCACGTTCACGGACTGCATCGCCCGCTGGCCCGACGGCACACTGAAGACGCACAAGCTGCTCAGCTCCGGCGCCTACCGAGGGGCGGTACACGACGGATCGACGGAGCGGGAGATCCGCGATCCAGTGCGTCAGTCGGATCCAGACGACTTCTTCCGCGGCTTCCGCCTGCGTCTGCTGGCGCGCGATGGCTCGGTCAGCTCCGAACACCAGGTGGTCCGCTTCGAACCGTCAACCGGCACATTGGTCATTGATCCCCCGTTGGGCGCCCCCCCGGAAGCAGGGACACCGTACGAACTAACCTGTGGCCAGGAGGCGCCCGTGCTCGGTGTCCGCTGGCTGCTTGGCCTGCCGTTGGATCGGCCGACCGGGCCGATTGAGGTGAGGCTGGGGACAACCCGCGGTACGAACGCCCTGCTGGAACGGACCGGCGCGCCAACGGCGCTGGTCACCACCGAAGGATTCGCCGACGGCCTGGTCATTGCCTACCAGAACCGCCCGGAGCTGTTCGAACTCAACATCCGCAAGCCTGAGCCGCTGTACCGGGAAGTGGTAGAGGTCCACGAAAGGGTGGCAGCCGACGGGACAGTCGTCCAGCCACTGGATCTGGCCGACGCCGAAGCGAAGCTCAGGCAGGTGGCAGCTCGAGGAATCACGAGTCTGGCGATTTGCCTGGTCAACGCCTACCGGAACCCGGACCACGAGCTGCAGCTCGAGCGGTTGGCGCGCCAGATCGGCTTCCGCTTCGTCTCCCGCTCAACGGAAATCAGCAGGCTGCCCAAGTTCGTGGCACGAGGCGACACAACAGTCGTCGACGCCTATCTGAACCCCGTGATCCGAGAGTACGTGCAGCGGATCCGCGACGGGCTGCCCGAGGCCGAGCTGAAGATCATGACCAGCAGCGGCTCGGTAACGTCCGCCGACACAGTACGCGGGCGGGATGTGATCCTGTCCGGTCCTGCCGGTGGCGTTGTCGGCGCCGTGTTCGTGGGGCGACGGGCCGGGTTTGAAAAGGTGATCGGCTTTGACATGGGCGGTACGTCCACAGACGTCAGCCGCTTCGACGGCCAGTACGAGCGACGGTACGAAATGGAGTTACGCGACCCGGCGGGGCGTACCGGGGTGCGCATCGTCGCCCCCATGCTGGCCATCGAAACGGTCGCCGCCGGTGGCGGTTCGATCTGCTGGTTCGACGGCGTTAAGCCCCAGGTCGGGCCGCGCTCTGCCGGTGCCGACCCGGGACCGGCCTGCTACGGGAAGGGGGGGCCGCTGTGCGTGACCGACGTGAACTTGTTCCTGGGCAAGCTGGTGCCCGAGCATTTCCCGTTTCCGTTGGACCGGGATGCCGTAATCCGGCGGCTGGATGAACTGATCGAGCAGATCCACACGGCCACCGGGGTCCGCTACCGCCGGGAGCAACTGGCCGAGGGGTTCGTGCAGATCGCCAACGCGAACATGGCCGCGGCGATCAAGCGGATTTCCATCTCGCGAGGCTACGACGTGCGTGACTACGTGCTGGTCAGCTTTGGAGGTGCCGGTGCGCAGCACGCCTGTGCCATTGCCCGATCGCTCGGCATCCGGACCGTCCTGTGCAGCCCTTACGCAGGAGTGCTCAGCGCGCTGGGAATCGGCACGGCCGACGTGACCAAGTTTGCCGAGGAGACGATCGCTCGGCCTTACGCGGAGTTCGTAGCCGACGGGGAGGTCCGCCCCAGCGGCCTGGAGGAAACGTTCCAGCGGCTGGAACGGCAGGTGACGGAGTTGCTGGCTGCCGAAGGGATCGCCCCCCCTCAGATGGAACCGCCCCATCGCATGTTGGAGTTGCGCTTTCAGGCTCAGGACACGACGATCACCGTACCAGAGCCACCTGACGGTGACTACGCCCGCGAATTCCGCCGCTTGCACCGGCAGATGTACGGCTTCGAATACGAGGGGAGGCCGATTGAGATCTACGCCGCGCGCGTTTCTCGAAGCGGGGCCCTACCCCGACCGGAGCTGGCCCGACCCGACCCGGCCAGCGGGCCACCGCAGCCAGCTCGCACGGTGCGAAGCTACTTCGAAGGCCGCTGGCACGAGACGCCTGTCTACCTGCGTCAATCCCTCCGTCCCGGCCACTGCCTGGACGGCCCGGCCATCGTGGTCGAACCCACGTCGACAGTCGTGATTGAGCCCGGTTGGACCGCTGAGCTGACGGAAACAGATGATATCGTGCTCCGCGACCGATCCGGGATGACAGGTCACGATCAACTGGCGCCCGAGGAGTACGAGCGGCCCGACCCGGTGCGGCTGGAGCTGTTCCGCAATCACTTCATGTCGATCGCCGAACAGGCGGGGGCAACACTGCAGAAGACGGCCCTTTCGACGAACGTCAAGGAGCGGTTGGACTTTTCCTGCGCGATCTTTACACCGGAAGGTGATCTGGTGGCCAACGCGCCGCACATCCCGGTGCATCTGGGGGCCATGAGTGAGTGTGTGAAGTGCTTGCTGGAGGACGTGCGCGAAATCGAGCCCGGCGATGTCTACGTGACCAACGACCCGTTTCGGGGCGGCAGCCACCTCCCGGACGTCACCGTGATCACTCCGATCTTCGAAGCGGACGAACACGGCCACGCCCGCCTGGCATTCTTCGCAGCCAGCCGGGCTCACCATGCGGAAATCGGCGGCGCAACCCCGGGCTCCATGCCCCCCTTCTCGCGGCGGCTGGTGGAAGAAGGCGTGTTGATCCGCTGGTTCCGCTTCGTCCGCGGTGGTCGGGTCGACGAGCAGAAGCTGCGGGAACTGCTTCTGGCCGGCCCTTATCCCAGCCGCCGACCGGACGACAACATCGCGGACATCAAAGCCCAGGTGGCAGCCAATCAGATGGCCGCCAACCTGCTCCGCGAACTCGTTCGCCGCTACGGATTGGCCGGCGTGCACGCCTACATGAGGCACATCCAGGATGCTGCGGCCCGGTCCATGCGGTTGGCCCTGAAGCGGTTCCCGCCGGGCGAGTACCGTTTCCGTGACCAGATGGACGATGGGACGCCAATTGCCGTGAAAGTGGTCGTCTCCCGTGACGACCGGGACCAGCCGCGTGCGCGGATCGACTTCAGCGGTACGGGGCCGGTGCATCCGGGCAATCTGAACGCCAACCGGGCCATCGTCACCAGCGCCGTGCTGTACTGTCTGCGGTGCTTGATCGACGAACCGATCCCGCTGAACGCCGGCGTGCTCGAACCCATCGACCTGATCATCCCGTCAGGCACGATCCTGAACCCTTCCTATGAGGAAGATCCTTCGCAGCTGCCCGCCGTCGTGGGCGGCAACGTGGAGACGTCTCAGCGCGTCGTCGACGTCATCCTTGGTGCCCTGGGTGTGGTAGCCGCTAGCCAGGGGACGATGAACAACTTTCTCTTTGGCACCCCGCCCGACGCCACGGAACCGATTTCTTACTACGAAACGATTGCCGGCGGCGCCGGAGCCGGTCCGGACTTCCCCGGAGCGGACGCGGTACACACGCACATGACCAACACCCGAATCACTGACGTGGAGATCCTTGAGATGCGGTTTCCGGTGCGGCTTCGCCGGTTCGCCGTGCGGAGGGGGTCCGGCGGAGCTGGCCGCCAGCGGGGCGGCGATGGTGTGGTTCGGGAGATCGAGTTCCTTGTCCCGCTGGAAGTGTCCCTGCTCACTTCGCGCCGCACCACCAGGCCCTACGGTCTGGCGGGCGGCCGACCCGGGGCATCAGGCAAGAACCTCCTCTGGCACCGCTCGTCCGACCGCTCCACGGAACCGCAATGGCAGGAGCTTGGTCCGCAGGCACACGTTCGCGTGTCGGCAGGCGACATTCTTCGGATTGAGACGCCAGGGGGAGGCGGTTACGGGCCGCCGGAATCGGAGATCGGCTGAGGCGAACCGGGCTCCTGGCGCAAGCGTGATTCGGCGGTGTAGTGCTTACGGCAATGCCTGGCCGCGAAGTAGTCCAGGATCCACGGGAAGAGCCGGTTGACCAGGAGCGTCAGCCAGATCTTGAACGGAAAGATCAGTTCTCGTTTGCCCCGTTCGATCGCGCGCACGATCTTCTCAGCGGCCACGTCCGGCGGAACGCCCCGGGCGTGCATCTGACCGGTGCGCCCGGCCTGGGTGGTGTTGGCCACGAAGTGGCGGAAGAATTCGGTCGCGATATGGCCGGGGGAAACAAGCAGGACGTCGATGTTATGGATGGACAGTTCCGCGGCCAGGACCTCAGACAGCCCGGCCAGGGCGAACTTGCTTGCGGCGTACTCAGCCCGCACGGGGAACCCTCTACGGCCGCTGGCCGAGCCGATGTTAACGACGATCGGTTGGCGGCCGCGGGCCAAGAGCGGCAGCGCTGTACGGATCAGTTCCGCGGGGGCAAAGAAGTTGACCTCCATCAGCTTGCGAAGCACCTCCGGGTCTGAGTTTTCGAACAGGCCGCGTGCACCGAGGCCGGCGTTGTTGATGAGCACGTCCAGTGCGCCGAAGCGGTCGGCGGCGGATTGGATCAGAGCGTTTCGGTCTTCCGGGTTGGTGAGGTCGGCGCGGAGCACATGGGTCTCGGTGCGTCCTTGAAGCTGAGCCGCCAGTTGGCTGAGGGCATCCTGGTTACGGCCTGTCAACAGCAGCCGGGCGCCGCGACGGCTAAGTGCGTGGGCCAGTGCCGTCCCCAGACCGCCGGTCGCACCGGTGAGCAGCACCCTGGCATCTTGCAATGAACGCTTCATCGGCTCACTCCTTCCGAACATCCCTGAGCATCGTATGCAACGATCCGCGCGCCCGCAGTAGAAAACCGTGACGAATCACGCAGGCAATGTGCGGACGCAACACCGATGGTGTGGCAGCTGGCATACTTGGAGGAAACGATAACAGATGCGGGCGGCATCAGCGGTAGGCAAAGAAAGCAGCGACCGCGAGAGAGCGGAGGTTCTCGAGCGTTAGCTTTTTCAGCCCGGGAAGGCCGTCAGCCGCGTCGGACGGGAGAGCAGCGCTACACGGGCATCTATGGCACGCTATCGCCAGGGAACGGTCGGGAGCCGTTCGATCCGGCGACGGCGCGTAGCCGCCGAATGTCCTGGGTAGTCACCCGGTACAGGTACACCGTCCACCCAAACTGGCGATAAGGTTTGAGCATCCTGAAGTACTTCCACCTGGGGTCTCGGTAGTACAGCGTCATCACCGTGACCGCGTACCAGCCTGGACGGAGTCGTTCGACGACAGCTGGCGGACTCCGGTCAGGCAGCCCGTGCCATGACGGCCGCGTCACGTTCGGTTCGCAGGTGACGCCATCAAGGACAATCGCTGGATGCCGCCTCAGCCAACGGGCCAGTACGAGCAGGTCCTCACCGTAGTCGATCGCACTGAAGAGCAGGTGCCGGGGCCCATTGGATGGGCCTCCTGCAAGCAGGTTGAAATGGGCGTGGAAGTGAGGGGCAACGTAGAGCGTCGCGGCAGCGGAAAGACTACACAGGGCAGCTGCCAGCCACTGGGTGGTAGCGCGCTGTGCCAGGCCAACGCTCGCCAAGACGATCAGAAAGGGAATAGCCGGGAGGACATAGCGAACGTGGCGGTTGATGCCCGTGTGCGCACTGACGATCGCCAACACAACGACCGCCGGGAGAATCACCCAGCTGAGTCTGTAGTTCGCGGTAAGCTGTCGGAGCCCGGCCAGCCCCCCCAGGATGAGCAGCCCGAGGGTACCGATGGGTTCCTTGACACTCAAGGCGTACAGGTAAAAGTACCACCAGCCGCCAAGCCTCCACTCGCCACGCAGGTAGGACCAGTATTTCCGCTCGAACTCCCTCCTCTGGAAATCCATCCCGATGAGATACTGCGCAGGGACCGGCACAGGCAGACGTCCAAGCCACGAACTGGCGAAGCGATTGCCACCCTGCTGGTCTTGCGGTCTCTGCCCGGCCAGAAGGCGGCTGGTAAATCGAAACCGGTCCAGACGCACGAAGCTATCCTTGAAGGCATACATAGCGTTGACCGTGAACAGCGCAATGGTCAACAGGAGGGCCAGATCGATCGTGTCCTGGAGGCGTGGCCGGCGCCGGTCCAGGACCAGCAGGGCAAGCCAGGCAAGAAGCAACGCGGCCAAGACCAAGACTGCGGTGAACTTCGTGGCAAGGGCCAGCCCAACGAGCAATCCGGCCGCTGCGGCCGCCCCCACGGTACGCTGCCGGTACCATCGATCGAAAGCAATCGCAGCCCAAAGGCTGAGCGCTGCGCACGGCACGTCCTCCAGGAACAGCGACCCGTTGGCCAGCACAAGCGGGCTGTACGCCCAGGTCGCCGCTGCGACCAAGCCCGCTACAGGGGAGCGTGCGAGGGAACGAGCCCACACGTAGCAGCCCAAGAGACCGGCAACGGAAAAAAGGGTACACACCTTTCGCGCCGTGCGCAGCCAACCCCTTGCCAGCCCCGGTGATACCTCGAACGGGCTGCCGAGAAGACTGGCCCCTGACTCCGGGCTTACCAGCATGCTGATGTGTTCCCGGCTCGTGAACGCGACTATGGGCCCTGTGGCGAGCAATCGCACAAAGGGGGGATCCTGGTGATAGGGCACGAAGTTCGCCTCCAGCCAGTGCCTGAGACCAGCGACAAGATGGCCCTCTTCGTCGTAGACGGGCCCATGGATGTGGACGGAGTACCACAGGAGCAGGCCGTGGGACAAGACGAGGAAAACGAGCACCCAGGCCTCGACGGGGCCGCGCCGCTGCGTGCACCGTCGGTGCGCCGCCATGCAATGGCTAGTTTGCGTCGGTGCTCGTGTCGGCAACAGGCCGAATCGGAACTTCCAGAAGCGTTTCTTGACCATCGTCCTGGGCAACAAAGGTCAGTTTACTGCTACGTGGCCCGGACCCGGGATACCGCAAGGAAACCGTGGCGACAACCTCGTCGGAAGTTACCTGTCTGAGGCGAACCTTTGCCCACCTGGGCAACTGCAGGAGGCGAATGCGCACGCCGCGCCGCACTCGGAACCATACCCGTCTGGTCACCGCCTGCCCGACCTCATGGGGAGCGATCCATAGCACGTGTGGCCGATACTCGACTCTCGCTCGCGGTACGAAGCACACTACCGGGATGCGCAGCGACCGCAGGTGCGGATGCTTGAAGCGCAACACCACACAACCCGACACGGCTCCTTCCCAGGTCGGACCTGGGCGTACGCAGCGCACAACCACCACGGCACGTCGGAGCTCAGAATGCGTCGCCGCACCGGCAGGGGGCCTCTGGAAAGCCTCCACAGCGAGGAAGCGCGGTTTCGCTACCACAGACAAAGGCAGCAGGTCTTCCGATCTGGCCTCGATCACGATTCGGCTCCGTTGGACATCCTTATTGCCGACTCTGAAATCGAAGTTGATCCGCCACGGATTAACCGATAAGGCAGCGTAGACCGTGATAGGAATCTGCAGTCGTTCGTATATCACGAAACCTCCCACCAGGAAGCGGAACTGGACCGGTACTAGTACAGAGCCGGTTCTCCCGGAGCTCTCAATGCGAACGTTTCCCGTCAAACGACTGCCAGGCGGTATCAGAGCGGGGGTGCTGACGGGGTTGCGGCCATCGCGGAACAGGGAGCATGATCGCACGCCACACGGCAAGTCAACTCCGACAAGAGTGACGCTGTACCATGTGCGATTAAACACCTCGAAGGGCACCTCTAGGTCGCTGAACTGCTGGACAGTCCACGGGCCGGCTCTGTCCACAGCAGGTCTGACGGAGAGACCCAGCCCGGGAATCACCCTTGGGGCAGCCCACCATGCAAGCATGGCGCTCGCTATCAGTGTGGCCGGCACAAGTATGTTTCTGGCCGTAGCCATGCCGACGAGCCACTTTGACAGCGAGGTTTGTCTCGGCGGCTGGCACATGCCTATCGCCCCCACCGGTCATGAGGTCCTTGGGGCTCAGCTACGTCCCTAACCCCAGCTCTCGCCCTGAACCACAGCATCGACAGCTGGCTATCCGCCCAAGACCCAAGGCGACTCGTCCGTCGAGCGCAACGGCTGCCTCAGCTGGCCGCGTATGAGACGCTGGAGCCCGCCTGGCTCAGATCAGCCCCCGAGAAGCTCAAGTGCCGGCGGCAGAACCCGAACGGCTGTCCTGCCTGTCGCGTCGGCGGTAAGCCAACCAAAGGAGAACGGCCATCAACAGGCCCAGAATGGCGGCCGTTCCAAACGCAGACCCACCACCTGCTCTGGCTGCTTCTTGTGACTCGAGGTACCGTTGGAAATCGGCAAGCTTGGAAAAGAACCTCTCCGGCTTGTTATTCGCTCCCCACACGGCAATGCGTGGTTTACCGTCAGGTGTGTCGAAGTAACCGACAACAGTGCCGGCAGGAATCCTGAAATCGAGGGCTTCGTTCGGAAGCGGCTCATTGAGCACGAGTTCGGTGACTACGAGCCGGGCATGACTGGCCGGATCCGTCGCAGTGTTCGTTGAATGCACCTCAACGGGCAAGTACGCCCCGGCGTCATCTCCATCGAATCGGACCACTTCCAGCTGATACTGCCAGTCGTGTGCGGGCTCGCCTTCGTCGGCAGCCGGCATGTGCCAGACTACTTTGCGCACAAGGTAGCCAGCCTGCGGGTCAAGCTCGATCTCTACCTTCTTTATTCCGGCCGCAGTTGCGTCTTTCGGTATCAGGCTGATCGAAACTGCCTTCTCCGCAGAAGAAAGCGCGACGCGGCCCTGCTTTTCCGCAAACGCACGAACCAGCTCACGAAGGGTAACACCTGGGAAACGGCCTTGAGGGTCAGCCAATCGGAGCAAAAGGGCCTCAGGAAGATTGGGGTGCGGGAGATTTCTTCCTGCTGCTGGTTCGATGAGGTACCTGTAGGCTTCTTCGGCGCTGGCCAGCCCCGCGTTCTGGCCGGCGCCACCAGGGATGCGGCGTATCCGCCGCCAGACCTGCGTGCCGCGGAATAGCTCGTCACTTTCCACGATGCGTCCCTCCGGGTTTTCGGGATCGGGTCGGAGCGTTCGGAACCGCTCGATGCTGCCATCGCGAGCCCACTCTAGCCACAGGACCGGTTTCCAGCCGCCGCCGGGCCGCGGCACCTGCATCTCCGCCTTCGCCCAGACCCGCTGCACGGCCGCCACCGTCGCCTCGTGAGCGTCGAGCACACGGTCCAGTGACAGCTCTGCGCTGTCCGCACCCGCGCCATGCTCTTGCCCATAAACCGCACCAATTGGAGCCTGCGCGATCAACAGAGGCCACAGGCATATTGCGACGCGTGTTGTGCTACGCATTCTTCGGCCCCCGGCGTAGCTTTCCGGTCGAATCGGGCATGGCAGCGTGCCCACGCTCCGTCTCCACCCCACACTATGTATTCGCCGCATCCAGTCGGTCCTTACGAGCCGCCCAGTAGCTGGTAGTTAGGCCCCACCGTGATCTCAACGGCAGCCTGATTGAAGAGTTGCCGCGATTGAGGCTGCCTGGATGGAGGAGTCTGGCTAGACAGGTTGCGGAACCGCCTTTTTCCGGACGGTGTCCCGAAGCGCCCGTTGCGCCGCGGTTGGGCCGGCTAGCACGATGAGCCGGACACCACCGCGACGTGCAGGTTTCGCGAAACCCACTGTCGGTCCCTCTGATCTCCTCCCGCTGTTCCTATCGGCACACCGGGCATGACTCTCCTGCTCCTCGCGCCACCCGCGACTCACCCGGCCGCGCCGCAGAGAGCGCGGTCGAAGTGGCAGTTTACCGCCGACAAGACGTCGGAAACGAGGGCCCCGTCTCATAGCGGTTCTAGCCACAGTTCCCTGCGGGCCGGCCCCTTAAGCAACCCCCCGGCGGAACGTAGCGGTGGGCAGAGGCTCTGTCCACGGAAAAAGAACCTCAAGCGGGGAACAGGCTTGTCATAGCCCAGCTTTCTATGCCTTCGACCAGCTCCTCCAACCTCTGCGCGCCGGTCCGTGCCGAACCACCACAGGCTTCAACGACACCACAGCGAGCCCGAGCGGTGACAACGGCCCACGCACGGGTGCGGTCGCCCCGGCAAGCTATCCAGAACGAGTCGCGCGAGTAAGTCCAAGACCGCCAGTTCAGCAGACGGCTGTTTCCCCCGTCTTAAGCCACCGCGGGACAGCGTCTACGTTCAGCTGTGTCGCGTACGCGCTGGGTTCGTAACCGCAAGACTATTGGGCCTGATTCAGGCCTTCCGCAGAGTGAGACCCGGATCGGCCGTCTGTTGCTCCGCAAAGGCTGGATGGCAACACTCAAACAGATCGTAGCAACGAACTCCAAAGTACCCTTTCATGCGTAGGGTGCAACTCAGCTTGTGCGAGAACGCACCACATCGGTGCGTCGTGATCGGCCCCAGCCTGCTTCATCCGGCGGTGTCCACAGCCCGGACGGAATTGGATCCCATCGAGACGACGGACCTACTAGGCCTGCGCGAAAGCCGAAATGGGCCCCCGCACCGTCCGAACCTGATGGCGTGGATCTCCCACATCGGTGTCCCTCCTGGACGGTTCCACTGGGGACGAGAAGTTGCACAAGGGGTACCGCCAGGTGGTGCAGGCCATCGGGAATGGCGCCACGCAAGGCCGGGGGCTGCGCATTCGAGCAGGGCTCCGTTCCAAACGCCCCGCTTCCCGGTCGTCCGTGCGGACCCGCCCCCAACTACCCGCGGCCGTGGTTGACCCCGTCACCCTGGCCCCACGTTCCGGAGCGGATTGCTCACGAGCACGACGTCAAGTGGAGGATCGACTCGGAGGAAATCCCGGTCATTTGTCAGGAACACGTCAGCCTGCTGATGGAGGGCGGTCGCGAGCTGTACGGCGTCCGGAACCCGCAGTCTGTGCATCGCCCGGAGCTCGGCGGCAAGCGCCGCAACGGTCGCGTCGACGGGGACGAGCCGAATGGCGGGGTTGGAGCTGAGGATTTGTGCGTACTGTTCTGCGAGGTCCTGGCGGTTCTGTTCCAAGGGCCAGACGAGAACTTCAAGCAGAGTAATCACCGACGTAACAATCTGAATGTAGCCGTCTTCGGCCATGCGGAATACCGGTTCCACGACGGGCAGGTACCGCTCGTTCTCCTGGATGAAGTAGATCAAAGGAGATGTGTCGATGCACACGGTCTCGTTTGGCCGAAGCCACTCAACGTCGTTCCCACGCATCTCTCAGTTCGGTCAGATAACTCATCACGTCCACGTCCTGCCAGACCTCGCGCCCCAGACCTTTTAACCGGGTGATCCTTGCTCTCAGCGGCGTGTCCGTCGCCTGGCAGCTGATGGCGAGGCGCGTGCTGGTCAGCAGCACGAGCTTCACGATGTGACGCACGGCGTCCTCGCTCACCACCAACTCGTAGCTTGGTTCCATGCCGCTGGGTTGACTCGGATTAGAAGCTGGCTTCAGCACCTGCGGCATTAGTCTTGGACTCCAAGAACTTCGCGTAAGCGGTCCGTTATCGCCGACTCAAACGCCCACACGATGTTGGCATGAGCCTGGCGGACGAGGCACCTAATCCGCTCTTCATCGAGGGCGTTCACGTTTTCCACAACATCGTGCAATTCCAGAGTGAAGCTTTCCTGATCGGCCTCGCCGACTGCGCACGTTGCCAAGGCCATGAAGAATCGGTGCTCAGGACTCGAGCTGGCGAGTTCGACCCGCAAAAGAAATTGTCGCGTGTCCCGGCCCAATGTCTGGGGCAGCTGTGGATACATGGTGAAATACTCTTTGATTCGGTCTACCGGGCCGGGAACAATGATCTGGTTGATGTAACGCAGGGCAAGCCACGCGACCTCTGCAGGCTGGGCCAGCTCGCGGAAGATCCTGAACGCAAGGAAAATGTCTGGTTCCCACGCTTCGAAGCCAGGGTATGGGGCTAGTTGGTTCACCACCAACAGGTCTGGGGCTATTTGGAGTACCCGTCGACCATCCTCCGACGCGAACCGGATCACTGGAGGAAGCCGCCCAATCTCGGCTCTTACAGAGTAGGAACCTGAACCGAAGCTGATCCGGTATCGTTCATCCTCTCGCTTGGCGGGGAAGCGTTCCTTGACTCTGTCGTAAAACTGTCCAGCAACGGTCGCCTCCCACTTGGATCCCTTGAAATGCAGTTCGCACAGGACTTCCACCAGGGGTGGTTTCGCGTAGTGGCGCTCCGGCGGCGAGACGGGCGCTCCCTGCGGGTCGCCGTCCTGACGGCCAGGATTGATCGGCGTGGGAATTGTCCCAGTCACCGCCTCGGGTCTCCACGCACTGAGCCAAGCGGAGGCGAGCTCAATTCAGCTGCTTGCGTCGCCTCCGTCCCAACACGCCCTGGGCTGAGGGCCTGTCCAGATCGGCTCCCCGCGAGTGGGTGGCCAGGCCGGTATCCAGGATTCGTCAGGCAAAACGGGGCCCGATCGAGACGATCAGACGTACTGAGATTGCGCTAGAGCCAGACTAGCTCCCAAGGCAAGTATACCCTCAGCCCGCCATTGGATCACCTGCAGCCAACGGGCTACGATCGCTTCGCCTTCGACACCATCGACGGGAGAACGGTGGGGGCCGTTTCAGCTCTTGCTCCGGGTGCCTCGGAACACGCTGTGGACTCAGATCGTCACGAGCTGGGCCTCTGCGCGGAGGGTGCCTGGGCCGATCCAGACCTGTGGACGTACTGCAGCCGCGCAAAAGCTGAACCGACACCTCCCAGTGGCTCTGGCTAGCGAAGCTTGTCCCGTTGGACGCGGCGGGGCCCAACGCGGGCCACGTGGTGCGATCGGCTGCGGTATCATGAAGCTGGTCTGGCCAGCTGCCGAGTCATGACCGCGCACAACCACACACAATATGCAGCGTCGGGCGAACCTGGCCCGGGAACCGGCTCGCGGTACTCGTTCTCACGGGCCCTACGCGCACTGGACCGCGTAGGGGTCTGTTTGGTCATCGCCGCGGTGTACGCCTACCGCCTGACGCTCGGCTGGCTTCTGGGGGGGCAGTGCCGCTTCATTCCCTCCTGCAGCGAGTACTGCTTGCAGGCGGTGAAACGGTACGGCACGGTGCGGGGCCTGGCCAAGACGGTGCGCCGGCTCTCCCGCTGCCATCCCTTCCATCCCGGGGGCGTAGACCCACCCTGATGCAGCAGGCTGCGGAGCACAACGCCATGCGACAGCCTCACGCGAACTCCTCTCGTTCCGCCCTGCCCACACGACGTCGCTTTCTCCGCTGGCTTACGGGCTGCATGGTCGGAGCGGCCGCTTATTCGGACTGGTGGCTGCGCCGCGCCCTGGCCCGCCATTCCCGCCACCTGACCGTCGTCAATGTCGACCGGGTCACGCTGAAAGTGCCCTTCCGGCCGGTCCCCGCCCGCGCGATGGCTCGGGAGATTCCCCACTGGCAATACACGGAGCTGTGTTTTGTGAAACTCGCCAGTGGGGTCACCGGACTCGGGGAGACGCTACTGTTCTACACCTGGGGTGTGCCGTCCGAGGCCGCCGTCCGGCGGGTGCTGGGAAAGAATGCCGCTGAGTACCTCTGGGATCGCTCGCTCGGTGCCGGGCTCCAGATGGCCTTGTTCGACGCGGTGGCACGCACGCTGGAAGTGCCTGTCCACCGCCTGCTGGGGCGGCAAGTGCATCGCGAAACGCCGCTGTCGTGGTGGAATATCGACATGCCGCCGGAGGACATGGTGGCCGAGTGCAAAGAAGCGTATCGGTCCGGCTACCTGGCGTACAAGACGAAGGGGCGGCCCTGGTTTGACGTGTGGGCCCAGGTGGAGCAGATCGCGCGGGCGCTGCCGGCAGAATTCAAAGTCGACCTCGACTTCAACGACACCCTGCTCGATGCCGACCGCGCCATCCCGATCCTCAAGGAGCTGGAACAGTACCCGCAGGTGGGAATCTACGAGACACCGATTCCACAGGGAGATGTGGCAGGAAACAAACGAATCAAGGCAGCGGTCCGCACGCCTATCGCCATGCACTACGGCAATCCCGCACCGCTGGTGGCGCTGCGCGAAGACGTCTGCGACGGTTTTGTAGTCAGCGGGAGCGCGGCTCAGGTGCTGGCAGCCGGACACGTCGCCGCCATCGCCGACAAGCCGTTCTGGTTGCAGTTGGTCGGGACGGGCGTGACCGCCGCATTCTCGTTGCACTTCGGGGCTGTGTTGTCGCACGCCACGTGGCCTGCGGTCAACTGCCACCAGTTGTATGTCCACCAGCTACTGGACCGGCCGATCCCGGTGCGACGAGGCATGGCACCGGTTCCGGACGGCCCCGGTCTGGGCTACACGCTCGATCCATCGGTCATCGACCGGTTCCGCGTGCCTCGGCCGCCGCGCCGTCCGGAACCGCCGCGTCTGATTGAGGTAAGCTGGCCTGACGGGCGGCGAATGTACATAGCCAACACGGGAGCGGTGAACTTCATGCTGACGCTCGCCCAGCGAGGAAAGATGCCGTACTTCGAGCGCGGCGTGACGACGCGGCTCGTGCCCGACGACGGCACGGAACACTGGCGCGAGGTATATCGGCGAGCGCGCAAGGAGCCGTTCCTGACGCGGAGCAGTCTGTTTTGACGGACCGCTACGTGGCAAAAGCCGATCGGTGGGTCGTCTGGGTGCTCGGAGCCCTCAGCGCCACCATGGCGCTGTGCGCTGCGCTGATACTGTCGGCAGTCTGGCCACCTGCCGATATCGGGGCATACCTAGCAGCCGTGCTGCTTGTGGCAGCGGCCGCGTGGGTACTCCTCCTGCCGTTCGTCACCTTTTACGAGCTGCGCGACGATGATCTGCTCATCGTCTGCCCGCCGTTCCGCGTTCGGCTTCGCTATGACCGCATCGTGTCGGCCACGAGGCACGGGTCCCTCTTCGGACCGGGGGTGAACTTTGCGTTCTCCAACGACACCGTCGTCCTACGCTATCGGCTGCCACGGTTGCCGGTCCTGGGCATCGCTCCGGTCCTCCCCGTTCGCCTCTCGCCGGCAATCCCCGAGGACTTTTGTCGCGAACTAGAATACCGGGTGCAGGGGTCGGCTGGCGAGCTTGGAGAGGCGCAGGGGACCCGATGAGCGAACTGACTGAGAAGGCACCGACACAAGCGATCCCCGACGACGCGACCTACTATTCCTCGCCCGACGGGATCCTGTTCGCTCCGGGTCATTACCTGCCGGTACCGGCACTCGCGCTGCGCCGGGCCCTCTGCGAGGACGGGATCATTTCCGCGGAAGGCAGGTGGGCCCAATTCTGTTACCTGCTACGCACCTGCTTCGCGCAGGAGATGTGGCAGGTGACCGAGCGGCTGAAGGCAAGCTGGTCCCACATTCACGCCGACTCGGACCACTGGTGGCATGACCAGGATGGCAAAGAGGACGCCGAGGACGAGTTTCTGGACCACTTCCTTCAAGTCCTCCGACGGGCAAACTTCCGGCCAGTGGCCTACCAGCAGATCACTGAAGCCGAGCGCGATGACTTCCTCTATATGTTGCCACTACGGATCGACTGGGATCGGCTGGACGGCGGATTTCTGCAACGCTTCTATGCGAAACACCCCGAGTGGCGCGACTGTTTGCCGGAGGGACCACAACGCGACCGGATGCTGATTTTCTTTCGAGGCGTGGGCGAGGAGCGGGAAACGGGGCGGTTCATCCTGCAGAAAATCGATCTGCTCGTGGGCGACGTGCTCGTTACGCTGGGCCGTCTGCTCAGCCTGCCGCTGCGACTGTTCCGCCAGCGGCACTCGTCCGGCTCACACGAGGCTGTCTCCGAACATCCTCACCACGAACCGTACCGTGCCTGGACCGCATACTCGTCGATCCACGGTCTGATCAGCAAGCGGCGGGTAACGCTGCGTACCGCCGGCTACGGGCTCCAGAACCTGTTCCGCAAGACCACGATCGTTGAGCCCTCGTTCCAGGAAGTCGTCCTGCTGTATCGGCTACTTCCCGAGAAGCGTGCCCGTCGCCAGCGGAGCAACGGCGGCCAGCCCCGGGAGCCTCTTCAGATCCGAGCCTACCGTGACATTCCGCTGTCCGACCTGGAAGTGATTTTCCCAGCCAAGAAGATCTCCATGCGGCCACTGGATCTGGTGAAACTGACCGTCACCGGCGTGGCTGGCCTGGTGGCCGTGGCCATGAAGATGTTGACGAGCTTATTGAACCCCGTAGTGTTGTTGATGACGCTGGTCTCGTTGGCCGGCTACGGCTCAAAGATCGTCTTCCAGTTCAAGGTGTCCAAGGACCGGTACATGCTCCTGCTCACCGACGCCCTCTACTCGAAGCACCGCGACAACGACCTTGGCGTCATTCTCTATTTGGTGGACTGCGTGGTGGAACAGGAATACAAGGAAGCATTGCTTGCGTATGCGTTTCTCGCGCTGGCCGGGGAAGCGACCCAGAGGGAGCTGGACGTCCAGTGTGAACAGTTCCTCTTGGAGCGGTTCAACGTGCGGGCGGATTTTGAAGTGGGCGATGCGCTGGAGAAGCTGGAACGTCTTGGCCTGGCCACGCATGAACGTGGGTTCTGGCGTCCTGTGCCGTTGGATCAAGCCGTCGAGCAGCTCTTGAAGCAAACCTGCGAGCCACCGCACGAGGACGCCTCAACCCGGCGCTAGCTGTCGCGACCATGCGGAACTTGCCCACCGCTCACCCGCCCAATCGTGCCCATCTGCCCTCGGCGTTGCCGACCAGGCCTCCCCCCGGGTTACGCTGTATCCCGATTGTCGTGGTCGCGAAATCCCGTACGCCGGACCATCGGCCAACCCGCGCTATCCAGATCGCCGCGCACCCGGCCTTCTTGCATGACCGACGGCGGTCACACGTAGGCCTCAATCGGTAAGACGTGGTATCGATGTGCATCGTCGCCCTGTTCCCGTCCCCTGCATCCTGGAAGCGCAACTACCTACGGAACAGAGGCACCGCCGGTCGCGACTGTGAAGAGCCACGACAGATTGGTTGACCGGATGACACGCCCGGGCTCATGGAAGGGCAGCATTGGCAGCGTGATGCAGTCCACCTTCTTGCTGCTGGACATCCCCTCGACGCTCGGCGCTGGCTCGGTGCGTTCGGTTCGCTGACCCGCCCGGGACGCGCTGCGGTGGCTGCCGGGTCCCATGGCTCGGAGCCGTGGGGCGTGGCTGTCGCCACTGGTGCGCCCCTGCCGATCCTGAACCGTAGCTCACGGGTGCCCGCCCCAGGGCCGGTTGCCCATGGAACCGACAGCCGTGCCGCTAGAATTCGGTGGGCGTGGGAGCATCGGGCACCATGCATGCTGAGGCCGTAATGGCGGGGACGACACATCTGGAGAGCGACGTTCAGTATCTGAAGGGTGTCGGACCGCGGCGGGCAGCTCTCCTGCGGCGACTGGGCATCGTCACCGTCCGTGACCTGCTGCTGCATTTGCCCCGATCCTACGAGGATGTCAGCCGTATCCAGCCCATTCAGGACCTGGTACCGGACCGGTGGGCAGTCATCGCGGGCCGCATTCTCTTCATCGAACGGCGCAGTGTTGGGAACGACCGGCTGAAGATTGTCACCGTGGGGGTCTCGGACAAGACCGGCGTCATCCATTTGATCTGGTTCAACTATGAGCAGATTGGTGAACGGCTGAAACCGGGCCAGAGCATCATCTGCGCGGGCAAGGTCGAACGGTACCGTCATGAGCTCCAGATGAAGCATCCGCAGATTGTTGGCATCGACCGGGAGCTGCCCACCGACCCGTTCCTGCCAGTCTATCCGCTTACGCAGGACCTGCGCGTGCAGGAGCTCCGTCGCATCATGAAGCATGCTCTGGCCCAGTGTGCGGATCAGTGGCCGGAGATTGTGCCCCGCCAGCTCCTGCTCAAACGCGGTTTGCCGCCTGCTGGCCAAGCGGTGCGTGAGGTCCATTTTCCGCCGTCGCTGGAGGCTGCCGAACAGGCTCGGCGGCGGTTGGCTTACGAGGAACTGCTGATCTTCCAGCTTGCCTTTGCGGTGCTCCGGCACCAGATGGACCGGGAACGTCGTGCTCCGCCGCTGCGGGTCACGGAGGAAATCGATCGCCGCATTCGCCGCCTGTTTCCGTTCTCGTTTACCGCGGGCCAGAACGCGGCGATTGCGGACGCCGTGCGTGACCTTCAGTCTGTTCGGCCCATGCACCGGCTGGTCCAGGGGGACGTGGGCGCGGGCAAGACGGTTGTGGCCACCTATGTGCTGCTGGTTGCGGTCGCGAACCGGTACCAGGCTGCGTTGATGGCTCCGACTGAGGTGCTCGCCCGTCAGCACTGGCTGACGCTGGAGCGGTATCTTGCGCACAGCCGGGTGCGCCGCGCGTTGTTGACCGGCAGCTTGAGCAGTGCTGAACGCGAGCGGCTGTTGAAGGCGATCCGTGACGGCGAGGTTGATCTGGTGGTGGGTACGCACGCCATCATCCAGGAGGATGTTGTTTTTCACCGGCTTGGCGTGGTCGTGATCGATGAGCAGCACAAGTTCGGTGTCCGCCAGCGGGCGCGTTTTCGCCAGATGGCTCAACCCGGCTGCGAACCACACTATCTCGTGATGACTGCGACGCCGATTCCTCGGACGCTGACGCTGACGGTTTTCGGCGACCTGGACGTCAGCATCATTCGTGACTTGCCGCCGGGGCGCCAGCCGGTGGAGACGCGGATTGTGCGCCCGAAGCAGTTGGCCGAAGTCTATGCGTTTGTGCGTGAGAAGCTGGCCGAAGGGCGGCAGGCGTATGTGATCTGCCCGCGGGTTGAGGAGACGGACGAGGCGCTGGCGGCGGCTGAGCAGCTACAGGCGGAGCTGGCGCTGGGCGTGTTTCGGGATTTCCGCGTCGGGCTGGTGCATGGTCGAATGAGTGAGGCTCAGAAGGACGCGGTCATGGATCAGTTTCGTCGTGGCGAGCTTCATCTGCTGGTCGCCACGGCCGTGGTGGAAGTGGGGGTGGACGTGCCCAATGCGACGGTGATGGTCATCCATGATGCCAGCCGCTTCGGCCTTGCGCAGCTCCACCAACTGCGAGGTCGCATTGCCCGGGGCAGTCATCCGGGATATTGTTTTCTGGTAGCCGAGCCGAAGAGCGAGGAAGCTCGCGAACGTCTTCGCGTGCTGGCCTCGACGACCGACGGGTTTGAGATTGCCGAGGCGGATCTTCGCCTCAGGGGGCCCGGTGAGTTCTTCGGCACGCGGCAGCATGGTTTGCCGGAGTTGCGCGTGGCGAATCTGGCACGTGACCAGGAATTGGTCCAGTGGGCCCGAGAGGACGCTTTTGAGCTGGTGCGGGCTGATCCCCAGTTGCGGCGGCCCGAGCACGCGGCGCTACGGCGTGAGCTGCTGGCCCGTTACGGGCAGCGGCTTCAGCTTGCGGCCGTAGGTTAGTGGGCTGGCTGAGTGGAACGGATGGCCGCATGTCGTACCGGACGTTCAAACACCTGCTGGGCGAGACCAGCCTGGAGCGCAAGTGCCGCTATGTCTTCGGCGCTTGCCTCCTGGCATTGATCGCAGGCAGCTTCTACTGGTACGCGCGGCGGAGCGAGGCCCTGCTTGACGAACACTCCCGTAGCACAGGGCGCATCCTCGTCTGGTCCGTCTTCTTCAAGCACCACCTGGAGCTGTTCGAGACGGATAAGAACTTTCGGCCGATCATCGACGAGGTCTGGAGTGAACTGGCGCCCATCCACGTCGAAGGGTACCGGTACCGGGTCATCGTACCAGAGTCCCCCCGGCCGGAGGAGGAAGCAAAGAAGCTGGCCGCGAAGACCGAGCTCGAGAAGAACGCGCTGGCGCTGTTCAGCAGACAGCGGCGCGCGAACGAGCTGTTCATTGGAGGAAGCCAGCGGCGATACATCGGCGCCATTCGCGCCACGAAGACCTGCATCCTCTGCCACGGCCCACCACCGAACCTCGCCGTCAAACCTCTGGCGAACGAAGGCGACCTGATGGCCGCCGTCAGCATCAGCTTCCCCCCCAGCGACGAGATCGAAGAGAATCGCGCCATCCTCCTGGCTATGGCCACCCTCACCGCCCTGGTCGCCATGGTCATCTTCCTGGTCATCGTGCGCTACGTCATCGCCAAACCCGTGAAGCACCTGAAGGAAGTGAGCGAACAGATCGCCGCCGGCCAACTCAATGTGCGCGCCGACATCCAGACCGGCGACGAGTTCGAGGAACTAAGCCACGCGTTCAACCGGATGCTGCGCAATCTGGTGGTCATGCAGGAGGAGCTACGCAGTGCCAACCGCGAGCTCGATGCCAAAGTCGACGAACTGGCCAAGGCGAACATGGCGCTCCATGAGCTGTACCGGCGCCAGAGCGAGTTCCTGACCACGATGAGCCACGAGCTGCGCACGCCGCTGAATTCGGTGATCGGCTTCAGCGAAATCCTCGCCAGCAGCTCGCGGCTCTCCGATCGCGAGCGGCGGTTTGCCCAGCACATTCAGACCGCGGGCAAGCAGCTGCTGGCAATCGTTAACGACCTGCTGGACCTGGCCAAGATGGAAAGCAACCGCATGGAAGTGCGGCCCGAGTGGATTTCGGTGGGGGAAATCGTTGACGGCATGATCAGTATGATCCGCCCCATGGCGGACCGCAAGCGGATCGAAGTCAGCTCGGAGCTGGAGCCGGAACTGCCCAAGGCATATCAGGACCCGGCCAAGATCCAGCAGATCCTCTACAACCTGCTGTCCAACGCAGTGAAGTTCACTCCCGAGGGAGGCAAGGTCACGGTGATCGCGCGGGTCGAGGGCGATAAGCTAGTGCTTGCTGTGCGAGACACCGGCGTAGGCATCCCGCCTGAGGACCGCGAACGGATCTTCGAGAAGTTCCGCCAGGGCACGCACTTAACCCAGCGTGGCGACTCGCTGCTGACCCGTGAGTATCCCGGTACCGGCCTGGGGCTGTCCATCGTGCGCGAGCTATCGCGGCTGCTGGGCGGCGACGTCAGCCTGGAGAGCACCGTCGGCGCAGGCAGCACCTTCACGGTAACCATCCCGTTGCACTACCAGCCACCGCAACAGCCCGACGAACCGTTCGAATCGCCGCCCTCCTCCTCCGACACAGCCGCCACGCTGCAGAGCGCCCGCAAACTGATCGCCCGCTCGGCCAGCGACGGGTCCGGCGCACGCGACTAGTGCTGACACCGCGGGCAGAAGTGTGTGTAGCGGTTGATGACCCCCGGCATCTTCATCCGCTCGATCGGGCTGCCGCACCGGCGGCAAGGTTGGCCGGCCCGCTGGTAAACACACAGCAGCTCCTGAAACTGCCCCCGCCGTCCTTCGGCCGTGCGGTAGTCGCGGAAGCTCGTGCCCTGGTAGGCAATCGCCTGCGACAGCACCTCGCGGATCGCCCGTGCCAGCCGGCGGTACTCGGCCGGATCCAGCGTGTTGGCGGGACGATCAGGACGAATCCCGGCCCGGAAGAGCGCCTCCTCCGAGTAGATGTTGCCCAGGCCCGCAATCAGCTCCTGCTTCATCAGCGCCGCCTTGATCGGACTGGTCGTGCGTCTCAGCCGACGGGTCAGGCTGCGGGCATCGACGCTCAGCGCGTCGGGGCCATGCTTCTCGGCCAGAAGGCTGCAGAGCTGCTCGGCGGTCAGCAGCATGATCACGCCGATGCGGCGCAGATCGGTGTACCAAACGTAGTGTGGGGATTGGTCCAGTTGCCAGCAGACCCGACCGTACCGCGGTGCCCGGTTCGCGCCAATTTGGAACCCCCCGGTCATTCGTGGCTGGATCAAGGTCCAGATTGACCGGCCGTGCTCGATCAGAATCCACTTGCCGCTGCGCCGCACATCCGTGATCTGCTTGCCGACGACACCGACCCGGTACGCGCGCGGGGTCGTGTTCTTCAGCAAGAAACGGTCCCTGATGCGCACACCGGTGACGGTGCGCCCGAGCAGGTTCGGGCGTAGCTGTTCGACCATGGTGTGGACTTCGGGCAATTCGGGCATCGGCCGCTCCATGTCTACTCTTGTGCAGCTGCCATTGTGGCTGGTTTGTGGGTGTGCTGCCGGCCCGTCCGACGGCTACGGGTTGTGGGACCGGCAGGACCGTTACAGGCTGAGCAACCGGGCTTGGGCCTACAGCCTTCTCGGCCCGCATTCTGGCCCCAGAATCGCAGTCCTGTCCATTTAGGTAAGCGGAAGATCGGCCGAAGAGTGAGACAGAGTTAGCCCGAAGTGGACGCTGACTCGTCGGGACACGTAACGGTCGGTTAACTGGAGGAGTCAAAGCAATGAAGCGACTTCTGTGGGTGCCGGTGGTCGCCGTCGTGGCGGGGGCGGTCCTGACCGGCAAACCAGCCAACGCTGCCTTCTTCGGGGCAGTCAGCTACGACTGTACACCGCCACAGCCGCACAAGCACTGTTTCATCCGCTGGAAGCGCGTGGTCGAGACCGAGGAACGTGAGGTCTGCGAGGTTGTCTGGGAAAAGCAGGAAACGACCTGCATGAAAACGGTCTACGAGACCCAGTGGAAAGAAGAGCAGGTCACCTGCTACCGGACCGAGTATGAACTGGGCTACAAGGAGGTCAAGAAGAAGGTCCGCCGTCCGGTGTTCGAGACCGTCTACAAGGAGGTGCGGTACACGGTCCGTAAGCCGGTGATCGAGACGATCGAGAAGGAGATCACCCAGTGCGTGGTGAAGCCGGTGTATCGTACGATCGAGAAGGAAGTGCGGTACACGGTATGCAAGCCGGTGGTCGAGACCGTCGAGAAGGAGATCTGCTACACGGTGCTCAAGCCCGTGATCGAGACCCAGATGCGTGAGGTCTGCAGGGTTGAGTGCGTGCCGGTGGAAGAGGAAGTGGAAGTTGAGCGGAAGGTGTGCGAGTGGAAAGAGGAAGTGGTTGAGTGCCCGCCGCGCGAGGTGACTCGGTGCGTGCGCGAGCCCGGCTGCTTCACGATCGATCCCTGCACCCTCCTGCCCGTCTACATCCCCGGCGAGACCAAGCTGGTCAAGTGCACGATCCCCGGTCGCAAGATCGTCCGCCGCGTGCCTGTGGTTAAGACCGTCAAGGAAAAGGTCAAGCGGGTGCGTTACGAACGCCGCGTGGTCAAGGAGCAGGTACCGGTCAAAGTCTGCCGCCTGGTGAAAGAGCAGCGGGTCAAGAAGGTGCCCGTCAAGCGGATTCGCTGGGTGAAGCAGGAATGCGTCAAGAAGGTGCCTGTGACCATCTGCGAGCGGAAGGTCGAGACGATCACCAAGAAGGTGCCGGTGAAGGTCTGCCGATGGGTCGAGGAAGAGCGGGTCAAGAAGGTGCCGGTGAAGGTCTGCCGATGGGTCGAGGAAGAGATCACCTGCAAGGTGCCCGTCTGCATCGCCAAGAAGGTGCCGGTCACCGTCACCCGCCGTGTCCCAGTGCGTGTCAAGAAAGAGGTGCCCGTGAAAGTGGTCCGCTGCGTCCCGAAGCTGGTTAAGAAGAAGGTGCCCGTGCAGGTCTGCCGCCTGGTTCCCGAACGGGTCTGCGTCGAGGCTGAACCTTGCGAGCCTTGCGCCGCCCCTTGCGGTCTCGACCTGGTCAGCGCCTTGCACGGCCTGTTCCACTTCGGCTGCGGCGGCCACGATCACGCTGCCGCAGGCTGCAGCAAGTAACCGGCCGCTAGCGTGCTCCCCGGTTGCCAGCCAGCCAGGGCACTAAACCGGCCAACGGACCCGCGCGTCCCGGCCCCCAGCCGGGACGCGTTCCTTTTTGCTATCAGCCGCAGCCGGTCACGTGACCATCACCGACCGCGCGGGCCAAGTTGCCAAACCGCTGTCTGCGACCGCGCTATCTCCTATCCGCCCCTGTCGCCTTCGCCTCAACTTCCTGCTGGCCCCCAGCCGATTCTCCCGAATAGACGGCCGTCTGACGCCTTGAGGGAACGCTCATGTATTGGAAGCACTTCGGATTCCGCCGAGCCCCCTTCTCCGGGCCAGGCGATCCCGATCGCTACTTTGAAAGCGAGAGCCAGCAAGAAGGGCTGGCCCGACTGCAGTTCCTCTGCGACGAACAGCGCCGAGGCGCGGTTGTGACGGGGATCAGCGGCGTTGGCAAAACAACGCTCCTGGACACGTTCGTTCGCCGCGTCAGCAATCAGAACCGCGAGATTGCCGTAGTGACCTGCCCCGCCTTTGGGGCCCGGGAGCTGTTCTTTGAGCTGGCTCAGAGCCTTGGCCTGCCCGTCGCCCCAGACAGCAGCGAAGCTGAGCTCTGGCGCCAGCTCCGCCAGTGCGTTAGCGGCAACCGCGTCCAGGGCACGAATACGATTTTCGTCATCGATCAGGCAGAGTTGTTGCTGGACCGACCCGACGGGCTGCACGCCCTCAATGCGCTCTTCCAGCTCGACCACCATCCGGCCGCCAACTATTGCGTTATCCTCGCCGCCCGCCCGGACGCCGTTGCCCGTTACCGCCGCGAGTTAGTCGAACTAGTCGACCTGGCTGTCATTCTGGAACCGTTCAGCGAGGCAGAGACCGGCAGCTACATCCAGCACTGCGTCCGCTGGGGAGGCGTCGACCGGCCTCTGTTCGCCCCAGACGCAGTGGCAGCGATCCACCGCATCTGCGAAGGGGTGCCCCGCCGCATCGGACGACTGTGCGACCTGGCGCTTGTGGCGGCGGCAGGTGAAGAGCGGGACGTGATAACCGGGGAGTTGGTTGAGGCCGTCAGCGATGAGCTGAACGCAGCTGACCGAGTGCATGAGCTGGTCGCGCGGGGAGAACCGAGCGAGGTGGGCGGGGCAGGACAGAACCGATGATCGCGTACCGGAAACTGCTCCGGCAACTTGCGCAAGACCCGCCCGAAGCACGTGCTCACGAACCGGGCGAGCAAGCCGCCCTAGAGACCTCGCTCGATACCGGCGCGCTCACGCTTGAGCTCGAAACCGAGCGGTTGGACCACCTGCTCCGAACACTCGAACAACTCACCCACGAACCATCCGACCACCGCCTCAGCCCGGCGTCGTGCGACCATGATTCCGAACGCGGGACCGTCTCCCGGCCACCCGCCGACGCTGATCAGCCCGCACGTCCGCGCCGGACGGCGGTGCGCGTTTCCATCGTCGCTGGCGGTCGCGTCGCAGGCGACGGTCGCGACGGCCGCCACGGCAGTGCGCCGTGCGTGCCGGCGGGGCTCCGTCCACCCGTTCCCCCCGGCCCGGTGGGCCCGGGGCTGGCACAACGCTACTGCATTGAGCCGCGTACCCGCACACGAACGACCCACCAGCCCACCGGCCGCGGCGGCGCCGGGCCGGTGCCCGCCGGCGGCCGAGCCCCGCTACCCGCGACGATCCTGCCACAGAGCAGGCTTACGGTTCCGGCGCGACGATGTAGCCCCCACGCGTGCAGCCTGCTGGGACTGCCGCTGAAGAGCATTCTCTGGGCGTTGCCCCTGAGCGCCTTCGACCCGTCGAAGCAGGCACCGGCAGCACTGCCTTCGCCGGCTGCATCGAGCACGACCACTCCGACGACGGCCACGCCCCGCGCAGCGACCAGCCGCCCGCCAACAGCGTCCCGGCCAGCGGCCGAGCCGGTGCCACGCGAACCCAACAGCAACGATCGGCAGCACGCCGAGGCGGACGGCCAACGTCGTGAGATGGCCGACGTGGGCAGGGCGTCATGGTGGATGAGCGTCTTGACCGGCGCGGCGATCGTTGCGGCCGTTGTGAGCATGCTCTGTCTGCTGAACGAGCTGCTCTACTGGCTCTGACCGTCCCGGATCAGAGTACGCGGCAGATGAAGCACTTCAGGTATGAGTTCTCCGGACAGTAGAGCGACACGGGATGGTCTGGCGCAGCGCCGCGCTGTTCCAGAATCTGGACATCCCGGCCGGTAGCGAAGGCCGCCTCTCGTAGCACGCCGGCAAACAGCTCCCGGGATATCTGGCCGGAACAGCTGCACGTAACGAGAATCCCTCCGGGCCGGAGTAACTCAAGCGCCTTGCGATTCAGATGACCGTAGCCGCGCAGTGCCGACGGAACCCCACGCTTGCGGCGGGCCAGCCGCGGCGGGTCCACGATCACCATGTCCCACTGCTCACCTCGTGCCACCGCCTGATCGACCCACTGGAAGACATCCGCTCGCTCGAAACGGACACTGTTGACCCCATTGTGTACGGCGTTGCGACTACCGAGTTCAATGGCCGCGGCCGAGGAATCGACCGCCAACACCTCAGCGGCCCCCCCGCGGACGCACCACAACGCAAAACCACCAGCGTAGCTGAACAGGTCCAACACCCTACGGCCCCGAGCATAGCGTGCTGCCGCCTGACGGTTCTCGCGCTGATCCAGGTACCACCCCGTCTTCTGACCGGTGCACACGTTCACGAGGAACCTGACCGGGCCCTCTTCGATCTCGATTTCGGCTGGAGGCGGTTCGCCCTCTAGCAGGTGGTCCTCCAGCTCCATCCCTTCGGCCTCCCGCATCCCCTTCTCCGTTCGCACGTAGACCCCGCGCACCGGCAGCAGGTCGCGGAGCAAGCGTGCCAACAACTCCAGCCGTTGACGAATGCCCAGAGCTGTGGGCTGGAGCACGAGCCAACCGTCGTACCAGTCGGCAATCAAGCCGGAGAGGCCATCGGCCTCGCTGAATACAACGCGACAGGCTCCCTTCGGCCGCACGAGGCCGAGCTCTTCGCTCCGAAATTGCACGGCACGCTGGAGCCGAGACCGCCAGAACTGCTCATCCAGCGGCTGGTCATAGTCCCACGAGTACAACCGTACCAGGATCTGGCTGCGGTCGTTGTACAGCCCCCACGCGATGAATTGCCCCTCGGCGCTGTAGACCGCTACGGGCTGGCCATTCTCCGGCTCGCCCACCACCCGGGCAACCGCGCCGGCAAACAGCCACGGGTGGCGGCCGAAGAACGGCTTGGCCCGCTGAGGCTTGAGCACCACACGTGGTGGCGGTGACGGCGACGTCACACTTCCTCCTCCAACAACTCATCCCCTGGCTCAACCCCCGACGCCGGCGTACGGCGGGCGACCGATTGTACGCATCCAGCCATCGCACCTGCCTGCGGCATGGCGCGTCCACCTCCGCAGACATCTCGGCGTAAGGCCGGTGAGGCACCGGCACCTAGACTGGTGCCAACGACGCTCGAGCCTGGCGGCCGGTCGTCACGGCACACAGCGCTTATGCCCCCTTCGGCGCTTGGGGGCCTTGGCGCGCATGCCGCATGCGGAACAAGGAGCTGTCAACCGCCCCCCCGGACAGACCAGCCCGTTGGGCCAGTTCACTCGGGAGGAAGCGCCGGAAAGACCGCGCTCAGGCCGCGCACACCGTGCGTGCATAACAGTCGGCGGGCGTACCGCCCGTCGCGCGGGAATCATTGCCGCTAGTGAGACTTGCTCTTCTTGGACTTCGCCAGCTCGTCGCTTCGACCGGCTGACGGTTTAGGCTTGTCTCTTTCCCCCTGCTTACGACCATTGCCTCGAGCGGATTTACTAGCGGAGTCTTTCTCAGACTTCTGCTTGCCTTTGGACCGCTGCGGCTGCTCTGCCCCTCTGGCAGCACTCTCGTTCGACTGCTTCTTCTCAGCTGGCTTAGCCTTCTTCGGCTCGCCGGTGCCCTCCTGCTTCTGATGCTCCTGCCGCTGTTGCTTCTTGCCGGGTTTCGCGGCGGGCTGCTCGTTCTTCTTAGCGGCCGGTTTCTCAGGTTGAGGCTTTTGCGGTTTCTGGGTAGGCTTTGCATCCTTGCTGGTTTTCGGCTTCTTCTTCTGCGCCTGTGACTGAGCCTTCTTCTGAGGCTCCTGTTTCGGCTGGCTCTTCTTCTTTGCCGCCTCCTGTTTGGCTGCTTCGGCTTGCTTCTTTGGATCGGGCTGCTTCGACTTCTCAGCCTGTGCCAGCTGTTGCTCCCAGCCCGCTACGATCCGAAGCTCCGGCAGAGCCGCCTGCAGCGTCTTGACACCAGCAGGGGTTACCTGCGTCTGCCAGACATAGAGCCGTCGCAGATTCTTCAGACCCTTCAGCTGCTGGAGCCCCTTGTCGGAGACCTTCGTGCCATACAGGTTCAAGTACGTGAGGTACGGCAAGTTCTTGAGATACGCCAGGCCAGCGTCCGTGATCGCCGTTCGCTCCAGGTGCAAGCGGACGAGGTTCTGACAGCGGCCGACGTACTGGAGTGCCTGGTCAGTGATCTTCGTGCCGCCCAGGTCGAGCTCGACGAGGTTCCGAATGGCCGGGAGGGTGGCCAGGTCGCTGTCCGTAACGTGGGTGGCTCCGAGGCTAAAATCGATGCGGACCCAGTTGGTTTTCTGAGCAATTGGCAGGACGAGTGCCCCCAGACTCTGCATCTTCTGGATCGCCTGCTGCTCTTCGGGCGTAACCTCCAAGCCCGGTCCGTTTAGCATCTCCTCGATCGGGTCCTTCTTCCGCTCAGGCCCAACCGACAACTTCACCCCCTCGGGCCACTTTGCACCCTGGTCGATCCACTTGCGGATCAACTCAATCTCCTCCTTCGACAGTGGATCTCCCTCCGGAGGCATTCGTCCCTCCTCGTCAGGCCCGAGCGTGATCAACTCGAACAACAGACTTGCCTCCGCGTCGCCTGGCTCCACCGGGGTTCCCTCCAGCCCTCCCCGGAAGAAGCTTTCCTTCGTGTGTAGCTGGAAGTCCCCCTTGCTTTCATCCGGGCCGTGGCAGCGAACGCAGTTGCGTTCGAAGATCGGTTTGATCTGCTTGACGAAGTCGACCGTGTCGGCGGCGGATCCCCCTGACTGGCCCTGCTGGTCATCCGCAAACGCCACGCCTGCAACACAGACCAGCCAAGCCGTGACGGCAATCACCATCGTCCGGATCATCAGTCGTGCACCTCTCGCTGGGGTCTAGCGATCCAGGCGGTAAGCGAAGAACGCGCTGATAGCGGGTGGGGGAGTCGCGCTCGGAGGGTCGATCGAAACGTCATCACCCGTTATTGTAACGAACGTCGCCCGCGCCCGCTGTACCCTGCGCACGCAATGCGGCACTGGTTCTCTTGGTAAGCTAGCAATTGCCCGCCGGCCCGGATCGTTCTGGAACCCTGGAGGACAGCCATGGCCAGTACAGCGACCCGGCGTCAGTTTCTGCGCGACGGAGCCCGAGCAGCCACCGTGCTCTCGATGGCGTTACCTGCACGTGGCGGCTACCACAGTTCGGGAACCGGGGGCCTCCGGTTGGGACTTATCGGCTGCGGCGGCCGGGGGGCCGGGGCCGTGGCGAGCGCCTTGCGCGTGGACCCCACTGCGCAGCTCGTCGCGGTAGCAGACGCCTTCCAGGACCGGATCCCGCCCAGGCTGCGTGCCCTGGAGCGTCAGTTCGGCAATCGGGCCTCCGTCCCGCCGGAACGGCGGTTCAGCGGCTTCGAGGGCTACCGTGGCGTGCTGGACAGCGACGTGGACGTCGTAATCCTGGCCGCGCCGCCTCACTTCCGGCCCAGGCACATTCGCGCGGCACTCGAAGCGGGCGTCCATGTCTTCGCGGAAAAGCCGATGGCCGTGGACGCACCCGGGTACCGAAGTCTGCTCGACTCGGCCCGGCTAGCTGACCAGAAGAACCTCTGTCTGGTGTCGGGCTTTGAGCTTCGCTTTAGTCCGGCAGCCCAGGAGGCGATCGCCCGCCTGCACGACGGGGCGATCGGTCAGATCCTCACCGCTCAGGGCACCTACAACATCGGCTACCTCTGGCACCGCGGTCGCCGCCCAGGCTGGACCGAAATGGAGCACCAGATGAGGAACTGGTACTACTTCACGTGGCTGTCTGGTGACCACATTGTGGAGCAAACGGTCCACCTCGTCGACCTGCTCTGCTGGGTTGCGGGCGATAAGCCGCCGGTGCAGGCGTGGGGCTATGGCGGGCGCGCCCAGCGGACCGCGCCAAAGTGGGGTGACATCTTCGACCATCACGCTGTGGTCTACGATTTCGCCGACGGCCTGCGGGGCTATGCGTTCACTCGGCAGCAACTGAACTGCTATAACGAAGTCTCGTTCCGCGTTATCGGTTCCAAGGGCCGGCTGGACCTGGTCAAGTGGGGTGGTTTCCGGTTCTCGGGGGCCATCGACCGGGAGCTACCGGTTCCAAAAGAGCACCCTGAGCTGATCACGTTCCGCGAGATGTTCGCGGCCGTCCGTGGCGGCACCAGCATCAATCACGGGCGCTTGTTTGCGCTCAGCACCATGGCGGCGATCCTTGGCCGCATGGCAACGCACAGCGGAAAGC
>JALXBF010000032.1 GCA_026991575.1 Planctomycetota bacterium | reverse complement strand
GGTCAGCTGGTCGGACCACTACCACGGGCAGCACGCCGGCTGCGCAGGGAACGGCGTGAGCGGCAGGTTGCCGCCGGCAGACGGCACGTGCGTGAAGCGGGGCAGCGCGTGCGTAAGCAACGGTTGCAGGCTACGGCGGGCCTCAGTTACCGGCCGGTTCCACAGGGCGCGCCACAGGTCGCTGAGGAGATCCGCCTTCAGATTGCCGATGCGATGGCCGCACTGGCCGATCCGATTGAGCGGGACTTTGCGGTGGAGCAGCTCCGCGAGCTGATGGACCAAGTCGACCAGATCGTTGCCCTGAGCAGTCCTGAAGATGCCGTTGCAACTGTCCGGCAGAGGATCGAACAGATCCGGCAAGATGCTGCGGCAAGGGCCGCACAGTGGCACACCGAACTGGCCGAGGAAGAGCGCCGCGCGACGATGGAGTTGGTCGAAGCAGCGCTTGCTGAAGGCGAGGAGCAGTTGCGGGAGGAACAGCGGGAGGACCAGGCAGCTCGGGCCGCTCTGGATGCGCTCCGGCGGCTGCGCGAAGCGCTGGCTCAGGGTACGACGACCCAGCAGGAGGCCGCTCGAGAATTGAAAAACGCCGTGCGCACGTTGAGTGGCATGGCCGGAGGTGACACAGCAGAACCGGCCTTCAATGAAGAGCACCGCAAACAGATCGTTCGTTCGGTGATCCAGGCGTTGAATCAGGTCGGTTTCGCCGTCCAACCCCCGATGCACCGAACCGAACAGGGTAGGGACCTGGTTATCATCCAGGCGCGCAAGCCTGCCGGCCAGGTCAGCTGGCTGGCCGTGGACAGGGAAGGCCGTGTCCACTACAAGCTGGATGGCTACGAGGGCATGGAGTGTCGGAAGGACGTGGATGCTGTGATGAAGTTGCTGCAGGAGGTCTATGGCCTACCGGTAACCGAGCGGCGCGTGTTCTGGCAGAACCCGGACCGGATCAAGAAAGGTGCCGAACCGTTGAGTCATGCCCGCGGAATCACTCGCTAACGTCAGGGCGTGGCACCGCGCAGCGAGGACACAATCAGCCATGCCGAAGCTTAACCTGGCAGCCTGGCTGGAGTGCACTGAGGCTGAAGGACCGGGAAGGCGGTTCGCGCTGTGGGTGCAGGGCTGTCTGCTGCGCTGTCCCGGCTGCTGCAACCCTCACATGTTCGAGCTGGTACCCCGCCACGTTGTCGACGCAGACCAGTTTGCCGAGCGGGTGGTGCGTGCTGCCCGGACCCATGCGCTGGAGGGGATAACGCTACTGGGCGGCGAACCGCTGTTGCAGGCACGTGGTCTGGCGGTCGTGGCTCGCCGGGCGCAACAGGCGGGACTCTCGGTGATGCTGTTCACGGGATACCGCCTCGAGCAGCTGGATGCGCTCGACCTCCCAGGTGCGTGGGAACTGCTCCGCTGGTGCGACGTCGTCGTCGACGGCCCTTACCTCCAGGATCAACCGGACCACGAACGGAACTGGGTTGGCTCCCGCAACCAGCGGTTCCACTTCCTGACGGATCGCTATCAGCCGGGCATCGAATACGATCCCCGGTACCGGCCGTCCATGGAAATCCGGATTTGCACCGACGGCACGGTCATGGCCAATGGCTATCCGCTTCTCGATCTGGCCTCGTTCCGAGCGCTGCTCAGCACGGCCATCTCCAACAGCAGTCATCCTACTCAAGAGTGAACACGAATTCCGCCCGGTTCTCGACCTGGTACGCTTTTACGATCCGTTCCCTGTAGTAGCGTGGGTCGGTCGCGTTCTCGAACAGGAAGCGAGCCAGCGGGTTGATGATTCGGCTGACGATTTCGTTCACCACAGCTCGGCCTCCCATGGCACGATCCACCTGAGCGGCGATAGCTCGCAGGGCACGCTGTTCGTCGTTGAACACAAAGTCGCGGATGCCGTACTTCTCGCGCAGCCGTTCACGAATCGGCTGGATCTTCGCGCGCGCGATCTCCACCAGGAAGTCGCTCGAAGTGATGAAGTTGAACGGCACAATGTTATCGCCGATGCGGTTCAGGAGCTCTGGACGACCAGCCACTTCCACAAAGTGACGACGTACTTTGTGCAGGAACTGCTGTTTGACTTCTTCCGGCGGCAGGTCCGGGGGGATCTCGGCAGCGCCGATGTTTGACGTGAACACGATGACCGTCTCCGAGAAGTAGACCGTCTCACCTCGGCTGTCCGTCAGGCGACCGTCCTCCAGGATCTGCAGGAACTTGTCCAGGATCCTGACGTGCGCCTTCTCGATCTCGTCAAAGAGCAGCACCGAGAACGGACGTTCGCGCACTGCGTTCGTCAGCTGCCCTCCCTCCTCGTAGCCGACATAGCCTGGCGGCGCACCGATAAGCCGCTGGTCGCTGTGCTCCAGGTTGTATTCCGACATGTCGAAGCGAATGCACGACTCCTCGTCGCCGAACAGGAACTCCGCCAGCGCTTTGGCCAGTTCCGTCTTGCCCACACCGGTCGGACCGACGAAGAACAGAACGCCCTTGGGCATGCGCTGCTTGCGGGAATGCTGCAAGCCGGCAAGCCCAGTGTAGGCACGGATAATGACATCGGCCACCTTGCGCACGGCTTCGTCCTGGCCTTTCACACGCCGCTTCAGTGCCTCTTCAATCGTCGCCAGCTTCTCGCGGCTCAACTCTTCCCATGGGCTCGTGCGTTCGCCGTACTTGTAGAGACTGACCAACTGCTCGGCGGAAAGCGGTTCTGGGCCGGACTGACGCGACAGCCGAACGAGCTGGAACAGGTCCGTCAGCGTCAGGCCGTCGAGCCGGTCGACGAAGTCGTCGAAGGGGAGCGTGCCGGCTTGGAGCGGAGAACGGAGCCGGAACACATCGATATGGCGCGACACGAAGTTTTCTCGCTCCACGCGACCCGGCTGAGGCACCGGTAGCTGGGTCACCGCCGGATTTCCCTGGTAAAGGACCGGTGGGATGGCACCAAGCGAACGGCACAAGAACACGACCAGGTTGTCCGGCTTGGTTAGGGTGTCGGCACCCTCAAGCAGTGTGCCGCGATAGGCCAGAGCACGGGACAAGACCAGCAGCGCCCGGCGCTCCGCGTCGGAGAGCGCGTTGGCATTGCCGAAGAGGTAGTCGGCCAGATCGACCACGAACGCAATCCGCTCCCGAATCGGGTCAACAAACTGGGCATGCACAATTGCCAGGAAATCTTCCAACGTCTCCACGGCCGGTGTGGCTTGACCGCTGGTCGGGCCCGGTGCAGGCCCGCCGAGGTCATACGGCTGCCCGCCGCCAGCCCCGCCATCCGCCGCTTCCCCCTCCTGCCGCTCAGCACCGTAGGCCGCCCGGTGAACCAGCCTGCGCTGCACGTCGGCATCCAGGTTCGACAGCCCGCAGACGGCATCCCAGATTGCGACGTGGTCGAACCCCTTCTGCAGCAATGCTCGAACGATCACATCGCGCACGGGTGCGTACGTGCCCGTGTCGCGGTCATAGCACAGATCCGCCACGTTGCCGTAGACGATCAAGCACCGCCGCACCCCCGCTTCGCGCTTGAAGTTTGCCAGCCACTGGTTCTCACGTGTGCTCTGCATAGTCTCGCCCTCGTCGGTGGCAAGCGGCCTGAGCCGATCGCTGTTCGGCTACCAACTGCTCCCCCAACGCTGGCACCAGAAGCCGTTGAACTCGTCGACCGTCATGGCGTGGATTCCGGCACCGGTTGCTTTCACCCTCAGGTTCCGGTCTTCCGAGACGAGCACGACGACGCTTTGATCCTTGCTGGCCATGGCGGCCGAGAGGATCAGGTTGTCCGCACTGAGGCTGGCACCGGCCGGTAGCTGGTCGGGCCTTACCGGCACGATACGCAGGTGAGGACGTAACTCCTCCAGAAGGCGAATCGCCTTGCGGGCCGCCTGCTGCTTGTGCCAGCGTGTCTTCAGCTCGTCCAGCTCCTCCAGCACCACAGAGGGGATCAGCACTTCGCAGTGCTTCACCGCCCGCAGCGCTTCCGGGGCAACCATCAGCGCCGACGTGTCGAAGAGCACTCGGATGGGCCGTTCCGTAGCAAGTTCGTCCCACTGCTGGACCAGACGCTCTAGCCGATCGATCACTTGTCCCAGAGCGCTCTCCGCTCCCGCCTTCGCCAGTAGCCGGAACCGACCACAGGCCCGTTGCCAGAGCGCGAGGAACGCCTGTGCCGAGCCGAGAGCCTGCGGATCCGTCAGCAGGCGCTCCGCCACCGAGTGCATGTCATCCGCAGAGAAACGCTCTGCCACAAAGTCATCACCAAGACGCGAACGTAGCTGTTGCCACTGACGGTGCAGCCGCAGCAAGATCTCCTCCAGCTTGTTGTCCGACTGCAGCGGCAGCCGACTTGAGCGGGCAATCGCGTGACACGCTTCCCGCAGGAGGCTCTCCGTGTAAAGCGGCGCTCCCTCGTGGGGCCGCCAGTTGGGTAGCAGGCGGCACATGGCGCGCCTTAATTGCTCGTATTCTGCAAGCGACGCTGCTGCCACACGGGATGCAATCCAGTCGGCAATGCGGCGTGGTATGCCGGGAGCGAATCCGGCCAACCGGCAGGCGGCCTGGATGACCGCGATGCCATGACCACATGGAACGGGCCCTTGCTGCTCGTCCAGCAACGCCAGGAACGTGCTCGCCAGCTGCTTTGGGCTAAAGCCGGCCTGCTCGGGCAGCCGAGTCAGAACGTCCGTCAGGAACGCGCACCGTTGGCCAAGATCCTCCGAATGGTCGCGGGCGGCTTGGACCAACAGTGTGCAATAGTCGCGTTCCTTCAGCCACCGAGCGGGCAGCGATGCACGTTCGTCGCCGCTGCGCATCAGTTCCAGGGCAAGCGAACGAAGGAAGTCCGCCCGGGCGGCGAGTGCGTGCGGTTCGCTATCGCGCCGCGCGAGTACGAAGCGTGCCGTCCCGCGCGCCAGGCGAACCGTCACGTGAGCCGCCCAGAACACTGCGTCCTCGGTTGCTGCAACGAATCCAGCCATCCGGGGCCGCCGCTCCGTCCGGATGACAACACGGTCTCTTTCTGCCACGACGGCCGGTTCATGTTGGCAACCGCCATCGGCCGCGAAGATGAGGGTGGACGAGCGAGGCGTAGAAAGCTTGAGGCACTCGGCCCAGGCGGCGTGCACGATCGCCACACCGCTCGAGCGACTGACTTGTTCGAATGCGTCGCGGAGCGTCGTCCACTGTTCACCCTCCCCCACAGCCGCGCCGCGAAGGTCAACCTCTGGCAAGGTGGCGGTCACCGGCGCAGTCACACTTCCTGGCGGCTCGACAAGGTGCTGCACCAGAGCCGCCGCCTTCTGGGCGTCCAGCGCTTCGACGTACTCGGCAAGAGCCGAGCTTTCGGCCTGAAACACCAACTCGCCATCTCTCAGTTCCAGCACACACGGCACACACCGCCACTTCTGCCCGAGTGCGCTGAGCCGGCAGGAGAGGATCTGGCACGAAGCCGGCCAGTATTGCGTGGGATTCCGCTCAAGCCATAGCCGCACGTGCTCACGCGGTTCGACCGGCTGCTCCGGCGGCTGAAGCGCTGCTTCGCCGGGGGCGTCTGCCAACGGGACTCTGTCCAGCACTCTGTGCTCGATCGGGTCGTAGTAAACCGTCACGGAGTATTCTTGGGGGTTTGCCGGCAGTTCGCCCCGTTCCAGAAGCTGTTGCCCCTGGCTACGAATCTGGAACCGCCGTACCGGGATGTCCATGAGCTCCTGGCCCGGTGTGTTGGTACTCAATGCACCGAGATCGATAAGGCCTTGCAGCACTGGCCCGACCACTCGATCTGCTTGCGGCACATGGAGGAGTTCCTCGAAAACTTGCCGCCAGGTGTAGCTGCCGTAGTCTTGGTGGTTAGCCAGTTGTGCGCATACCCTCAGGATCGCCTCCTCGAACACGTTTGCGTGCCGCGGTAGCGCAACGGTGACCGTGGCGGTGTACTCGATGGCCGGCACCCAGATCTGCGCACGACACTTCATAATCTCGCCTCTCTCAAACCTGCTGGCTGCCAGAGCAGATCGTGCAACTGATCGCGCGTGGCGACATCGCACAGCCGGGCCAGCCCCCCCATCCGGCCAACGTGGTCGACGATGTACCGGTACACGGGCACCTTTCTGCTGCCCGGTCTCTGCACGTACGGCAAGTCGACCGGATACTTCTGGAACACCTCGCATGACCCGACGATAATGAGCAACTCCTGCGCGCGGGAAAGCGCGACATTGATTCGCTGGTATTGGGCCGTCAGTGCATGCGGGGATAGCCGCCTGCGTGGCCTGCGCACCAAGCTGACAAGGATCACGGGCCGCTCCCTTCCCTGGTAGCGATCCACCGTGTCGATATCGACCCGAATGGCTCGGTACGCGCGCGACCGGAACCGCTGCAACCGCCGCTGGCTTTCACGAATCGCCCGAATCTGGCGGCCGTAGAAGCTGACCACCCCGACGCGCTTGGCCGCCCTGCCACTGGAGCCATAGCCGAGCCGACCGAATGCGTCGTCAAGTTCACCGAGCAGCCAAGCAATTACCGCAGCCTCAAGGCGGTTCACCTTGCTTGTGCCCATGGACTCCTCAAAGAAAGGCCTGCCCTGGGGGCCGACGCTGGTGTCGACCCAGAGGACGTGCACGTCTGGGGTCAGGTAGGGCCGGCCGCGCGGTCCACATAGCGTGATGCCGTGTGCGCGACCGTCCGGACCGCTGTCGGCATTCGCCAGACCGCACTCAAGCAAGTGGTCGTAGAAATAGTTCACCACCTCCATGATCTGAGGGTGCATGCGGTACTGGATTGTCAGAAACGCGCGAAGCGGCTCGGGGGCCGTCTCGAAGAGCTCCTTGAACAGACTGGAGGTCACCATCCGCCGGAATCGGCCCCACTGCTCGTCGGAAAACACTGACAGCGGCAACGCATCGTCGTCGCCGTCCTCGTCGCCCCCTTCCGAAGCACTGGCGGCGGTTACTTCCTCGCGCACCTCTTCCCAGCTCAGGCCGGTGTCTCGAAACAGCGGCGGCAGCTGGCGATGGTCGCCGACGAGAATCGCGACGCGGCCGCGAAGCAGCGGGATCAGCAGCTCGGGGGGCGTGACCTTGCTGACTTCGTCGACAATCACGACATCGAACGAGGTATGGCCGTGGCTTTCGAGCGTGCGCGGGTTCTCCGTGCAGCTCACCCCGACGACGTTACAGCTCTGTATGTACGTGTCGAGAAAGGTTGCCTGGTCCCTAGCAGCACGATTTCGATCGCGCAGAGCCCCGACCCACCAGCGGAGCAGGCCTTCGCAGGCCTCGCGCAGGGGGGCCAGGTCGTTAGCTTGCCTGGTGAGTTCACGGAGTCGTGCGTCCACCTGCTGCCGGCATGCGGCCAGCTCGCCCTGGTCGATGTGCCACCGCCGGCATGCCTCCTGCCGCAGCTGCTCGATCCTTCGCTCAACGTCCTCCAGCCGGCGGCGCGTGTCGCGCAGTTCCGCCTCCGCCACCCGGCACTCGGCTTCGAGGCCATCGGTCGCCGTCGGCTCGCCGGCAGCCCGACGCAACCGCACCGCCTCCTGACGCAGCCAGGTGACCAGAGCGCGGCGGCTAGAGCGAAGCCAGCTGTCGATCTGCTCGATCGCCGCAAGCAGCCCAGAGAGTTGCTCGACTACGGCAGCCCGCGTCAGATCGGGCCGCAGTAGCACGTGGTCGCTGCGTAGGAGGCCGCGGTACCAGTCCAGGTCCAGCGCGGCGGTGGCCGACGATTGGAGCTCACGCAGCTTCCTGCTCACATCCTGGAATTCTCGCAGAACACTCGCGTCCGTTTCGAGCTGCTTCGCCAGGGTCTGCTGGTAAGCGCGCAGCTCCTGGATCTCCTCGTTCAGCTTCGGGTCAATGAACGTCTCGCCCGTTTGCCGCTCTGCCGTGGTGAGGTCTTGCCTGAGTCGCGCGGCCGCCCGGTGGACTTGCTCCCACCGCTTCAGCACGCGTTGCAGGCGCGTCCCCAATGGCGCGGTGGTCGTGCCGGCAGAAGAGGCATCGCTCAAGGCAAAGCCAGCTGTTCGAAGGCGCTCCGTGAGCGGCCCGATGAGTTCACGCGCGATCTCATTGGAAACGTGTTCAGGGACAGTGGTCGCTGCGGCGGTCACCGCGGCGCCATCGATCAGATCCGCGCACGCAAGAACCGCATCCGCCTCCTGCCGGGCACGCTCAACCCGCTGATTCAGCCGCCGCGCACGCTCGAGTCGATCACAGACGCTGCGCCACGTGCGCTCACGTTCAGCAAGCAACCTACGAGCTTCATCGGCATCGTGTTCCACGAGCGTCGCACGTTGCAGCCACTCCTGCAGCGTGGGGCGTTGATCGTCCAGTTCCTGAAACCGACCGAGCGTCTCCCGTTCACAGCGGTCGGCAATGCTTCCGTAGTAGGTGGACAGCACGTTCCTTAAGCTGTACGGATTGTCCGGATCGCCTTTGTGCGTCAGGCGTACGGCACGGATCTCAGGCACTCGGGGCAGCCGCTCCAGCGCGTTATCGACGGCGAGATTTGCCTGAGAGGCCACCAGCACCGTCCGGCCGCGACGCACGAACTGATACACCCCCTCTGCAATCACGGTCGTCTTTCCAGTACCCGGCGGCCCCTGAATCAGCGCGATGTCCGGAGCACTGAGCATGACGCGAACGGCGTGCCGCTGGGAGTCATTCAGCCGTAGAGCCCACTGGTCTTCGGGCACTTCCACCAGCTCCCGGGGGACCCGTGCCTGTGAGATGTCAAAGAAGTAACTCGTCAGAAACGGAGCATATCCCCCCTGCTCGCGCAGCGTTCGAATCGCGGCACGCATGCGCGACAACAGGACACGGTCGCCTATGGACGAGACCGTCAGGAATCCCTCAGCCGGATAAGCCTGGCGGATCGCCTGGCAGACCGCTTCCCGTTCGCTCTCCGTACTCGCCGCAGAAAACTCGTCCTGGAAGCGCTCCGCAGGGCGCACCGTCAACCAAGCAGCAAACGGCTCCGGCCATGGAATGTCACTGGCTGGCACAAAGCTCGCAGGTTCGTACTTGCCGACCACCTCACCCAGCTCTTCCTCGTGCAATCGGGCATCCGGATCGGGCCGGAACTCCCACGAATCCGACGAGTCATCCACCGGGACCGCCACCAGCTCGGTGCTGCGCAACAGGAAGCCATGCCTGCGCAGCACCGCTTCCGACGGGCACACGACCAGAAAACGAACCAACCCCTCGTCAGTCACCTCGACCGCAACATAACGGAGCCCGCGGGCCGCAGCGGCGATGAGACGCTCCCGGACACGAAGGTACGTCATCCACTCCGCCAGCCGGTGGTCCGTCTCGCGGGAGATCAGCGGAAGAGATTGCACGAACTCTTGCGTCAGGCAGTTCGCGGTGCGGCGAGACGCTGGGAATACATGTTCCTGGTCAGTGATCGTCTGGGCACGGAGACGCCGCTCAAATGGACGCGGGTCGCAGTGGCTCAGGTCCACGATTTCGCTCACGTACAACACGGGATTATCCGGGTCCGATCGGTTGTCCCATAGGTATCCCTTGATCGCTAGGGAAATACCAGCGGGCAGCACGTCCCGCATCCGGGGAGAAATGACCGCCGGACGGATCAACAGCCGGGGTCGCTTCGGATCCAGACTAACGTTGGCCACCAGGTACTCACCCTGGCACCCGTCCGGGAAAAAGATGTCCATGAAGGCGTCAAGCAGTGGAGCGGTTGTGCTACCCGGTGGAAAGACCTGGAAGTTGTGCCGCGCTCGGATCTTCTCAAGGTCTCCCGTCAGCTTCACTTCCCGGTCTACGTCCCGAGACGCGCCCCGGAACTGCAAGTAGAGGCGGCCCGATGGCGCCTGATCCCGCTCGGTGGCGGCTTCTGAACGCTGCGATCGCGTTTGCCCCCCGGTTGTACGACTCCGCTGGCCGCCGGTGCGTTGCGCTTGGTTGACTTGGTCACCTTTTCGATCGGTCTCAGCTTCCGGCTGGCCTGGCACCGGCTCCGGCTCGCGACCACCACGGCGAGCGTCGCTTTGTCGTCGGGCCCCCTGCGTCCGTTTCTCACCGCCCCAGCCGAATAATCGCCGCAGGATGTTCATGGATCACCCTCGATCACGGACGGTCCGTGCAGGTTCGTTCGCGTTGGTGACAACGAATCGACTGCCCGATCCCGGAGCCCACCCTCTGGGCGTGCAGCAGTGCCGCTGTCCGTCCACGCTCTTCTGATAAAGGGGCCCTCGCGGCACCCCCTTCTCCCCGTGTACGGCCAGCGATGGCCAGATCTGACAGGGGCATGTCCGTACTGGTCGACCGGCCGCTACGACGCGGTGCCGGCCAGCCGCCAGTGCTGTCGCCAGCCTGGACCAACAAGCTCAAGGGTCAACGGTGTGCCCGGCCGCAGCGAGCGGAGCAGCTGCTGCGGCTCAAGCGCTATGCGAGCATCGGGACGAACGGTGTGCTCTGCCGCGAGGAACTTCACATGAGCCCCCGCCAGTTCCGTCGCCGGTTCTGCCGGTACGGGGCGGCTGATGCCCCGTACCGTTCGACGGAAACGCACTGGCAAGCGGTCTGGCAGCGCATCAGTCGGCAGATCGGGGGGCAGCTCAAGCAGTGCAACGTAGCGACCGTCCGGGCTGATCCAGCGGACGTCGGCCGTGGCGAGCGTCCAAGACGCGGCGGTTGCCGCGTGCAGGATAACTCGACGAGGAGAGTGGTAGCACGCGATCTGTTCGGCAAGCGACAGCAGCACGTCGACCGCTCTGGCAACGACCTGCGGCACCGGCGACCACGTCAGCTGCTGCTCACCCTCAGCCTGGTGCGCACTGCGGGCCAGAGCGGCCGCGTCCAGCAGTACGTGGAGCTTGGCCAGCGTCGTGCGCAGTCCCGCGTCGACCGCTTTGTAACGGACCGCCCGAGCGAATGATCGAAGCCACGGCTCAGCGTCGCGGAACAGCCATGCGCATCGGCCCAGCTGCAAACGAGCGTGTTCCAGGGCCTGCAGTACGTCCGCCACCTGCCGGCCGGGCGAAGCCCACCGCGCCGCGGCCCAGCCGATCAACTCCATCGTGTCCAACCTCACCAGAAGCTCGATCTGCTCCTCACGGCTCAGCGACTCCTCGTGCTCACCGACACACTCGGCCAACCGGCCCACCTCCTCCGCCCACCGCTCCGGATGCAGTGCATGACACGCCACTTCGGCCAGCGCCGGCAGTCGCTCGCGGAACAGGCGCTCATCTGCGCGATAGCGGCTGATACCGAGGATCTCGCACCACAGGTCCCGTTCAGGAACGAGCTGCCATGGTCCGTTGACCGCGCGCACTGCACGAATCAACACGGGGTCGATCCGCCACAGGGCAGACCAGGCAGAAACCAGCCCGGCTGCCTCAGCAGGCCGTTGCGTTCCGGCAAGGTGGAGCTGCTCAAGGTACGCCTGGATCCAGCGGTCAGCCAGCTCGAATTCGTCAGGAACAAGACTCAGGTCCGGCAAGCCAAACTCGTTTTCAGGCAATTCGCATGGAACTGATTGTCTCAAACCGTTGCCGCCCATGGCTTCCACCCCCACGCTCGCCGATGAGCCACAAACAGCTGAGCCAGCCTCCGCCGATCCCCCACAAACGGCAGAGTATCTGCACCCCTTGCACGCTCTGCTGCACAGAAACCAACCCGGCCCTCTCCCGTCGAAGGAACCGCCTGCGCCGGGCATGGCAGCGGCAACCCGAACGGGTACGTCGACTACAAGCGCGCCGGTCGACCGCTTCCTCCAGCGGCACCGGCAGGCCATCGCAGCTGCAACCTGTCGGCCGACGATGCCGGCAAAGGAGCTGAGGCACGTATCCACGACAACCGGCCCGCCCCTAAACCGGCCATCCCATCGGTGGCAGCAAACAGGCATGTGGCCCTGCCAGCCGGGACCGCTGCATGGGTGATGCGGCCCGCGGTGGCCGTCAGTGCGGCTGCCGGGCTAGCCGCAGCAATGAACCCAACACGTGCGAAATCACTGCACGAGCCCCGTACACGGGATGCAGCTGCTACACCGTCGGTTTCAGCTTTCGCTTCTGGTCTGGCGGAAGCTGTTTGTCCCTGTCGAACCAGCTCTTGTCTGGGTAGCGAATGTCTCGGCGCGGATCGTTGGGGCTGTAGATCAGCATCGCGCGTAGTTCACGCATGGTGCGATCGTTGCGCCGGCGGATGCTTGCGGTGCGCTTCTCGATCCAAGCACGGATTTCCGCTTCGTCTTCCAGGACGGTGGGTGGCTGGCCCGAGCGGTAGCGGCTGAGGGGGTCTTCCTCGATCCGGACCCGCACAATGCGAATGTGGACACTGCCTCCCCATGCCGGCTTGCACCCGCCGATCTTGTGCCTCAGTGGCCCGGTGAGTGGAACGCTCTCGTTGGAGTTGCCCGGCCGTCCCAGGGCAGCGGCACTGAGCGTAACGGTGACGTCTTCTTCCAGGGCCAGGCAATAAACCAGAAGATTTAGTGCTTCCTCGTCTAAATTCCAGAACGAAACGGTGAACCGGAATCGCGTTCCTGGCGGGGCCGCGACCGGACGCCTGGTTTGCCCCGTGATCGCCGGTCTGAGCGTTGTTGCGCCCGGCAGGTGGTGATAGAACTTCCAGCGTTTGTTGTCGGGGTAGAACGGCGCGTGCCGTTCTGGTCTTGGCGTCCCGACGTCCACCTCGAAGCGGGGCCATTTCTGCGTGTTTGGTTCGCCGACAAGTTCTGCGTCACTGAACTGGATCAATCCGGCGAACACGTTGCCATCGTGATCAAGGTAGCCAAAGGAGCGAGCAACGGGGTCCAGCTCCCAGTTGGTGCCCGGCCGGCCTCGGGCACCGCTCTCGACGGACCTTCCCGGGTCGAGCCGCATAGGCGCGTTTCTCTTCCTGCTGAAGGGCACAGCCGAGTCGCCAATTAGTTCCGCCAGGGATCGTATCGCCCCCTTGAGGGACGTAGCGGGAATGAACGGTTTGCCCACGCCGCCAACGCCGTGGCGCGTGAAATTCTCCAGTGCTCCCTGCTTGCCGTTGCCGATTACCAGTGGCGTTAGAACCTCCAACTCGCAGTCCAACAGGCCGCGCGCTCCGGCAAAGGCATGCTGGTAGTTCGGACTCCGGTAGCTCGGCCTGGACTTCTCATACGTGACCCAACGGTACGGGTTCCAGAACGATTCCTGCTCAGGCATGGCTGCTGCTCCCTTCGGGCTGGATATCACAGAGACGGCGGAACTGGACGACCCCCGCTCCATCAAGCCATAACTCGGTAATCAAGTAGAGGCGCTGGGCAGGCTTATCAACGGGATACTGCAGTCGGTGCGGAATGCGCAGCTCGATCCAATCCCCTTCACTCACCTGCGTGCGCTGTCCCCAAAGGAAAGCCCTGTGCTCCGTTCGGGTAAGGTCCTTAAGCAGCTCGGTGCGATCTGCAAGCTCCGGCCCCACAACGTCCTCGTCGCCCAAATAGACCGCGCGATAGCGGCGTGGAATTCTGCTGTCGACACACCGCCACTTCAGCTCGCCGGCGGGACAGAAGAGTCGCCCCCACTCTGAGCGGGCTAGCAGTTCGTTAAATGGTTGGCTAGAAGGCAATCTGCCCGCGGCGTACCAGCGGAGCTGCCCGCGGTCCCCGGGCCACCAGTCCAGCGCCCAGCCATCGGGGGCATCCAGCCAGACGCGCACGGGATAGTTGGTCCACGCGTTAGCTGCCGCGGCAAGTAGCTGCTCGAGTGCGTCCAAGCCAACGTCTCCCGCTTTCAGGATGGCACCCATATTAACCTCGGTTCGTCAGAGCCCGGTTCGGTGTGGTACGGTTACGAACGGGTTGGCTGCGGCTTTTCCCCAGGACGACTGTGTTCGGTTAGGTACTCGATCAGTCCAGGCAGCAACGCGGCCATGGTCCGCTCCCACTGTTCGGTCAGGTCGTAGCTTAAGCGGATGCCGCGGCGCTGCGGCTCGGGAAGCGGGATTGGTTCGGATGGTTGCCAGGCGTGCAGACCGTACGCGGCCCGCTCGGCGTCGTCTACCAACTCGGCCAGCCCAACCAGCCGATCGACAGGGCGTGTGTATGAGATTCGCACGCTCGTCACCTCGGCCGTGACCCGGCCCAGCCCACGGCTGCGTCCAGAGCCTATCGGGATCAGCTCGTCGCGCATGTCATTCACCAACACAAGCGCTGCGGCAAGTTGCCACTGCTCGAAGTTCGTAATCTGCACGCTTGTGCCGTACCGGCCCCCTACCAGAACGCACTGGTCGAACAGTACTCCCTGCACCGTGCCACCCGTGAAACGGTCGATGCCGACGCCATGGCGGTGCTCCACGGTGGGTTTGTGGCCCGGAAGTGGATACGCGTCCCCAATGGTAAAGCGGCCACCGTATTTCAAGGAACCAAACAGGCGACAAGCGGCACACGACTCGCGGTAGCGCTCCGACGTCAATGCTGCCTCTCGGTTACGGAATCCGCAGCCGTACGAACGCCGCTCAGATTCCACCGGGATGTTCCGTTCGCTGGTCCGCCTTGGGTCGTAGTACGGCAGGCACACGCTACCGGGCGCCAGCGAGCGGGCGATCCGCTCAAAATGGCTACGAAGCACGCCCTTCAGGCTTGTTCCCGGCAAGTAATGGGTCTGCTCTCCGTTGCGCATCGTGGAAACGGGTACCATGTCGGCCGTATCCAGCGTAGCGTAGCCGGCTTTGACCAGAAGCGGATCGCGTGGAATGATGTGGAGTTCAATATCAACCTGACATAAGAACCGTCGTAGCATGGTAGGGTTCCTCGCTCAACAGCTGCCCAGTTGTTGCTCAATGCGCTTCTGGAAAAATTCCTGCCAATCGCCACGGTCGCTGAATCGCTTTTCAGGGTCCGGTGTGGTCAGGTACTTGATCCGTTCCTGCGGGTTGGAGAAATCCACTCCTGAGATCGTGATGTTCTCCAGGTGAAAGCGTCCGAGGCCTCGGCTCGTGAAACCACCTAGACTTGACCCGCCAGCCCACTCAAACAGCGCTGCACCGACCAGCGCAAGCTCACGGTCGCTGGCGTTCTCCAGCTCGATCCAAAGGCGGAACTGAGTGCCCGCCGGCACGGTTTCGTAGTCGTACTTCAGACCCTCAACCGCGGTACGGCTATCCCGGTCGACCACCACGCCGTCACGCACTTCGATAACGCCTGGCCAGGAAAGCAGTTGCCCGTCCGCAACACGCAGCCGCCCACGGCGGACTGGTGAACCGAACAGCTTGCATACGTCGCAGGTGTGCTCGTCGATCCAGGTCAGCCGTTGGTCTGTACCGGTCGACGCGGCGCCGCCCGGGAGCGTCTTGGCGTACTCGGCTCGGAGCCTCTTGTACTGGTCCACGTCAGAGACGCACTCCACGCCGGTCGCATCGGAGTCCAACATGCATGCGGTCATTCCCAGGATGCTGGCCAGCTGCTCGCAGGTGCTGCGCAAGCGGCCCTTCAGACTGGACCCGGGCAACAGTGGCAGGCCGGTTGGGTCAAGCAGAACACCGAGGTCACTCAGCGTCTGCCCCTCGCGTCCCGACCCGATGCGCCATGCCGTGTCGAAGACCAGGGTTGCCTGAATCAGCAGTTTGCTGCGAAGCTGCCAAACGCCAACAGCGCTCGTTGCAGTGCTCATCAGACCACCTCAAGACTGTCGGAGGCTACGCCGGTACTGGTAGTGCACACAGAAGGAGACCATGAAGAGCGGAATCACCCGACGACGCCACTCGTCCATTGCCGCGCGGAGCTGGTTCTTGCTGGGGGTGATGCCAGCTCGTGCAAACTCTTGACTAGCCAGTTTTTCCACGAACTTCTTGATGCTCCACCGTTCGTTGCCGGTCTCGCCCAGGGCGAGTAGGACCGTGCGCCAGAAGTGCGCCGTTGGCTTATCGCCTCCGAGCTTGCCGTATCGGTCAGCCTGACGCTTCGCCAGCTCGGCCACCTTCAGGGGATCCTGCATGGCCACCTGGCGCAGTCCGTTAAGCTGGCTATCGGATACGCCCCCACCCCATTCCTGGAAGAAACGGTCTGCAAATTCCTGTGCTTTTTCGTGCAACTCCGTGTCCGCAAGGGCGTCAAGTGTGGGCATCGTGCTTCCCCTATTTCAGTCGTGCCAATCCGAAGCGGTACATGTACTGCGACACAAGCGTGCTGACCCAGCCACGGGCGAGCCGCAGTCGGACTTCGAGTTCCTCGTCCTCGCTGAGGCCAAACTTCTTGGCTATGTTTTCCGCCTGCTTCCGCAGCATGTCGACCTGCTCCAGCAGAAGCGGCCCGACGCGTACCCATTTCTCAGCGACTTCCCGAGACCGGCCCATCTGGTTTTTGATGAAGTTTTCCACCTGCGACAGCCGCACTGCTGCGCAGGTTGTCTGCTGTAGATTGCGCACCTGTGAGCTGACGCGTCCCTCGTCCGGCTCAAAAACGGCGAACAGTTGGTCGCCGGCCTTCTGATACGCATTGAGGCTGGACTCGAGCCGCTTATCGATTTCGGCAAGCACCTGTGGTGTGAGCGCAATCATAGCTCAGGCCTTTCCTATACGTACCGCTGGTGGAATTCGTCACTGACACTGACCTCGCCAAAGCCTTCGCTGCGACGCAGGCCGACGGCCGAGGCTGTGAGCGCGGCCAGGCGTTGGAGCAGCTCGGTGCGCCCCGCTCTGTCGCCGCGGTACCGGTAGGCATAGACGGCGCCACGTGCGACCATGGATTCGTCCTGTTTGGGTAAGCCCTGAGCAGCGTGCCAGCCCCGAAGCAGTTCGTGCTCGGTGACTGCGGCCACACAGACCAGCGTCCCGCCATTACCAAGGCCGCGGGTCGGACGGCGATCGAAGGGAAAGAGCTCCTGTGGCCGAGGCAAGGGCGGCAGCCAATCGATCGCGTAGCCCGGATCGAGTGTGTAGCGGAGCACCTCGTCCACGAGGATCGCACCGTTGGGAAAGCCCAGTGCGAAGAAGAAGTCCTGCTCTTCGCTCAGCTCCGGGGCAGGCCCGCCGGTCAGCCTGGGGCCCCACTCGCGTGCGAACTCAATGAACCGCGCACTCCAGGTCAGCCAACGTTCCTGTTCGGCCGCCTCGTCCGGTTGCGGCATGTCCTGGAGGGTAAGCTGCACGCGGCCATAGCCCCGCGTGCGATGGTGGCCCAGGTAGATGACCCCGTCAGCAGCGGTTAACAGAGTCCGTAGACCGTTTGCCGCTTCCTCCGTCGCACGGACCGTCGCCACCAGAGGCGTGTTTGGAGCGATCGCTTCCAGCGTGTACAGCACGCCCTGAGCGGCCGTGCCGGTCAGCCGGTCGATCCCAACGTGCATCGACACGAACATGCTGGCATTGGCCGGTTCAAGTCCTCGGCCGTTGGTAACCGCGAACCCGTCATATCGCTTGAGATCCGCCGCGCAGTCCGCCGCCCGGCAGCTCTGCCACCGGCCGACTGCCTCCGGCCGGTAACCTGGACCGACAAGATGTTGGAGCATCCGGAGCCACAGTAGGTCTACGAACCCATGCCGAGCACCGTGCCGTTTGCAGGCAGCCGCCGTTGCAGGCAGGACCATCGGGCCGGGATCGAGCGGTCCGAAGCGGCAGCAACTTGGGTCAAGAAAGAGCATTCGGAACATCTCATCGGGCTCGCCGTGCTGGCGAAGGTACTCGGCTGCCAGCGCACCGCGCACGACCGAGCCGCTGGCCGATCCAAGCGACTCAGAACGCTGCGACTGACGGTTACGTTTGATCACTACTGGTGCCAGCAGCCGGGCCACCAACTTATAGGATCTGAGCGCCACAACCGTTACCCCTTGTTTTCCTGACGGATCAACTGCAGCCATTCTGCCCACTCATCCTTTAAACCGGACAGGCACTCCGCCAGCGATATTTCTCGTCCCTGCCACCGTACCTGGTCGATGACGATCCGGCAGCGCCCCAGCCCTGCACTCTTGTCACCACCGAGAGCGTCGATTGACAGCAGGCCACCAACAAGCAGCATGTACTCGTAAGGAAAGCCACCCTCATGCTGAGTGAGCACACCGGCAGGATGGCGGCAATGGATGGCACTGCGGAGCTGAAGGAAACGGTCTGCCAGCTCTGAGCTGAACAGCCTCCGCTCCAACACGGTCCCAGTGACCCGATCCACTGCGGTCCGGGTACGTGTAGCAGGGATCGTGTAGTGGAGCGGCGGATCGACCGGGACTGCATTGTCGACGAACAAACAGTCGCCGCAGTATCGGGAGCCAAACAGGCGATCGATGACCAGATCGCTTTCTTTCAACGGCACGAACGAGCGGACCAAGGCCTCCTGCGTGTCGCGGTCGACCGCGTGCGGGTTGACGACCGCCAAGCCGAAGGCAGAAGCGATCCGCTCGCAGGCTTCACGTAAGACCCCCTTTAGCTGGCTACCCGGCACGTAGGGCAGCCTCGTACCCGGCCATCGCTTGATCAAGCGGTTGACGCCGGCCGAAGCGAAACCGCTGCCGACGTGCCAGCTTGTCTGCCAGTGGATGGTGAAATCGATGTCCAGGCGGTTTGCTCCCGTGCTCATTGGTGTTTCCCCGAGCCTCCGGCCTTTTCAACGGGTGTTCATGGCTCGCAGAACAGGTCGTATGCTTCCGCCAGGTCGGCGATCGGTGTTACGCGCACGTTTCCTTGCTTGAACCACGGATAGTCGTATGTGTAACCGTTCGGGCAGAGCATCCTGGTTGCTTCCCAGAGCGCGCGGCGTTCGCCTTCGCCTTGTTTCCCGATACGGCAGCGGGCAAACAGTTCCCGCAGTCTTTGCTCGGCCCTGGCTGGGTTGGGTTCGAGGGCCGCGTCGTATAGAGCGTGGATCTTGGAGCGCGGGAAGCGCTGGGCACGTAGCTTGAGAACGGCATCCCGGAGGAGGTCGAGCCGACCGAGCGAATAGGGTCTCAGCGTGCGTGCTGCGACGTGGGCTGTGCTCGCGGACTGGGCAGTCGGGGGTGCGTGGAAGGTGACGCCATAGTCGGTGCGTCGTAGTTCGTCGAGCGCAACAGAGTGGCCGCCCGTGACGAGGTGGAAGTCGATGTGGGGTTCGGGCACCGTTCGGTTCGCGTCTCGGGCGGCGATGTCGCCGGCTCGCTTGGCGCTGCGCAATAGCGCTTCGCTCAACTCCAGGAGCAAGTAGAACGGGTACTGCGGGCGGGCGAACGCCACTCCGCAGGAGATCGACAGGCCGCAGTTTCCGGTAAGCTCTTGTAGCCGGTGGCGGACGGCCTGGTCCGGTATCTGCTGGATTGCTTCGGCGGTCAGCTCGCTGAACCGCCTGGTGGCGTGCCGGGCAAAGTCCAGTGCGCGGTCGATCGGCAAGGCAACCAGCAGGTCGTCGCCGCCGAGCAGGAGGATGTCGACCGGCAGGCCCTGGTTGCGACCGCCTTCGCGGATGTCGGCGATTTCATGAGCGCAGACGGTATCGAGCGCTTCAAAGCACGCGTCGTGGACGCTATTGTCGACCAGTCGGCTGAATGCACGGCAGGCTTGTTCGCTGTCGAGTCCGCGCACGATTCGGCCCATGGCGTTACCGTCTGCGTAGACGATTCCCAGGTAGTTGCGACCGCGGGCGGCGCTACCGATGGCCTCGAATGTGTCCGGACGGAGCTGTTGCCACTGGTCGGGCTCCTTGGGCCACGGGCCGGTCTTGGCCAGGTGTTTCATCCATTTGGCCCACGCCCCGTAGCGCGTTGCCTGGCGGCTGAACCGTCGCTTTCGTGCGGCGACTTCCGAAAGGGCCAGTTGTTCACCGCCCCAGCTGACCAGCTCCTCGGCAGGCAGATGGGCCAGCGACTGACATTCCGCCAGCAATGGGAACTGGGCAACCGTCGGGCGGGTGCCACCCATCTCCCGCTGCATGCGCAGCTGGAAGAATGCCTGACTGAGCGTCTCGGCGTAGTCGTTCGGCGCCAGCGGAGCGAACCCGTAGACCGGTTGGACGGCGCCACCGGTTTGTTCCGCGACGTGTCGCTCCACCGCCTGGCAAGCGGCTTCGATGTCGGCAGTATGGTCGGCGGTGATAACGAACTGGGCGAAGCCACCCGCAGCGTACACCACCTCTACCTTGGCACCGGCTGGCAGCGCGTCGCGCAGCTGGCTATGCATCTGTTCGCGGTTCAACCAGTCCAACAGCGCGCTCGCCCCCCTGATCTCGGCCAACGCATCCGACCCAAACACGTACTGCTTTATCGACGGCACATCGAAGAGAACTACCCATTTCATCGTGCTCTGGTACCACCCCTAAACGACTATTGCTCCTACGTACCACTGACCCCCGCGGTCCGCCGGCCCACCCTTTCCGTTACTGGTTCTCCGGCGCACCATAACGACCACTACCCCCGAGCGCTCCTTAGAACCCACCTGCTCACGTCGCCCGCACTGTTGCTCTCCTAGCCGTTGGTGAGCCGTGTACGCCACCGCCGTCCCTCCAGTTCAACGCACAGCCACTCTGAGCGCTTCTGCGACACCCAGATGTACAGGACTCGCCCCGCATTCCCTTTCGGACCATCCTCGATTACCACCTCCCACTGCCTTTCCTCCTCGATCGTCCGGGCCTCCAACGTGCTGTCGGGCGAGAAGCAGCGGTGGGGAAGCGAGAAATACGCCATGCGACGGTCTCTCAATCTCTCGATAACCAGTTCTCTTGTGGCTAGGTTTACCTCAATCCTCACTCCCTTGTATTCCGCGCGAGGCCTATCCCGCGTCAGCACCTCGGCTCCGCCTAACCCCGGATCGTCAAGTACCGACAGATTGATTTTCAGCTGATCGACGCCCAGGCGCTCAAGCGTGGCACGCAATTCCGACCGAGCCGGCGGCTCTAACAACGCGCAGCCTGCCTCAACGAGGGTTCGCCAATCGGCCGTGGCATCCACCGGTGGAGGCTCATCGGTTGTGCGGTCGCTGCCTTCCTTAAGCCCCTCCACCAAGTGCTCCACGACGGTGCGCGCCCGCGACCTGGCACAGTCCAGAAGCTCGGCCAACGCAGCGGACTTGCGCGCGATTCGCCGCATGCGTAAGAACTTGATCAGTTGGCGTAGCCACCTCAGGATAACCTTGGCCTCCTCACTGAGCTGTGGATAATCATCTCTTCGGTAGACATCCCAGTTTGCTTTGCGGGCACCGCGTAAGTTGCCCTCCGGCTCGAAATCATAGTAGAACTCACCCACGAACAACCAGCTATCCAAAGCGCTCGCAAGGACGTCTTCCCTGCGGAAACGTGACTTCGTCCTCCGGTCCGAACGAGTAAGCCGGTCGATCCTGTCGATGATGGCGTGGGCCAGCACGTTGCGGCGTGCACATGCCACGCTGCCTCTAGGTTGGGGGTGCCTCTCGCCAGTTGCCCGCATCGCCGACACGATACGGCTACGCTGCGTCCCGCACTCGACGAGCGCATGCGCGGCCGCACGGATCCACCGCGTTCGGACCTCTCGGATGGCCCGTGGGTCACCCCGGGGCGCGGGATCACCCCTTGTCAGGACATCGACCAGATCGGTGATCAAGTCTACAAAGCGTGATTCCCCCTTCTCCTTAGTCCCGTAGCGCTTCATCAATTGCGCCTTTGCGTCGGCTAGTACGCGCTCTGGACTAATAGCACCTCTCTGCGAGCGAATGGTGGATAGAATCAGTCGGTACGCAAGCACTGTATCGTCGCAGACGGCCTCCGCAATACCGCTCTCGACGCGCCCCAACTCCCAGTAGCATTTCAGGACGGCCTCCTGGACGTCGTCCGGAAGACTCCCGAACGGCCGGTCAGCCCTGGCCCAAGCAGCGAGCGCGTCCTCTGGTCGTTTCGCATCCCAGAAGAGCGCTATGTTCTCAGGAAAGTCTGCCAACTCGGCGACAGCGTGCCGGTAGGCTGAGTCATTTGTCTTACCACTCGCCTCACCATATTTCTTCACTGCGGCAAAGAGCTCGCGCTTCATTGTCGGCACATCCTCGCGCCTGGCCGCTGCGTAGGCGATATCGTATAATGCGGCATACTCTTCGGCCGATGGGCTGCCACCCACGCACAGCAGACGCTCCAGCGCGCGACACCACGTCCCAAGTTCTGTGGGCGCTGCTGACTCCGTCACGCGGGAGACGGCGGCCAGAGCAGCGACCGCAGCCTTGCGCCACCCCCGCCATGACGTGCCCGACACCGGCGAAACGCCCTCAGCAGCGATTTGGGTCAAGATCTCCATCAACGCGCGAACTCGGCTCGGATCCCATTCCCTCTGGCAGAGTAGGCCAGCGACGTCGACCATGGGCCGCCATTGAGCACCGCATAGAGAGCGCCCATGTCTGTTCACCGCATCCCACCGTCCGGCCTCCCAATACCACTGGCACGCCGTGGCCGCCTCGGCCGGCAGCGAAGCAAGCATGTCGGCTGCCGTCTCGGCATTCCCCTCCCAGTACAAGGCGTGCGCCTTGCAGATACGAGCCTGAGTGGGGTTCCCAGCCTTCTGGAACAGCGCAGCCGCCTGATTTGCGAGCACCGGATCGGCATCGCACATGGCATTCGCCCACAGCTGCTGCGCCAGATACACCGGAGACACGTTCGCCGGCTCAAGGGACGAAATGGGCACCTCATCCCACTCCAAGTCCGAACAACCGACCCACTCGTCCCGGCAGTAAGCTTCCACGAAGTCGCGTAGCGGCTTCCAGAATCGATCAATGCCCCGCTTCGTATCGACAATGAAAAGGTCCGCCGTCGCTCTGGTGAATGCCACGTACAGCGCGTTGAAGAAGTGCTGTGCTACGATTGTAGCCGCCGCCTCCTCGTCCAACGGCGGACTCTTCCTGAATATTGCATCGAGTCGCTGCCGGACGAACGCCTCTCCAAAGTTCAGCAGGACAACCGTAGGGTATTCAAGCCCTTTCGCTTCGAACGGCGTCATAACCTCTGGACGATGTTGGTTGGACGCCCCATTCGCCTCCCCCGCTTTTAACCAGGCTTCCGCGTCCGCCCGGTTGGGAACGATCACCATAGCGCCCATCTTCTCGAGCACGTGGAGTTCTTCTGGATCATCGTACGCAGCCAACCCCAGGCGTCCGACGATGTCCCGGTGCCAAATACGCTGCGGCCGCAACGAGATGTACGCATCCGGGAAAAGGATAGACCGCACCATCTGGATAGCGTTAGCGCCTTTCGCTACAACCGGTGGGTTACGGTAGTTGTAGGTGAGACAGGCACGGTGGATCTTGATATGGCTTTCGGTGTGCAACGCGCCGGCCAGCGCTGTCTGCACAGCGAGGTGAGCCCGTCCCCATCGAAAGCCCGCTGGATTCACCGTCTGGAGCGGATCGCCCGCAAGCACGAAGGGCAAAGGGCAGTACCCATTCTTGACGATTCCGGTCAGGTCACACGTAGCCCAGCGCAGTAGTCGCAGGAGGGCCATGACCTCGACCAACGCAAAGTCCTGGGCCTCGTCGCACACCAGGGCGAAAAATGACGCCCCACCCTCCAAGTCGCTGACACGGTGGGCAAGCAGGTGACGCGCGAGATCGGTGTCGTCCCAAAATGGGTTAGAACGGGTCTGATCTGTAAGTGAGGCGTACCAAGGCCATACTTTCTCGAAAACCGCTTGGTATTGGTCAGTCGTAACCGTGCGATGCTTGGCTGGCACGACCTCGTTGTAGGTGTCAGGATCCATCCAGGGCTCCCCCGGGGCAAGGCACGAGCCTTTGATGTAAGTCCGTATCACATGCCATGCGATCTGCCAGGGCACCGCCCTCTGCCCGTGGAAGCTGTGGGGAGAAGTGGGCTTCGTGTAGAGGTCGCGGAACCGCACATGGTCAATGCGTCTGCTGTCGCCTGCGGCGAACGGATCGCCAAAACGGGCACGCTCGGCCGGCGGGAGCTTCTTCAGGGCAAGGCTAGGGAACGTCTCGAACTGAATCGTGCGCAGCATGTTAGTGGTCTCATGGGGCGTGTGCTCGATGGAGAGCAGCGCGCGAACGATCTCCGCGGCAGCGTCCCGCAGGTAGCTGCTGTGGGTCACAAAGCCTATAGCACCCTCTGTGGCAAGGTCCCGCGACAGATCCTGGACCAGCGAACTGAGAAAGTAGAACAGAATCGTAGATTTTCCGCTGCCTGCCCTGCCCTCGATGAAGCAGGGCAACTGTTGGCCACGGAGCAACTCGTCAAGCTGGCGTATCTCCTCCGCAGACAGGGCGAGCTGCTGATAGCGGGCCGCGGCAGGAGACACCCGCGAGTGCGCGAGCGCGACAAGCTTTTGCCAGCACGCCTCATCCGCCAATAGGTAGCTCGGATAGGCACGGGCCGTGTACGGCCCAAGGACGTCCGCCGCTAGTGTTGGCGCGGTGGCAGCGCCCGAAAGGCCGGCCCGGCGCAGGTCGGCGGCTATTGCGTTCCAACGCTGAGATAGCGCCGGCTCGGCAGCCGAGGCCTCACTGGCGGGCACGATGTCCAAGCAGTAAACGTGACCGTAAGCGGTTGCATAGTAAGCTCTCCAGCCGTCCACGCCATCCGACTTGACAGAGCCCACCCCGCGCGGCGCGCGGATCGCAGCATCTGCGATGCGTCGAAGCAGGCCGAACAGGCCGCTGACCACGCCAGGGGTCAGGCTCCCGAGACGCTCGGTCCAATCGGGCGATTCGAAGATGTATTCGTTTGCCGAGAAGCCTCCAATCCGCGATGGCCAATCGCCGAACAGGGGCGGCGGCAGTGGTAGCGAGGGCAACGTAACCGAAGCGCTGACCGCGGTCGCCACGCTTGGGCTGAACCGCCTGCGGCATTCGCAGAATCGCTGTTCCAGCAGCGGAATCAGCTCATCAGCGCTTTCGCGCACCTTGTGGACCGGCTCGTTCCTAACATCTAGGAGGTAGACGGCGACAAACTCGCTGCCTTTCGGGTGCTTGTGCCGAGCGTAGCGGGCCACGATCGTGCGCCCGTCCAAGGGCCGAACGAACCATAGCCCCTTGAGGGGCTTGAAGCCGGGAATGTAAGGCCGGTCAGGGGCAGTGCATTCCTCGAGCCGTTTCTGGATTTGCTCAATCTTGGACCCTAGGCCCTGCTCTGCGCAGGTTTTGTTGAACTGTTCATCGGTGACCACCACGTACATCCCCAATCCTCCGGCTCTGAGGACCGTCTGCGGTGTGCGGGGCAGCATCCTCTGCTACTACAACGCGCGGGCGGAGCCATTTCTGACACGAGCGCCGTGAATAGCTTGGTCGCGGACACACCGGTGCAG
>JALXBF010000031.1 GCA_026991575.1 Planctomycetota bacterium | reverse complement strand
AAGGCAAGGCGCCCTGGGTGGTCAGCGAGCAGAACAAGAGCACGGCGCACGATAACACGGGTGTCTGCCTGTTCACCGGCTTCGCGGGCTCGCCGCCCGAGGACCTGGTGGCCATGACCGCCGCTGCGACCGGGCTGGACTACTCAATGGATGCCCATGTGAAGGTCGGTGAGCGGACCTGGAACCTGGAGCACCTCTTTAACCTGCGCGCCGGGCACGGCCGCCACACGGACACGTTACCGGAGCGGATCACCCGTGTGCCGCTACCCTCTGGACGGTCCAAGGGCGTGACCGTTAACCTAGAACCGATGCTCGAAGAGTACTACAAGATCCGCGGCTGGACCTCAGAGGGAATTCCCACCCGAGAAAAACTCGCCGAACTCGGCCTCGAAAACCTCGGGGCCTAACCTGACCTTTGGGCCATAGGTGTTCGGAACCATGCCCACCGTGACCCGCGCTCGGATTCTGTGCTGGCTAGCCGGCTGTCTGCTGGCTATCGCACGACTTGCCCCGGTCGTCGCGCAGCAGGAGGCAGCACCCAAACCGGACGTCAAGCCGATCCCTATCGCCGTGCCTCGCAGGGACACCCCGGTCAGTTTCTTTGAAGAAGTGCTGCCCATCCTGGAGGAGAAGTGCCTGGCCTGCCACAGTCTGAGCCTTGCTGAAGGCAAGCTCAACCTGGAAGAAGTAAGCACGATGCTGAAGGGCGGCAAACGTGGGCCGGCGATCATCCCGGGCAACGGGGCAGAGAGTCTATTGATCAAGGTCGCTGCGCGGCGCAGCGAACCGTTCATGCCGCCACCGGACCGGAAGGACTACCCGCCGTTGACGCCCGAAGAGCTCGGGCTTATCCAGCTCTGGATCGATCAGGGCGCGAAGGACGACAGTGAGGCAGTCGATGACACCGAGCTGGAACTTCGTCCGCTGCCGCCGCAGCTGAATGCAATCCTTGCCATCGAGTTCAGCCCTGACGGGCGTTACGTGGCGGTGGGGCGTGGGAACCGCGTCCAGGTCTACGATGCTCAATCCGGAGCAGAAGTGGTCTCGTTGGGTGGCCATCTGGATTACGTACAGAGCCTGGCGTGGAGTCCGGACGGCTCGCTGCTGGCATCCGGATCCTATCGGCTGGTCAAGATCTGGCGTGCCCCGGGCAACGTGCAACTGGTTCACTATGTGGATCCCGAAAGGACTCGGGGCGTGATGGCACATGCCGGCTCGGCCACGGCGCTGGCTGTGGTGGATGCGACAACAGGGCGCTTCGTTACCGGTGGTCTTGACGGGGAGCTTAAGTGGTGGGCGGCACAGAGCGAGACGCCACTGCAGCGCGTCCGGTCGCCGGCGGGGCCGCCCGAAGCGCTGATTGCACTGCCGGAGGACCGGCTGCTAATGGGTACATCGAATGAGCTGATCCTCCTTGGGCCGCAGGGCAAACTACTTAAGCGGCGGCCGTCCAAGGTGGCCGTTCGCGCCATCGCCGCGGAGCCACGGGCAGGCCTGGCAGCCATCGGCTATGCGAACGGTGAGGTGCATGTCGTACGGCTTCCTGAACTGGAGCTCCTCAAGCAATGGAAAGCTCACGGCGGCGCCGTCACCGCGCTGGCCTTCGCACGCGATGGCAAGGAGCTGGTTAGCGGTTCAACCGACGGTCGCGTCATCGCATGGGACCCACAGAATGGCAAGCAGCTCCGGGCGCTTCAGCACGGCAGCGGTGCCGTTCGCGCCGTTGCGATCAGCCCACTGGGCAATCTGCTGGTAACGGCCGGCGCGGACAAACTCGCCCGCGTCTGGCAGTATGGCGACTTCAAACCGTTCCCCGCTGGCGGCAAGAATCAGCGAGTGTTGGGGGGGTACACAGGCGCACTCCGCTCAGCCGTGCTTTCGCCTGACGGGATTCGCGTGGCGATCGGTTCGGACAACGGTGAGATCCGCACCTGGGAGGTGGCGACTGGCCGGATGCTGCACGAATTTGCCGGGCACGTGGGATCGGTACATGCGCTGGCCTATCTGAAAGGCACCACGTGGCTGGTGTCTGTCGGCGCAGACCGATCCGTGCGGCTTTGGGACTGCTCGACACAGTGGCAACCTTACCTGGAGCTCACCTCTGGCTTTGCCCACCGGGTGCTTGCCTTGGACTTCAGCCCCGACGGCCGGTTGCTTGCCACCGGTGGTGGCGAGCCCAGTCGTTTTGGCGAAATCAAGCTGTTCGATGTGCGGACCGGCGAACTGGTACGGGACTTTGGCGAACCGCACAGCGATACGGTCTTCGGGCTCGATTTTCGCCCGGACGGGACGATGCTGGCTAGCTGCGGGGCGGACAAGATCGCCCGCGTGTTCGATCTCGCCTCCGGTCAGCAGCTACGCAAGTTCGAAGGGCACACACACCACGTGCTGGACGTAGTGTGGCGCTGGGACGGACGGCGGCTGGTCACCTGTGGCGCAGACAACGTGCTGAAGGTCTGGGACTTCCAGACGGGCGAGCAAGTCAGGACAATCGGAGGGCACAGCAAGCAGGTGACGTCGCTGGCGGTCGTACCGCGCACGAACCAGGTGGTCTCCTGTGGGGCGGACGCGCAGGTGCGGCGGTACAACACCGACAACGGGGGCACCGTCCGTACCTACGGCGGCGCGCGCGACTTCCTGTACGCCGTCTCAGTCGACGGCCAGGGGCGCTGGATCGCGGCCGGTGGCCAGGCCAGTATCCTGTGGCTCTGGGACCTGAACAATGGCCGCCTTCTGCATCAGATCGGTCCACCAGCGCCCCCGCGTGCGGTCAAGTAATGGCAACCCGATCTGGAAGCGGCAGTGGCAACGGCACGCCAGGCAATCGGCTGAAGCTACCGGTCTTCGCACATGCAAGCCGCGCCGGCATCGGAAGCCCGACCGGATCTGGTCATCGCCGCCTCGACATGGCCGCCGCTTCCGGCCAACCGTCCTGCCGGTGGGACATCTCTCCGGTCATTGGCCTGCAGGCAAAGCCGGCTCGGTGGACTGTGTCCACCGGCCGAAGCGGCGTTCATAGTAGAGCCGCAGTGCATGGGCAGCGTGGTACAGTGGTCCGCAGCGTACCGGATCGGTCGCGGTTACGTCGAACGCCGTCAGCAACCGCTCCACCGCCTGTTCGATCCAACGGCTCTGCAGTTCGTCCTCTGGCAGAAACAGCACCAGCCACTCGAGCGTATGCCCCGTCGCGTACATGACGTCCTCGGGATCGTCGGCGGAGAGGGCATGACGTCTGAAGGCCGCCACGAAGCTGCCGTCAGACGACTGAAGCTGACGGGTTAGCTGGACGTAACGGTGAAGCTTATCCCGTGCTGCCTGCCAGACCCCGGTCAATTCCGTCCCCTTGCTCTTGCGCTCCGCCTCACGCAGGGCGTGGGCCAGTGCATACAGGTTATGGGTCCCGGCACACGGGGCTCCGTCCGGCGGCAGGCTTACCTCGTAGCGCACGATCTGCTCCACGCTGACAACGTCGTTGTACTTGTTTCGCCAGCGGGTGTCCGGAGACAGGTAGGTACTCAAGGCAATGAGCGTCCAGGACGCTTCCCTGCCCCAGTAGTAGTCGTACTGGGCCTGCGTCACCAGATGATGGACCTGGTACTGAAGATCGCCGACGATGATCGGATAATCGATCGGGACGTTGTTCATGGCGAAGACTGCCAGGAACTGATCCGGGTGCCCCTCGGTCGCACCAGAAGACAGGACCCGCAAGCCGTAGCGTGTCGGCTGGAAGATCCGCTGGTCGTCGAGCGTAGCGTGACGACACACGTAGTCGATGGCGGGGATGACCCGGTCATCCGGGCCTTTGATCATGAAGTCGCGACCGAAGGCCAGGATGCCGTGGAAGATCTGCCACGGCGTGTGGCGTCCGGCAATCAGGTAACGCCGCCGCGTCAGGTCGAGCACGTGTTCCAGGTGCTCCTTCAGTGCGTCTGCTTTGGCCAGCGTCTGGTTCACACCGCTGTGAGCTGCCGTCGGGGCAAGCGTCATTGTCAGCACCAACGGCATCGAGACCATTAGCAGTCGGTTGCTTATCGGGGCGCGCATGTCCAGCTCCCTGTGAACCGCAACGGGATCCTGGCCCATCGAGGGCTCGTCAGCTATGCTGGTGGTGGCAAAGGGGGGTTGGTGGGCGAGTTTCGGTTCCACGCTAGTCTAGCACCTGGAAGTGACCTGGCCAGGGGGGCGCGACGGCTTTTCCCGGCCGAGTCTACCGCGTGATGCCCGCACGCGGCCGACGCCCACGCTTCTACCTCTCTGCGCACCAGCGGCGGCAAGCACGACGGCATAGTGGGGTCTGCACCGTGTATAGACCGTAATGGTCCAGGCGGTGCCCTGCTTACGGCGCGCTCGTGGACTGGTCGGGGACGTGCCGTTGTGAGCGACCCGGCCGCCAACCGGAGCCCTCGACAGACGCGCCAGAGCGGTTTTTGGGCGGCGCCGGCTGGCGCCGGTGGGATCAGTCGCAGCGGCCCTCGGTGATGGTACAGGTGGGCGGTTCGGCACCGGAATTGCATCGGGTTGACCCTGCTTTGGCGGCTTCCTAGCATTGGCATGGTTGCTACTTGTGGCAGCCTCACGGAGGAGTGCTGTAGCAGCCGTCGGAGTCGGGAAAGCATGCTGGATGCGGTGGGGACTCCGGTGACCCGTTTCGATACGAGCGCCGTCAAAGCGATCAAAGACACCCTCTCCATCGTTGATCTGGTCGGTGATTACGTAGCCCTGCGGCGGCGCGGGCGTATTTTCGTCGGCCTATGCCCTTTTCATGATGATCATCGTCCTTCGCTGGATGTTGACCCGGAGCGGCAGCGGTACCGCTGTTGGGCCTGTGGCGCGGTCGGTGACATCTTCTCCTTTGTGATGGCTATGGAGAAGGTCTCCTTTCGCGAGGCGTTGGAGCGGCTGGCCGAGCGGGCCGGTGTGCGCTTGAGCACGGTCGGCCGCCGATCTGGTGCCGGTGACCGCGTCGCAGAGCAGCTCTTCGAGGCGGTCCGCTGGGCGATGGATCAGTTCGTTGCAGCGCTGTGGCAGCCGGCAGCGGGAGAGCAAGCACGAGCCTATCTGCAGCAACGTGGCTACACGACGCAGACATTGCGTGAGTTCCGCATCGGCTTTGCCCCGAACCAGTGGTCTTGGTTGGCAGACCGGGCGCGCGCAGCCGGCATGGACCTGGCGCTTCTTGCCCGTGCCGGGTTACTGCGAGCCAGGCGGGACGGGGGCTATTACGACTACTTCCGCGGCCGCGTCATGTTTCCAATCTTCGACACGCAGGGGCGTCCTGTCGCCTTTGGCGCGCGCGTGCTCCCTGAGTACGAGACTCCCGAGAGTCCCAAGTACTTGAACTCACCGGAAACGGCGATCTTCTCTAAGGGACGAACCCTATATGGCTTAGACCTGGCGCGCCGTCAGCTGTTGACGCAGCGGCGAAGTGGCCAGCGCCGGTTCGTCGTGGTGGAAGGGTATACCGATTGCATGAGCCTGGTGCAGGCCGGCCTGGTCGGCGTCGTGGGCACGTTAGGTACGGCGCTGACGGTCGAGCATATCAAGCTGTTGCGCCGCTTCGGTGACTCAGCCGTGCTGCTCTTTGACGGAGATGAAGCTGGCTTACGGGCCGCGGACCGGGCCATCGGTCTGCTTGCTGAGACGGAATTCGACGTGCGTGTCGCGGTCTTGCCAGCGGGTGTGGACCCGGCCGATTTCGTGGCTGCGCACGGGCTTGAGAGCCTGGAAAGGATCCTCGATGACGCGCGCGACCCGTTGGAGTTCCGCATTGCACGCGCTGGCGAGCGGTTCGACCTAAGCAGTCTCTCCGGCAAACGGGCGGCATTGGACTATGTGCTCGCGCCGCTTGCCGAGCGGGGTCGGCCATCGACGCTGACGGCACAGGAATCGCTGCTGTTGGATCGTGTGGCTGAGGCGTTGCGGTTGAGTCGCGATACGGTTGTGGCTCGCTGGCACACATTGCGCCCGCGGGCAAACCGCACGCCGCGTCGTCAGGAATCTACGGCCGAGCCGGCCCCTGGTGGACCGCCCCGAATGGCCGACCCGCTGGAAAGGGAGCTGCTTGCTCTGGTTCTGGTCTGGCCGCGTGCGCTGGAGCTGTTGGTAGATCAGATTCCGGTCGATCTGGTGCGGGATCCCTGGTTGCGCCAGATGCTTTCGGTCTGCTACCAGTTGTGGCGTTCGGGCGAAGAGGTCACGTTGGAGCGGTTGTGCTGGCAGATCAACGAGACAGAACCGCTGTTGGAGTTGCAACGGTTGGCGGAGCTGGGCGCGCAGCTTGCGCGCGAGCAGCCCGTCGAGTCCTGGCTGCGTGACGTCGTGCGACGCATGGAGGAGCGTGAGTTGGACCGGGAAGCGGCTACGCTGCATGCCGCCCTTGAAGGGGCCCGGGGCGACGATGCCCGGGAGCGGGAGCTGCTGCAGCGACTGGCGGAGCTGACCCGTGCCCGGCATCAGCGAGCCGCCCGCTCGGCCAAATGAGCCACGGTGAGGAGGACCTGTATGTCTGGCAATCACAGCGACATCGTTCGGCAGCTGATCGAACTGGGAAAGGAACAGGGCTACCTTAGCTACGAGACGATCAACGAACATCTCCCGGCCGAAGAGGTCACGCCAGAGGAACTGGAATCATTGATCGATACCCTGGAGGAAGAAGGGATTGAGCTGATCAGCGAAGCGGAGGCGAAGGAACGGTTGGCGGCAGCAGAAACCGGAGAGGAAGATGAGGTATGCATTGAGGACATCTCGGCCCAGCTCGGTGAACCGCTGACCTTGCTGGACGACGAGGAGATTGACCGACGCAGTGACGATCCGGTCCGAGTGTATCTGGCCCAGATGGGCGAGATGCCGCTGCTGACCCGGCGGCAAGAAATCGAGCTGGCTCGTCAGATCGAAATCACGCGGCGCAAGTTCCGGCACAAGGTCTTGGAATGTTTCTACGCGCTGCGGATCGTGTACACCGTCCTCGAACAGGTCCACCAAAACGAGCTGCCCTTTGACCGCAACATCAAGATCTCGGTCACTGAGAACCTGGACAAACCCCAGATCCTCGCGCGCATGCCCCACAACCTGAAGACACTTCGTCAGCTCATGGATCAGCAGCAGCGCGACTTCCGGCGCTACATCAATCGGCGAACGCCACGCGAGGAGCGCCGCCAGCTACGCCGCCAGATGCAGTACCGCCGCTTCAAGATGGTGCGTCTGATCGAGGAGCTGTCGATCCGCACCCAGAAGATTCAACCTCAGATGAAGCGGCTCCAGCAGATGTCGGCCCGCATGGACGAGCTGGTTGAGTTGATCCGTGACGCGCGGCAGCGGGGTGCACCGCGCGAGGAGATCGGCAACCTTCAGAAGGAGCTGCGGGACCTGATGCTGATGACCCTCGAAACGCCCGGTTCGCTGCGGCGGCGCACCGCCCAGATGCGCGAACGGTTCGCGGCCTACGAGCAGGCCAAGCGTGACTTGTCGAAAGGCAACCTGCGTCTGGTCGTGTCGATCGCTAAGAAGTACCGCAACCGCGGCCTCAGCTTCTTGGACCTGATCCAGGAAGGCAACACCGGGTTGATGAGGGCTGTGGACAAGTTCGAGTACCGCAGGGGTTACAAGTTCTCAACGTACGCGACCTGGTGGATCCGACAGGCGATCACCCGAGCAATCGCGGACCAGGCACGCACGATCCGTATTCCGGTGCACATGATCGAGACGATCACGCGCCTGCGGAACATCTCACGGATCCTCTACCAGGAAAAAGGCCGCGAGCCGACCATCGAGGAGTGTGCCGAGGCGGCTGATCTGTCCGTGGAAGAAACCCGCCGTGTGCTGTCGATTGCCAAGCAACCTGTGAGCCTGGATCGGCCGGTAGGCGACGGCGAAGACAGCTACTTCGGCGACTTCATCGAGGATCCCTCCGCCGAGTCGCCGCAGCAGAAGGCGTTCCGCGAGATGTTGCGTGACCGCATCGAACAGGTGCTCAAGACGCTGACTTTCCGCGAACGCGAGATCATCAAACTCCGCTACGGCCTCGGCGACGGCTACTCGTACACGCTCGAGGAGGTTGGCCGGATCTTTAAGGTGACGCGTGAACGGGTGCGACAGATCGAGGCCAAAGCGGTGCGCAAGCTGAAGCATCCCGTGCGCAGCAGGTACCTGGAGGAGTTCATCGGGCTCGTCAGCGACACCTAGTCTCCCACCGACCGATCGATTCGAACTGCCGCAGGCGACCGATCTACCGCACGGTGGCGGTCGCCCCTTTGGTGCGCGGCCGCGGCGCGCACGTGCGAGCAGAGCTGCCACTAGAATAACGAACGAACCGAACGGCGGCGGACAGCAGCGCGAGGTACGAAGCGATGGCAGAAGAATCGGTCGCAGCCTCACGTGGCGACAGCGAGCCTGAGGCGGACAGTAGTCCGGCGGCAGTGTTGAGAAGTCTGCACCGCTGGCACCAGAAACGGGCACGCGCCGCGGAGAAGATTCGCCGGGCACAGCGCACCTGTGAGCTGCGTCGTCAGGCAATCACGGAGAAGGAACAGCAGTTGGAGCAGGCCCGCCAGCAACTGAAGGAGCTCCGCCGCCAGATTGACCTGAAGGAAATCGACCAGAAAACCAAAGAACAACGGATCGCTGAACTGACCAGACGGCTGCACGAGTGCAAGACGAACCGCGAGTACGCGCTGCTGCTTTCGGAACGCAAGGCTCAGGAAGCGGCAGCCGGCCGCTTGGAAGACGAACTGCTAGAGCTCATGGAGCGGGAAGACCAGCTGAAAGCCCGGCTCGATGAGCTGAAGCGGGAGCTGGAGCAGGTACGACAGGAAGTCGCCCAGTTTGAAGCCGAGACTTCCGAGAAGATTGCCCAGTACGAGCAGGCGTTGAAGCAGGCCGAGCAAGAGCTGGCGCGTGTGGAGCAGCAGATTCCGAAATCCCCGCCCGAGTTGCGTGAGACATACCAGCGTCTGGTGCGCCAGAAGGGGGCCGACGCTATCGCAACCGTCGAGGAGCGTGAAGATCTGACGTTCGTCTGCCTGGGATGTTATAGCACGCTGCCCCCCCAGATTGGCATGCAGCTGCATGCCGGTGAGTGGGTCTTGTGCTCTTCCTGCGGCCGCTTGCTGTATCTTGATCGATAGATCTTGCGGTCGCCGCGCCCGGCCACGGCGCCGGGCTTGTCCCGCTTCACGGCTCTCCCTGCACCGCGCTGGCCAACCTCAGTAGCAGCGGCACGGCTCCGCGTCGGTCGCAGTAGCAAAGCCGAACCCTGGCTGGAAGGAGCTGGACCATGAGAACTTGGTTGCGTGCCATTGGTCTGTGCGTCGTTTTCGCCGCGCTGGTGCTCGCAGGTCGAGGCCGGGGCACCGAACCGGGCAGGATCAAGCTGCTGATCATCACCGGAGACCACGGCCACAACTGGCAGGCCACGACCGCGTACTTTCGGGAGTTCCTGCCGAGCGAGTTGATCCAGGTCGACGTCACGACAACGCCGGCGCGGGATCTTACCATTCAGAACCTGCGGCGCTACGATGTGCTGCTGCTGAACTACAAGGACACTCCCCGCGGGAAACCGGAAACACGCTGGTCTGACGGAAACAAGGCGGCGTTTCTGGCAGCGGTCCGTAGCGGCCGTGGCCTGATCGCCTACCACCATGCCACCTCGGCCTTCATCGGCTGGTACGAGTTCGAACGGTGCATCGCCGGGGGTTGGCGTGGTCAGGGCTACCACGGCCCGAAGCACCAGTTCACCGTGACGGTCGTTAATCGAGAACATCCGATCACGCGTGGCTTCCCGAAGAGCTTCCGGCACGAGGTGGACGAACTGTACCAGAACTCGGTCATGTTCCCCGAGAACGAGGTGTTGTGCACTGCTTACTCAGATCCTTCCCTGCCGGAGGGCACCGGCAAGCACGAACCGATGGTATGGGTGAAGCGGTATGGCCGAGGCCGCGTGGTTGCGAACATGCTCGGCCACGACGTCCATGCGATGAAGAGCAAGGGCTTTCAGACGCTGATGATCCGCTCGATCCAGTGGGCAGCTCGCCGTCCGGTTACCTGGCCGGTTCCCAAGGAGCTGGACGCTCCGCAGCGCTAGACGACAGCCACGATGCGCGACGAAACTGTCATCGACGCAGAGGGCTTGACAAGACACTTCAAGGTCTACCGCAAGAGAGCGGGTTTCTGGGCCGCGGTCCGCGGCCTGTTCCGCAGGGAGTACCGGTTGGTCCGTGCGGTGGACGGAGTGTCCTTCCAGGTGCGAGCCGGCGAGATTGTCGGCTTCCTCGGTCCTAACGGCGCCGGCAAGACCACAACGCTGAAGATGCTCGCGGGGCTCCTGTACCCCACGGCCGGCCGGGCCACCGTGCTCGGTTTCGTGCCCTGGGAGCGGCACAACGCGTTCCGCCGCCAGTTTGCGCTGGTCATGGGCCAACGGAACCAGCTCTGGTGGGACTTGCCTGCGATCGAATCGTTCCAGCTGCATCGTGAGCTTTACGAGATCCCCCCGGGCGATTTCCAACAACGCCTGCGTGAATTGACCGAAGCGCTGCAGGTGGGCAAGCTGATCCATCAGCCGGTGCGCGAGCTGTCGCTCGGGGAGCGGATGAAGATGGAGTTAATCGGCGCTTTCCTTCACGCTCCTCGGCTGGTGCTGCTCGATGAGCCGACGCTGGGGCTCGACGTCGTCGCTCAAGCCGCGATCCTGGACTGCCTCCGACAGTTCAACCGGCGTTACGGCACGACCATCCTACTGACCAGCCACTACATGCGCGACGTTGAGGAACTATGCCAGCGTATCATCGTCATCAACGCCGGCCGCATCGTTTATGACGGAGGCCTGCAGGGGGTAGTGGAGCGGTTTGGGCGTCACAAGGTCTTGCGGCTTCAGTTCCACACGGCCGCAGGCACCCCCGGCCCAGAGACCTGGAACGGCTCGATCGAAGTGCTCGAACACCGCCCACCGCTGGTGAAGCTGCGAGTCGAGCGGGACCAGGTCTCCCGGTTGCTGCAAGGGCTACTCGCCCACTGGCAACTGGACGACATCAGCGTCGAGGATCCGCCGCTGGAGGAAATCATCACGGACGTCTTCACCACAACGGCTCCGCCGACCGAATCGCGCGAGCCGCAGACGGTCCGACCGGCCGCGGACGGAGGACACTAGGGCAATGAGCGCGCCGATCGCACCGGGAAGCAGCAGGCGGCGGCTTTCACGCTGGTCCAAATACCGCGCGGTGCTAGTGACCGCAATCAGCGAACGGTTCGTGTACCGGACGGACTTCTTCATCGCCACCCTGCTCCGCTTTGCCCCAATCGCAACGACCATCCTGCTGTGGCAGGCCGTTTTTGCCGGATCCGGCCGGAGCGAACTGGCAGGATACCGGTTCGAGGACGTGGTGGCTTACTACCTGTTCACCACGCTGGGCCGTGCGTTCTCGAGCATGCCCGGCCTGGCCATGGGGATCGCGCGTGAGATTCGCGAAGGCACCATTCGCCGGTTCCTGCTACAACCGATCGACCTGCTCGGCTACCTGCTCGCCTGCCGCGTTGCGCACAAGCTCGTCTACTACCTGATCGCCGCGGTTCCGTTCGTCGTGCTCTTTACGCTCTGCGGCAGCTACTTGCCCGGCTGGCCAACGCCAGGGCGCTTCGCTTGTGGGATTGCTGCGCTGGTTCTTGCGTTCCTGCTCGGCTTCTACCTGGAAGCCTCGCTAGGTATGCTGGCGTTCTGGTTCCTGGAAATCTCCGGCGTCCTCTACATCATGATGGGTGTCAACTACTTCTTCTCGGGACACATGATCCCGCTGGAGCTGCTGCCCTCGGCAGTGCGGGCCGTAGCCTGGGCACTGCCATTCCAGTACCTGGCATACTTCCCGGCGACCGTCTGGCTCCAGAAGACCTCGATGGAAACGGTGCTCGCCGGGTTGCTCGTCCAGGCCGCCTGGGTTGCTGCCATGATCTGCCTCAGCCGCATTCTGCTACGCCGCGGCCTGCGGCGATACACGGCCTTCGGAGGATGAACCCTCCAGGCAGCGACGTCACCCAGAACCGATGCGAACGCTACGCCGATACGCCAAGCTGTATCTTGCCTTCGTCCGCTGCACGCTGGCGCGGGAGCTGTCCTTTCGCGGCAATTTCCTGATGCGTGCAGCCGTTGAGTTCCTGTGGTTCTGTCTGCTCGTGCTGTTCTACGACATCATCTACGGACAGACCGCCCACGTCGGCGGCTGGACGCAGTTCCAGTACATGGTGCTGATCGGGACGTTCTTCCTGGTCACCGGACTGATCGACACGCTGGTCATGCCCAACTGCGCCGAATTGGCCGAACAGGTACGCACCGGCAACCTGGATCACGCGTTGGTGAAACCGGTGGACGAGCAGTTCATCCTGACTCTGCCCCGCTTGGACTGGGCCAACGCATCCAACTTGCTGTACGGCGGCGGCATGGTGGCTTACTCGCTGTTTCGGCTCGAACACTGGCCAACCGCGGCAGAAGTGGCCGCGTACTGCTGGGGCATCTTCTGTGCGTTCGTGTTCTTCTACAGCGTGCTCAGCATGCTGGCTATCTCGGCCGTGTACCTGGTGCGGAACCAGAGTATCTGGGAGCAATGGTTCTACGTGAACCTGTTCGCACGCTATCCGCCCGAAATCTTCACTGGCACGTGGGCCAAGCCGCTTCGGACGGTGCTGACGTACGTGTTCCCCGTGCTTGTGGTGGTCAGCGTTCCGGCGCGGGTGCTAGCACACCGGGTGATCAGCGTGCAGGGTCTGTTGATCGCCACCGTCGCTGCGGGGGCCGCGTTTGCTCTGTCGCGGTTCGTCTTCCGCCGCGTCCTGCTGGCGTACCGCGGCGCGAGCGCATGAACAGCGGAGCGCTCCGTGGCGTGGAGCCCGGCGAGCCGGCACCATGAGGCCAACCCGGGCCCTGCGGCCCCGGGGCGCTGCAGAGCCTACGGCAGCGGTTGGAGGCGGAACTCCTCGTCAATCGTCGCGGCACGGACGGGGCGCTCGCCGACCGCCTCCTGGACCCCCGATGCAATCCGCTCCCGGTCCCCTACGACGATCACCGTCAGGCGATCCGGGCGGATGTACTGGCGGGCCACGCGACGCACGTCGTCGACGGTGACCTCCTGGATCTTCGGAATGAACGTGTTGAAGTAGTCGTCCGGCAAACCGAACCGGACGAGCAACGCCAGCTTGGCCGCTAGGTCACCGGTGGTCTCGAAGCCACTCGGATAGCCGTTGATGATGTAGTTCTTCGCAAAGGAGACCTCCTGGTCCGTCGGAGGGTCGCTCCGGACAAGACGGTCGAACTCTCGGAAGAACTCCACCAACGCAGGGGCCGTGACGTCCGTGGCCACAGCAGCGGCAGCATCGAAGTAGCTCGGACCAAGCCGCCACACAAAATTGCTGCGGGCCCCGTAGGTGAAGCCCTTGTCCTCACGCAGGTTCATGTTCAACCGACTGGAGAACTGGCCGCCGAAGACCGTATTCATGACACGTAGCGCGTAGTAGTCCGGCGACGTCCGGGGCGGTGCCAGGTGTCCCATGCGGATGACCGACTGTGCCGAACCGGGCTTGTTCACCAGCAACACGTGCAGCGGCTTCTCTTCGGGCGTCGGCACCGCGGCTAGCTCCTCTGGTTCACCGTCCTGGCGCCACTTGCCCAGATACCGGTTCAAGAACTCCCGTGCCTCCTCCACCGTCGTATCGCCCACGACCACAATGGTTGCACGCTCAGGCCGCACCCGCCTGCGGTACAGCGTGATCAGGTCCTCGCGGGTAAAGCTTCGCCACGAGCTGATCGTGCCCATGTTCGGCCTGCCGTAAGGGTGTTCGGGTCCGAAGAGCTCCTGGGCAAAGGCCAGACTTGCAAGCGCGTTCGGGTTATCCCGCAGCCGCATCAAGCTGGCGATAGCCAGCGCGCGCTGCCGTTCCAGCTCAGCCTGCGGGAACACCGGGTTCTGGAGCACGTCGGCGAGCACGTCCATGGCACGGTGCAGCTGACGCTTCAACGTGCCCAGGCGGACCGTGAAGAAATGCGTCCCCGCCGAGACGCTAAACGTTGCGCCAATGCCAGCCAGCTCCTCGGCAATCTCTAACGAAGACCGTTGCTCGGTCCCTTCGTCCAGCATCGCTGCCAGTGCGTCGGACAGCCCCGGCTTGTCAGGAGGATCATCGGCACTGCCCCCCCGGAAGATCAGGCCAAGCGATAGAAGTGGCAACTCATGATGTTCCATCAGCAGCACTTGGATCCCGTTGTCCAGCGTGAAGCGATGGATCGGGGGCACGGAGAATGCGGGAGTCGGCCCTGGTTCCGGCATACGGCTCCGGTCAATGCGATCCTCGACTTCTCGTTCACCCGTCACCGTGGGCTCTTCTGGTACCGCTCCCGGCGGCGGAACCTCCCGTGCAGGCGGGCTTCCCTTCACGTACCGCGGCTCGGTCCGTTCGGACCCGGGAAGGATCGTGAGCACGACCCGAGGCTTACTCAAGTAACGGCGCGCAACGCGTTGGACGTCGTGGGGGGTAACCTTCAGGTAGCGGGCAAAGTCCTTCTTGTAGGCGAGCGGATCACCGAGGAAGACGTTGTAGGCGTTGAGTTGGTCGGCCTTGCCACCGAAACCACCCACGGCCTCAAAGGAACGGACGAAGCGGGCCTCAAAGATGTTGACGGCTCGTTCCAGCTCTTCGACCGAGGGGGGCTGCTGTTGGAGCTTCCGGATCTCCTCAAGGATTGCCTCTTCGAGCTCCTCCAGCGAGTGGCCGGGCCGCGGGCTGGCAATGACCAGGAAACGGCCGGCAATCTCGCGCGATTCCTGGAACGCCATCACCTCAGCGGCAAGCTGCTTTTCGTGAACGAGCGACCGGTACAAGCGGGCCGACTTGCCGGCCGAAAGCACGCTGGCCAGCATGTCGAGCGCGGCATCGTCCTCGGCAAAGTAGGGCACGGTGTGCCACGCGATGTAGATACGCGGCAATGCTACCCGGTCGTGCATGACCACGCGGCGTTCCTCGGTGATCTCAGGCACCCACGGGCCGTAGCGGGGCACCTCAGGTCCGGGGGGAATCGGCCCAAAGTACCGCTCAACCAGCCGTTTCGCCTCCTCCGGATCAAAGTCGCCCGCAATACACAGACTCGCGTTCCCGGGGTGGTAGTACTTCAGGAAAAACTCGGCAGCGTCGTCGCGCGTCGCCGCGTCCAGGTCCTTCATGTAGCCGATCACTGGCCAGTGGTACGGATGGTTCGGCGGGTACATGGCCGCAGACAACACTTCGGCAGCCAGTCCATACGGCTGGTTCTCATACCGCTGGCGCCGTTCGTTCTTGACCACAGCACGCTGGTTTTCGAACCGCTCCGTCGTCAACGCAGGCAACAGAAAGCCCATCCGATCCGCTTCCAACCACAGGGCCAACTCGAGGCAATTCGACGGCACCACCTCCCAGTAGTTCGTCCTGTCGAACGTCGTGGAGCCATTCAGCGAGCCGCCTACCGCTTGAAGCGGTTTGAAGTAGTCATCATCGTGGTGTTTCGATCCCTGGAACATCAAATGCTCGAACAGATGGGCAAAGCCCGTACGACCAGGCCGCTCGTTCTTCGAACCGACGTGATACCAGAGGTTCACGGCCACGATCGGCACGGAATGGTCCTCGTGCAGGATGACCTGCAAGCCGTTCGGCAGTGTGTACCGTTCGACCTTCAAATCCGGGATGCGTTGCTCGACGCTTTCGGTCACGTCTCTTCCCTCGCCACCGACACCAACGGCCGCGCCATACGAGACAACGGCCACCGCAACTCCCAACAAACTCCCTGCACGCAGCAAACCACGCATCGGCTTCTCTCCGCCTGGCACAGTGGTGAAACGTGTATGATTGTCGCGAAAAGCCGCCGAGGCTTCAAGCGCACAAGCATCTGCAACCGGCGAACACGGTACGCGAGGTGCGTGCTGAGAAGAAAACCCGTGCCGTGCCCCTCGTCCAAACCTCAAACAGTAACCAACGAGCCATGCGTATCGCGAGCACCGTGCCTCGACCAGGCCACTCACGGGCCATCTTCGCGCTGCTTCTGCTGGCGTTGCTGAGAGGGGCGGTCATGATCGCTCCAGCGTCTGAACCAAGCGTTCTCGTCCTGGTAGCCGACGCCGTCTGGGCCGACCGTACCCGGGGCGTGGTGGGCAACGCCGTGGCAATTCGGAACGGAAAGATCGTGGCAGTCGGTCAGGAGCAGGCTGTCCGACGCCAGCTCGGCAAGGTGGGTGTCGCGGTCAGACGGTTCAATGGTGCGGTGATCCTGCCAGGACTGGCAGACTGCCATGCCCACTTACAGACGCTGGGCGAACTGCTTGAGCAGGTCGACCTGCGCGATTGCCGCAGCGAAGCTGAAGCCGTGCAGAAGGTTCGTCGTTATGCGGCCAAACATCCCGAACTGCCCTGGATCATCGGCTACGGGTGGGATCAGAGCTTGTGGCCGGACCGCCGATTCCCGACAGCAGACGCTCTGTCTGAGGCGATTCCGGACCGGCCAGTCTGGCTGCGCCGCGTCGGCGGCCATGCCGGCTGGTGCAACCGCAAGGCGCTACAGATTGCCGGAATCGATCGGAACACGCCCGACCCGGAAGGGGGTAGAATCCTGCGCGATCAGCGCGGTGAACCCACCGGTGTCCTGCTCGATGCGGCCATGTCCCTGGTGACCCGTCACATCCCGCCGCCAAGCAAGGCCGATTTGAAGCGACGCTACCTGCTCGCGCAGCGGGAATGCCTTCGTCAGGGGCTGACATGCGTGCACGATGCCGGTTTGTCCGAGCAGGAAGCTACCGTGCTGCGTGAGATGGACCTGGCAGGGGACCTTCAACTTCGCGTCTACGGCATGCTCGCCGCACCGGATGGCCCCCCCTGGGGCTGGCTTGCTCAACGACCGCAATGGCAGGACCCGGACCGTCTGTTCGTGCTCAGGGCGGTCAAGCTCTTTGCCGACGGGGCAATGGGCTCACGCGGTGCGTGGCTCTTCGAACCGTACGCCGACGAACCGATGTCGACCGGGCTGGTGCTCACTCCGCCAGCGCAAATCGAACGGATCACGAAACAGTGTCTGCGGACCGGCTGGCAGGTCTGCACGCATGCCATAGGGGACCGTGCAAACTACGAGGTGCTCCAAGCGTACCGACGTGCGCTGGAGGCGGTGCCATGCGACGATCCACGCTTGCGCATCGAGCACGCGCAGTTGGTCCGGCCCGAAGACATGCCGCTCTTTGCCCAGCTGAACATTATCGCGTCGATGCAACCCACCCACGCGACGACCGACATGCGCTGGGCCGAACGACGGCTCGGTCGGCGACGGCTCGTCGGAGCATACGCCTGGCGTAGCTTGCTCAACCACGGCGTCCGCTTAGCCTTTGGCAGCGACTTTCCAGTTGAACGAGTCTCGCCCTATCTGGGGCTCTACGCGGCGATAACCAGGCAGACCGTCGATGGCGAGCCGCGGGGCGGGTGGTTGCCCGGGCAAAGACTCCGTCTGGACGAGGCGTTGGATGCGTTTACGGCCCAGGCCGCATACGCGGCGTTCGTCGAGCACCGTCGCGGCCGGATTGCTGTCGGCTACGACGCGGACCTGACCGTGGTCGCGCCGAACGTGTTGGACCGCCCGGCGGACGCGCTTATCCGGGCCACGACCGTCGCCACGGTCGTGGCGGGGCGCATCGTCTGGGCCAGCCAGCAGCTTCCAACGCAAGTCGGCTGCGACGCGTATAGTAATCGGAAGTGAGCCGGTTGTCCGTGCGCACCGGGTGCGTCGACAGCATGAGCACTGGAGGAGGAACGTATGTCCAGAAGAGCAATTGTCTTAGGCGCGCTGGCAGCGGGCGCCTGCATCGCAGGCCTCGCGCTGGCCGGCGAAATCAGGTCCGGGCTTGAGCCCGGCGCAACGCCTCAGGCGTTCAATGTCCACAACGTCACGGGCCAGACCGTCAAGGGAATCGGACGCGACGAGCGTGGCGTCCTCTGCTACAGGTGAAAGTACGGTCCAAATCCGGTCGTTTGCGTCTTTACGCGCAAACTCGACCGGAACTTGGCCAGTCTGGCCAAGGCACTGGACAAGGCCGTCGCTGCCAACCAGGACAAGCAGCTGAGTGCGTTCATCGTGCTGCTGACCAATGATGGCAAAGTCGCCGAGCGAAAACTGGCTGCCTTCGCCAAGAAACACAACATCGAGTACGTACCGCTGACCTACATCGAGGGACCGCCTCCTAGCAGCTACAAGATCGACAAGGACGCTGCGGTCACCGTGATCCTCTGGAAGGCGGTCAAGGTGGTCAAGAGCGTCGGCTACACGGGGACAACCGACCTGAAGAGCGAGGTCGTGAAGTCGATCGTCCGCGACGTGGAGAACATGCTCGAGTAACCTCGTTGTTTCCTCGGACGGGCAACCGGCAGTTACGGCACCGCTAAAGCGGTGCCGTTCCTTTTGCCCAGCCATTCTGCGCCGGCCCACGTCGACTTGTTGCCGGGCTGCCACTGCCGAGCCGGCCACGAAACGGACCACCACGTGGGTTGTGGCCGGGTCTGCTCGACCACCGGGCGCAGCAATAAAGGCCGGCCCGTTCGGACCGGCCTTTGTCACCTAAGTCAGTGGAGGGTACGGGATTCGAACCCGTGACCTCCAGAATGCCATTCTGGCGCTCTCCCAACTGAGCTAACCCCCCACTGTCACCGGCTCCGTTTGAACTCTACGGCCACTCTCAGCGACCGTCAACCCGAACAACCACCGCCCGCACCGCACACCCCTTCCCTTGAGGTACACGCAAGCCCGGCCCGGCAACCGGGTGCGACGCGGCTCTTGGGAACGCGGCCCCAGGGCGATTTGCTACGGCCACCGGCGCGTGATGCCGACCGGTGCGCACCGCGTGGCTGTCACGGACCCCACGGGGGCTGCTCCAACAGGCACCGATCGAACTGCTCCAGCAGTGCTTGCTCGTAGCTACCGCCGTAAGTGCCGGTCAGAAACCGATCCAAGGCTTCCTCGCAGAAGCGCTGCCAGGAAGCCTCTTCCTGTCCCGGGCACACCGGATAGAACAGCGTGTCGGTGGCCTGGGCAGCTCGCCGGTCCCCGGGCGCGTCGCCGATCATCAACCGTCTTGACGGTTCGTAGCAATCAGCCAGGCGCTGCAGCATCTCCTGCTTGCTACCTGCCTCCTGACCGGCGATCACACGGACGTACCGGCTAATGCCGTGCTCGTGCCATTCGCGCAAGAGAGCCTCCGTAGGGGTGGCCGAGACGACCACCACATCGGCCACGTCGGCCAGCCGCTCCAGCGTCTCGCGTACGTACGGAAATGGGGGAACACCGCGCACCATCCGGGCCACGGTTTCATTGACCAGTTTGCTCCACTCTAGCGCCAGGGCTAGATCCTGGTGGCCGGTCCGCTCCAGCTCCTGTGTGAGGCTCTGGTTATCCAGCCGCGTTGTCTGTTCGACCCACTGCCGCAAATTGGGGACTTCCGGGATACTCACGCCACGGCGGAGCACTTCAGGGCGTTGCCGCAGCAAGTCGAACGTTTTCACGAGGGCCGGGAACCGGTTGATGCCGCGCCACTTCGAGTACAGGTTCACAAACTCGGCAGCCTGCCGCGCATACTTGGAGACAGCCTGCAACCCCCAGACGTAGATCATGTTCGGTATGAAGCACTCCTTGTGCTTCAGCTCCATGGTGTCGAAGGCGCAGCCGTCTGAGTCGATGCCCACCAGGTAGGGGCGCGACGGTTCGTAGCCCTCGAAATCCGTGGCCGGCTGCTGCATCGTTGCTTGGCCTCGCTGCTAGGACGTTGCGGGGGGCCACGGTCGGAGCGACTTCCACGGCTCCTCTTCGCTCATGTCGATCAGCGGCGGCCCGCTGATGATGGCGGGCGAGAGGATTGCCAGGAAGCGCAACGTGCTGTCGCCGATGTTGTACGTACCGTGCACGACGTCGCGCGGAATGTGTGCAACCTCGCCCGGCCCCAGGATTCGCTTTTCGCGGTCCACCCACTGCTCGGCCACCCCCTCAAGAATGTAGATGATCTCCTCCTGCTCCGGGTGGCGGTGAAACTTGTGGGCCTGGCGAGGCGGCATATGGACACGCACCAGCAGGAGCTGTTCGGCCGCTACCAGGCCCGGGCGTGACAGCCACTCGTGCGGCCCCCACGGCAGCTCTTCGACCTGCATCTCGGCTGCGGTAACAAAGCGGAGTTTCTCGTCGCTCATGGCTCCCTACTCCCGGTCAAGCTACACATCATCGCCGCTTGCGGTAACCATACAACCATCGGGCCGTGGTCGTCCCGATGTTGCGGGCCGAATGGATTGCGCCAGCCGGGATGAGCAGTTCCTCGCCCGGCGCCGGGTGGTACACCTTGCCGTTTACTTCGAATTCCATCTGCCCTTCCAGCACGACGACGAGCTCATCGACATCGTGCACGAAATTTTCCCAGCGCTGGCCCGGCGGATCGACCCAAAGGTCACAGGAGAAACCGCGAGCAGCCCATTCGCGCGCAACCTGCTCCGGATCAACACGACTGTGTTCCACCATGACCAGCCCACTCCTCGCTCGAGGCTGAACCAGCTCGCCCACCATGGCTAACTAGCATAGCACGACGGCCCGTCTGCCCGGCCACTCTGATTCGGGTGCGACCAAACGACCGGCTGGGAGTTTACGGCCCGGAGCGGTCATGGTAAACTAGGTAAACTCTCCCTTCCCAGCCCGCGCTCCAACAGCAACGTCGCGTGACACCACGGTGATCTGGAGCCTGTGCCGATGCTCAACCGCTATCTTCCCCGAGTGCTTCGTGTGACTCCTTCACGCGGCATCGTACTCGGCGTTGTGGCAGCCCTCGCCGCGCTTCTGCCCGTTGGAAGTGCCGAATGGCAGGCCGGCTACCAGCCGGAAACGTTTGCCATCGAGCATGCCAGGCTGGTTACCGAACCCGGTCAAACGATTGAGGACGGCCTACTAGTCGTGCACCGTGGAGTCATCCGCTACGCGGGTCCGTTCCGGCAGGGGGAGATTCCGGTTGAGGCGGTGCGTTACGACGGACGGGGCCTGGTCGTATATCCAGGCTTCGTGGATGCGTTCACCACGCGGGGAATCAAGCCAGAGGAGGTCCGGTCGAAGGTTGGACCGGGCCGGTCGATCGACTACACAAGCTACAGCCTTGCGCTGACACCTCCGGATAACCGGCGTGGGATCACTCCGGAAGTAGAGGCTGCCGAGCTGGTTCGCCTGGACAGTGGCAGCTTGGAGGCGTTGCACCGTGCCGGTCTGACCACGTCGGTCGTCTTCCCCCCCGGAGCGATCGTCTCGGGCCAGGGTGCTGCGGTCAGCCACAGCGGACTGCCACGTCGAGAGGCGATCTTACAGGCGCCCGTTGGGCTGCACGTGGCTTTCGCTCGTATCCCCGAGTTTGCATACCCGATGACACTCATGGGCCAGATTGCCCACCTGCGTCAGATCGTGCTCGATGCTCGGTACTACGAGGGACTCTGGCAGTTCTATCGCGAACACGGCGGACCGCATCCCCCGAAGGACGTGGCGCTGGAAGCGATCCGGCAGGTCGTTAAGCGGCGCCGGCCGGTGTTCTGGGAGGCGAACACGGTTGATGAGATCGACCGCGCGTTGAAGCTGAGCAAGGAGTTCGGGTTCCGACTGGTGCTGGTTGGCGGTCGCGACGCCTGGCGCCGAGCTCGAGCATTGGCTGAAGCCAAAGTCACAGTCGTGCTACGGGTCGATTTTCCGGACCGGCCCAAGCCGGCTAAGGAACCGGAGAAAGGCCAGGATGGTTTGCCAAACGAAGAACCCGAAAGCCCTCGGGTGCAGCAGGACCGGTTACGGCGGTGGCAGGAACGCGTTCGGTGTGCGAAGGTCCTGAGCGAGCACGGCGTACCGATAGCGTTCTCCACGATCGGACTGGCCAAGCCGGACGAGTTCCTGGCAAAGCTTCGGCTCGTTGTGAAGGAAGGGCTCCCGGAGAAAGCAGCCCTCGCCGCCTTGACCACGACGCCGGCTCGGATCGCCGGTCTGGGTGAGCGGCTTGGCAGGCTCGCCCGGGGCTACCTTGCTCACGCGGTCGCGTTCGAGAACGGGGCGTTCGAGGAAAAGGCAAACGTTGCGCTGGTCATTGCCGACGGCGTCGTCTTCCAGTACGGCAGGGAACGTCGCGTCGGGTTCACCTCAGTCGACCAGAAGAAGCCTCAGGACCAGAAGCCCGATGGTACAGGGCAACAGCCCGAAGGCAAGGAAGCTGTCGAGGACAAGCCGTCAGCCGAGCAACAGGCATCGGCCCAGAAGGGCAAGGAGCCGCAGAAGGCCGGGAGCAAGCCGCAGAAGGCAACCGACAAGCCTGACGCAGTGGAGCCATACCCCACCGAGTTACCGCAGGACCGCAAGCCGAAGACGCGTACTGGCGGCAACGTGCTGATCAAGAACGCTACGGTGCTGACCGTCACCCGCGGCACGCTGCGCGAGGCCGACATTCTCGTTCGCAATGGCAAGATTCTTCAGGTGGGCAAGAACCTCAAGGCACCAGAGGGCACGAAGGTCATCGATGCCACGGGCTTGTACGTCATGCCCGGCATCATCGATACGCACGCTCACATTGCGATTGATCGGGGGGTGAACGAGTTCACGTTGACGGTGGTACCGGAGGTCCGCATTAAGGACGTGGTACGTAGCGACGACATCGCGATCTATCGTGCGGTTGCAGGCGGATGTACCACGGCTCGGCTGTTGCACGGCTCGGCAAACCCGATCGGCGGCCAGGATGCGGTGATCAAGCTGAAGTGGGGCAAGTCCGTGGACGAGATGCTCATCGCCGACGCGCCTCAGGGTGTGAAGTTCGCGCTGGGGGAGAACCCGAAGCGGTCTGAACGCCGCTTTCCCGACACGCGGCTTGGCGTCGAAGCGGTGATCCGTCGTGCCTTTGAGGAAGCGCGTGCGTATCGTTCTGAGTGGCAGCGTTACCTGCGGGCAAAGGCCGAAGGCAAGCCGGTGCCGGAGCCACGGCGCGACCTGCGGCTGGAGGCGCTGGTGAGGATCCTGGAGGGCCGCTACAAGATTCACTGCCACTGCTACCGTGCCGACGAAATCCTCATGATCCTCAACACTGCCGCTCGCTACGGCATCCGTGTCCAGTCACTGCAGCATGTTCTGGAGGGCTATAAGGTGGCCGCGGAGATCGCGGCTCATGGCGCGAGCACGTCGACGTTTGCGGACTGGTGGGCCTACAAAGTCGAAGCTTATGACGCAATCCCACACAACGCCGCGTTCTTGCTCCGGGCCGGTGTGGTTAGCACGCTAAAGAGCGACTCGGCAGATCTGATCCGCCACATGTACCAGGAAGCAGCCAAGACGCTGCGTTATGGTGGCCTCAGTGAGGACGAGGCACTGGCTCTGGTGACGATCAACGCGGCCCGCCAACTCGGCCTGGATCACCGGATCGGATCAATCGAGCCCGGTAAGGACGCCGACCTGGCCATCTTCAACGGCCACCCGCTGAACGGGTACAGCCGCTGCGTGATGACCTTGATAGACGGCGAAGTCTACTTCGAAGCAGCTGACCGTAAGCCGAGCGGCTACGGTTCGCCCCGCCCGCCGGAGAAGCTGCGGAAGAAGACGGTTCCGATCCCGAAGGGCCCGGCAAACCGTCCGCTCGTACTGCGTCACGCCGAGATTCACCCGGTCGTGGGCAAGCCGATCAGCGACGGTACGGTCGTCGTCGCCGATGGGAAGATCGCGGCGTTGGGTGGTGCGGAGTTGCCGGCACCCGATGGGGCAGTCGAGCTTGACCTCGGCGGTCTTCGCGTCTACCCGGGCATGATCAACAGCGGCGGCACGCTGGGTCTGAGCGAGATCGGTGCCGTGCGCGAGACGCATGACTACCGAGAGAAAGGCTCGTTCAACCCCGACCTGCGCGCGTCGATTGCGTTGCATCCGGAAAGTGCTTGGATCGGCGTAACCCGTACCAACGGCGTCCTCACAGCCCTATCCCATCCGACGGGCACCGGCATTGCCGGCCAGGGTGTGCTGTTCAACCTGAATGGCTGGGTGCCGCGTGAAATGATCGTGCGCGATGGCATCACTCTGCACGTGCGGTTACCCCGCGTGCCGGAGAAGGGCATCAAGGACAAGAACTATCGGAAGGCGGTACAGGAACTGAAGGAACAGTTCCGGCTCGCCCTGCACTACGACCGGCTCCGGAAGCTGGCCGCCGAAGGCAAGGTAACAGCGCCCACCCCCGACCCGAAGCTGGCCGCTCTGGCACCGTTCGCCCGGGGCGAGAAGCTCGTAGTGATCCACGCGAACCGTTACATGGAAATCATTGAAGCGATCCGGTTTGCCAGGGAGCTTAAGCTGACGTGGCTGCTGGCAGATGCGACGCAGGCGTGGAAGTGCCCCGAAGTGCTTAAGCAGCATGGTGTCCGCGTTCTGCTCGGACCGGCAACCACGCTGCCGCGCTCCGAATATGAGCCCTACGACGCGTACTACCGAACCGCTGCCGTGCTCCACGAACACGGCGTGCCCTTTGCGCTGAAGTCCAGCACGTTCGGCCCCGAGAGCGCAACGGCGCCGCGGAACTTGCCCTTCGAAGCGGCCCTGGCCGCCTCGTACGGCCTGCCCCCGATGGCTGCGCTGGAGGCGGTGACGATTGCGCCGGCACGGCTGCTCGGCGTCGACGACATCCTGGGTTCGATTGAAGTAGGCAAGATCGCAAACCTGGTGATCGCTGACGGCGACATCCTGCAGCCGGCCACGCAGGTGAAGGCCATCGTGATCGCCGGGCGGCTGCTGCCGCCAACGAACAAGCAAACGGAACTTTACGAGCGCTACCTCGAACGGCTCCGGCAGGTGCGCGTCGGCGAGGCCCCTCTGGGCCTGGAGCCATCCTCCTCCACCGCCGCGCCCTAGCAGAGGCCAATGCCATCCTTCCTTGGCGATCGCCCTGCCGCAACGACCGCTGCCGCTTGCTCACAGCGGCGCGATGTGCTGCGGTCGCTGCCACGCCGGGCCGCGACGGCGCACTCCGCCAGGCTTGTGCCGCGGACTGGGAGACCGTACGGTCCAACCGGAAGCAAGACTGGTTGGCATGCTAAGCAGGCCAGGGACGGCGCAGCCGAAGCCAGTCCGTGTGGAACGTGCCAGGCCGATCGACTCGCCGGTACGTGTGGGCTCCGAAGTAGTCGCGCTGGGCCTGGATCAAGTTCGC
>JALXBF010000030.1 GCA_026991575.1 Planctomycetota bacterium | reverse complement strand
GCCAGCAGCGCCGTGCACCGGCTGATCCACTGCCTGAGCCAGGTGAGGTACTCCTCGTCGGGCCGTGCGTCGTTGTAGATGTCGTAGCTGTAACCGATGTTGTAGGGGGGGTCGGCGAAGATCATATCCACCACGTGGTCTCCGACCCATCGGTCCAGCACGCTGACGCAATCCCCCACGTGGATCCGGTCGAGCCAGTCGGAGCCGAGATCTGCCAGGCTCGTTTGCGCCTTGGCTTGCCCGTCGGTGGTCATCGCCTGGTTGCCTCCAGCCGCAACGGCACGGACTCCTCAAGGGCGCCGACGCCGAGCCAGTATTCGCCCCGAAGGCATTTTTCCAAGACGGGGAGGATGACTTCGGCCCGCCAGCCTTCCTCCAGTATGCTCGGCGTCTCGGCGGACGGCAGCACCAGTCGGCGGCGGAGCCAGCGGCGGATGTCCGGTTGGCTAGCAACGAGGCCGGGGGCCAGTTGCATGCGTGCAGCCAGTGTGTGCAGGCACGCTTGTAGGAATTGAACCAGGAGCTGCACTTGGGGCGGATCGCTTTCGATGACCTCAGGCAGTGCGTCCGGGGGCAAGGCGTACGCTGCCTTCAGCACGCGGTACAGCTCGTCGACGTAGCGACGCGGCACGCCGCGCACGGCGCGGACCTGCTGTTCGTTCTGCGGTAGCTGTCGCGCCAGCTCCACGAGCACGTGGTTGGCGCAGATCGACTTTGCTGACCGGTTCGTGCGAAACGCCTCCTCTTCGCGCCACTCATAGAGGGCCTTCAGAGCGGCAAGCTGGCGTGGCCCCAGGGTACGCGTCCCTTTCAGACGCCGCCACGGTTCACCACGCGCGCCAGCGTCCAGCTCCTCGTCAGCCCGGTGCGCCACTCGACGAAACTCCTCTTCGGCCCAGCGCTCGCGCCCAAGCTCACGGAGTCGGCCGCAGAGCACATCATGCAGCCGCAACAGATAGCGAACATCCTCGAACGCGTAACGGAGCTGAGGGGTCGACAGCGGGCGTTTGGACCAGTCGGTCATCGTCGCCGATTGACCGACCTCTTCGCCAAGCACTTCCGAGACCAGGACCCCATAGGACAGCGGATACGGCAGCCCGACCAGACCGGCCGCGACCTGCACGTCGAACAGCCGGCCGGGAGGCTTGCCGATAGCCAGGTAGCAGAGTCGCGATTCGGCCTGGCCCGCATGAACGACAACGGTCTGCTCACCCGAAGCGACAATTTCCCAGAACTCGGCCAGGCTGCCCAGGGCCAGCGGGTCAAGCGCATAGAGTGCATCGTCCGTGGCCACCTGCACCAGGCAGAGCGTTGGCCGGTAACGGCCTTCGCCGATGAACTCGGTGTCCAACCCGAAGCGATCCAGCTTCGAAAGCTTCTCACACACGCTCCGGTAGTCGTTCTTGGCCGTAACCAAATGTTCGATCATGCCCCTGGCCGTCCCTCCACCAGCGTCTCGGTCACCCCCTCCTGCACCACGACGTTGTCCTGGTTGATCAACTGCCGCTTCCACCGCACCAGTGCCCGCCGACCGCGGGCTCGCGGCTCGATCGCCAGCACCTCCGTGCGAACGTGCACCGTGTCCCCAGGCATGATCGGCTTCAAGAAATGCCACTCGTGGATACGCACAAACGCAAGCGTCTGCATGCGGGGCCAGTTTGCACCGAGTCCGGCAACGAGACTCAGGCCCAATAGCCCGTGAGCCACCGGTCGGCCAAAGGCACTCTGCCGTGCGAACTCGTGGTCCACGTGGAGGGGGTTCATATCACCGGTCAACGCGGCAAACAGCACAATGTCGGCCTCGGTCACCGTACGCGACGGGCTCAGCCACACCTCCCCTTCCTCGATTTCCTGGTAGTACAAGCCGCGAGCCTCATGGATGCGGGGCACGCGTGCCACCTCCCGCTCATGGTTCGCTGTCAAAGGTCTGCCAGAAACGCCATACGCAGGCTATGTGCCCGAAGGGCGAAACGGATGCTCGCTGCCCAAGATTCTAAGGCAGCCCGCGGACCGATCGCACGTCGGGTCGAGCCCCCCGCACCGCGGGGGTATCTGGCTCGCGCGCAGCGGCCTCCGGGACCATCCCTTATCAGGTCGGCGGCCCCGGCTTGCACAGCCACGGGCGGCGCCGGTACGCTTCAGCGCAGTGGGCCGGCCGCGCGCCTGGAAAGCTCGAGGGACTGACTGTGCCAGGCTTCTTTATCGCAACAGGTCACGTGGTCCGGATGCCGCTGCGGTGTGGGCAGGCGATCCACAGCGTCGAGTTCACGCTAACCGGTGACGGGTTTGCGGCGTTCCGAGCTAGCCCCTGTCTGTATCTGCCCGACTTCCTGCGACCGCGACAGGCAACCGATGAACCGGCCTGTGTCACGGTCGCCCGGCGAACGCAGGATGTGGTCCCCGTCGTTGTGGCCCTTGCTGATTTGAACTTGCCGGAGCTGTCACACCGGGATTCGGCGCACGATGCGATCCAGTGCTACAACGAGCTGCGCAGCGTCCAGGCACGCTGCGACGAGCAGGTCTACATCAGCGGACCACGAGTGGCTGAGGCACGGGCTGAACTGCTCGCCCATCTGCTGAACGAAGACGACGTGATCGAATCCTGGCCGGACGCTGAGCGGCTGGCGCGCGAGCGGCTGGCCCAGATCTCCAACCGCTCACCGGCTGCGTTTCTTGTCGCCGCCGCTTCGCTGGAAGATGCGACATTGGTCGCAGCACTGGCGGCTGATGCACGCTTGCGGGGCGTTGACTTGCTCAGCGGGCTACACCACGCAGCCGAACTCGATCCGGGACACCTACTGGACCACGCCGTGCCGCGGCTATGGCCGCATCTGTACTCGACGATCGAGTCCGCGGCGGTCCAGCCCCTGTGCCGCTGGGCAGCAACCCTCCTGCAGCATACGCGCTTCTGGTGCCTGCTCACCGGCGTTGCCTGCGCCGTGCGCGCTGCCCAACTGAGCGGAAATCCGGAACCGTGGACCGGGCCGATCGGCGAACGGCTTACCGCGGTCCTGCATCGCGCGGTGGCGGACGAGCAGGCACGTGAACAGCTGTTCCGATCGATCCGGAGCCAGTTTCTGGCAGGGCAAGGGCCGGCAGTGGCCCGCGATGCTCAGCGTACCGACTGGGTCCGCCAGGCGATTGTCTGGCTGGTGCAGACGCTGCTTACGCACGTGCGCGGTCCGAGCGACCAGCTGGCTATGCTCGAGATGGTCCTGACCCTGTACCGCTGAGTACCGGGGCTGGCTGCCCCGGTGCGCAGCTCCTGTCAGCAACTGCGCGCGACAAGTGTCTAGTGAATAGGAACGCTGGTAAGGGTCGGAACCGAGCACCGTTGGGAGCAGGTGGCAGATGAAATCGCTGCTTGACGAGCTACGCGAGCTGCAGAACAGGGGACCGTCCGGTACGGTGGAGCTGATGCTTTGCATGGCCACGCCGTCACCGCGCGGCGCCCAGGGCATCCCGGCGCTGGTTTGGGGAGCTCCGGGTACGGGCAAGTCGTCCTTTGTCGAAGCGTTCGCGCGCGATGATCTCCCGGTCTTCACGCTCATCGCATCGATCCACGACCCCACCGATTTTTCGGGCTTCCCCATGCTGGACAAGGAAACCGGCAGCATGCAGTTCGCACCGCCAGGCTGGCTGCGCCACTTTGAGCCAACCGGGCGGGGGATTCTGTTCCTGGATGAGCTGACCACGGCGCCGCCAAGCGTCCAGGCTGCCCTGCTTCGTCTGGTGCTGGAGAGGCGCGTGGGCAGCTATGCGCTGCCCGAAGGCGTGGTGATCGTGGCCGCAGGCAATCCCCCTGAGCAGATGGCGGCCGGATGGGAGCTGTCGGCTCCGCTGGCAAACCGGTTCGCCCACGTCTACTGGGAATACCCCACCCTGGCCTATGCCGAAGCGCTCGCCGTCGACTTTCCACGCGTCAGCCTGCCCAGCATACCGCGCGACACGCACTCCCGCATCCTGCCCTCCTGGCGGTTGACCATTGCGCGCTTCCTGCAGCACGCCGGCTCCGAGTACCTGTGCACCGAACCGGACGAGGACCGCTATCCGTATGCGTTCGCATCGCCACGCACCTGGGAGTACGCCGCCTACCTGCTGACAACGGCCAGCGTGCTGAGCCTGATCCCCCTGCCCGGACAGGCGGACTGGGAAGCGAACGGCAAGCCACGGCAAGCCGTCTGGAACCTGATTGAAGGGACAGTCGGTCTGGCGGCCGCGCGGGCGTTCCGAGCCTTCGTGGAGGAGCTGCGCATTCCGGACCCGCAGCGGGTGCTGGTGGATAGGCACGAGTTCGACCCGGTGAAGCTGCGAGAAGACGAACACTGGATTTTCTGGTCCGGCTGCGCAGCGGTGCTCAGCAGGCTCCACGAAACAGCCCGGCACAGCAGGCAGCCCGAGGACATCGACACGCTTATCGAAGCGATCCTCCGGTACGCCGACCTGTGCGCCCACACGGCCGATGCGGATCGGGCCGATGTCGTCGTGCCATCGCTACGGCGGCTGGCCAAGACCGGGTTTTTCAGCAACGTCGTGCAGTTGGTTCCGGATGAAAGTCGGCGCCGGGAGTTGGCCGGCAGCCTGGCCACAAAGCTTGGCGGTACGGAACTGGCCAGCATCTTGCGGGAGCTCGATGAGTTTTTCGACCGAGATCGACAAGCTACGTAAGCTGCTGAGGCTCGCGCGGTTCTACGCCCTGGACCACGCCCCCTACTACGGCAGGGCCCTGGTTGCATTCAAGCACCGGCTGGCCCATGGGATCGGCACTGTTGTGGCGTACGTGCCCCCGCTTACGGCTTACTGGGACGTCGATCGGCTGCGCGAGTTGGCCAGGCAAGACACGAAGCAGGCAGTAGCCAAACTGGCGTTCGGCTGCGTGCATCTGACATGCCATTTCCTGCGCGATCACGTTGACCGCTGCGGCAACCGCTACCGCAGCCTCTGGCATCTGGCCTGCGACCTGGAAATCAACGACTGGACCCCGCCGGGCTTGGCCCGCCCGGACGAGTGGTGGCTGATCGAACCAAAGAAGCTCGAACTGCCGGCCGGTCGTACGGCGGAGTGGTACTACGAACAGTTCCTTCGGATGCTAGAGCGAGCACGGCACTCGGCCAGCAAGCGGACAGCTGGGTCGAGACGGGGACGATGGCCGTTCGGTTCCGAGCACTCGAGGCCGGAGGCCGTCGACCAGAAGTTGCAGGAGCGGCTGTTTGACCGTTTCGGTCTGCCCGAGACGGCCCGTGACATCAACGGCGCGCCGCTTTCCGCCGACGGCATCGCTGCGCACCTCGGCGCGGTTACCGCTGGCCAGGCGAGCACAGAGAAGAGTGGTGCCCATGAGCTCCAGCAGATCGCCGCTCAGATTCAGGCCACCGTCGCGCGAGACATTCTCGAACATAAGGCCCGCGGCACGTTGCCGCGCGGCGCGCTACGTTGGGCCGAGCAGCAGTGTAAGCCGATGGTTCGCTGGCAGGAGCGGCTACGGCGTGCGGTGCGCGGTAAGCTGGCGCTAGGATCCGAGGCGCGCATTGACTACTGCTACGCACGACCGCATCGGAAGTCTGCGGCCTACGAGCCGTTTGTCCTGCCACGCCTGGCCGGCAAGTTGGTGCCCCGTGTCGCCTGTGTTGTCGACACATCCGGTTCGATTTCTCAGCAGGAGCTCGGCCAGGCAGTGGCAGAGCTCGGGGCACTGCTCGTCCAGGTTGCTGGACCGATCGTGGTGATCCCGTGTGATGCCGTCGCCTATGAGCCGATCGTTGTGCGGTCGAGGCGCGAGGTGGCCAGTCTGCGCCGCCGACTGCGAGGCGGCGGTGGCACCGACATGCGGGCCGGGCTCCAGGCTGCTCTTCAATTGCATCCGCCGCCGACACTCGTGGTCGTGCTGACGGACGGCTTCACACCATTGCCCCATAGCCGACCACAAGAGGCCGATGTCCTGTGGGTCGTGTGGCACCATGCGGGGATAGGCTCCGCAGAACTGAACGAACTGCTGAAACGGCTGGCGTGCCCGCCGTGGCGGGACCGGGACTTCGTGTTTGTGCCGGTGGGGTAGGATTGCGCCGCAAGCGGCCGTTCAAGAGAACGTTCCCAACAGGGGAACTTTCGGGGGTGACGATGACAAGCACGGATCTGGCGAGCATCAGGCTCACTGACGAGCAGCGGGCCGTGGTCCACTGCGTAAACCACCCGGTCCTGGTGCTGGCCATGGTCGGCAGTGGCAAGACGCTCACCATGGCCGAGCGGCTACGTTACGCGATCGAATCCGGCACGGTGGCAGCTGACCGCACATTGTGCCTGACCTTCACGAACCGTGCCGCGCGACAAATCCAGAATCGTGTCGCGCACCGGCTGGGAGAACAGGCCAGGGCGGTTTTCTGCGCCACGTTTCACCGGTTCTGTGCCGAAGTGCTCCGACGTGACGGTGACCGGGTGGGAATCCCACGCGAGTACATGATCCTCGACGATGTCGATGGCCCGGAACTGCTGAGGGAGATCGCCGAGCAGAACCTGGCCGCGTTCGATAAGGACGTACGGCGCGCGGCGCGATCGTGCTGGGAGCTTCTCAGCCGCGTAAAGCTCAAGCAACACAGCCTGGACGACTCGATCAAGGACATCCTCAACACCATGGCTTCTGAGGAAGGCCCTAGTCCTCATAGCTTCGGCGGGCCGGACTACGTAGCCCAATTACTGCGTCGCTACGACCGGGCGCTCAGTGCCGCCAGTGCCGTCGACTTCTCAGACTTGATCCGCTATGTCCGACATCTCTTCTACACAGACGACGCCTGCCGGCGTTACTGGGCAGAGCGGTTTCAGTGGATCCAGGTGGATGAGGTTCAAGACACGCATCTGGCTGAGTACGCCGTCCTGGAGATGCTCGCGCGCGACCATGGCCAACTGTCCTTTTTCGGGGACATTGCCCAGACGATCTACGAGTGGCGCGGATCGTGCCCACGGACGGTGCTGCGTCGGTACAAAGAGGCGTTCAAACCGAAAGAATTCACCCTTTCGTACAACTTCCGGTCCACCAAGACGCTGGTCGATGTCGCCGCACGGCTGCTGCGCCGGTACGCCCCCGACCTGCCGGCACCGAAAGCGCCAAGCGGCAGCTTGGCGGGCGATCCGGTCGTGACCGTCGCGGCGCGCGCGGCATCGGAGCAAGCTCGAGTCATTGCCCAAGACATCCGCCAGAACAAGCTTGACCCACGGTCACATAAGGCCGTGGTACTGACCAGGACCAGGAGGCATGCGGAGGAGGTTGCCGGGGAGCTGCAACAGGCTGGCATCCAGGTCTGCCTGGTGGACCGCTTTGAGTTCTTCCGCCGAAAGGAGATCAAGGACGCTCTGGCGTTGCTGAGATTGATCGCCAATCCGTTCGATTCCTGGTCCGCCCGACGGCTGCTGCGGTCGTTGAAGATCGGCGTCGGGGACCGGACGCTGAAGCAGATCGTGGAGCAGGGCCGCAGTTGTTACGTGCGCCTGTGCGATCTGCTGATGGCACGTACCTGGCAGCACGGCGAGCCCTTTGCGCCGTTGCTTGCGCGCTGGCGTGACGGGTCCGTTGTGGTCCTTGATGTCGAAACGACCGGACTGGACCCTAACAAGGCAGAGGTCATCGAGTTCTTCGGTACCAGGGTGCAGGACGGCAAGATTGTCGCTGAGCTTCACCTTTTGTTTTGGCCGATTGAAGGTCGGATCGAAGGGCAGGACATCCACGGGTTAACCGAAGACGAGTTGCGCGCAGGCGGAACACCCCCGCCAAAAGCGTTTCGACGGATTGCCGAGTTCCTGCAAGGCGTGCACATTGTCGGGCACAATGTCAGCTTCGACCTCGACGTGCTCCGCAGCCACGCCCGTCGCTGTGGCATCGCTCTGCCGGAGATGAACGACTGGGACGACACGCGGGAGCTTGCCCGGAGGGTCTTGCCCAACGTTGAGCGGTATGACCTCCGCACGCTGGCTGAAACCCTAGAGCTCTCGCACCGGCCCAGCCACCGGGCCAAGGACGACGTGTACGCAACGGTACAGCTGGCGCGGCAACTGCTTGTAGCGATCTCGCTGGCTACAAACGAACGGCGTACTTTGCTTGAGCCGGTGGCCGAGAACGTAGGACCGACGGCGGCCGCGTTGGATCAGCTGCGGTCCCTGGTCTGGAAGCAACCCCCTGCCCAGCTACTTGCCGACGGTCTGCAGCTGATTGGCCTGGACGAGGTCTACAAGCACGATCCGGAACGATGGAGGCATCTGTCGGAGTTGGTAGAGCACATCGTTCGCTTCCAGGGGGGAAGAGACATCGTGCCGAGCCGACCGTTGGTGCAGGAGGTGCTCCACACGTGCGCGCTGGTGCGCAATGTCGAGCTGACAATGATCGATGAGGGGTTGCCTGTGCTGCCGGTCCATCAGGTCAAAGGGATGGAGTTCGATACGGTGTACGTTGCCGGGCTGCACAACGGGCTGTTCCCACTGTGCCGTCGGGGTAATGGCGCTGAGGACGGGCGGCACTGGGATGCCGAAGAGGAACGTATCTTCTACGTCGCTGCGACGCGCCCGAAACGGCGGCTGATCCTGCTTGGCGATCCGGACAATGAGTTCATCAAGGCAGTCAGTGAGAACGGTCCGAGAGAGGCAAGTCAGGTTCCTGCCGCAGAGCCGAATGTGTCCAGGCCTGGCCAACTGCCGTAGACGATAGCGGGAGGCTGTGGTAGAAGCCGGGCACAGAGGCAGGCACGACGGACCTAATGGTCGGTCCCCGTGGCGACCGATCTACAGAAGGGATGCACAACTCCGCCAAGGCAGGCAATCAGCAGCCGCGGGAGCAACGATGTCACGTGACCTGAACATCCTCGCTCTGGCCAAAGGTGATCATCGCTACATCTTTCTGTATGACGATGCTAGCCGGCCAGCTCTGATCCGCGTCCTGCACAAGTTTGCAGCAGATCCCCGCCTGAACCTCTCGAGGGCTGATGCCAAGATGCTCAGCGAGCGTGCCGGCCTGCTTCCTCAGGCCCTCTGGGAACGCCTGCAGCTGACCTGCGGCCCCGACGGTCTGCTTTCCTAGCACGCCGATGGGGTGAACGAGCACACCGGTTGCCGGCACCGGGTGCTGTGAGCTCCTAGCTGGTGGTCCGGACACGTGAACGGTGACCATGGACGAACGCGGCGTGCCAACCTCGACGATCACAGACTGGATTGACCGGTTCGTTCAACATCTCAGGGTCGAACGTAACGCTTCCGAACACACGGTCCGAGCGTACCGCAAGGATCTCGAGCAGTTCGCAGCCCATCTGAGCGGCACCCGGGTGGAGCGAGCCGAACGGATCTCGACGCGACACGTGCGTGCCTGGCTGGCCGGGCTGGGCCAGAGTGGACTGGCGGCAAGGTCGATCAATCGCAAGCTTGCGGCCGTCCGCACGTTCCTGAAGTACCTGGTCCGTCAGGGGGTCCTTGCGCGCAACCCCGCGGCCGGGTTACGCAGCCCACGGGAGCGGCGGACTCTGCCCGGTGTGCTCACCGAGGAGGAGGCCGCTCGATTGCTGGACGACACGGCCGGTAGCGATTGGTTCGCGGTACGGGATCGGGCGATCCTGGAGCTGTTCTACTCGGCCGGGCTACGCGTCGGGGAACTGGTGGGACTGGACGTAGCAGACCTCGACCTGGATAACGGCGTGGTGCTGGTTCGCGGCAAGGGCAAGAAGGAGCGGCTCGCCCCGGTGGGGGGCGTGGCCATTGAGGCGCTGCGGGCCTGGTTAGCCGTGCGTGGCCGGGTGGCGCGTGACGGACGCTGGGATCGCTCGGCTCTGTTTCTGAATCGCTATGGCCGCCGGATCAGCCAACGATCGGTGGCGCGCATGGTGCAGAAGCGGGCCAGGCAGGCGGGAATCGACAAGAAGCTCTCCCCGCACACGCTCCGCCACAGCTTCGCCACCCACATGCTGGACCGTGGCGCGGATATCCGGGCCGTGCAGGAACTGCTTGGCCACGAACTGCTGTCCACAACGCAGGTCTACACGCACATTACCGGCCGGCGCATTCGCGAAGTCTACGACCGGACTCACCCGCGGGCGTAAAGTTCCGACGGCTTGCTGTCTGCCCCCGACTTGCCTGCCTGCTTGCTCCGCCCCTGGCCGTCCTGCTTGGGAGGTAGCAGCCCGAGTTTCCTCATTTTCTTGTACAGCGTTGCCCGGTTGATCCCCAATGCCTTGGCAGTCCGCTGCTTGTTCCAGTTGTTTGCCTCCAGAGCAGCAAGCACAAGCTGCCGCTCCGGTTCCAGTAGCGCTGCCTTCAGGCCTTTTTGCGGCGCGCCTTGGCCCTGGGAAGGCAGTGACGCTACGGGGACGCTCAGTGCCGAGCGGCGTAACGTGGGGGGCAGATCTTCCGGTTCAATCAGCTCGCCGCGACACAGCACCACAGCCCGCTCCACGGCATTCTCCAACTCCCGAATGTTGCCCGGCCAATGGTAGCACTGCAGCAGGTCCATTGCCGCCGAGGTGAAGCCGCGCACGGGTTTGCCCGTTTCCTCGCGGTACTTTTTCAGGAAGTGCTCGGCCAGCAGCGGGATGTCAGAAGCTCGCTCCCGCAGGGGGGGTAGCTGGATATTGATCACGTTGATCCGGTAGTAGAGGTCCTCACGGAACTTTCCTTCGCGTACGAGCTGCTCGAGGTCCTGGTTGGTGGCCAGGATCGGGCGTGCATCGACCCGGATCGTTTCGCTGCTGCCGATCGGCTCAAACTCCATGTCCTGCAACACGCGCAGGAGCTTGACCTGCAGCGCGGGCGACGCCGTGGCGATCTCGTCCAGGAAGATCGTGCCGCCGTCGGCCAGAGCAAACTTGCCCTTGCGATCGGCCACCGCCCCGGTGAACGAGCCAGCCTTGTGTCCGAAGAGTTCGCTTTCCAGCAGTGTCTCCGGCAGCGCGCCGCAACAGACTTCGACAAACGGTCCGTTCCGCCGCCGGCTCAGCCGATGAATCGCGCGAGCCGTAAGGCTCTTGCCCGTACCACTTTCCCCTGTGATCAGCACGGTGGTACGGGTATCAGCCACCGCCTCGATCAACTCATACACCTGAAGCATCCGCACATCGCGGCCAACGATCGCGTCCAGCCCGTACCGGTCGTCAAGCTGTCGCTTCAGGCGGCGGTTCTCAGCCCGCAGGTTGTGCTGGGCCATGGCCCGATCCAACGAAATCCTGAGCTCCTCCACCAAGATCGGCTTGACCAGGTAATCCACCGCGCCGCGTCGGATCGCCTCGACCGCGTTATCGATCGTCCCGTAACCGGTCATCAGAATCACGGACGTCTCCGGACTGTGCTCTTTGACCCAGTCCAGCAGCGCAAAGCCGTCCCGCTCGCCCAGGTCGACTTCGCTCAAGACGATGTCGAATTCGCCCTCCGTCAGCCGCTCAATCGCCTCTGCGTAGTTCCGCGCCGTGGTAACCTCGAAACCTTGCTCCCGCAGGTACTCCGCCATCGGCTGGACAAGATACCGATCGGCGTCCACCAGCAACACGGATGTGGCCATGAACTCCCCCCTTGAACGTTCGAACCAACCGCCGTCATGTCCCGGCTGTTGCCAGCGTTCAACATGCGTTGGTGACGTGCACACGAACGTGTCACTGGAAATATACAACCCGGAGTCTAGGAGTTAAGGGAAAGCAGCGCAAGACAGACGATGTAATTCGAGTCGTGCCGGATGTGTCAGTTCTATCGATTGTGTAGGCTTTGTCCCCGGCCCGTCATCACGTAGCACCGGCTCGACCAGCCCTGTTGCACGCCGCTGCAGCACACAAGGCCCGATGGATCGCCGAGATGGCTTTCAACCCATGGCCCGCTTTTCCGGCACGCTGGCTCGATGAGCCGGGGCCGAACAGTGGCCATCACGGCCACAGGGGGTTCACGGGACGGTTCGCGGCCCTCTGCCACGGTCGGCCCGCGGCGGCAGCACTACGATTCTTCGCGATGCTCTTCCAGCCAGCGGCGACCCGCCTCGGAAATCTCCCAGATACCCATCTCGCTGCTCGGCAACACCAAGCCACGCTTGACCAGCGCGGCCCGGCACACCTGAGCCTTATGGCGCCACCTGGGCGTATCCGGCAGCGACGGTAGCGGCTCGTAGTCGTCCTTGGTAAGCTTGTCCTTCAGTTTCTGCTCGACCAAATGCAGCACGTCCTGGATGGAGGCCCGTCCGCCGAGCTCCACGAGTGCCTCCAGAATCGGTCGGCGGAACGCCTTGCCAGGGATGCCGACGCGCCTGCGCCGCCGCTTCCGCCGAGCGCGGCCCACCGGGGTGGCATCTTCGCTGAAGAGCCGGGGCCAGCGCTTCTGGAAGTCGTGGACCTCGTCGCGAAACGCTTCGACCCGTTCCGCACAACCGAGCAGGTGGCGTGCGCGTTGGAAGTCGCCTGAGCGCATCGCCGCAGCCGCTTCGTCTTTGATATCTTCCAACGTCGCTTGAATCTCGCGGAGCACGATCTCGAACGCATCACTGACCGGCTTCAGGTTCATGAGCAACTGCCCCCGTCGACTGAAGCGACCATCACTTCAGAGCCGCACGCACGTGCCTAGCCTCGTCGTCTTCCGCCGGTCCGCTGAGCCAGCGCCGCTGCTGGCTGAACCGAGCACGTCATCGGCAATTGGCCAGGAACTCCAGCAGGTCGGCTAGCTCCTGACGACTCAACTGCTGGTCCAGGCCTGCAGGCATGATCGACACGTTGCTCACACGCATCGCCTCGATGTCTGCGCGCCGAACGGTCACCGTCTGGTTCGGGCCGGTTACCAGCTCCAACTCCTCTGCAGTCTCGCGCTGGATCAGCCCGTTGATCACCTTGCCCTCCTTGGTCATCACCAGCACTGGCTCATAACTTCGGATGATGCTGGCTGACGGATCGATGATTGCTTCCAACAATTCCAGCTTACTGCGTACGCGTCCGATGCGCGTCAGGTCCGGTCCGACACGACCGCCCAGGTAGCCGATCGCGTGGCAGGCTGAGCAGGCAGCTTTGCTGCTCAGGAACACCTTTTGTCCGCGGCGAACGTCGCCTGGCGGTAACGAGCGATAGAGCTCCACGATATGCTCCCGGCGACGCGCTATTTCGGCCTCCACCAGCTTGGCCAGTTCCTCCAACACGCGCTGCATCGCGGCAGGGTACTGCCTGCGGCGCTGGTTGATAAGCTGCAGGTTCAGCGCCGTGCGGGCCGGTGCCGACCGCAGCGCGTGCAACAGCTCGCGCGCCACCTGCTCGTCGTCCCAGTTCCGGTAGACCAACAGCAATTGCTCGACCTCCAGCGGTCCGAGTTCCGGCAGGAGCCGCGTCAACCGGAGGACCTGGGCTTTGGTTAGCGACGCCTTGGTCAACGCGCGGCTGGCTAGCGCTCGCGTGCTAACCGGTTCCTGTGGCGCGAGCCGCTGCAGCAGATACTCAAACAGTGCCTCATCCAGCGTGGGTAACTGTCCCGGAGTGGCCACCAGCGCTTTCAGCCGTAGCTCGTCGGGCAGATCGCTTCGCCGGGCAAGTGCGGCAAGGGCCGTCTGCAGGCGGGGATGAGCACCGCCTGCCGCCGCGCGGAACAGGACTTCGACGGCAGCGGCCGTGAGCCCGCTCGGCTGCGCGCCCTCGGCCTCCAAGAGCTCCGCCAGCGACTCGGCCAGCGATGCGTCGAGACGACGTGCGCTGGAGACGGCAAGCTGCTCGAGGACGAATCGCTTCAGTTCGCGTCGGCCCGGCCCGCGAAACAACTCCGCCAGGAACTGCTGTACGGCCGGTTCCGAGGCAAACGTACGCAGCAGTGTCGCCAGCGCCTCGCGACTGTGCTGGTTGCTGGGAGGAACAGTCAGGTGCTCGCGCAGAAAGCCCACGGCCGCTTTACCCCAGTCGGCACGGTGCGACAGTACCCAGCGGGCGGCGCTACGCAAGGCCTGGTCGCTGGCGAACAGCAACGGCAGGACATCGCGGGGTCGGAGGTCTGAGTGCCGCATCTGGTCCAACGCGATCAGCGCCGCCCGGCGCACGGCCGGTTCGTTCCGCTCGGCCAACCCGCGGCGTGTGGCCGTCACGTCGCCAATTTCGATCAATGCATAGATGACCGCGTGCTCCTCGGCACGGTCTGCGACTCGGGCAGCTGCAGCCAGCAGTCGCGGCACAGCCTCTCTGGCTCTGATTCTCCCGAGCGCCTCGGCCGCTCGGCGGCGAACGTACGGGCTGGTTGCTTCGAGCAGCTCGATCAGGCGCTGCGTCGCAGCTTCGTCCCGGTAGAGGCTCACAACATGCAGCGCTGCGCGCGTCAGCTGCTCGGGCGACTCACGCTCCAGCACCCCACGCACCTGACGCAACGCCGCCGCCGTGCCGATGCGACTCAACGCCCAGATGGCACCGAGTCGAGCAGTCAGCGGTGCATCGCCAACAAGCACCTCCGCCAGCACAGGCACGGCCCGGTCACCTGCTTGTGCCAACCGGTCGACCGCCTGCCAGTGGACCATCGGGCGGGGATCCCCCAGGTACCGCACCAGCTCCTGCGGACCTAACCGCTGCCATCGAATGGCTCGCCCCCACGGATCCTCCGGCCCCCCTGCTCCCCGGCGTCGGATACGATAGATCGCCCCGAGCACGTCGGGTTTCCATAGTTGGGAGCTGGGGCAGCAAAGCTTGTACCATCCCCCCGTGTCGACTACCAGCAGGCTGCCGTCCGCGTCCTCAGCAACATCGGTCGGATGGAAGTCAACGTCCGGTGATCCGAAGAACGGTGTGGCCGTGGCTCGGTAGCTGGCGCCTTCGGGCGTGAGCTGCACGCGGAAGACTTCGTGTAAGTTGAACGCGCAGACGAAAAGGTTGTTTGTGAATGACCGCCCGAACACACCACTCTGGTACCGCTCCAGGCCACACGCTGCGGCCGGCCCAAGGTGCAGCAGCACCGGCATCAGCTCACCGGTTCTCCGATGGCCTTCGATCGCCGGCTGGTCCTTACCGTAGACCCCGCCGTAGATCGCATGAATCAGGCCGTCACGTAAGCCTCCGCCCGGATGAACCAGAAACGTGGTCGAGAAAATTAGCTCGCCTTCCGGGGTGAATACCACTTCGACCGGGTTGTCCATGCCGCCCGTCATCACCGGCTCCACATATCGCGGGTCGACCGCGTTGGTGGACGGCTCAAGCGGTGCGTCCACCGGACAGCGGAAAATGTGTGCGGCACGGGTAACAAAGACCTCTCCCCCGAAACGCGGGTACCTCTGCTCGGCAAACGCCCCCTTGCACCAGTACAGTCGGCCATCCGGCCCCAGGTATGGCCCGTGCAGGTCGTTTGCACAGTGGGTCAGCGTCTTGCCCAGGAACCACTCCTGCCGCACGTCCGCCACGCCGTCGCCGTCCGTGTCGGTCAGCTTCCAGATGCTTGGCGGTGCCGCTACGTAGACCGAACCGCGGTACCACAGTACCCCTTCTGGGAACATCATCCGGTCGGCGAACACGGTGCGACGATCGTACTTGCCGTCGCCGTCGGTATCCTCCAGCCGGAGAATGCGGTGCGGTCGCTTCTTCAGCTGCACCTGGACCGGATCGTTCGAGCCTGAGCTTTCCGCCACGTACAACCGGCCCCGGTCATCGAACGCAATGCAAATCGGCCGTTCCACTAGCGGGGGACCTGCCGCTAGCTCGACCTCGAACCCCTCCGGCAAGAACAGCGTTCGGCCGTTCAGCTTCCGTTCGGTCCGTGCAGCCGAGCTGATATCCTTGTTGCCCGCAGCGTCGTTTGAGAAGCCAGTGGCCGCACCAACGACCACAGCCGTTAGCACACAGAATCGTGCAATTAAGGTAGCTCTCATGGTGATCTTCCGGACACACTGCCGCTTGGGCACAATCTCGGGACACCGTAGACCACTATAGCAGCGCGCGCCGCCGACCGGGCCGGATACAGCCATAATGGCATGGCCCAACGTTTCGTCTACCTGTCAACAGGGAGCATTCGGCCCATGGACTACTGCGAGCCATTGCCTGAGTTGCTGGTCGGGTCATTTCCGGCAGGGCCAACCCACATCCGCCTCCTGGCCGAAGAGGGGGTCCGCTCGGTCCTGTGCCTGCAAACGGACGAAGACCTGTATGCCTTTGGGCGTCAGTGGCACGATTACGAGCAATGGTATGCTGCCGAGGATATTGAGCCCTACCGGGTGCCGATCCGGGATGGCGATCCGATCGATCTGGTGGCCCACCTACCGGAGGCGGTGCACGTGTTAGACGAGCTGATTCGAACGCGTCCCCGTGTGTACCTGCACTGTTCTGCCGGCGTGGGCCGGGCTCCGAGCGTGGCGGCAGCGTACCTGCACTGGGTCCGCGGCTGGCCGCTGGAGCGAGCGATCGAGCACCTGAAATCCATGCGCGATTGCGAGCCGAACCGGTCTGCTATCGAGGAGGCGACTGAGGAGTTCCACCGGCGAAACCAGGTAACATAGGAACATACCCCACCGCTTGTGCCTCGACCGTCACACGCGGTCGTTGATCCTCATCCCGCCTCAACTGCTGCCTGCCGAGCTAGCCTCCAAGCAACCCGATGGAGACATCGCACGATGACTGCGCCCTGGACCGTTCTCCTCGCCGGGCTCGTGATCGGATCCACCGACGAGCACCGTTTCTACGTCTCCCCGACGGGTAACGACGGTTGGTCCGGCACGGCCGCTACCGCGGATCCGGCCCGCAAGCAGGGACCGTTTCGGTCACTGCACCGGGCAACCGAAGCGGTCCGCGAGCTGCGGAGCACAGGTTTCAAAGGACGGGTGACCGTGGTGATCGCACCGGGCGTGTACGTCTTGAGCGAACCGTGGCGCATCGACCCTGGAGTATCAGGCACGGAGAGCGGCCCGACGGTGTTCCGGGCTGCCCAGCCTGGTAAGGTATTCATCCGCGGGGGGCGTGCTTGGTCAGCGTGGCGCCAGCGGGGCGATGGCCTGTGGGAGCTCCGAGTGCCCGATCGGACTGAGGTGCAGCAGCTGTTCATCAACGGTGGGCGGCGTACCCGGGCTCGCAGTCCCAATGCGGGCTATTTCCGGATTCTCGGTCCGCTCGTCCCGTGGCAGGACCGAACCGAAGCGCGCAAGCGGCTGGAAACTCGGTTGGGGATCCGCGTGCAACCGGACGACCTCCGCGACATCACTCCCTCGGACCTGCCTGAGGCGGAAATCCTCCTGTTCCACTCCTGGACGGCCTCCCGACACCACATCAAGGAATTGGACCCGGCAGCGGGTACGGTCCGCTTCACCGCGCCGTCAAACTGGCCGGTCGGCTACTGGGACCGGCGGGCACGGTGGTACCTGGAAAACTGCCGGGCGGCGTTGGATGCGGCGGGCGAATGGTACTTTGACGCCGGGCACAGAGTCCTGCTGTACAAGCCGCTGCCGGGTGAGCACCCGGAACGAACCGAAGCAGTGTTGCCGGAACTGACCGAGTTACTCGTTCTGTCCGGCGATGCGCGGTCAGAGCGCTATGTTGCGCACGTCGGGTTCGAGGGACTCGTCTTCGAGTATGCCGACTGGCGGCTTGGACGCGATGAGCGGTGTGATGGCCAGGCGGCCGCGTTTCTGAAGACGGCGGCAGTGCACGCCTACGGTGCCCGTCATTGCTACTGGCGTGATTGCGTTGTTCGGCACGTTGGCACATATGGGTTGTGGTTGGACGAAGGGTGCCAGCACAACGTGGTGGAGGCGTGTGCGTTCGTAGACCTCGGAGCCGGTGGGGTGCGCATCGGCCAGACCGGATTGCCAAAGGAGCCTCGAAGGCGCGCCGAGCACAACGTGGTGCGCGATTGCCTGATCCGGTCTACGGGTCGTGTCTACCACGCCGCCGTCGGCGTCTGGATCGGTCGGGCATCGTACAATACCGTGGAGCATAACCATATCTGTGACCTCTTCTACACGGGCATCTCCGTGGGCTGGAGCTGGGGCTATGCGCCTTCGACGGCACACCATAACCGGATCGTCAAGAACGTAATCCACAATGTCGGCCGGGGCGTGTTGAGCGACATGGGGGGGATCTACACGCTGGGCATCTCCCCGGGCACGATCCTTCGCGGGAACGTCATCTACGACGTTGAGTCGTACAGCTACGGCGGCTGGGGGATTTACCCGGACGAGGGCAGTTCGTTCCTAGAGATCACCGAGAACCTGGTGTACCGCACGAAGACCGGCGGGTTCCATCAGCATTACGGCAGGGAGAATCGCGTGGTGAACAACATTTTCGCGTTCAGCCGCGTCCAGCAGCTGCAGCTCACCCGACCTGAACCGCACATCAGTTTTTACTTCGAGCGGAACATCGTGGTCTACGATCAGGGGGCGCTCATGACCGGCGCCTGGACCAAAGCACGCCTTGTGCTTGATCACAACCTCTACTGGAACTACTCAGGCCCGGTCACCTTCCCGGGCAACCGGTCACTGGAGCGGTGGCAGGCGCTCGGTCACGATGAGCATTCCATTGTGGCCGATCCGTTATTTGCCGACGCGTACGCGTTGGACTTTGGACTCCGACCCGGTTCACCCGCGACGAAGCTGGGCCTCCGGCCGTTCAACTGGAAGGATGCTGGCCCAAGGCGAAAGCTTCCGGTGCCGCTGCACGAGTAGGTCACACGGTGGTAGAAGGGGACGTCGCCCAGAGTGGGCCGCCGACCCGAACCGTGCACCGCCAGTGCCGTGTCGCAGGATCTCCGGGTCAAGCCGGCGGGGTGGGCGTGGTGGTGAATCTGGCCGCGGGCAAGCTCGCGAGGCGCGTGTGCGGTCGCGCTAATCCAGTCGTTTGCGCAGGACGCGGGAGTTGCGGCCGCTGGCCAGCCAGCGCGCATGGCGGTCCGGTGGCAGGTTCTCCGGCGTGCTGTCTTCGAAGCCGAATTTCGTGCGGAAGTAGTTTGCCGCTTGCGTGGTTAGCACAAACGCTTCCTGAGCGCCCGATTCTCGCGCCCGCCTGAGTGCCACCTCAACCAGCCGCCGCCCGATCCCCTGATGCTCGTATGCGTCATCCACGGCCAGGCAGGCAATCTCCGCCTGCTGCGATTCGGCGTAGGGGATCACGGCTACGCAGCCGACGATCGTTCCGTCCAGATCGTAGACGAGGAAGCGATCGGTCAGCGAGCGGATTTCATCCAGGGTCCTTGGCAGCAGCTCCTCGTTTGCGATGGCCGGTTGCAGCAGGCGGAAGATTTCCGGAGCGTCTTTCGGGCCGGCGGGCCGGATCGCTGCATACTCATCGCGGTGGATCAGCGTGCCGACGCCTTCGGCTGAAAAGACCTCCGCCAGCAGCCCTTCCTCAACGCGGCCGTCCACCAGGTGCACTCGCTCCACGCCGCCCCGGCACGCGCGGCACGCGCACCGCAGCTTCTGCCTCAGCGCGACCGGCAAGGGAGGATCGGCCGCCAGCAGTTCCGTTGCCTCCTCCAATCGGAGTTGGCGCACGAGTTGTCCCTGGAGCTGCAGTCCCGGCGCGGTTGTCACGTAAAGCAGCTTGGCGGCTGCCAGCGCCGCGGCCACCTCGGCTGCGGCCTCATCGGCATTGACCAGATAGGAGTGCCCCTCACCGTCGAATCCGATCGGAAGAAGGATCGGAACGATCCGGGCATCGATGAGCCGGTGCAACAGCGGGGCGTCGATACGATCGATCCGGCCAGCATACTGCCAGTCGATCCCGCCGCGGATGCCGGCCGGGTGGGCCACAATGGCCGGCGCCAGCGCAGTGGGAAGGTCCACGGAGCAAAACCCGCTCAGCAGCGTCTCGCACACCTCGCCACTGGCTCGGCACACTGCCGTCATGGTCTGAGGCGGAACCGGTGCCAGCGCAGCGGCCACCTCCGGACTGATCTCTGGCTGCAGGCGGGTCAGTTCGGCGGCGAGGTCAGCCACGACGATGGGGCGGATGTTGATACTGTGGAGCAGGGCGATGTCGACAAGCAGGTTCGCCAGGCTGGGGTCGCACAGCAGGCCGCTGTCCAGAGCGATCACGAACGTTCGGTCTCGAAAGCTCTGGACGTAGCGCAGGATTTCGCGCAGAACGGTCAACCGTACGGATTCGGCCATGGCCCGTTGCTCCGACAGGATCACCCGCTGATTCTACGGGGACGGCCCCCGCAGCCGCCCTAGAATGGAACAGATAGCTTCGCGACCTGCCGTCAGGGCAGCGACTCACCGTGGTTCCTTGAGGTCTTGACCATGGATCCTCAGGCTGCCTTCACCTCCTCTGGGCCGGCCAACGCCGTGTACACTGCCGAGCAGCTCGAGCAGCGTGCTGCCGAGCTGCGGCAACGCTTCCCGATCTTGCGGCGGGAAGTGCGGCCCGGTGTTCGGCTGGTCTACCTGGACAGTGCCGCGACGTCGTTGAAACCCGACTCGGTCATCGATGCGCTGGCCGAGCATTACCGCCTTCGTAGCGCGAACGTACATCGCGGCATTTACACGATCGCTGAAGAGGCCACGGCCGCATACGAGGCTGCCCGCGAGAAAGTCGCGCGCTTCATCAACGCATCGTCCACCGCCGAGGTGATCTTCACGCACGGCACGACGGAAAGCATCAACCTGGTCGCCTGGTCGTGGGGCGGCACCAATCTGAAGCCGGGCGACGAAGTGGTGGTCACGCAAATGGAGCACCACGCGAACCTGGTGCCGTGGCAGCAGGTCTGTCGTCGCACTGGCGCCACGCTGCGTTTTGCACCGCTGACCGGAGACGGCCAGCTGGACCTGGCCGCGCTGGAAGCGATGCTGTCGGAGCGGACCAAGTTGGTAGCGGTGACGGGTGCCTCGAACGTGCTCGGCACGGTACCTCCGGTGGCCGAGATCGTGCGGTTGGCGCATGGGGTAGGAGCCAGGGTGCTGGTGGACGGTGCCCAGAGCGTGCCTCATTTCGGTTGTGATGTCCAGGCGCTGGATTGCGACTTTCTGGCCTTCTCCGGTCACAAGATGTGTGGTCCGGAGGGGGTGGGTGTGCTGTACGGAAAGCTGGAACTGTTGGAGGCAATGCCGCCGATGTTCACCGGCGGCGAGATGGTCAAGAAGGTAACGTTCGACGAAGCGGCCTGGAACGACCTTCCCTGGAAGTTTGAAGCGGGCACCCCGCCGGTGGCACCGGCCGTGGCGTTGGGCGCGGCGGTCGATTTCCTGCGCGACGTGGGTTGGGACTTCATCCGCGCCCATGAGCAGCTGCTGGTGAGCTATGCGTTTGAGCGGCTACAGGAGGTGCCCGGCATCCGGTTGCTGGGGCCAGCACCGCCCAATCGCTCAGGACTGGTGGCGTTTGCGATCGAGGGAATCCATCCGCACGACGTTGCCCAGTTCCTGGACCGGTACGGCGTGGCCGTGCGCGCGGGTCATCACTGCGCGCAGCCGCTGCACCAACTGCTCGGATTGCGCGCGTCCACTCGAGCGAGCTTCTACCTTTATAATGTTCGGGCCGATGTCGACGCACTCGTCGATGCGTTGAAACAGACCGTCGAACGGTTCGCTCGGTTCCGGCAGCGTGTCAGCAGCCAGCGAGGGTAGACATTGAGCAGTTGGGAAGAGGACGTCTACGCCGAAGAGCTCCTGGATCATTACTACTCTTCGCCTCGGCGGGGCCACCTGGAAGATCCGGATGTGGTCTTCGAAGACGAGAACCCGCTGTGCGGGGACCGTGTCCGCGTCGAGGTGAAGTTCGAGGACGACCGGATCGCCGACATTCGGTTCGATGGTGAGGGGTGTGTGATTAGCCAGGCGAGTGCGTCGTTGGTCTGCGAGGAGGCGGCCGGCAAGTCGCGTGAGGAGGTGCGCCGTTGGGATCTGAAGAAGGTCCTGGAGCTGGTGGGCATTGAGCTGACGCCGGTGCGGATGCGCTGCGCTCTGCTGCCGCTGAAAGTGCTTCAGGCCGCTCTGGCTGCACGCGTGCGTGGCCCGCAGGCAACCGAATCGCCGGCGCCGCGCGAAGGTGAGCAACACGGTCCGCAGTGTGCTCACTGATCGGCCGCTCGCTTCACAACGTCGGCGGTAAAGGAAACCGGCAGCTTCACAAAGACCTTCGTACCAGCGCCCTCCGTGCTCTCGATGCGAATGTCGCCAGCGACCGCGCGCACGATGCCATGACAGACGCTCAGGCCTAGACCTGAGCCTTTTCCCTCCGGCTTCGTCGTAAAGAACGGCTCGAACACGCGTGCCAGGTTCTCCTCGGGAATACCGCAGCCGTTGTCGGCCACGATCACTTGGACCATATCGTCTTGTTGGCTGGCCGAAATCGTAACCAGGCCGCCGTGACCGCAGGCGTCGATGGCGTTGTGGATCAGGTTTGCGAGCAGTTGTTCCAGATCGGCCGGTGCGATGGCCAGCGGCGGTAGGTGCCGGGGGACATCCAGCTGGAGTCCGACAGCCTTGCTATCGGCCAGCGGCCGGAGCAGCTCGACCACGTCGGTGACCACCTGCGGCAGCGCAGCGTGGCCGCTGAGTCGGCCGGAGGGCCGGGCAAACTGGAGCAACTGATGGAGAATGCGGGCGCAGCGGCCAGAATGGCGCACGATGGCCAACAGGTGCATGCGTAGCTCGGTGGCCAGTTCCTCGGGCACGTGGTGCAGCACGGCCCGCTCCAGCAGCTCGATGGCCTCTTCGGCGTGGGCGGCCACGCAGGCAAGCGGCGTATTCAGCTCGTGGGCCAGTCCGCTCGCCACCTGGCCGATCATCGCAAGCCGGTCGGTGGCCTCGATCGGTCGAAGCGGCGGTGAGCTCGCAGCCCGTTGTTGCTCTTTATGGCGCGCCGTTTGATCCATAGTTACTTGCGTGACCCAACCCAAGCAGACATGTCCAGGCACAGCCTCACGCCCAAAGCAATCAGCGTGCCATGGGGCGTCGGAGGCCGTGAGCGGTGCTACAGGCGGATCGGTTCCCGGCCACTTGTGCTCGTTGCGCGCGCCGGTGCGCGCGCCAGCTGTCCCAAGCCGCACAGTCGCCGGCTCGGCCACCGATCAACCCTCCCCAGAAGCGCTCTGCCCGGTCGGCGGATCAGGCGCGAACGACCTGCCGCGCAGCCAGCAACATGTCACACAGAGCAGCAAGCTTGCGTTCGTCCAGTGTGCTGCGGCGCGAACCGGCCCGGGTCAGCGCTGAGCGAAAGCCAACATAGTGGGGTTGGACGTTCTTGAGCAAGAAGACGTGGCCTGGCTGCAGGTTCCCGGCCACGGCAAAGCGAAGTGCATGCAGGGCACAGCGATGGCGCAACCGCTGCAGCTCGCGCCATGGCATGTGCGTAAACAGCGACTCATTCGCCCGCTTCTCATACGTGTCCACCAGCACCCCGTCGGCCCCGCTGTAGGCGGCCAGGTCGATGAGTTCCGCCGGCGGCGGAGCGGCACAACGATGGTAGTCAGCAAAGGTTCCGAGCACCACAGCAACATGCCGATTGGCCCGCCGGATCCGTATGATCGCTTCGCACACCAGATCAAAGAGCTCTAGCGAGGTGCATAGCTCGACCACGCCGGCCAGGCCCAGCTTCACGAACTGCACGTCCGCCAGCGCCACCAACTGGTCGACGGGCACGCCGTCGGAAGTCTGCCATGGGGGACCATCGCCCAGCGCAACACTCATCGGTCGCTGTTTCGGCCGCACCACCGCCTCCACCAGCGACAGCTGTCGCGAGGAGGGCGCTCCCAGACTGCCGCGTCGCGGATTCTTGACATCGACGATACACGGGTAGCGGGCCGCCACACGGGCCTCAGCAACCGTCTGGACACTGACGAAGATATTCAGGCACAAGCCAGCCATTGCTCGATCCGGCATTCGCACGCGGCCCGCTAGGGGCCTAGCCCTCATCGGCCCCGCGCGCCCCCAGCAGCCCACTAACCCCGTGGCCTCTGCCGGCTGGTTGCAGGAGCGCCTCCTTGCCCCCCTCGCCCGCAGGGCCGGGCAAGGCGTTTGCCTTCTGTACGTTGAACCAGTGTAGCTCATAGCGGCCCGACTGGTGAGTGAGATCCGGCTGAACGGAGCCGCCACCGGGCAAGTCGATCACGTGGGCCTGCCGGGCCAGGTCGCCAGGTGCGCTTCGCTCGCCGCGCGATCCTCCAACAAGCGGAGCAGTGATTCGAGTTGTCGGAAAGGCACGAGCGGCTCCACCATGCGTGCCGTACGGATCCATGCGCGGGCCGGTTCGCTCAGTCCCAGGCAGTAGGGGGGGCGGTGAGAATGAACCACTGCGGCCGCCCCACCAAGGACCGCCACCAGCGTTCGATGTCGCCCCGTGCGTCGCCGAATCGGCCGCCGTCGGCCCCGAACACTTCACCGTGTTCATCGGGCCCGGTGCGATACGCATCCGTTAGCAGCGCGCCCAGCGGCGGCGGTTCCCGTTGAGCTGGCCTTTCTGGTGGCTGTTCTGCGACACATCACCGACACCGTACGGTTGCCGGTGATCGAGTGTCCTGCGGTGCCGGAAATGGTGCAGATCCCATGCGTCCCACATCTCGGTGATGTAGACGGCACAGGCGGGTTGCCGAGCCTGTTGCTGAATGAACCGAGTCCAGTACGTGGCCCAGGCCTCCTCGCCTGAGCTCTCGTCGTGGATGCAGTCGAGCACCTGGTCAGACCGAACGCTGTGCGACAGTAGCCTGGAGTTCACCGATGAAGCGATTTTGCACAAGAAGCACCCCCGTCGTGCCCCAGGGTTAAGAAAAGGCAACCGACGGCCCGGAGGCGACCAATGCCAAGAGACGACTGGTGATTTTCGGATGCTTGTTGCAACGAATTGCGGCAGTTCGCGGCTGATCTGGCGAGGGCGATTCTGAGGAAGGAGGCATGTTGGCTGATACCGAACTTGGTGGTTGGTCTGGATCGGGCGGTGCAGGTCACCTGACCCGTGCGTTGCGCGTGCACGCTCCGTTGAGCCATGAGGAGTTCATGCAGCTGGGGAGCTGAGCCTCCCGTCTGCTTCGGCAGCAGGTAAGTGATCGCGTGCCGAAGCTGTACATCGACCTGGTGATTGACCGGCAGAGGGAGCAGGTGTTGAAACACTTACCCGAGCAGGTACTGGTAGCAGTAGACCAGACGGACGTGTCGGAGCCGTGGGCGCGGCGTCTGGAGGGGTTGGGTCGGGTGAAGGATCATAGTGATCCGGCAGGGGTGCTGCGTCCTGGGTACATGGCAGTGCTGGCAACGGCCGTGGAGCATGGTCGTCTGACGCCGCTGGATCTGGCTTTGTTGGCGGTGTATTCGGGTCGAGGGGACAGCGAGAACCGGGAGATGATCG
>JALXBF010000029.1 GCA_026991575.1 Planctomycetota bacterium | reverse complement strand
GTGCGCTAGGCTTGGTAGCGCGTTGCGGACCGTTACGTTGACCGGTCGGGAACAACGAGGAGGACAGAACATGTCGACCACGACGCGGCGCGTGCAGAGTCCCGCGCTGGCTGGGCGGAACTACATCGGCGGCTCCTGGGAAGAGCCGCACGGCGCGACGTTCGAGTCGCGCAATCCAGCCAACGTCGACGAGCTGGTGGGGATCTTCCCCCGGTCCAACCAAGCGGATGTGGATCGCGCCGTGACGGCCGCCCGCCGCGCCTTCCCGCACTGGCGCAGTCAGAGCAGGATCTTCCGCGCGGAGTGCTTCGACCGACTCGCCCAGCTCATCAAGGCGCATGTCGATGAACTCACAGACCTGGTCGCGTTCGAGTCGGGCAAGGTCAGGAACGAAGCGTACGCCGACGTGATCGAAGCGCTGCACATGGTGCAGTACGTCTTCAGCACCGGCCGGATGCCGTACGGGTCGGTGGTGCCGTCGGAGGTATCCGAGAAGGAAAGCTACGCGATTCGCAAGCCGAAGGGCGTGGTGGCCGTGATCAGCCCGTGGAACTTTCCGTTTGCGATCCCACTGTGGCTGATCGGCCCCAGCCTGATCGAGGGCAATACGGTTGTTTTCAAGCCGTCTGAGGAAACACCCGCCGTGGGCCAGCGGCTCGTGGAGCTCATGGTCGAGGCTGGCTTCCCGCCCGGAGTCATCAACCTGGTGCATGGCATCGGTGAGGAGGCTGGTGCTGCACTGGTCGAGCATCCGGACGTCGACGTGGTCGCGTTCACCGGCAGCGCCGAGGTGGGCTCGAAGATCAAACAGATCTGCGCCGCTGACTACCGCAAGCTTGCGGTCTGCGAGATGGGTTCCAAGAGTGCGGTCATCGTGCTGGAGGATGCTGACCTGGATCTGGCCGTCAACGCATCGGTCCTGAGCGCGTACAAGACTGCTGGTCAGCGGTGCGTTTCCGCCGGCCGGATCCTCATCCACGAGACCCTGTATGACACGTTCGCAGACCGCTTCGTCCAACTGAGTAAGCGGGTGCGGTTTGGCGACCCGTTTGACGAGCGGTCTTTTGCCGGTCCACTGATCAACGAGCAGGCGGTCAAGAAGTACGAGTACTACAACCAGCTTGCCCGGGACGAGGGAGCGGAAGTGCTGCTTCCTGGCGGCCGCATCGATTCGGAGGGTCGAGACAAAGGCTACTTCGTCGCGCCGTTCGTGTACAAGATCAACTACGCCCCAGAGCTACGGTGCATCCGCGAGGAGGTCTTCGCGCCGCACGTGGCACTGATCCCGTTCGCGACCATCGAAGAGGCGATCGAGATCTACAACGATACGCCCTACGGGCTGGCAATCTCGGTCATTACAGAAGACTATCGGGCAATGAAGCAGTTCCGCGACGAGTGCGACTTCGGTGTCGGCTACGTCAACTTGCCCTGCATCGGCGCAGAGGTCCAACTCCCGTTCGGCGGCGTGAAACAAAGTGGCACGGGCTTCCCGTCCGCCGCAGCGCTGTATCGGGCGGTTACCCACGAGGTGGCGTGGACGGTGAACTACGGTCGGGAGATCAAGATGGCACAGGGGCTACGCGCCGACGTCGATTAGCCAGCCGGTGCGGGCGATTCCAGCAAGCGACACGGCGCCAGAGGCTCAAAGGGGGTGAGCGGCATGCCATACTACGACTATCGGTGCACAAAGTGCGGCGAAACGTTCACCGTCAAGATGAGTTTCGAGGAATACGGCAAGAAACGGGTCAAGTGCCCGAAATGCGGGTCGGCCAAAGTCGAGCGAGTCTACGTCGCCGTTGCGGCCAAGACGTCCAAGAAGTCCTGACCGCGTCCTGCTAGGTGCCGTTGCCTCCGAACCGCATTCAGCTGACCGGCATGGCCCTGAGCGAGCCGGCACGCAGACGGTCCGCGCCGACGGGGCCGACTGCTTGCTAGCCAGCCGTTGACCCTGTGCACGCGGGCTCTGTGTCCCACGGGCAGGGGGCTCGGATAGGCGTCCCACCTGCGGCCTCAGCTGCGCCGCGACAGACGGCTGGAGCTACCGACAGCATCCTGGCTGCGTGAAGTCGCAGACGCGGTGCATGAGTCCGTCAGCGACCGCTCGGCAGCGCTGCACGCGAACGAACAGAAGACTCTGCCATGCCCGAAGCCGTCGGGATCACGCCGTCGCGCTGCCGCGTTTGTGCCGATCGGCGTCGTCACACAGCAAACTAGCCTGCCAGGCGACCGATGCCGAACTGGTCTCCCGTTCGGACCGGGTGGTTCTCCGCGAAGACGACGTGAACCATCTTCTCGCTGTGAACTTCGCGTCCGTCCTCGTCATACAGCGCCGCGACAACGCGCTTACGCTTCGTATCGATCACCTCGCCGGTCGACGGGTACGCGTAGCGGCCATCCAACGAGAACATCACCCAGCCCGGCTGCTCCCTCAGGCCGGTGATGCTCGTAGTTTGTTCGATCCGATCACCGTCGATGGCAAACACGTGCAGCGCCTGGTTGTACGCGTCCACCACCCACAGTTCGCGCTCGTCCGGCGTCATACCGATGCCGTGGCTCGGACAGCCGTGCCGCTTGACTGGCCCGCGGCGAAAGCCCCGCACCTCGACCCGTTTCAGAAACCGTCCCGTCTGTAGATCACCGACTTCGAAGCCCAGCAGGTCATTCACGCAGCAGTAACACCGAGTGGCTCGGCCATTGACTGTGAACGGCCGAATCGGCGCCGAGAACGGGCCAACCTTGCCCACGATCTCATTGCTGCCTGTGTCCAACACGTGTAGCCAGCGCGAGCGTAGCCCGGCCAGGAAAACGCGGCTGCCGTCCAGGGAGCAGATCGTGTTGTGCGCCCCTTTCGGTTCGCGGAACTGAATCCGCTTCAGAATCCGTCCATCCAGAGCATCGATCACGTGCCAATGGTCTTTCTCGAGGCTCGGGACGTAGAGCCACTTACCGCTGGGATGAATCGCCAGCCGGTCGCAGCCGCCGTCATAGGAGCGGTGCCAGAGGGTCTCTTCTGTGAGCAAGTCGACGCAGAACAACCTGGTGAGCGTCGTGAAGTACAGCCGTTTGGTCCGTGCGCTGGCACAGATACCTTTGATGTTCTCCGGCTTTGCCACCGTGCTGGCCGGCGTTTCGATCCGCTTCACGAGACGGTGGCCGCGGTCCATGTCGAACACCAGCACGCCGGCACCGCCAAACTGGAGGTAGTTTCGGATCCCGGGACAGGCCACGTACAGGAGATTCCGCTCCTGAGCGTTGCGACCACCGGCGGCGGCAGTGGCTGCTGCGAAAAGCGGTACTCCGGCCGCCGCAGTTGCGCACGTTCCGAGGAAGTCCCGGCGGGTCCACACTCGACGCATTGACTGCCCTTTGGTCGACTCTCTGTCCGCTGTGCCGAAGCTCAGTGGTTGAAGAGGAACTCGCGGGTGTTCAGCAGGGCCCAGAGCACGTCCTGCAGCCCTTCGCGTGGACTGGCGGCAGTGTCGATCAGCTTCTGACACGCCGCCCTCTCTTCTTCGGTCGGGTAGCGGCTGAGCGTCACAAGGTAGAGCTCCTCGACGATTTCGGGCACGGGCTTCTTGGCTTTCAGGAGTCTGGCCACCCGGCCAGAACCATCGGCGACTTTTCGGTTCACCAGGTCACCGTTGAGCAGGTGTAGGACCTGGGCCAGATTCGGATCAGCAGTCCGCTCGCACTCGCACGTCGATGTTCGCTTGGGTCTGCCAAGCGTGTCCAGGAAGTAGGAGGAGTAGTTCGGGTCGGGCAGTTCGATGGCCCTGGTGCCGAGTGGTACGCCGGGAAAGCGTTCCTGGGTGCCGCACGCAAAATCGATGGCATCCAGCAGAACCTCGGCCGGTAGCCGCTTAACGTTGTAGTGCGTGTAGAATCGCCGGTCGGATACGAAATCCGGATGGGGCCGGCAACTCAACTGGTAGACGCGCGACGTCATGATCACCCGCATGAGCTTGCGTAGGTCGTAACCGGACTGGACGAAGTAGTCGGCGAGGGCATCGAGGAGCTGGGGGTTGCTGGCCGGGTTCGTGGCGCGCATATCATCGACGGGTTCCACCAACCCAGAGCCCATGAAGTAGCTCCAGATCCGGTTCGCGACGTTGCGCGCGAAGAGTTTGTTATCCGGTGAAGTCAGCCACTGGGCCAGCGCCACGCGCCGGTCGCGCAGGCCGGAAGTATCGATCGGCTTGCCCCCGAGCGGGGTCGGTTTCATGATTTGCCGTGTCCGCGGGTGGCGTATCTCGCCGCTATCGCGGACAAGCAAGACCTGCTCGCCGCCCAGCGCGCCGAAGTCATAGCTCGTTTTCAAACCAACCCGCGTGAAGAACGCTGCGAGGCCGTAGTAGTCTGCCTGGCTGTAAGCCTCAAACGGATGGTGGTGGCAGCGAGCGCACTGCAGGCGAACACCCAGGAAGATCTGGATCGTGTTCTCGGCAAGATCCTCCGGTCGACGAAAGATTCGGTAGTAGTTCGCCGGTCCGTTGCTGAACAAGGAGCCTTGAGCCGTGATGATCTCGCGCACGAACTGGTCAAACGGTTTGTTCTCACGAAATGATGCGCGGACCCAGTTGTAGAAGGCCCACATGCCGCCTTCACCTAGGGCGTTGCGGTTGACCCGCATCAGATCGCACCATTTCAACGCCCAGTACGCGCTCCACTCATCGACCCAGCGATCGCGTTTGGGATCACCCGTTAGTCCCAGGAGCTCATCCACCAGCTTCTCACGCTTGTTCGGATCCTTGGACGCCAGGAACTCTCGCACCCGCTCCGGCGGAGGTAGCGTGCCGATCGCGTCCAGGAACGCTCGCCGAATGAATTCCGCATCCGTTGCCGGTCCGGTCGGCTGCATGCCCAGCATCTGCCAGCGGCGCAGGACGAGCTCGTCGACGAAGTTAGCCGGCTCGAAGTTCGTAATCTGGACAGCTTCCCGATATGGCACCAGCACCAGCGACACCTTGGCCTGCCCCTGAAACCGCACCATGACCGCTCCTTGGCCACGGCCGACCGTTTCCAGCAACCCGAGCCGGTCAACCTGCACAACGCCGTCCGAGATGCTGTCGAAGCGGGCCAGCCTGGTCACGTCGCGGCGAGTGCCGTCGCTGTAAAGGGCTACCGCACGAAGCTGCTGCCGCTCGCCCAGCCGGTAGCGCCGCTCGGCCGGCGTGACAACCAAATCGACGAGCTCCGGTTCGTTCTTCAACAGCCCTGGGGTACCGAGACGGATCCAGTCAAGCAGGACGGTGTATTCGTACGAGCCGATCTCCAGCCGCTTGCCGCCCTCGTGGGGAATGGCCAACGTGGGCTTACGCAGGAGCATGCTGTCTTCGGGGCGAACGCGCGAGATGCGCCGGCCTGCCCAGTCTCGAACCAATGGGCCGAGATCCTGCTCTGGGGCATAACCGGCCAGCGACAGCTTCAGCCCGCCTTTGCCGTACTGAGCCGCATGGCACGCCCCCTGGTTGCAGCCGGCCTTGGTCAGCACTGGGATCACATGCTCGCGATACGACAACGCCGGCCACCCGGCATCAAGCAGGACGCGTACTTTTACGGACCCACGATGCTTGCCGAACCGGATGGCAATCTCGGTCTCGCCAGCCGCAATCGGGGTGACCAGCCCGCGTGGTGACACGGACACGACGCCCGGTACGGACGGTTCATACCGGACCGCTCGGGTCAGATCAACGATCCGCCCATCGCGTAACTGCCCAGTCACCAGGAGCTGACACCGTTCCCACTGGGACCGCAGCGTCCACTGCTGAGGCGCCACGCGCAGGCCACGCACTTGATCGGGATGTGGCACCCGGTCGTCGGCTCGGGCTGCTGTTGCCGCTACCAAGCAGCTCAGCACGAAGAAAACAGACGCATTCGGTCGGTTTGCCATACCGGACTACCCCACAGTCGCTCCAACGCGAAAGCGGCTCCTTCTGGTCCTTGACCGGGCGGGCGGCAAACGGGAGGCTGCTTTGGACAGTCTGACCGCTGGCTTGCGCCAGCTGCTGCTAGCGCAGTGGCAGCTTACCATTCGGCCGGCTGCCCTTGCCAACAGTATGGCCAATATGCGATCATATGGCAAGCCGTTGATGGATGCCCGCCGCCCAGAGCTGCTCTTGCGCGAACGATGCGATCAGGAGGATGATGTACGATGCTGCGTCTGTTTCCTGCCCGCACCGGTGATTGTCAGCGTTCCACACGCAGGACGTTCCTGTTGGAGATCGGTTCGTTGGCTGGTCTCGGCGTGACGCTTCCGGGCCTGCTGCGGGCGCAGTCTGCCCGGGGCGCGAGTTCCGGAAGGGACGTCAGCTGCATCCTGATCTGGACACTCGGTGGCACTTCGCACCATGACACGCTCGATCCGAAGCCGGAGGCCAGCCCTGATGTGCGCGGGGAGTTCGGTGTGGTGCAGACAAAGGTGCCGGGGGTGGTCTTCAGCGAGCACCTGCCGCGCATGGCGGAGCACCTGCCGCTATTTGCCGTGCTGCGCGGCTTGAATCCCAAGAACGGCAGCCATGGGGTTGCGGACGCCTACATGATGTCCGGCCATCGGTTCAACCCAACGGTTACCTACCCGTGCTACGGTTCGGTTGTTGCGTACGAGAAGGGTTACCGCAACAACTTGCCGCCCTTCATCCAGATCGGCCCGTGGGTGGACCGTCGTTTCAACGGGGGCACTGCCGGGTATCTGGGCATCGCGTACAACCCGTTCGAGGTGGTTGGTGATCCGAATAACCCGAACTTCACGGTGCGCGATCTGGTCCCCCCGCGGGGGGTGAGCATGGAGCGGCTGAGTCGGCGCCGTCAGGCACTTGCGATGCTCGATCGGCTGCAGCGTGATCTGGAGAAGCCATCACCTGAGTTCCGGGTGCTGGATGAGTATCACCAACGGGCATTTGCGATGGTCACATCGCCGAGCACCAAGAAGGCGTTCGATTTGAGTGCTGAAGATCCTCGGGTTCGCGATCGGTACGGGCGGAATCGCTTTGGTCAGAGCTGCCTGCTTGCGCGGCGGCTGATCGAAGCGGGTGTTCGGTTTGTCACGGTGACCAGTCCGGGTTGGGACACGCACACGAATAACTTCCGCGCGCTGAAATCCAAGCTTCCGCCGTTCGACCAGGCCTTTACCGCTCTGTTGACCGATCTGCACAGCCGCGGGTTGCTGGAGACAACGCTGGTGCTGTGGCTAACGGACTTCGGCCGCACCCCCAAGATCAACTCGGCTGCCGGCCGAGACCATTGGAGCACGGCGGCGTTTGCTGTCTTTGCCGGAGCCGGCGTGCCCGGCGGCCAGGTGATCGGCAAGACGGACGCTGAGGGGGCACGCGTCGTTGAAGACGAGTACCACCCGGAGGACATCGCTGCCACGGTGTACAGCAAGCTGGGCATCCCGCTGGACACCATCCACATGACCCCTGATGGCCGGCCGATGAAATTGTGCGAAGGTAGTCCGATCCCGCCGTTGATGGGCTAGCTGACCGCACCATCGGAACGCGCAAGCAGGGAGCTCTGGACCCAGCCGAGTGCTACGTACAGGATCGAGCCGATGCGCACCGTGATCTGTTTGTTGTTGGTTGCGTTCTGCCTGGCCGCGTCCCCAGCGCCGGCGCAGATCGGTTTCCGCCAGCTTACCTCCACGCATCCCGTCGCCGTACAAGCCGGAACCAAACGGACCATCCAGGTTCGTTCGAACTACACGTTGGACGGCACGTACAAGGTGCTATTTGATCGTCCGGGCATTGTGATGCGGTTTGCCGAGCCGAAGCCCAAGCCGGCACCGCGCCGCGGACGCACATCGCCAGGCACGCCGTTTCAGTTCGAGATCGAGGTGCCGGCGGACCAGCTGCCCGGTGTGTACGAGTTTCGGGTGGCCACGCGGAAGGCTGTCTCCAGCGTCGGCCAGCTGCTGGTGACGCCGTACCCGGTTGTGGAGGAGAAGCAGGGCGACAACGGCTCGCCTGCCGCCGGTCAGCACGTGCCGGTGCCGTCGGCCGTGTGTGGCACGTGTGAGCGGAACGAGGATGTGGATTTCTACCTGTTCGAAGGAAGCAAGGGCCAGGAGATTACGATCCAGATCTATGCCCAACGCGTCACGGACCGCCTTCACAACATGGTCGTTCGCGGTCCGTCAATCTATCTGATGGACCCGATCCTGACGCTCTACGGACCCTCGGGCCAGGTGGTTGCTCAGAATGACAACTTCTTCGGCGGCGATGCGTTGATCCACGTGACGCTGCCCGAGACGGGGGTCTACGCGCTGGAAGTTCGCGACACCCGGTACGCCGGGAATCCACGGTACACGTACTGTGTGGAAATCACCAACGAGCCGGTCGTACTGTTGCCCTACCCGATGGCGGTATCGCGCTCCGAGCCGGTGGAGCTGGCGCTCATCGGGTACGCGTTGCCGCAGGGGGCTCGCGGCAGCATCGTGGCCGACGAGCTCAAAGAGCTTCCCACCGGCTGGCACCGCATTCGGCTCCAGTTGGGCGAACGGAAGACCAACCCCGTGTGGCTTCGCGTTTCGGAGCATGGCGAGATCACCGAAGCGGAGCCGAACGACACGCCGGCCCAGGCCTCCTTGTTAGAGTCGCTCCCAATGGGCGTCACGGGCCGCATGGACAAGCCAGAAGACATGGACTGCTACGCCTTCCGGGCGGAGAAGGGGCGTTACTACCGGTTCGAGACCGAAGCGGCCCGCTATGGCAGTGCCATCGACACCGTACTGGAGATCCTGGACGAGAAGGGGCGGGTGCTGGCACGCACGGATGACTTCGCTCGTAGCAAAGATTCCCGGCTGTACTGGCAGGCACCTCGCGCCGGGACGTTCTACGTGGCAGTCCGCGATCTGCATGGGCGTACCGGCCCGAGGATGGTGTATCACTTGACGGTGACGCCTTCTGGGCCGGACTTTGAGCTGCACGGCGAGTACTACTACGCGTTCCTGGCGCCGGGGACGCGCATGATCTGGTTTGCACGCATCGAACGTTTCTGTGGCTTTAACGGCCCGGTGGAGATCGGGATCGACGGCTTGCCCGAAGGTGTCCGGCTCGTACCAACACGCATCCCAGCCGGCATGAATCACTGCTCGTTGATCCTGGAGGCAAGCCCGGAGGCGAAGATCGACGCGTCGCTGGTCCGCGTCTGGGGCCGGGCGACGGTCAAGGGGCCCGACGGAAAGGAGCGGGTTATCAAGAAGTACGGTCATGTCACGTGCGAGCAGCAGTCAAGCGGTGGCGGCCAGGCCCGGTACCCGATCAACACACAGATCGTCGGGATTACCGAGCCGCTCGATTTGAAGGCCGTGGTTGCGACACCTGAAGAGATCACGCTACGGCCCGGCGAAAAGGCGGAAATCACGGTGCGGATTGAACGGGCGGAGGGCTTCACCGCCCCGGTGACGCTGGACGTGCAGTTCAAGTACTTCAGCAGCGTGCTGGGCGATCAGCTGCCTCCGGGAGTGCGAATGGCTGCCGGCAGCCAGACGCGGCTGACCGGGAAGCAGCTGGAAGGGAAGATCGTCCTCGAATGCACCGGAAACGCCGTCGAGGTAGAACGGCTGCCGATCGCGGTGCTGGCACGCGTACCGATCACGTTCTCCATCACCACCAACTACGCTTCGAACCCCATTTACCTGACCGTGAAGAAGCAGTAGGCACACGGCGTCGCTCGATCAGCGAGGTCCCGTGCCCGGTGGGCCCGGTCGCCTCGATCGGGCCCGATTCTTCTGCGCCAGGCTTGCCCGCCTGATGTCTGCGTTTGCGCTGGCCCGTGGGCCGGTGCCGGCGCTCGGCGCATAGCTGAGGCGAGGAATGGAGGCCGCGTGCGTTAACATAGTGAGCCAAGATGCTTGGGAACCTGGAGGACAGGCGTGTCGGTGCGGAACGAGAAGTATCCGGAAGTGACGCTGGCGGCGATCGTCGTCGGGACAGTCGTCGGCATCCTGCTGGTGATCTGTTCCACTTATTCTGGGCTGCTGATGGGGTTTACCATCGGGGGATCCGCCCTGGCAGCAATCGTGGGCTTCGGGATCCTGCGCGGCTTGTTGGGGCGGGGCACGATCATCGAGAACAACATCAATCAGACGGTGGCCTCGGGCATCAACATCGCAACGGCCGGCGTCATTTTCACCATTCCCGCCTTCTACTTGATGGACCAGGAGTTCAACTTCGCGCTGGCGGCAGCCAGCAGTGCCGCGGGGGCGGCGCTTGGCGTGTTGTTCATCATCCCGCTGCGCAAGCAGATGATCGAGCTGGACCGATTGCGCTTTCCCACGGGCACCGCCGTAGCTGCCGTGCTCCGCTCGCCGGGTGCCGGGGTCAAGAAGGCGGTAGTGCTTGCCGTGGGGCTCATCGTCGGGGCTGTTGTAACAGCACTGACGGTGGCCGGGGTGCTTCCGAAGACCGTAGACCTGGGGCCACTGGTGGGCTCTCCCCCTTACGTGGCCAACGTCTGGGCCGTGTCCGTGTTCTCACTCGGGGCGGGGTACATCACCGGGGCCCCGGGGCTCGTCGTGCTTGCTGGCGGCATCCTGGCCTACTGGCTGGTCGCGCCGCTGGCGGTTGAGTGGCGCTGGGTCGATCCTGAGCTGATCAACCAGCTGCGTCATGCGTCAGGGCCGGCCACGTACCAGGCGGGGGCTGAGATAGCCCAGTGGATCCGGGCGAACATCAACCGACCAATCGGTATCGGGATGTTGGTCGGTGGGGCGCTGATCGGCGTTCTGCTCAGCTTGCCGTCCATGGGCGGAGCGCTGCGCGGTCTGGCGCGCGCTGGGCTAAAGGAAACACGCGAGGAGTTGCCGCTCAGCGTGCTCGGTCTCGGTATCCTGGCGGCGTTCGTGTTGCTGGTGGTTGCCACGAAGACCGCGCTGCCGGAAGCTGAGCTCGGCACCGTGCTGCTCATCGGTCTGCTGGCAACCGTCTGGATTGCGATGGCCGGTCTGGTGGTTGCCCAGGCAACGGGCATGACCGACTGGTCGCCGATCAGCGGCCTGGCTCTGCTGTCGATCGTTGTGTTCTTCTTGCTCGGCAAGGAGGCGACGGCGGCGATCCTGATCGGTGCGGCCGTATGCGTGGCCATCGGCGAGTGCGCCGACATGATGCAGGACTTGAAAACAGGGCACCTGGTCGGAGCCGTACCGATTCGCCAGCAAGTCGTGGAACTTGCCGTCGTCGCCATCGGGCCTATCGTCTGCCTGCTGGTACTGGATGTGCTTGCCCGGGGCCCTGGTATCGGGCCCGACAGCACAATGAAGCTGACTGCCCCCCAGGCGCAAGCCGTCGTCGCGACGATCGAAGCTGTCGAGGGGGGTGGCGTGCCGTGGGGCAAGTACGCCGGTGGGGCAACCGTCGGCGGGTTGCTGAGTCTGTCCGGATTCCCCGGGCTCGGCGTGCTAGTGGGACTTTCGATGTATCTGCCCCTGGCGTACATCCTCACCTACGGCGTGGGGTGTATCGTGCAGGTGGTGACGGCCAGGGTGGTCGGACGCCAGGCTGCAGAGGACTGGGGGCTGCCGTTCGCTGCCGGACTGTTGGCCGGAGAACCGCTGGTGGAGCTGGGCTACGTGCTCTACCGGCTTGCATTCACGGCGGCAGCTGGCGGCGCCGCCGCCTCGTGACATTGCCACGGTTTGAGAGCACAGAAGCGATGCGCACCGTACTGTCCGGTTTTCTCCTGGTGGTTGGCACGGTGGTGGCCACACTGGGCTTTGCACGCACAGACCCGAAGGAGCCCGGCTGGAGGCAAAAGATCCAGATCCACTATCCGGTTGCCGCAGCCGGCCTGGTGCTGATGCTGACAGCCATCGCGCTGCGATACAGCGGACGGGTCGCACCAGCCGACCGTGGGCGTAATGACTCGGATGACCCCGCTGCACCACCGAGCACCGGCATTGACATCGGTGCCATCCGGCAGGCACTCAGCGCAGCTCGAGATCAGATCAGGACACTGGAGCAGGAGGAGGGCGAGACAGCGGTACCGCCGGCGGCGATTGAGCGGATCGTCACCGCGCACTTGATGCCGATCATTGAAAGAAGGCATCAAATCCTCGAACAACTCGGCGGCCGCCGCTTCGCGGAGCTGTTCGGGGTCATCGCCGAGGCTGAGCGCTGGCTGAACCGCGCCTGGTCTGCTGCTGTGGATGGCTATCCTGCCGAAGTGAACCGCTCCCTGGCCAACGCACGGCGCGATCTGGAGTCCGCCCTCGCACTTGTCGAGAGCTGGCTTGTACCGGGCACACGCTAAGTTGCCGCCGACCTCCCAGCCCCGTTCCTAGCGCGAGCGAGGCAACCGCAGCACTGCTTCGACCGGGTAGTGGTCCGACGGGTAGCGGCCGTTACGTGCGGTGCGGATGATCCGGGCTGCTTCCACAGCGATTTCCCGTGTCACAAACACGTAATCGATCCGTCGGCCCGCAGTGATGCCGCGGAAGCCATGAAACGTGGCCTCCTCCGGGCCCGGTTCCGGGTGTGCTGCCCGATAGGCGTCGACGAGGCGGATTCGCGAAGCCGTGTCCGGAGCGACCAGGTAGCGGATCGTTTCTTCGGACGGCTCGGCATTGAAGTCGCCCGTGACGATGACCGGGTCGGCCGGTTGCCTGGCCGCAATCCGTTCTGCCAGCAGTCGTGCGCTGCGGACCCGCGAAGGCAACGAGCGGTGGTCGAAGTGGGTATTGAACACGAACAGCGGTTGGCCGGTGCGTTTGTTGATGAAGCGTGCCCAGGTCACGACGCGCGGTATCGTGTTGCCCCATGTCCTGGAGCCGGGAACCTCCGGGGTGTCCGACAGCCAGAATGTTCCTGCTTGGTCGACTGCCCAGCGGCTTGCCAGAAACAGCAGCGACGAATGCTCGCCACCGGACTTCCCGTCGTCCCGGCCGACGCCGATCTCGGCGTACTGGGGCAGGGCGGCGGTGATCTCGTCCAGTTGGAACCTCAAGGCTTCCTGCAGACCGACGAAGTCGTAGTCACCCGAGCGGATCACGTCGATGACCAGGTCGCGCCGGAAGGGCCATGCGTTCCTGCCGTCGCGCGCCGTGCCGTACCGGATGTTGAACGTGACCACCCGAACAGTCAGGCTGCCCTGGGTGTCAGCGGCGATCCCGGCCACATGAACGATTGCTGCCAGCATCAACGTGGCTGCGACAAAGGATCCTGCGGAGCAACGCATCATGGCAAGAACCTCTCCGGCTCGTGCTGTTGCGGTCGCCCGACGATCGACGTGGCAGTATACGCTAGAGGACGCCAGGGCAGGCCAGGTGGGATTGCGTGCTTGGTTGTAGTGAGGGGACAGGATGGCGGTGACAGCGGCTGCTCGACCCGGGAGACGGTCGGCTAAACTATGGCATCGTTCCCGTGGCATCCGGAGGCAGGCACTGATGGTTCGACGCAGGCTGCTGCTGGTGTGTTTGGCAACCGCGCTGGTGTTCTCAAGGGCGTCCGGGGCCGGTGAGCGGCCGCCCAACATCGTGATCATCTTCATCGACGACCTGGGTTATGCAGACATTGGGCCGTTCGGGGCAACAGCGTACCCGACTCCGAACCTGGACCGGATGGCCAGGGAAGGACGCATCTTCACGGATTTCCTGGTTTCGTCGGCCGTGTGCTCTGCGTCGCGCGCGGCACTGATGACCGGCTGTTATCACCGCCGCGTGAGTATTTCCGGCGCGTTGGGGCCCCGATCCACTATCGGGCTTCACCCCGACGAGGTGACGCTGGCCGAGATCTGCAAGCAGATGGGATACGCTACGGCCATCTATGGCAAGTGGCACCTTGGGCACCATCCCAAGTTCCTGCCCACGAACCAGGGGTTCGACGAGTATTTCGGGCTGCCCTATTCCAACGACATGTGGCCGTACCATCCGACGGCCGGCAACCGTTTTCCGCCTCTGCCGCTATTGGTCAACCGAACAGTTGTTAACCCGCAGGTTCATGCCGAAGACCAGCGGATGCTGACGACCTGGTACACGCGGCGTGCGGTGGACTTCATCGAACGGCACAAGGATGAGCCGTTCTTCCTGTACGTGCCGCACGCGATGGTACATGTGCCGCTATTTGTGTCCGAGAAGTTTGCCGGCAAGAGTGGTGCCGGGTTGTTCGGGGATGTTGTCATGGAGGTTGACTGGTCGGTGGGCAAGATCCTCGATACGCTCCGGCGGTTGGGGCTGGACCGTCACACGCTGGTCATCTTCAGCTCGGACAACGGTCCCTGGCTCAGTTACGGTGAACATGCCGGCTCAGCCGGACCGCTGCGGGAGGGGAAGGGGACGACGTTCGAGGGGGGGATACGCGTACCCACGATCTTCTGGTGGCCGGGGCGTATCCCGGCGGGCACGCGGTGCGACGAACTGGCCAGCACGATCGATGTTCTGCCGACGGTCGCGGCGTTGATCGGTGCGGAGCTGCCGCCGCGTAAGATCGACGGCAAGGACATCCGACCGCTTATGTTCCAGGACGGTGCGCTGTCGCCCCACGAAGCGTTCTACTGTTATTACGCGAATGGCGAGTTACAGGCCATCCGCGACCGCAGATGGAAGCTGCACTTCCCGCACCGCTATCGCACGCTTGGCGGACGCCCTGGGGGCAAGGGCGGCAAGCCGGTGCCGTATGAAGTGCGTGAGATTGAGCTATCGCTTTTCGACCTGAAGAACGACGTCGGCGAAACGACGAACGTGATCGACAGGTACCCGGACGTGGCCAAGCGGTTGATGGCGGCTGCGGAGGTGGCCCGTCGCGAACTTGGTGATCGCCTCACCGGCCGCAAGGGTTCTGAAGTCAGGCCGCCGGGACGGCTGCAGCCGGGCGATGAACGGCTTCAGTGGTACTGACCCGTAGCGGGCGGAGGCAGAGTAGCGATGCCCCGAGCAGGTGATCTTTCCCGTCGTGAACTGATGGCGTATTGTGCAGCGTTCGGACCGAGCTTTCTGGCGGCCCAGGGGCTGTTGCCACGGGCCGAAGCGGCAGGGGCGAGGCCGCGCAGCGGCAGGCAGCGGCGGCCACGTCGCCGATACCCGATGAAGAAATCGATCAACCTGTGGGCGTTCCCGTACCCGGAGCGCATGACGCTGAAGGAATGCTTCGAACTGGCGGCCGATGCCGGCTTTGAGGCGGTAGAGGTGAACTACGCCCTAGAAGGGGACATTTCGCCGGAGGCTGGCGAACCCGAGCTGAAGCGGATCGGCCAGCTAGCCCGGCGGTGCGGCATCGAGATCAGCGGCGTCTGCTCGTTTCTGTACTGGCCGTACTCGCTGACGAGCAAGGATCCCGAGCGGCGGCGCAAGGGCATGGAGTTGGCCAGACAGATGATCCGTGCTGCCAGGGCGCTAGGCACGGAGAACCTCTTGGTCATCGCGGGCTCGGTGTACATCCCATGGGTTCCTGAGCAGGAGCCGATGCCCTATGAGGAGTGCGACCGTCTTGCGCGCGCCGCCATCCGCTCGCTGCTGCCCGAAGCGGAGAAGTATCGCGTGTATCTCAACGTAGAGAACATCTTCGTCAACGGCTACCTGCTCAGCCCCGAGGACATGGTCCGCTTCGTGGACAGCTTCAAGAGCCGCTGGCTCCGGATCCATTTCGACACGGGCAACATCATGGAGTACCAGTTCCCTGAGGACTGGATCCGCATCCTTGGCCGGCGAATCAAGAACGTGCACTTCAAGGAGTTCAACCGGAACGTGCCGGTGCTCAACCTCGATTCATTCCGGCTCCTGCTGGATGGTTCAACGGACTGGCCGGCCGTCATGGAAGCGCTAGACGCCGTGGGATATCGTGGCTACGTGACGTTCGAGTATTTCCACCCATTCCAGCACTGGCCTGAGGCGTTGATCTACCAGGCGTCGGACGCTTTGGACAGGATCCTCGGACGCAAGTAGGGAGTGCGGTCGCGATGCGGAGGCTCGTTTCGGTTGCCGTCGTGCTCGCCGGCTCCGGCATCCTGGTTGCCACGCCGGCGGTCGCTCAGGAAGCGAAGACACGCCGACCGTTGCCGCTGGAGAAGGTCCCGGTCAGGGTCCAGCAGTTGGCGCCCGGGGTCTACTTTCTGGTGACTCCAGGCCAGCCAGACTTCATTGGCAGCAACTCGGGCTGGGTCATCTTCAAGGACTACGTGGTCGTTATCGATGCCGGGTTTCCGTTCTCTGCGCGGCACGTCATCGACGCGGTTCGCAAGACAACCAAGAAGCCGATCCGATTCGTGTTCGACACGCATTACCACGGAGACCACTCGTTTGGCAACGGCGTGTACGTCTCCGTCGGTGCGGTCGGGATCGGGCATACGCTGTGCATCCGGGATCAACGGCTCAAGAATCCAATCGGCTGGCTGCTGCAGCATCGTTCGCCCAGCGCGCGGCAGCGAGCGTTGGTGGAGGGCACGGAGCTAAAGCACGCTACGGTGGCCTTCGAGCGGAAGCTTGTGCTGGACGATGGCGTACAGCGGGTGGAGTTCTTGCACTTTGGCCACGGGCACACGCCCGGCGATGCGATTGCCTACTTGCCAAAACAACGAATCGTCTTCACCGGTGACCTGTGCGTCAACGGGCCGTACAACTACATGGGCGACGCGGACACGGAAAGTTGGGTGCGGGTGCTGGAGGCGATCCAGCAGCTGGACATCGACATCGTGGCCCCCGGGCATGGTCCGCCGGCGGGAAAGGAGCTATTGGAGCTCCAGAGGCGGTACATCGTCGAGTTGAGGCGACATGTACTGGCCGGGGCCCTGGCGGGCAAGAGTTTTGCCCAGATCCGCGACTCGTTCCGATTGCCGTTCTACAAGAGCTGGACCGGCGTCGAAGCACGCACGCGAGTTGAGAACCTGCAGCACGTTTACGCCGAGATCCTCGGCCTGGTCCCACGGTACTACCTGCTGCGCGACTTAGGGCTGAAGGAAGGACCTTCGCCGACGAGCGAGGACCCTGGCTGGACGAAGCCTACGAAGGTATTGGTGCCGCGTCTGAGCCCGCTGCGCATGGCGGCGTTGCAGGCCGTGGCCGGCGACGTCCAGCTCGTCCCGTACCGGAACGAGCGCGAGGCAGTTCGGCTTGTCTCAGACGCGGACGGGGTCATCGGACTGTGCACGCCCGAGCTGGTCCGCGCAGGCAAGCGATTGCGGTGGATCCAGGTGCCTTCTGCTGGGGTCGAGCGGTACGTCGGAATCAGCGAACTGACCGAACGTGGCATTGTGCTTACCAATGCCCAGCGGATCTACGGTCCAGAGATTGCCGACCACGCGTTCGCCATGTTGCTGGCGTTCACGCGAGGAATCAAGGCAATCGCGGCCCATCATGCACAGGGTGGCCGGTGGGAGTTGCCAGAGGACTTCGATCGTAACCGGATCATTGAGCTTGCCGGGAAGACGGTGCTGGTCGTTGGGCTTGGGGGGATCGGCACCGAGGTGGCCCGGCGGGCCGCCGCGTTTGGCTGCCGGGTGCTGGCGATCGATCCGAAGCCCTTGGCGAAGCCCGACTTTGTGTTCCAACTCGGCAAGCCGGAAGCCCTGCTGGAGATGGCGGCGCGGGCCGACGTGGTCTTCAACTGCGCCCCGTTGACCAAGGTGACGGAGAAGTGGTTTGATGACGAGTTCTTCGGGGCAATGAAGCCGACGGCCTATTTCATTTCCGTGGGCCGGGGACGCTCGACGGACACGGATGCCCTGGTGCGCGCTCTTCGAGAAGGTCGTATTGCGGGCGCTGGCCTGGACGTAACCGATCCGGAACCGCTGCCTCCAGACCACCCGCTCTGGCAGTTCCCCAACGTCATCATCACCCCACACATGGCATCCTGGTCCGAGCATCGCAACGATCGGCTCTTCGAGCTGTATCGCGAGAACCTGCGCCGGTTCGTCCGAGGCGAACCGCTGCTGAACGTCGTCGACCTGGAACGGGGCTATTAGTGGAGCCAGCCGCTGCAGGAAGCTTGTCAGGTTGTCGGATCCTCGTGCGCAGTCGGAAAGCGCGAGTGTTTGGAAAGGTCTACAAGCCGGTTAGCTTGTCCGCTTCGGATCGCGCACGGTTCTCCCGAGTCCGGGGCCCGATCTGTTGTTGCCAGACTTCGAAGGCACGCTCGTGCGCGCGGGGACGGTCAGCGGGGCTGCGGGGATAGCTAGTCAGGCCACGGTGCGAACGGGAAGATCTTGCGCAGTTCTTCAGCCGTTGGCTGGCGTCCGTACTCGCAGATCTCAAACGCTTCGGCGTATCGCACCTTCTTGCCGACCTCCGGCCCGTACAGCTCAATCAGTCGATCACGGTACTGATCCGCCACCGCAGCAAACCGGCGCAGGAATCCTTGCCTGGCCTGCTCGCGGCGTGCGGCCCGCGCTGCTGCTCCCTGCGGCAGCGGTCGAAGGTATCCCAGCGCCCCACCTTCGATGAACTGCGATTCCATCACCAAGAGGGCCTCCAACTTCTGATCGATCACCTCATCGATCGGGATCACCACATCGGGGCGGAACGGCGTAGGCCGTTCGAACCGGTCGTAGTAGTACAGATAAACCGGGTTCCGCCGCAGGTACGGAACGTCGGGACAGAAATAGGGAACCGCAACCATGAACGCCGAGTCCTGCATGAGGACGCCGGTATAGCGGTGATCCGGATGGTAATCATTTGGCCGATGTCCCATGACCACGTCGGCACGCCAGCTTCGAATCAGCCGCACGAACTTGCGGCGGTTCTCCAGTGTCGGCTCCAGTTCGCCGTCGTGGATGTCGAGCACTTCGGTAGCCACGCCGAGGATCTTGTCGGCCTTCATCACCTCGCGCAGTCGCCGCTGAGCCAGCGGACCGCCAGCCATTTGCCAGTGGCCGATATCGCCATTGGTGGCTGACACGAACTTCACGGCATAGCCGTGCTTGCTCCAGAGCGCCGCCGTACCCCCCGCCCGGATCTCACAATCGTCCGGGTGAGCCCCAAAACCGATAATCCGTAGGCCTTCCTTGTCGGACGCTGTGACGGCGGCCGCTACGGGCTTGGCCGGCGCCTGAGATCGAGCCGACGACACAAGCCCCCCGAAGAACGCACCGACGGCGATGCCTGCTACGAAACAGCCGATGCCTGCCAGCGTGCGCTTCATGGTGAGCCTCCACAGCATGGTTCTCGGCACGAGCATCCCTCAGTCTAGCACGGCCCACCCCCCGACAGCCACCCGAGCGAAACCTTTCCCGGTACAGCTGCGGGCAGCGGCAGCGTCGGCGTTCGCACGCGCCGGCCAGTCACGTCGGGAGCAGGGTCCCCGTGCAGCGGCAATTCAACCGTGACGGCCGCGTCGCCGTAGACAAGGTAGATTCGCCACCGAACGCAGCGTGCTAAGTCCGCCCCGTACCGCTGTCGTAGAGTGCTTACCCACAAGAGGCCACAGGCGAAGATGGAAGGAACGCAGACGAAAACTGCACCCTCAGCTGACCTTGCCGGCGCTGAAACAAGGGCCGAACTTCCGCGCCCCAGCGTTAAGCTCCTGGTTGCGGTTGCTCTGGTCACAGCCGTTGCTCATGGAATTGGCCTGGGCAACGGCTTCCTGGGCTGGGACGATGGCGAGACGATTCTGACGAACTTGCGAATTCGCTCGCTCAGTCCCGAGAATCTCGCCTGGATGTTCACCACGTTTCACATGGGGCCCTACCAGCCGCTGAGCTGGCTGAGCCTGGCGATCGATTACCAGATCTGGGGACTGAACCCGTTTGGGTTTCACCTAACGAACCTGCTCCTCCATCTGCTCGCGGCCATCCTGTGCGTGTCGGTGGCGTGGCGTTTGCTGCTGTTTTCGCGGCCTTCCCGTGGCGTGATGCCGACGGCACTCGCGCTGGGCAGTAGCGCGGCGGCCCTGTTGTTTGCCATCCACCCGCTCCGCGTCGAGTCGGTTGCCTGGGTGACCGAGCGGCGCGACGTGTTATCCGGAGCACTCGCTCTGTTGGCGACGCTTCTGTACCTGAAGGCTTTTGTCCCGGATCCGGAGACGGGCCGAGCGGTGCGGGTGAGGGCGCTCTGGCCGGCCTGGCTTGTGTTCGTCCTGGCAGGTCTGGCGAAGGCGACGGTCGTGGCGTTCCCCGTGGTTCTTCTCCTGGTAGATTGGTACCCGTTGAGGCGGTACCGCGGCGTGAGGTCGGCCGAGTTCTGGGGCTGCGTACGTGAGAAGCTGTTCCCGTTTGCCGCGGCGCTGGTTCTGGGGCTGGTGGCCATCGCAGGTCAGGCGCTGGAGGGGACGCTGGCGCCGATTGCCGGTTATCCGATCGGACGCCGTCTGGCCAGCGCAGCATTCGGCGTCGGGTTCTACCTGACGAAAATGGTGGTCCCCATCGCGTTGAGCCCCATTTACGAGCAGCCGGAGACGCTGACGGCCTGGCACTACGCCTATATCGCGCTCGGCGTCGTGTTACTGCTCGGCGTGACCGCTTGGACCTGGATTGCGCGGCACCGCTGGCCGGCCCTGTGGGTAGGCTGGCTTGCGTTCCTGGCGATCCTTGCGCCGGTTTCCGGCCTGCTTCAAGCGGGACCGCAGATTGCGGCCGATCGGTACACGTACCTGGCTTCCATGCCGCTGGCGGTCGTGGTAGGCAGTGGCGTAGCCTGGTTGGTCCAGCAGTTCGGGGGGGCTTCGGTTGGGCTGATCGTTGGCGTTGTGTCGCTGCTACTGTGCCTGTTGACTGCCCAACAGACGACCTACTGGAACAACGATATGGCCCTGTGGCAACACGCCGTGCGGGTTCAGCCCCAGGCTAGTCTGGCTTACTCGAACCTGGCGGCCCAGTACTACCAGAACGGCGACCTTACGCAGGCTGAGAGGTACGCACGGATTGCTTTGAGGTTGCGGCCGTCGAATGCCTCGGCGCACAACGTGCTCGGCAACATTCTGGCCGACCGTGGCGAGTACGAGGAGGCGTTGAAGGCGTACGAGGCTGCGCTGGCAATTCGTCCCGGCGAACCGATCTACCTGTACAACATGGCCAGTGTGCTGCATCACCTGGACCGCCACGATGAGGCGATCGGGGCACTACAAGAGGTGCTGCGGCAGCAGCCTGACAACGTGCGCGCTATGAACAACCTTGCGCTGCTGTACAAGGCCAAGAAGCAATACGACAAGGCCGAGCAGCTGCTGGCGCAGGTCATGCGTCTGGACCGCGAAAGCGGCACCCCCATCTACAACCTCGCGAATCTCAAGGCCGAGCAGGGCAAGGTCGACGAGGCGATCCGGCTCTATGAGCTGGCGCTGCAGGTGGAACCAACGTTCGTGTCGCCGGCGGTTCGGCTGGCGGAGATCTACGAGTCTCGTGGCGACTGGGCCCGGGCTAAGAGTGTGCTCCAGCGAGCGTATCTGGCCAATCCGACGCACGTGAACACGCGCTACCATCTTGGCCTGCTACTGGCCGCCGCTCCGGATGCTTCCGTGCGTGAGCCCAGGCAAGCGGAGCTGCACGGTCGGTGGTTGATCGATCAGGCCCGGGATATTCGCGGTTTTGATGTGCTGGCTGCTGCGTTGGCAGCGCGCGGCCAGTTTGAGGATGCACTCCGAGTGATTGAACGCGGTTTGCTGGCTGCTCGCCAGGCGGGCTTCCGGGAGGAGGCGGAGAAGCTCCAGCAGCGGCGCGAACTGTACCGCGCCCGCAAGCCGTTGGTGCTAACCGGCCCGCCTACCGAGGAGCTCGTCACTGGGCACGAGTCCGAGCACGCTCCCGCGGCAGCTGACGGCTCAGGGGCCTCGGCGGCGTCGCAGCGGCAGCAGCCCGGCGCGGAGGCTGCAGCCGAGCGGTAGGGAGCTAGCCGGCATCCACACCCAGCAACCGGCTTAATCGAGACGCAGGTCCGCGAAGCGGGATCGACCCCGTTCCACGACCCGCAGCCGGATCGACGCCTTGCCGGCTTTCTGCGCCTGCTGCACGGCTGCCTTCAGGTCCTCTGGGCTGTGCAGAGGCTGATCGTCCGCCGTGACGATGATCTCACCCGGCCGCAGCCTGGCCTGGGACGCGGCCGTACCACTGTCGACCTTTGCCACCACCACCCCCGGGGCGTCCGGTCCGAGTTGCAGGGCGGCGCGAACTTCGTAGGTCAGCTCCTTGACAGTCAGGCCGAGCTTCTTGTTCTCGTACTTCGCTGCGGAATCCTGATCCGGCGGGGCTAGCTCAATGGTGGTCGGCACGTTATAAAGCTTGCCGTCACGCCAGTAGATCACGCTGACCTTGGTGCCCGGGCCAAGGATCGCGAGCAGTTCGGTCAGGTAGTTATCGCGGCTTGGCCACGGGCCGGCAGCGCGACGTCGGTTGCCGAACATTCGCTGGCGCATCAGCCGCTCTAGCACCTCGCGGACGTTCCCAGTCGGACGCCGCCGGCCGGTGAGCTCTATCAGCCGGGGATAGTCGGGGAAGGACAGCGCAAGCAGGATGTCACCGACGCGGATCCCGGCCTTCTCGGCCGGCGAACCGGGGTAGACCAGCTGGACCTGCAGGCCGATGGTGCCGTCACGAGTTTCTTTGCGGCAACCAAGGGCGTCGGCCAGGTCTTTCGAAACGCGCGCGAACTCGACCCCGAGCCACGGCCGTCGATGCTCCTGGCCGGGGGGCACTGGCCGAACCCGCGGATCAAGCACCCGGTCCAGCTGCTGGAGCCACCGATCAAGGTGATCCGCAGTGATGAAGACCGAACTGGGACTGTGCCTGGAGCTGAAGACGGCCAGTGTCGGCGGCGGGGAGGGAAGCATCTCGTCAAGGCCCGCATAAGGATCACGTTCGCGCAGTTCCACACCGACCAGCTCCGCGTCGAGCGTCCAGACGGCTGTGCCCCGCGGGATGGTCGGGGTGAAGTAAAAGACTGTGCCGCCATAGAAGCTCGTGTCGATTGAGTAGGGCCGGGCGAGCCGTGTCTGGAAGAACCGCGTACCGTAAGCCCAGTTCAGATGGGTTGCGCCGTAGAGCCGGTACGTCCCTACATGGGCACGGCTACGCTGCGGCGGTGCGACGCCCAGCTTTTCAAGGGCCTTCGTGTCGGCCTGCACGAGAAACGCTTCGTATTCACGCAACGCGCCGACAAACGTCGCTGGAACCGGTTCGTCCGAGTCCGGCTCCAGCGTGACCGTTTCGATTAACGCCGCCTGGGCACGTGTCACGGCGCGAGGCACGAGGATGTATCCCGAGCCGAGGACGAGCCCGAGCGCATCCAGGTCAGCGACCGTTTCCTCCGCTCCCTCTGCCTTGCGGAAGCGGAGCCGCACCGACACCGTGCTCTTGGCGGCGGCGGCCTCGATCCGTGCGACGGCAGCTCGCTGCTTCTCGGGCGTAACCAAAGCGGCTTCCGAAGGGGGCGACAGCGGCAGCCCGTCCAGCATCGCATCGGCTTCGAAATGCACGCCAGAGCTGAAGCCCACCGCGAAAGGCGTGCTTTCGGCAACCAATACCGCAGGGCTATCGATAAACGCCTCACGATTGCTATACAGGACCTGCCCCAGGTTCAGCTGTGAATCGGACAAGCCGGTCCCGATCACGAACTGTTCCGGTCGGTGCCAAATCGGTTCCCGGAGGGCGGTCTCCTTGTGCAGGTGCCAGTAGTCGTCCACATGAAGCAAGCGGACCGACGTTACCTCACCGATCGCCGGCCGATTCTGCCCGGAGCGGATGGGGCGGAACAGGGGCCTGTCAGCCTTGAACACCAGGCACGGGACCGTCGGATGACGACCGACAAGCACGGCGTTTGCTGTTTGGCCCTTGCTGTTCCGTACCAGAACGCGTTGCACAGCGTCCGGTTCGATCATGCAATCGCGGGTGACCAACAGGTCGGGGCCAAGGGCCACGGCACCAAGGCGGGCTGGCTGTCGGGTACGAACGAGGATGAGTTCGGGCCAGTCGTACATCTGAGGGTACTGTTGGAGTTGCTTGGGCAGCGGGAACCCGGGCACGCGGGCGTAAACCTCAACGACGCCGAAACAATCCGGTGGGACCGCCTCCTGGCCACCGATCACGGATTGGAGGATCAGAAGGACGGTTGTGGCAACCAGTGTGACCACTCTTGCAGTGTGCATCTCAGTCCTCGCTTGCCCGGCTGTAGTCAACGACGATCGGCATCACGAACTGCCGTCGCTTCACGCGGAGCAGCACGCGCTTGCGTGGGCCCTTCTTGGCGAGCGCCTCTTCGTAAGCGGTCTTCAGGTCGTCGATCGTCTCGATCGTGCGGCCCGCCACTTCCAGCAGGATATCCTGCTCCCGCAGGCCCGCTCGATAGCCGGGTCCGCCATACTTCACCCCGCTGACGAAGACCCCCCGCCGCTTGTAGAACGAGAGCGTAGGCTCGGAGAACTCGTTGTACTCTTTGGCGGTGAACCCCCACCGCTTGCACTCGAAGTAAGCCAGGTCCAGCGAGCCCCGTTCCTCGGGTACCAGCGTGACGGTAAGGTTCTCGCTGCCTCGCCGGATAGTCAACTCCACCGACTCGCCGATGGGCAAATCGGCCAGGAGCCGTTCCACAGCCGGCAGGTCCTCGACGTAAGTGGCTGTGACTGTTTCGCCCCGCACGGCCACCAGCAGATCGCCGGGCCGGATCCCCGCCTCCTGGGCAGGAGACGCCTGGGCAACATCGCGCACCAGGACGCCGACGTCGGAGTCGACGAATGTGTTGCTGCGGAAGTCACGCAGCGGCTGCAACCGCAACCCCGTGTACGCCCGGATGACCCGGCCGTCCCGGCGGAGCCGTTGTACGACGTCGCGGACTGTGTTCGATGGGATTGCAAAGCCGATGCCATCGCCGCCGCGTAACGCGAGCGTGTTGATTCCGACGACTCGGCCGTACACATCGACCAGTGGCCCACCGGAGTTGCCCGGGTTGATCGCAGCATCGGTCTGGATGAAAGTGTTGAAGACGTACCGTCCTTCGAACCCCATGTAGCGGCGCGTGTTGGAGACGATGCCCAGCGAGATCGATCGTTCGAAGCCGAACGGGCTGCCCATGGCCATGACGAAGTCGCCTGAGCTGAGTCGGTCTGAATCGGCGAATTCAGCATAGGGCAGCTGCTCATCCGGGCGCAGCCCTTCCAGTTGCAGCAGAGCCAGGTCCGTCTCCGGATCCTTCCCGAGTAGCTTCGCGGGCAACTGACGGCGGTCCGACAGCACCGCCCTGATTTCAACGGCGTGTTCGACCACGTGGTGATTCGTGACCACGAGTCCGTCCGGGGTGATGATCACGCCAGAACCAAGCACCTCGCGCTTGCGCGTTTCTCCCGACTCGATGTCCTCCTGGATCGGCTTCAGAAACACCAGCGCCGGGTAGACCCGCTGCTTGGCGTGCTCAATCATGCGACGCAGCTGGGCCACGGCGTGCTCGGACGGTTGCTCGTCGGCCGTACGCTGCTGAGCAACGGCCGCGCCCGCGCCAAGCCCCAGCGACACGGTTGCGCAGACAACGATCGAGCTGGTCAGCCAGAGCCGGCTATGACTTGAGCCCATCGAACACCTCCTCTGCGAGTGGTCACTTGCTGCCCTCAACACGAGTTGGCAACCGGGGGCGGAATGCCCACTGAGCAGCCTGTTCAATTATGACCCGTCGCCCGCCGGGTCACAACAAGCGCTGTGGGTTGGTGCCGCCATCGCCAGCCTGCCCCCATCATCACGCGGCGTTCCATGGGTAGCGACTCGGGCGGTTGAAGCGAGCCCCAAGGGGACTTGCCTTCGCTGGCGAAGGTCGGTTAAATAGTAGTGAGCCGCGGCGGGAACGCCCGTTGGGTTGGTTGTCCCCGACGGCTCTTGCCACCGCGGCTTGGTCGGGTGATACAATAGAAGCGAAGAGCCCCGACCTGAGGCATGACGCATACTGCACGGTGCGCCGGTAGCTCAACTGGATAGAGCATCGGACTACGGATCCGAAGGTTGGGGGTTCGAATCCCTCCCGGCGTATTTACAAGCTGCCCTTCGACCCCTCCCCGACGGTGCCCCGCGTCCCCCTCGCGCGGGGCACACTTTTTGCGCCTCTCTCCACTTCGCTAGCTCCGCGCGCAGCAACACCGCCCGCCAATCCCACGCATGCGTGGGTCGGCCAGCATCGTGACGACGGCCGCCTACTGCCCCCGATGCGACGAAGTAGACGGTGGAACCAACTACCGTAGTGGGCCCCCGAAACGGGCAGCCGTCGCTGGTACAGCGCGTGAGCTATAGCGGGCGGACGCGCCGGCAAAGATGGTCACAACCGCGACGTAGTCCACTACTCGAACCGCACGCCCTCTAGCGCCAGCAAGGCCCGCTTTAGCTCCACACCGCCCGGACTCGTGAACCCGCCGAGTCGGCCGTTACCGGCAAGCACGCGGTGGCATGGGACGATTAACGGCACCGGATTCCGTGCCAGCGCCTGGCCCACCGCACGCGCAGCTCGCGGGTGGCCGATAGCAGCGGCCAGTTGTCCGTACGTCGTGGTGCGCCCGAACGGAATTGCGCGGCAGGCCGTCAGCACGGTCGTCGTGAACGGGGGCAATCGGAGCACAACTGCCACGGGATCGAAGCACACCGACTCGCCAGCGAAATACCGCTCGAGCAACTCCTCAAGCAGCCGCGCCGTCGTCTGGACGCGGCCTGCCGCGGCCGCCGTGGCGGCCACAGCTCTCCCTGTGGTCCCGGCCACCGCTTCGATTGCCCGAGCGCGGGTCGCATGGCCCAAGCTCAGCCGAGTAACACCCTCGGGCACAATGCGGGCGGCCAGCCATCCTAGGGGGGTTTGGAGTGTCAGCAGACCGGCGGCAGACACGGTCGGCACGTGTGGGGGTCAGTTCTGGTTGGCGCTGGCCAGCCGCTGACGGAGCAGGGCGGCGCGAACGATGTTGCGTTCCTGCCCGGAGAGTTCCTGACGTTGCAGCTTTTGCAAGTGGGCCGGCTGCGTCTGCATGAAGAGTTTGTTCACTGTCTGTGTGGGCAGATCGATCAAGCCCAGGGCAATGCCCAGTCGCACGCGCGAAAGGTGGTACATGGTCTCCTCGGACGTGATCGTGTGGGCGCTGCCCAGGATGCCCAGCGAACGGCTGACGCTGTCCTGCAGCTCGTTGCGACTCTCAGACAGCAGCGCCTCCCGGGCGCGGCGTTCGTATTGGATCAGCTTCGGGATAACGCTGTAAATCTCTTCGATGATGTCCTCCTCACTGCGGCCCAGTGTCACCTGATTGGAGATCTGGTAGAAGTCACCGGACGGCTGGCTGCCTTCGCCAAAGAGACCGCGCACCGCCAGCCCCATCTTCTCCATGGCCATGACAACCTTGTCCATCTGTTTGGTCATCGCCAGTGCGGGTAGGTGTAGCATGACACTGGCTCGCAGGCCCGTGCCGACGTTCGTCGGGCAAGCGGTCAGGTAGCCGAATTCGGGATGATAGGCGAAATCGATGACCGAATCGAGCGCGTCGTCCAGGGCGTTGGCTCGGTCCCAGGCCTCGCGCAGCGCCAGACCGCTCTGCATCACTTGCAGACGCAGGTGATCCTCCTCGTTGATCATCAGGCTTGCGGTTTCACTGCTGTCGAACGCGACGCCCCGAGGTCCCGATCCGTTGTGCAGCTCGCGGCTGATCAGCTGCCGCTCGACCAGGAACTGGCGGTCGGTTTCAGGCAGTTCGTCCACGGCCAGAATGTGGAACTCCCGGGTCAGCTCCAGCGACCGGAGTCGATCGCGCACGAAACCAAAAATTTCTCGCTTGTCCTGCTCAGTCGCCCGGCTGGTAAACGGGTAGCGGATCAGGTTGCGGGCAAGACGAACGCGGCTTGAGATGACGATGTCCGACTCGGGCCCCGTGCCTTGAAGCCAGGAGCAGATTGTGTGACACAGCTGGTCGAGCAAGTCCATCGCCACGGTACAGTTCCTCGGGCTAACTTCCTCGGGCCGGCTCACGCCGCGCGCCGCGGATCGTCAGACGTCTCCCTCAAGATCTCGAATTTTATCGCGCAGCTCAGCCGCCCGTTCATAGTCTTCGCGCTCGATCGCCTCCTTGAGCTGGCGGCGCAGGTGCAAGAGCTGTGATGTGCGCGCGATGGTCTCCGGCGCCCCGCTCGGCACTTTTCCGCAGTGCTGCGTTGCTCCGTGGATGTTCTCAATGAGCGGGAGCAGCTCCTGCTTGAACGCTTCGTAGTCGTGCGCACAGCCCAGGCGGCCGCTCTGGCGGAACTCCCGAAAAGTGATCCCGCAAGCTGGACAGGCCTGGGCATCCAACCGGGACAGGTCCCCGGTCGACGACGCCGCCGCCAGCGCAGCCATGTGCTCCTGCGGCTGCTTCGGCTTGGAGGGTGCGGCCGGTCCGGAGGCGATGTGCTCGCGGGCATGCTCATCGCACAGATGGAACTCCTGCGGCGTGCCTTCGATGATTTCCGTAATGTGAATGGTCGCGGGCTTGTTGCAGTACTTGCACTTCATCACAGTCCTCGTCCCATGGCGACATGCCGGCAGGCCGGAAGACCCATTTGATTCTAGTTTTACCAGATTCGGCGTCAAGAAAATCGGAATGGGGAAGTTGGGGGGGATTGCGCGGTCACCGGGATCCGACAGCTCCGTGGGCCGCAGCGGTCTCGGTGGTCAGCCGGGGCACAGCGAGCGCGGCGGACTCGGGGAGACCCGAACTGCTCAGGAGGCGGCTGCGTCCTGAAGGGACGGGCCAGTTGCTATCGCTGTGTGGAGGCAGCCTGTGTGATGTAGCGTTCGGCAAGCTCGATCGCCTTGAGCATGCCTTTTGCCTTGTTAAGCGTCTCCTCGTACTCGCGTGCTGGCACGCTGTCATGGACGATGCCTGCCCCTGCCTGGACGTAGACCCGTCCGGAGGCGATCACCATGGTGCGCAGCGCGATGCACGTGTCCATGTTGCCCGTAAAGTCAACGTAGCCGACAGCCCCGGCGTACGGGCCACGCCGATGCGGTTCCAGTTCGTCGATGATTTGCATGGCCCGCACCTTCGGCGCGCCGCTGACGGTGCCCGCCGGCAGGCACGCGCGCAGGGCGTCGACCGCGTGCAACTCCGGCCGCAAACGGCCGCAGACGTTCGACGTGATGTGCATCACATGGCTGTACCGCTCGACCGTCATCACATCGCTCAGCTCGATCGTGCCGTACTGAGCAACCCGGCCCACGTCGTTGCGGCCAAGATCGACCAGCATCACATGCTCAGCCCGTTCCTTCTCGTCCGCGAGCAACTCTCGCTCTAAGGCACGGTCCTCCTCCTCAGTAGCACCCCTGGGCCTGGTGCCGGCCAGTGGCCTGGTCGTGATCCAGCCGTCTTCCACGCGGACCATGATCTCCGGTGACGCACCCACGAGGTAGCAGTCGTTGAGGTCAAGGTAGAACATGAACGGGCTCGGATTGACCACGCGAAGGGCACGGTAGATGTCAAACGGGGTAGCACGCGTGTCGGCCTCCAGCCGTTGGCTGATTACCACTTGGAAAATGTCCCCCGCCACGATGTACTCCTTGCACCGCCGCACTGCCTCCTCGAACCGCTCGCGGCTGAAGTTCGAGCGGAACGGCCAGTTCACCTCCGGGCTCTGCGGCGCATCCACGGGCGCAAGCCACGGCGGCGAGCTGCAGATGCGGTCGACCAGCACATCCACCGCTTCTGCCGCACGCTCGTAACAGTTTCGCAGCCGCTCAAACGTGCGGCCCTCGGGCGGCGGCAAATGCGCATGGGCCACCACCAGAATCGTCTTCTGGATGTGGTCAAAGACGATCATCCGATCATAGAAGCCGAACACCAGGTCGGGCAGCCCGCGGTCGTCCTCCGGGCCGCGGCCCAGCGGCTCGTACTGCCGAACTACGTCATAGCCTACGTAGCCGACAGCTCCCCCCAGGAACCGCGGCATACCCGGCAGGTGCGGACCGCGCAAGCGGAGCATCACCGCCTTCAGCCCGCCGAGCGGGTCCGGCGGAAGCTGCTCCAGAAGCCGCGGCAGTTGTGCGTCCAGAAACAGATCGGCAGACGCATCGTCAGCGAACGCAACCGACGGCGCGTCGCCGCGGTACGCGAGCGTCAGCACCGGCGCCGTGCTCACGAAGCTATACCGTCCCACGCGCTCACCGCCCACCACGCTCTCAAACAGAAAACCAGGCCGCTGACCGCTCCCTTCCAGCAGCCGATAGGCGGTCACGGGCGTGAGGCCGTCGCCAGTCAACCGCCGCCAGACAGGCACAACGGTGCACTCAGGGTGGCGACGCACGAGCTGAAGGAATTGGTCGAAGTCAGGCTCATGTGTGTGCGGCATTGACGGCTCCTGACTAAGACTGTGGCGTCGGCTCGGGTAGCTCGCACAGCTCGATGAAATGGCCATCCGGGTCGGCAAGGAACATCTGCCATGCTCCATCCGGTCTCTGCCACGGCCCCTGAAATGCAATCCCCTTCCTGCGTAGCTCTTCTTCGGCCTGCCGGATCGAAGGCACCCGGAGCGCAAAGTGGTTGCTCCGTGGCCCTCCTTGCGACGGCCGCTCAGCCTCGCCGATGATGTGTAGCTCCTGGCCCGGTCCCAGCGAGAACCAGGCGCCGGGGAAACTGAATGCGGGCCGCTCGATCTGCTTCAGCCCGAGCACATCGCGGTAGAAGGCACAGCTTCGCTCGACGTCTTGCACATGGATGGCCACGTGGTTCAACTGCAGGATCTCCATCTCAGCCGTCCTCCACCTGAGCAGACGACCGCAGTGCGGTATCGCCCTGAACCGATTCTGACGCCGACGGTGCAGCGGCCTGCCAGGCCGCCAGCACAAGCGTCAGCCCGGCACCGGCCAGCGTTGTCAGGTTAAGCAGTTGACTGATGCCATGCCAGCGAGCAAAAGTCCGTCGGAGCTGGTCGGCCTCGGTCAGCTTACCGGCCAGCTCCAGACGATGTACCTCAGCCAGCACCACCTCGCTGCGCGGGAATACCCAGACCAGCTGCACGGCAAGCGCCGCAACAGCGACACCCAACAGAGTCGCCTGAACGGTCAGCGATCGGCCCGAGGCTCTGCCCGTGCCAACCAGCAGGCCGGCAGTACTTGCAAGCGCCAGACCACCGAGCACCACTTGGGTCCAGAAGTAGTCGGGGAAGATGGCCCCGACCGTCATCCCCGCCAGACGACGACCGATGCGTTCGTCCAGCGCAGGTAGCCCCTCCTGGGGTTCTGTCAGCAAGCGCTCGGTGAACAAATGGAACACATGCGGCGCGACAACGTACGAAAAGAACAGGCCCGAGCCAACCCAGAGGCCTAGCGTTACCAGTTGCACCGTACGTAACAGGCGCATCATCGCTCCCGGTGCGGCGTAAACCGCTGAATTCTACGAACCGTTAACCGGGACTGTGCTGTACCCCGGACCGTGCAGCGTTAGAATCAGTGAATGTGCCCCTCTTCCATGGTGGCAGACCGAAGGAGTGACGGCCGTGGCGGAGCAGACGACCACGCAGCCTCTTCGTGGTAAGACGATTGCATTGGCGGAGAACCGCGAGCTGGACGAATTGGCTCGGCTGATCGAACAGCACGGTGGAACGCCGCTGCGGTGCCCGCTGGTTACGATCGTCGACACTGAGGACGAGGAGAACGTGCGCGGCTGGTTGGAGCGGCTCTATGAGCGGGGCTTCGAGGACGTCATTTTCTTGACGGGTGAGGGGGTAAGGCGTCTGTTCGCGCACGCGCAACGGACGGGAAACGAGGAGCGGTTCGTCGAGTCGCTGCTGCACGTGCGCAAGATCACGCGCGGCCCCAAACCGGCGCGAGCCCTGATCAACCTGGGGCTACGACCGGACCTGCCCGCCAAGCGGCCAACGACCGACGGGCTCATCGAGACGCTTCAGCACGAGAACCTCGCCGGACGCCGCATCGGTGTCCAACTCTACGGCCAGGACCCCAACGAGAAGCTGACCGGCTTCCTGAAGGCCAAAGGCGCGGAAGTCTACACCGTTGCGCCGTACCGCTACGCAGCGGCGAGCGAGGACCGGGAGGTGCTGCGGTTGTTGGAGAGCATCGAGTTGGGGCGCGTGGATGCGATTGCCTTCACCAGCGCGCCCCAGGTGGACCGCGTCGTCGACGTGGCCCATGCAGCTGGCATGCAAGGTCGCTTGCCAGAATTGCTGAACCGCACGGTGGTTGCCGCAGTCGGCCCGGTCACGGCAGCTCGATTGCGCTCCCACGGCCTGCCCGTGCACCTGGAGCTGGAGCGGCAATTCTTCATGAAGCCGCTGGTTGAGGCGCTGGCCCAACGACTGCAGCGCGCGAACCGTTAGGGCATGGGCGTGGCGAAGCTATTGCGACCGGACCTGGTCCTGGAACATGTCACCGACCTGACGCCCGAACTGGCCGAAGAGCTGGGCGTTCGTGGGCTGCTCATCGATATCGATTGCACGCTGATGCCACACGGCGGCTGGTCCGTGCCAGAGGAGGTGCGGCGCTGGCTCCGCGCGCTTGCGGACGCCGGCGTGCGGCTGCACCTGGTCACCAACGCGCGACGGAAACGCAGTCAGCACATCGCAGCCTCACTTGAGCTGCCCTGCGTCGCCCGCGCAGCAAAGCCGTTTCCATGGCGGACGCGTCGCGCGCTGGAGGCGTTGGCGTTGGCTCCAGACGAGGTCGCCATCGTGGGGGACCAGCTCTTTGCCGACGTCATGGTCGGCAAGCTCCTGGGCCTAAAGGCCATCCTCGTCAAGCCATATCCGGGACGACAGGCAATCAGCACGTGGTTGAAACGACCGTTTGAGTGGATCGTGCTGTGGTGGTTTGGCGATCAGCTCAAAACTGGGACGGCTTCAACCCCTTCCGGAACTTGCCAAAGCCAAAAAACGTCGGCTCGTACCTGCCCACAAAACGAACGTCAGCCCGCTCAGGAATCTGATCCTCCAGGCCCACCGCCCAGTACACCGCATTGACCAATAGCCTGCGCAAGCCTTCACTGACCAGGTCGACCGAGGCGCCCATGGTTGTCGTAAACACACGGCCCCGATGCCCGGGCTCAATCTCGTAGCTCTTCGTCCACGCGATCGGCATCATCGGATCGTTCTTCGGCCCGGAAACTGGTGGTGCATCTGGTGTCATGCCGGCCAGCACCTGGCCCAGAACCAGCGGCTTGCTGTCGCCCGGCAGGGGTAGCCGGACGCGGTACACGTCCGTTGGTCCCCAGATGTCTCCGTCGCGGATCCCCCGCACGATCGGGTGGTTCTCGGCTCCCGGCGCGATGATCCCGCGTGTGCTTTCCCGCCCGTGGCGGCCATGATGGGCAATCCAGGTCTCGCCCAGCACGCGGCGACCAAAGCCGCCTTCCCAGGGACCGTCCTTGTAGCGGAAGTCGTAGTGCCGATAGCGGCTGTCCTTGCGGCGGATGCGGAAGGCGTGCGTCGCGGTGCGCAGACCAATGACCGGACGCCCTGAGCGGAGATACCGGTCAATGTGCGCCATCTGGTCATCAGGCAAGTCACGGAACCGCGTGAAGATGACCATCAGATCGGCATCATCGAGGTGATGCAGACCGGGGATGTTGCTGACGTAGTTCGGATCAACAGTACCGGTTTCCGGATTGATCGCAAACAGGACCGTACACCGGAAGCCGTGCCGCTTGGCCAGGACCCGCGCAAGTGCGGGCAGAGCCTCCTCGGACCGGTACTCTTCGTCACCCGAAATCAGGACTACGTGCTTGCCAACACCGGGACCTGACACGCCGACGTATTCAGCCCACAGCTCAGACTGCGAAGCAGCCGGGACGTGCACGATGGCAAGCGCCCACGGCAGGCCAAGACCAGCAACGGCGAGTGACAGTAGCGATAGAACCTTTCTCATCGCGGTCGCCTCACGGTGAGTCGTGTTGCACGCTATTTTAGGCGAGTCCGTAACCGACGGCGGTGGATTCCCTTACGCGGAGCAGGCGAGAGCGGCCTTGTTGCTATCATCGGGCCCCGCACCAGTCCGTGCTGGCCTGCCCAATGCACGCGGGTCTTCCGGTGTCAGGACTTGCCGAGCTGTTCCGTACGTAGGGTAGGTTTCTGCCGGAGCCTTCACTGATGGGGACTGCTACGGGAGGAAGTTGCCGGTGGCACAACAGAGCACCTGCTACAACTGCGATCGGTCCGTGACGGCTCACCGCGTCAGCGAAGGCCGCGCGTTTTACCGCTGCCCAGGGTGTGGCCGGCGGTGGTCGACGCGTGCGTATTACGGCCGGGACGATTCGCCCGTGGGCGCAGCCGTGGGAGGCGTGCTGGGAGCGGCCCTGGGCAGCCTCGCCGGGCTTGGCGGGATGCTGATCGGCGCAATGGCCGGGGCCTCATGTGGTGCAGCTCTGCTCGACTCCCGCTCTCGATGCATGGCGTGTGGTGGCGACGGATACCCGACTGGTGTGCGGTCGGGCAATCGCGTCGGGTACCAGTGCAGCAACTGCTTGCGTACCTGGACGCAGCGCACCCGGTAGGAGCTGTCCACTTCGCGTGCTGGCTCCTGAACGGCGGGCGAGAAGACACCGACGGCACACGTTCAATCACTGCCCGCTCTGCTCCCCCTCTTACCGGCCTCCGCGGGGCCCATCGGCGTCGCGGTTGAACCACCCGCCAGTAGGGAAGGAGGCTGCGCTTCAGACGCCGAGGAGCTCTTGCTGCCGCGCCGTGGCTAGCCGCAGCGCGATGCGACAGGCCCTGTGAAACGAGGGAATGTGCATGCGCTCGTTGACGGTGTGGACGTTGCGTTGGCCGGCGCCGAGCGTTACGGTGGGCAGACCATGCCGCGCCATGCTGTTGGCATCCAGGCCGCCGTTGGCAATGTACAGTTCCGGCTCCAAGCCGAGCTGCCGAACTGCGCCACATGCTGCCCGCACCGACAGCTCGTTCTCATCGAGCCTAAACGGACGGTACGCTTCGACGTCTCGGAACGTTACCTTTGCCTGTTTGCCGTCGACTGAGCGTACTCGAGTGCATGCGGTGCGGAACGCGTCCTTGTACGCAGCAGCCATCGTCCGCTGGAAGCCGCGGTCATGGCTACGGAGCTCTCCTTCGATGCGCAATCTGTCCATCACGATGTTCGTCGCTTTGCCCCCCTCAACCACCCCCAAGTTGGCGCGCCCCTCCTTCTTGCCTTTGCGGACCAGTCCGTGCCAGCCTTTGCGCTGAAGCTCCGCCACGGCCAGCGATGCAACCACCAGGGCATTGACACCTTTCTCCGGCGCCACGCCGGCATGGCTGGCGACACCACGGATCTCAACCGTGAATCGCCTGGCTCCGATCGCCCCGATCGTGACCCGGCCTGGTTCGTCACCGTCCCAGTTGAAGCAAAGCCTTGGCCGCTGCAAGCGGTCTACCGCCACGTACCGTGATCCGACCAGGCCAATCTCTTCCTGTACCACCCAGAGGAACGTCACCGGCGGGTGGTCAAGCCGCTGCTGCAGCAGCTCGATCAGCGCAGTCAGGATGGCCGCCGCGCCCGAGCGGTTGTCGGCCCCAAGTCCTGACTCCGGGTTCGAATTCACCACGAATCGCCCCCTGACCTGCGGCCTGGCTCCCACGCAGAGCGGCACGGTATCGACGTGAGCCATCAGTAGCCGCGTGGGCTCGTCGCGAGTTCCGGGAAGGTGCACGATCAGGTTGCCGATCTCCCCGAAGCCACACCTCCGGTGTGCGTCGTCAAAGCTCCAGTCACGGTCGCTGAGCCCCACAGCTCGCAACTCTGCGCAGATCGCTTCCATCACGGCCGCTTCCTTGCCCGGTGGTCCTGGAATTGCCATCAATTTCATCACACGCTGAAGGGCCGCTTCGTCGTCAATGGGTATAGGAGCAGTCTTTCGTGTACGGCTGGCCATCGTTCAGGCACTCCTCGGGCATTCTTTTCCGCTTAGCGGCATACGACCTCAGTTCGGATCAAGGACACGGGCGTTTTTGCCACCGTCACCGCGAGCAGCTAGGATTCTGAGGAACCAGAAGCTACTTAGTGTACTCGTCCAGGACCGGCCCGTGTGGGGGAGCCGTGGGAGAGTGTGGTGATGAGCAGTTCTGAGGATCTGAACAAGCAGCCGGAACGGCCAGAGACCGCTCAGGAACCTGCCGGCGAGCCGAACGCGGCATCCGGCCAGGAGGGTCAGCCGTCGAGCGAACAAGGCGGTGCCGGGACCGTGCCACAGCCGCCGTCGTCGGGTAGTGCCGAGCAGCCGTTCCGACGCCGGGGTCCGCACATCGTGCTGGACGACGAGGAAGAAGCGGAGATCGAGCGGATGCTCGCCGCGCTGAGCGACGAGGATCTGGCCGACCAGATGGCGGCCGAGATGCGGCCGGTCCGGGAGCAGACGCTGACCGGCAAGGTCACCGGCACGGTCGTCTCGGTGGGTGAGGAGGACGTATTTGTCGACATCGGTGACCGCGATCAGGGAGTCGTGCCTAAGGCACAGTTCGAACGGCCCCCGATGGTAGGCGAGCGCGTGGAGCTGATCGTGGAAGCATTTGACCCGAACGAGGGGCTGTACCTGCTGCGCGTGCCCGGCGCGGCGGAACTGTTCGATTGGGATACGGTGCATCCAGGCACCGTGCTGGATGTGCGGATCACGGGCCAGAATCGCGGGGGCTTGGAAGGATCGGTCAGTGGTGTGCGAGCGTTCATTCCGGCCAGCCAGGTTGCACTGGAACATGTCGAAGACCTAGGCCAGTTCGTGGGGCAAACGCTCCGCTGCGAGGTGCTGGAAGTCCGGCGGTCCCAGCAAAGCCTGGTTCTCAGCCGCCGGAAGCTGCTGGAACGTGAGCGTGAGGAGGCGCGGAAGCGATTGCTGGCGGAGCTGCAGGAAGGACAGGTCCGAAGGGGCAGGGTGCGGGCAGTGCGGGAGTTTGGCGTGTTCGTCGACCTAGGGGGCCTGGACGGCCTGATTCCGATGAGTGAGCTGAGCTGGTACCGGGTTCAGCGGGCTGAGGACGTGGTTCGCCCGGGCGATGAGGTCGAGGTCCAGGTGCTGAAGGTAGACCGCGAGCAGGGAAAGGTGAGCTTGAGCTTGAAGCGACTGGAGCCCAGCCCGTGGGAGAAGGCTCTGACCAAGTATCCCCCGGGCTCGCTGGCACGCGGTCGCGTGACCCGGTTGACCGAGTACGGCGCGTTTGTCGAGCTTGAGCCCGGTCTGGAAGGCCTTGTCCACATCTCCGAGCTGGCCCCCCACCACGTGACGCGCCCCTCGGAGGTGGTCGAGGTCGGAGAGGAGATTCCTGTGACGGTGCTGGAAATCCAGCCGGAACAGAGGCGGCTGAGGCTGTCGCGCCGAGAGGCTATCGAAGCAGCACAGCGCCAGGAAGAAGAGCAGGCGGTGGCCGAGTACTTGAAGCGGCTCCAGCAAGAGCAGGGTAGGGCACCGCAAAAGGGCCGTAAGCTCAAGGGCGGGCTGGATCCGTAACGGCTGTCGCCGGTCAGTCCCGGATCGCATCATAGACAATCGGCTTGATGGCACGAGCCAGCTTGTCGGTGTAAGGCATACGCTGTTGCAGCACCACGACGGCCAGCTCATGCTTGGGGCTGATCCAGAAGTGCGTGCTGGCTGCGCCGGCCCAACCGTATTCGCCCACCACGGCCGCTGGATCCCACCGGCTTTCCTTTACGACGACGTAGAATCCGAGCCCGAAGCCGAAGCCGTCGCGAGGTTGCGCGATGGCGATGTGGCGGATGTGTTTGGGAAGCTGGTTCTTGGTCATCTGGGCCACGGTCTCGGCGCGCAGAACCCGATGCCCAAACAGCTCGCCGCCGTTGAGCAACATCTGACAGAAGTGCAGGTAGTCGCGCGCTGTGGAGATCAAGCCGCCACCGCCGGAAAGTAGCCCCGGGCGCTGCCGTAGCGGACTCTTCTGCGGCTCATCCACCGGGACGAGCTTTCCCGAGTAGCTGACACCGTAATTGACGGCGAAGCGGTCCAGCTTCTCCGGCGGTACGTAGAAATCGGTGTCACGCATGTCCAGCGGGCCAAAAAGCCGCTCCTTCATGAACTCGTCCAGAGGCTTGCCGGAAAGCTGTTCGACGATGTAGCCGAGCACGTCCACGCCGATGCTGTACCGCCAGCGATCGCCGGGGTGGTAGAGCAGGGGGAAGCGACTAACCTTGCGCACCAGCTCACGAGAGTTGCTTTTCAGATCCAGCAGCTTTGCGTCCATGTACATCTGGTCCACTTCCGTGTCGCCGTAGAAGCCGTAGGTCAGTCCGGACGTGTGCCGCATCAGGTCGCGAATCGTCATGGGACGAAGCGGATCCACGAGCATCATCTCGCCCTTCGGTGTCCGACCCGCCCAGACCTTCGCCGACCGGAACTCAGGGACGTACTTTTCGACCGGATCGTCCAGACCGAGCTTGCCCTCTTCCCACAATGTCATGGCGGCGACGGTCGTGATCGGCTTGGTCATGGAGAAGATGCGGAAGAGCGTGTCGGTCGTCATCGGCACGCGCGCTCGCAGGTCACGGTAGCCAAACGCTTCCAGATAGGCGATGTGGCCACGGCGCACGATGCCGACCACCGCACCGGACGATAGACCTTCGTCAACCGCCTTCTGGCAGACCCGGGCGATCTCAGCAAGCTTCGCCGGGTCGAGCCCCACGTCCTCTGGTTTCGCGCGCGGCAGTTCGGCGGCCGCTAGCCGGGAGACGGTTACCAAGAGCATGAACGCGGAGATAATCGACATCGTCAAACGCGCCAGGCTGAATCTCATCGTTCGCGCTCCGCAACCGACGGATGACTACTCGATAACGAGCGACAAGATCCGAAGGACCAGACCGATGAGCGCGATGCAGACCCCTGCGATGGCAGCCCAGAGCCGCCAGCGATGAAGCCGCAGTTGTTCCCTGGCCAGGTCCTCCTCGCGCGCCTTCTCGCTGTTGGCTTCGGCCTCGACCGAAGCGGCCTGCTGCTTGGCTCGTTTCTTGGCCGCCTTCAGCTCAGCCTTCCGCGCTTTCTTTAGCGCCTTTGCCCGTTCCTTTGCCGGGTTCCCCATCGGTCAGGTGCTCACCACCACCGGGTTTCGGCTCGGCCTGCGCTCACCAGAACTGCAGCCGCCTTTAATCGTAACGCACCCAGGATGCCGGACCGTTGCCATTGGGGAAGAACCACACCATGGGCGGGCAGCTTGCGGTTCGCCGCAATCGTGTGCAAGAGACGGTCGCGCGCGCCGCACGGTCCTGACCGAACCGGTCTGCGGCCTTCCTCGAACCCCCTCAGCCTGGACCGCTCCGATCCGGTACCATGCGTTGACATGGTCCGAAACTGCGGGCAAGCTGAGCGAGGGGGAGGTGAGGTGCTGTGGCCAAACGTCGCGCGGGCACAAAGTGGTCGGAGAAGCCCGAGGTGATCCTGTTCACCGACGGAGCTTGCAAGGGCAACCCTGGGCCGGGCGGATGGGCTTTCATCCTGCGCCACCCGCGGTCCGGACGGGAGAAGCGGGCAGCGGGCGGTGAGCCGCACACGACAAACAACCGGATGGAGTTGATGGCGGTGATCCGCGGTCTGGAAGCGCTGAAACAGCCCTGTCGGGTGCGGCTGGTGACCGACAGCCAGTACGTGGCGAAGGGCTTGAGCGAGTGGCTAGCGAAGTGGAAGGCGGCCGGGTGGGCAAGGAAGGTCAAGGGCAAGCGTGCCCCGATCAAGAACGAGGACCTCTGGCGGCGGCTTGACGAGTTACTGGCCAAGCATGAGTTGCACTACGAGTTCGTTCGTGGCCACAGCGGCCATGCGGAAAACGAGGAATGCGACCGGATGGCCTCGGAGATGGCGGAGCGGTTCGCAGGCGGCGACTGAGCCGATGTGGTGTTGCTGCGGAACAACCCTACCGGCGGTGTATAGTTTTGATGAACGCTTGGCCCGACGTCAGCGGTCGCCGCAGTGGGTGACGACGGGAGAAGCCAGTGTCAGATGATGCAGTTATCCTTAACGGCTACCGGCTGGTCAACCTGATCCAGACCGGTCAGCACAGTCAGATCTGGGAAGCCGAGGACGTCTACAGCGGGCGGCGGTACGCGCTGAAGGTGCTGCTGCCGGAGGCTGCCCGCGATCCGCTGCATCGCCGGCTTCTGGCCAACGAGGCCAAGGTCGGAATGCAGCTCAGCCATCCCTACATCGTCAAGACGTACAAGTATTTCCCTGACAAGGAAGCGCCGCACCTGATCATGGAGCTTTTCCCGTCGGTGAACCTTGCCGTTCGCATCATCCGCAAGCATCCGGTCGTGCATCAGCAGGCACGCAAGATCATCGAGCAGGCGGCGAGTGCCCTGGATTACCTGCACGAGAAGGGCTTTGTGCACAAGGACGTCAAGCCAACGAACTTGCTGGTAGCCGGCTCTGGCGATGTGCGGCTCATCGATTTCGCGCTGGCCGAGCGAATGGGCGGCTTTCTGGCTGGACTGTTTCGGCGGTCGCGCAAGGTGCAGGGCACGCGCAGCTACATGGCGCCTGAGCAGATTCGCGGGCAACGAGTGGACCAGCGAGCCGACATCTACAGCTTCGGTTGCACGATCTACGAGATGCTCACCGGGCGGCCGCCGTTCCGGGCCGATAGTCCTGCAGCTCTCTTGTACAAGCAAATCCACGAGAAGCCGCGGCCGGTGAGGACGTTCAACCCGAATGTGACCGAACTCATGGACAACCTGGTGATGCAGCTGCTGGAAAAGGACCCGGCCAAACGCCCTCAGTCGATGCGCGAATTCCTGCAGATGTTTCAGAAGGTCGCGTTATGGGTGAAGGAGCCGACAGCGGCCGAGTAGGTGGCGTGTTCCGGTGGGCGGCGTGTTGGCGGCGACGTGAGGTAGGCCAGATCCGGGCTATGCAGCCTCTGCGGCAACGGTACAATTGGCACGACGTCAGCGGTTAGGCTGTCCCGCCCCGTTGGCCGTGCCGGCCGGCGCAAGGCTGAACGCAGCGAAGCAAACATGAGCGGCCCGGATTCTCGACTCGCCTTTGACCGTCCGATCCAGGAACTGGAGGCGAAGCTTGCGGCCCTGGAAAGCAGTGCGGAGCCCGATCCGGCGGCAATCCGCAAGCTGCGCCGCGAACTCACGCGCCTGAAACGAGAAATCTACAGCAAACTCACCCCGTGGGAAATCATCCAGGTTGCCCGCCATCCCGACCGGCCTCAAACACGTGACTACATCGACCTGGTCTTTGACGACTTCCTGGAGCTGCACGGCGATCGGTACTTCGGTGACGACCGTGCCATCATCACTGGCTTTGCTCGCATCTCCGAATACCGGGTCATGCTGATCGGCCAGCAGAAGGGGCGATCCCTTCCGGAGAAAAAGGAATGCTTCTGGGGGTGTGCCCATCCGGAGGGCTACCGCAAGGCGCTGGACAAGATGAAGCTGGCCGAGAAATTTGGCCTGCCCGTTATCACGTTCATCGACACCCCAGGGGCCTATCCGGGGATCGGGGCTGAGGAACGTGGCGAGGCGCGGTCGATTGCCGTGAACCTGATGGAGATGGCCCGGCTTCGGACACCGATCGTGACGGTCGTGATCGGGGAAGGAGGGTCGGGCGGCGCGCTGGGCATCGGGGTTGCGGACCGGGTCGGGATGCTGGAGTTCGCGTGGTATTCGGTGATCAGTCCGGAGGGCTGCGCCGGGATTCTGTGGAAGGACGGTGCGCCGGAACATGCTGCGAAGGCTGCTGAGGCGCTGAAGCTGACATCACGCGACCTGCACCGTCTCGGTGTCATCGACGATGTCATCCCCGAGCCGCCCGGTGGTGCCCACCGCGACTATCGCGAAATGGCGAACACAGTCCGCACCTACTTGATCCGCTACCTACGGCAGCTGGTGGGCAAGCCGGTAGACGAACTCCTTGAGGAACGTTATCAGCGGTACCGCCGTATTGGTGTCTACATCGAAGGCGAGCGGATCGTCAGCCACGTTCCGGAACTCATCGAGCAGCTGCGGCCGGTGGTTGCCGAGCAGCTGAAGCAGCGGGCTGAGTTGCTGCGTCGCTGGGAGTCCGAGGCGCAGGCGGCCCAACAGGCGGACCAGCAGCAAGGCGGACAGCGAGCATCGGTGGTAGGCAAGCCGGTTTCGTCGGCCTCGCCGCCGGCCCCGTCCTCGTGACCACTCCGCCACGTCCGAGCGCCGATCGCGTGCGGCAAGCTGGATCGGATCAACCCGGGTTTTGGGCCGCTGCGGCGGCGAATTCTCGGGAAACTGGGTCTGATAAGGGCCGTTATGTTAACTTCACGCAACCCCAATCCGCCCGCCACACCAGCCGAGCTTGCCTGAGCGAGACAGGCTCGCGACCGAACCTTTGCCCGGGTGAAACGGGCACCCGGACCACACACGGTAGACCCCACCGGCTACCTAGTACCAGAACGTCTGGTTCTGAGGGATTCGGAAGGCGGCCGGGGCACGGCCCATCGAGATCGGGTGCCAGTGGTCGCAGAGCGGATCATAGTAGAGCCGTATGTAGTACGGACAGACTTGGTCGTTCCACTCCGGCCCACCGTGTTTGGCTATCAGCACCACGTCAGCAAACAGCAGCTTGCGCGGCTGGCTGTCCGATTGCTCGTCTCCGTGCAGGAGTTTCGCATGCCCATAGACGCCCGGCTCCACGTACTGCCGCCCAGGGATGGCATGCTGAAAGCCGTGCCGCGCCTGAGAGCCCTCCGCCGGCGAGCCTGCCTCGGCCAGTGAGGCCGGACCTTCCCAGAACAGCACGCAGCTTACCTCAGGAGCCACCGCCACCACGGCGAACCGCGGCTGCTCAAGATCCCAGAGCCGCTGCAGTAGCTTCCAGCCGTCGTCGTCCTCGCCGAACGGTATCTCCTGGGAACGGAGCGTAGCCATGATCTCCCTACGCGTCTGCGGGCCCACGTGGAACCCCATCTCCTGCTCGTACCATCTGCGGTACGCGTCGAAGGAGTCTTCGGCCAGTGCGGCCAGCCAGCCGGCCATGTCGCGGTAGAACGCCGTGCGCGCTTTGGGCAGTACCCGCTCGGGGGCAAGCGGCCGGCCACCCTCGGGGGGTTCCGCACAGTTCCTGCCAGGCATGCGTCGCAGGCTCGCAGCCAGCTTCTCCTTCTCGGCCGGCACGAACTTGGCGTTGTACCACTGCGACAGCAATTCGTCGACCGTCAGCCAGTGGCGCGCTCCGGCCAGCGCTGAAGGCGGCGGCTGCAGACTCCGTTGATAGTCACGATAGGCCAGGTAGAAGAAGTACGCCGACATGCCCAGGAGTCCGACGATCAGAGGCACCAGGACCGCAGGGTTCAGCAGGAAGCGGTCAATGAAAGCAAGGAGGCGCCGCAACGTGGATGCGATCGATCGACCCTCAGACATACCGTCCTCCTCCCGAGAGAGCCTCTTTATCGAGCGGATGTGCCCCTGCCAGAGCGATCATAGCAGCAGACCCAAACCGGAGCAACTACTACCCCACCCTACCCCTCACTGAACGCACTGCCGAGAGACGCATTGCGCACGACCACTGGCGTGGTCGGCAGTGCCTTATCTCGTTGGTGCTCAGCGAGGCTGTCCCAGACGGGCAGCGAGCCGCATCTAGGTCGGCAGTGCCTCATTTCGTTGGTTCTCAGCTAGGCGGCGGGCTACTGAGCACAATGGTTACCGGACCGTCGTTGGTGAGGTGCACCTGCATGTGTGCCCCGAAGCAGCCCGTTTGGACGGCGAGTCCTTGTCCCCGCAGCAGGGCCACGAACTCGTCGAACAGCGGCTTGGCCTGCTCCGGCCGCGCGGCCCGCACGAAGCTGGGGCGGCGCCCTTTGCGGCAGTCGGCCAACAGGGTGAACTGGCTGACCGCCAGAATCTCACCGCCAACATCCTGCACCGACCGGTTCATCTTCCCGTGCTCGTCTTCGAAGATCCTCAACTCGGCGACCTTGCGCGCCATCCACTCCACCTGCTCGTGCCCGTCATCGACCGCCACGCCGACCAGTGCAACGAGGCCGCGGCCGATCCGGGCGATCTGCCGGCCTTCCACGTCGACGGCCGCTTCGGCCACGCGCTGAAGCACGACGATCATGCCCTGCTTCCCCTTGCTACTCGCCGACCGCCTCTGCCGTCTCGGTGTTCGGCTCCCCGGTCCGGTGCTGATAGTGCACGATTCGGTTCAGCGCCGCCAGGTAAGCCTGAGCGGACGCCTCGATGATGTCCGTTGACAGTCCCCTGCCCCGCCACGTGCGGCCGTCCCGTTCGACTTCGACCGTGACTTCACCCTGAGCGTCCTTGCCTACCGTGACGCTGCGTACCTGGTAGTCGGTCAGCTGGGCGCTGATGCCGGTGATCCGCTCGATTGCGCGGAAGACCGCATCCACCGGGCCGTCGCCAGTGGCAGCATCCTCATGGACGCCGTCGCGCAGGTTGCGCAGCCGAACGGTGGCGGTCGGTGTGACGCTGTTACCGGCAAATACATGGAACGATTCCAGCCGCCAGGTCTCCTCGATGGCACGCAGGTGGTCTTCCATGAGGGCTTCCAGGTCGGCGTCGTAGATTTCCTTCTTGCGATCGGCCAGCTTCTTGAATGCTGCGAAGATCTTGTCGAGCTGCTCTTCCGTCGGCCGGTAGCCGAGCTCGATCAGTCGCTGCCGCAGGGCGTGTCGACCGCTGTGCTTGCCAAGCACCAGCTCGGACCGAGGTACCCCGACGTCCTCGGGCCGCATGATCTCATAGGTGGTCCGCTCTTTCAGGATGCCGTCCTGATGGATGCCGGCTTCGTGCGCGAACGCGTTGCGGCCGACGATTGCCTTGTTCCGCTGCACGACCAGTCCGGTGATGTTCGATACCAGGCGGCTGACCGGGTACAGCCGCTCGGTACGGATGCCCGTATCGCAGCCGAAGTAATCCCGGCGGACGCGAAGGGCCATGACAATCTCTTCCAGTGCGGCGTTACCTGCCCGCTCGCCGATTCCGTTGATCGTGCATTCCACCTGACGCGCCCCTGCCTTGACAGCCGCCAGACTGTTGGCCACCGCCAGTCCGAGGTCATCGTGGCAGTGGGCGCTAAAGACGACGCGATCGGCCCCCCTGACGTTTTCCAGCAGGTGGCGGAAAACGGCCGCGAACTGCTCGGGCACCGAGTAGCCTACTGTATCGGGGATGTTGATCGTTGTGGCGCCGGCATCGACAGCCGCTTGGACGACGGCCGTAAGGAAATCCAGCTCCGTGCGGGCCGCATCTTCAGGGGAGAATTCGACGTCGTCGCAGTAGCTCTTGGCTCGCTTCACCGCCTCGACGGCCCGTTCAATGATCTGCTCTTTCGTCATGCGGAGCTTGAACTCGCGGTGGATGGCGCTGGTTGCCAGGAAGACGTGGATTCTCGGATGTGCGGCCTCCCTAAGCGCCTCCCAGGCACGATCGATGTCCGCGTCGTTACAACGGGCCAGACCACAGATGATCGGACGCCGCACCTCAGCGGCGATGCGACGCACTGCCTCAAAATCCCCCGGTGACGCGATCGGGAAACCCGCCTCGATGACGTCCACGCCCAGTTCGTCCAGCGCGTGAGCGATCTCCAGCTTCTCGTCAATCGTCATGCTCGCGCCCGGACTCTGCTCTCCGTCGCGCAGGGTCGTGTCAAAGATGACAACGCGATTTCGACTCATGCCCTTGCTCCCCATCGACGAAAAAAACAACCCTGGGCACCTGTTCGGGCCCAGGGCGACGACTTGTCTCGCTTCTTTACCTGTCAGCCTGTTCAGCCAGCACCTGCCCCGGGGCCCTCAACGGCCCGGACGAAGTCGTAGCAGCTTTAGCAGCAGGGGCAGGTTCGGCATAGATGCTCCGGAATCGTCCGCTTCGCTTAAACCCTACGCACTCCCATCGCTTAGGTCAACCCTGCCCTTCCTCGTCGGCCCCTTCGCTGAGGTGTGCGTCGAGCTTCTCGTCGCTATCAAACTCCAGCTGCACGTCCTGGTCCGAATCCGGAAGCGGAAGCGGCGCGCTGGAAGAGGAGTCGACAGGACTATCGGACAGGTCAAGCTGAGACGACCTGGGCATGCTCAGGACATCGTCATCCTCGGCCGGCGAAGCAGCTTGCTCGATCCGGTACTCAACCTCCCCGGCGATACGCAGGCGGTCTCCTGGGCGGAGTCGGGCCTCCCGGACGCGATGGCCGTTGACGAAGGTGCCATTCGTGCTACCAAGATCACGCACCAAGATGCCCCGCTCGCCCAGGTTCGCCAGACAACAGTGGAAGCGGGACACGCGACGGGACTCAAACCGCACATCGCACTGCGGGTGTCGCCCGATGACCAGCAGCGGTCGGTCAAAGAGGATGGGCGTGCCCGCTTTTTCGGGGAGCAGCATGTAACGCATCGCTGTTGTCGTTGATGCTCGGCGGCAGGCGATCGGTGCCAGCTTCACCTGGGCGCCCTTCTGCCCGGAGAAGCGTCCGGCTTTGGCAGGTACGGTTCTTCCTGCTGATCCACGCGCCCCGCAACGGCGGCCCGCGCCCGCTGGGTACCTAACGGCGTTACGGGGCGTAGGGGGTTGGCGTTGGGATTGCTCCGGCAGCCGGCCCTGCCGCCCTAAAATCTTAGAGTCTGGATCTCCTCCATGCGCCGTCCTCTATGATCTTCCACCCTCTGGAGACGACGTCCTTGCCGTACGAGGATCGGGCCCGTTGGAACGCGCGCTACGGCCAGCGCCGTGAGCCTGAGCAGCTGAAGGTCCCCGAGTGGCTGACGGAGTGCCTGGAGTGGTTGCCGGGTACCGGGCGGGCACTGGATGTTGCCTGCGGCGAGGGTCATGTGGCCGTGGCGCTGGCGCGGCTTGGGTGGCAGGTGGATGCGTTTGACATTTCGCTGGAGGCATTGCGGCGGGCCCGTCGACTGGCGGCCCGCTATGGCGTGACCGTGCGGCTGTTTTCAGCGGATGCGTACAGCTATCCGCTGCCCGAGAACCGCTACGACCTGATCACCGTGTTCCTGTTTCTGGAGCGGGCGACCCTGCCGTACCGGATCGTGCGGAGTCTGCGGGTCGGTGGGGCGCTGATCTACGAGACCTTCACACGTGAGGCGCTGGACTGGCCGGGCTTTCGGATCAGCAATCCGGCGCATCTGTTGGGGCCAAATGAGTTACTGACGCTGTACGCGCCGCATCTTCGCATCCATCGCTTTCGGGATCTGTCGCGGACGCGGCGGCCGGTTCAGAGCCTGCTGGCTTTTCGGGATACGTGAGCTGTTGCGCGGCGAAGACAGCTGTTGCCCGCCGGATGCGCCGCGTGGCCTGGGCTGTGGCGATGGACGGCGGCGTGGCAACGGGTTACGGTTTGGCACGCCGGTTGCGGCAGAATCGGCTGCCTGTGCCGCGGTGGGTTCCGGTACAATGACGCTGCCGCGGCATTGAGAACGCCGTGTAGCTTTCGGGATCGCGGCCACCGGGAGCTGCACGGACAGGTTGGTTCAGGCGTTGGCCGCTGCACATCGGAGATGGGAGGATTGTCGTGGCTGAGGTAGAGGCCCGAGAGGCTCGTAACGAAGAGAAGCAGCAGGAGCAGGCTGAGCAGCAGCAGCAGCAGCAACAGCAACAGCCTGCCCAGGCCGCGCGTCCTGCTCAGCCGCAGGTGGTGGTCGATGACAGTCAGGCGCACAGCGCGTATGCGAACTTTGCCCGCGTGATGCAGACGCCCGAGGAGGTGATCATCGATTTTGGGCTGAATCCGCAGCCGTTTGCGCCGGGGCCGCAGACGGTCAAGATCGCGCACCGGCTGATCATGAACTACTACACGGCCAAGCGGCTTCTGGGTGCGCTGCAGATGACGATCCAGCGGCACGAGGCGATGTTTGGTGCGATCGAGCTGGATGTGCGTCGCCGCGCGAACACGCCGCGGGCGAGCTAGCAGGGCCGGCGAACATTCCGTACGTGCGATGGGCGTAGGAGCCCGTCGCACGTTTCTTTTGCACGAGCCGACATGGTCGGGGCGATAGCGGCCAAAAAGCGCATAAAACCCCTTGCGAATTGGCCGCGGAGTCGTGATCATATTCGTAGTCGCGACGCAGTAGGAAAGCTCACGCTACAGGCTAACGCCACCGGCCAGGACCGAGATGTTTGGTCCAAGCGGATGCCCGGGCGACCGGGGGGTTGATGCTCGACGCGGGTGTCCGCCGATCACCTGTCCTCTTCGCACACCGTGCGGTTCGCGCACGGTCTCCCGTGGTCGCGTCAGCGAGGATGGCGGTGCGCGCACGATCTGAAGCGCGCCGCTTTGCTGCGACGAGCCACCGCCAGGCGCGTACGGCCTCGGGGTTGGCGGGCGTGGAGTGGCCCCGAGGCGGCACGCCGCGTGACAAGCAAGGAGAACGCAGACGATGCTCATATCCAGGCGACGAACGCAACGTGGACAAGATACGCGCCAAACAGACCGCACCCGCCCGCGGCTGCGCGACTTCGAGACGTTGGAAGAGCGTTGCTTGCTGGCGCCCACGGTGGTCAGCGGCACGGCATGGCAGCCTTTCGGCACGGTCGGTGCTACGACGGATGGCTTCGTCAGCGTTCGCCTGCTGAGCACCGTGACCGGGAGGATCGAGGCGGATCCGACCGGTTTGTTTGGGGGCGATGTGTACGTCGTATCGCGAGGCATTCCGCAGGCCGGTGGCGGCATTATTCCCCCTGCACCGCCCGATGCGATCGGCACGATCTACCGGGTGGATCCGTACGCAACGCTTGGTTCAGGCTTCGGGATCACTGACCCCGCGCAGAACAAGAAAGTCTTCGGCTACATCCCGGGTGGTGCGGGCGCCGATGTGGACATCGACGCGTATACAGCGTGGTTTGATATCGCCTTCGACTACAAGGGGGTGTTTAGTCGAGTCAATGGCGGTCCAACGATGTTTATTAGCGTGGCCGACCAGGACGACCCGGGCCCGGGGGTGAACCCGCTTAACGGGATTTACGCGTTCCTGCCCGACGGCTCGCTGGTCGCCAACCCAACTCCCCCATTCAACACGAACCTGTGGGCCTTCTCCCGCCGCAATGTTGCCCCCACGGATCTTGCTCCACAGCTCGACCGCCTGGATAACTCCCCGGTCGCGCTGGCGCTTGGCCCAGGCGGCTCGTTTGGAACGGACCTGTACGTTATGGACGGCGTTGACGACGACTTCTTCGACGCGCCGCCAGACCGCGATGGCAACGTGCTCTGGCGCGTTTCGCCTGGCATTCCTGCCCCAATCGACCTTGATGCCACTGCAGTACTCCATCCCCAGGTCGAGGAGATCCTGCCACGCGTGCTGATGCCTACCCCGAATGATCCCGATTTAGCGCCGTACGTTAGCCCGGTAGACATGGACGTACGGGCTATGGTCTTTCACCCCGGTGGCGGCGTCATCTCCGGGGGCTTCTATGGGACGCCTGCTCAGCAGGTCTATGGCGGGCTGTTCATGGCGATTAGCGATGTGCGCTTCGGGGAGGTCGACGGCGTAACGCGTATCGTGCATTTCCCCAGCATAACTTCTCCCCCGGTCGACCTCATCGGACCACGCACGATATTGGATAACCCGAACGTTACGGGCATCAACGCGCCACCGATGTTGATCGGCGACATGACAATTGACCCGGTGGGATTCTTTGGTGGAGGCCTGTTCTTCACGGACTACCAGTCCAAGTCGGTTCGGCGACTGTGGTACGATCCGGCCACCGACTCTTGGAACGAAGAGGTGTTTGCTACCGGCTTCAACGTGCCGGATCCGGATGCCTTCCCACCCGACCCGGCCGACACGGATCCGGGCTTTCCCGATCCGAACGATGATCTGTTCGGCGCGGCCGCGGCATTGCGAGTGCCCTTCTCCATTAGCTTCTCAGCCGATGGACAGATCCTGTTCGTATCGGATGCTGACGGCGTGTGGGCCTTCTACGCAAACACGCTGCCGCACACTCCCGGCGGCAGCTACATTGGATTGACGGACTTGAAGGAACTGCGGGCCCCGTACGACGGCAGTGGCTTTGCCGCAGCGGTTATCGACACCGGGGTTGACGGCGACCACTTGGGCTTCCAGGGAACGGTTGCGCCGGGGTTCAACACGGCTTTCACCGGCCCAGGTAACGTGGATCCCGATGGCCACGGAACTGCCGTAGCGGGCATCATCCACCAAATCGCTCCCGAGGCGGTTATTGTGCCAGTGAATGTCCTGGGCTTTGGCTTCACTGCCCAGGACCTATATACCGCGGTCAAGTGGGTCCGCCAGAACCCGTTTGCTGATGACCCGCGAACACCGAAGCGGGAGCGGTATCCCATTGTGGCCGCCAACATGTCCCTGGGAATCAGGTTTCCTGACGATCCCGACAACAACGTCGACAGCGATCGCCACGCTGTGCAGGTGAACAAGTCCGAAGCTATCCCGCTCAAGTTCGAGTTCCGGCGGTTCTACAAAGCCTCGCGGTACGGCATTGTGCCCGTTGGCGCGGCGGGCAATGAGGGTCAGTTTTTCAATGGCATGGACGGGAGTATCATTCCTGCCGTTCTCAACGAGGTTGTCGAGGTGATAGCCGCATATCCGTACGGGCCTGTTCCGCCGGGAGAGGCACCGCCGATTACCAGTGACCTCACCCTGCGGTGTCAACTAGAACCCGGTGACAACATTGCCTTCCCTGGCAAGATCACCGCATTTTCCAGCCGGAACGTCGTAAGTGACTACGCAGCTCCCGGAACATGCGTCAGCACGTTCGGGCTCAGCTCGCTTGGTTTAGAAGGGCCCGACGTGGTCGACACGAACTCGATGGCACCGATTCTACCCGATTTTAACGGGACCTCCGCCGCGGCCCCAGTGACCGCCGGCTCCTTCGTGCTGGGTTACGACGTCCTGGACCTCTGGTACAAGGTTCGGCGGAAGGGGGGAAGGATCCGACCGAATGATCCGGCGCTGAAGAAACTGCATCAGTACCTGGTTCGCGATCTGTCGGGCGTTCCTTCACCAAACATGGTGCTGCGTATTCCGCGTTCGGCGATCCCGAACTTTGGTGCCTATCTCAATCCGGACGGCGTGAACTCGATTTTCCAATGGACGGCGGTGCCCCGAGAAGATGTCAACATCGGTGAGACGTACGACTTCCCTACCGGTACCGATGACGACGTCAAGCAAGAACGGCTGCTCTTTAGCGACCGATACCGAACCTACTCGCACATCAACATCGCCAACTTCGTGGCAGCCGTCGAAGGTTCGATAGCCCTGCGTTACTTCCGTCTGAACCCGCAGTACTGGCGTGCTCTGGCCCGCGCCGCTGGAACGCCCGGCATCATCACTGTCCAGGATATCGATCGCTTCGTCGCCAACCCGGCGATCGATCCGACCGCGCGTGCGATGGCCAGACTGTTGGGCGGCGGCGATCGACTCGCTCGGATCAACCGCCTCCGGTTCCTCGACCTCGTCGCTGATGAGCGACCCGACAACTACATCGGCGTGCGTCAGCTCAACCGGCTGATCCGACGGTTGTTGCCCGGACCGAACAGCTTCCCAATCCAGAACCGCTGGAAGGCAGCGCGCAAGGGCTACGCGCTCGATTCCCAGGCGATGCGCAATTACCGCGACCTGATCTACCTGTCGCGCGAGCATATGCTCTGGACCAAGCTGCCGCCGGAATTCGCTAACAAGAGCCCGCGCGCGTTCAGTTCCGGGGCACGTGGCCGTAGCCCGTTGATGTTGCTGCCGGTTACTGACAGCCAGGCGCAACGAGGTGGCGGCAGCAGCAGTGGGAACGCTCGCAGCTATCAGCCCGTGACTCCTGGGCAGCCGATGGCGCCGGAGGGCACCGATCAGCAGTTCGTTCAGCCCGGGATCGATAATCTGGCCGGGCTCAACGCCGACGGCCTCCAGATGACCTTCACCTTCGGCCCCGGTGGTCAGCTGCGACCATTCCTGCGCACGCAGACCGGCTGGCAGCCGTCCGAACCGGTGATGCCGACCGACGGTCAACTCGGTGCCGTCTCCTACATGGCCACCGTTGACCGCGACGGCGAGGGGTACTACGACGTCTATGGTCTGGCGATCAACGGCCACCTGATCCGCTACGCAGCATCGCCGACGGGCTGGACCATCGAAGACGTGACAGCAACCACCGGCGGCCCCGCACTGAGCGGTGCGCTGCGTGCGATCAGGCTGCACGATCCGCAGACGGGCGCCGAACAGGTGATCGTGGCCGGCGTGGATCGTAACGGCCGGCTGATCGCGTATGAGCTGATCGGCGGTGTCTGGACGGTTCGGAACGTCACCCAGCTCGCAAATCTGGAGCGGCTGTCGGACCGCACGCTGGCAGTGACCCACCGTGCCGACGATGCCGAGGCGATTCGCGGCGCGCTGCTGTATGCGGTCCGACGCGACGGTCAACTGGTCGAAATCGTTCGTACGGGCGATGGCCGCTGGATTTCCCGCCCGGTCGAAGTGCGTGACCGAGTCCCGCGAATCGTAGCCGGATTGGCTGCCCGCGAGATCAGCGAGAACGGTCGAATCGTACGTCGCGTCCTCGGCATTGACCGTGCCGGCAACCTGGTCATGTACGAAAAGCGCGGCCGGCGCTGGTCGGGGCAGCCCGTGAGCATGCCGCTGCATGGGCCTCGGCTCCAGGGTGAACTGGAGCTGTACTACGACGAGACAGCCCAGCGGACATATGTCATCGGTCGGACCAAGGACGGTCAGCTGGTGGTCTATGAGCTTGGCGCAAGCGGCTGGGACTGGAGCGTCCGCAACGACGTACCCCTGACCGGCGACGTCGCCGCTACGAACACGGGGGACGTGCTCGTGGAGTCGATCGATGGTGCCATCGCGGAACTGCTGTTTGGCGGGCCGGACCCATTGAGCGACTGGGCACTGAGCTACGTTAGTTCCGGCGATCAGGACGATAGCTCCGACGATTCCGGCCTGGATGGCGGCGGGGTCTAAGCGACATGAGGGGGGCAGACAGAGAGAACGGGCGCAGAGCCCTTGGGGCCGGAGGGCGACGTCACCGAGATGAGTGGAGGACGAACGTGGCGGCTAAGAGTCGAACCAAGCGCAGCGCGCGCCGGCTTTCGCTGGAACGCCTGGAAGAACGCGAACTGCTCTCGACACTCATCACGGGCAACGATCCGGAAGCTGCGCTCGGTGCGCAGGTGAAGCCGCTGGGCAACCTGCTGGACAGCGCGCCGCTGAAGATGGTCGGCGACGATTTCGTGATCGCCGAGCCGCTGGCCGACCCAGAGGGCCGTCAGGATGCGGGGGCAGTGTACGTTGTCTTCGGTGGCGAGCATCTTGAAGCTGCGACCCTCGAAGGCTGCGTCAGCCCCACCACTACCCAACGTTGCCGCCCGCTTGAACGGTTGCTCGCCAATGCACAGGCGATTCGAATTATCGGTGCGCGTGCAGGTGACCGGGCCGGCTTCAGCGTCGCCGCAGCCGGTAACATCATCGGCGACGGCAAGCCTGATCTGCTCATCGGAGCCCCCCGCGCTGAGCAGATCGAAGGCACGTTGGAGGACATCAACACCGATCGAGGACGCGTGTATCTGATCGGTGGTGATTTTCTTGTCAACGTCTGGCTGCAAGCGCGTGCAAAGCTTGACGCCGGCCAGACCTTGACGCTTGCGGACGTCACCATCGACCTACGGGACCTTGATCCCCTGGCCACAACGCAGCCAGGATCGTGGCAGATCTACCAGGGGGCCCGCCCCGGCGATCAACTGGGCTACTCGGTGGCGGGCATCGGTGCCGCAAGGGTACCCGGGGCAGAGCCGTTCATCGTGCTCGGTGCGCCGCGGGCTGAATCGCCGGCTGATCCGGCCGACTTCAACCGCGGGGCCATTTACGTCATCGGCGGCAATGAGCGCATGGACGGTGGCGTCGAGCGATCGCCGGGCGTGCTCAACGTCGACGACTTGGTCGTGACAAATCGCGGCAGCATCGTCTACGGCCCCTCGCGTGACGCTCACCTCGGTTGGAGTGTTTCGGGCGTGCACGACCCGGGCTTGCGGACCAATCGTCCCGATCCGTTCTCGGTGGATGCTTCTCCTGAGCCGGACTTTCTGGCCGGCGCACCGGATGCCTGTTCCGACAACGCCTGTCCGGGAATCACGCCGGACCGGCCGGGACGGGTCTACTTCTTCCCCGGCACCCTGCTGGCTACACCGGACACCCGTGGCGTGTACGAACTGGATAACAACGATGATCTCCTGGCGCTGGGTGCCATCCCCGTGCAGGGCGCCCAACACGGTGACCGGCTTGGCATGACGGTCGCCGCAGCCGGGGACTTCGACAACGATGGCATCAGCGACTTCATGTTCGCGGCGCCCAACCGCGACGTAACCGTTTCCACGCCACGCGGCGAGAGGACCCTGCCCAATGCTGGAGAGGTGTACATCGTCTTTGGCCGCGAAGTGGGCGGCAACTTCGCCCAGCGGACAGACGGCTCGGGCGCCGTGACGCCGATCCTGGTGACCAGCTTCGTGGCCAGTAGCCAGCCGATCGGCGTAACGATCCAGGGCGCCGCGCGCGGGGACCGCACCGGCGTCGCGCTGGCCCCGACCGGTAACATCCGGGACCCGCAGGGCGCGCTGGACGAAGTGGACGACCTGGTCATCGGCGCACCGCTGGCCGACGTCAAGCCGGAATTTGGTCCGGTGCTGCCCGATGCCGGACGTGTCTACCTCCTTCTTGGAACGGACGCGTACCAGATCGCCTCCGGCACCGTTCTGCCACTGGTGACGCTGATCAACTCACCACTGAAGAACGTAGGCGTCATTTTCGAGGGCCGCATGGAGCGGCAGTTCATGGGCACGGCCGTCGCCGGTGTCGGTCAGGTACATGATTCGCCAAGTGTTGGCGAAGGATGGGATCTTGTGGTCGGTTCGCCAGGAGCCGACACGCTGCGGCTGCAGAGTACCGTGGAGGATGCCGGCGAAGTCGAACTGCTCTTCGGGAGCCCGACGCTGGGCGGCGTGCTGAGTGCGAACGTGCCGGCCGGACATCCGAATCCGGGACCGTTCGGTCCGCAGATTATCGTGGGCGGCTACTGGACCGGTGGTCCGGACCTGCCACCGGCCGGAACGATCACGCAGTTTCCGCTGAACTATGGCCTCGTCGGCCCGTTCTCCGCCCCGTACGCCCTCGGGGGGGCGCTCTACTATCCAGACAAGCCCTCGGCGATCGTCGACCGTGCCGGCCATGTGAACATCCTGGAGCGCCGGGGCGCGAAGCTGGTCGTCACGGACGTAACCGCGCAGGTGTCCGGGCCGCTGATTGGCGGCACTAGTGCCGTGATTACCGATCGTGCCGGACGCATCCGCTATGTCTTCGGCGTCACCCCAGCTGGAGACCTCGCCTGGTACCGTCGAGCCGGCAAGCGGTGGGTGGTTAGCAACGTCAGCGCACAGGTACGCGTTCCTGCTTTGGCCGAAGGGGTAGAGGCCGCGCGGATTCGAGGTGGCTTCCTCGTCGTGGCCCGCTCACGGGGTGGTGCGCTGACTGTGTTCCGATTCCAACGAGCAGAGGGCTGGTCGGCCCAGGTGCTCAACGGAGCCCGTGGCCCGGCGGCGCCGCGGTTCAGCGGCCTACCCGGCCTGTACGTCGCCCGACCGGCGTCCGCGAAGCCGTGGGTGTTTGCTTACGGCGTAACCCCGGGCGGACAACTGACCGAGGTCCGGCTGGTCGGCAACCGCGTGCGGGTGCGGCCCTTGGATCCCGGCGCCTACCAGCCGCTTGTCGACGTGGTCACCGGCGGCGGCGTGGGCCGAAATGTGATTGCGGTCCAGGCCGACGGGGCGCTGGTCCATTTGAAGCGGCAAGGAGGCGACTGGAAACGGAACGTCCTGCATGACCCGGCTACCGATGCGCCGCTGGTGCTTGAGGCCGGTCTTGCAGCCGGCCAGCTCAACGGCAGCATCTACGTGTACGCGAAGACGTACGGAGGTCAGCTGATCGAGTTCCGCAGCGACGATGGGCTCGTCTGGCGAGAGGACACGCTCCCGGGTCATCCCACCGGCAACAGCATCGCCCAGATTGTCGATGTTCTGCCGGGCCGCGACGGCGCCGGGCGCGTGTTGCTGGCTCTGGACGATCGCGGCCTGCTCGTGCGGTATGCGTACGTCACTAGCACCGGCGTGTGGGACGTCGACTTCGGTGGCCAGGGCGAGCTTCAGGACGATGGCGGCCCGGCTACCGTCATCGATCTGCTGGTCGAGCTCGGTCTGAACGCACGCTAACGCACCCGCCCTCCCCTTTTCCCATCCCCGCTACCGACGTGCCGTACCGGCGCCAGTCCCCCCCTGGCGCCGGTCGTTCTTTCTCCGTGCAGCTGTCACCGCGCCGGCTGGCCGCGGGACGACTTGGCGTTCTGAAGCCATCCCGCTGACCGCCGGAGCCCCGCGGCCGTGCCCTTATCGCCCCGTGCGGTCGCCGTACTTCAGAAGGATCCCGTCAGCCACGTCAAGGGGGACCGCAAATTCCACGAGATACGGCAACCCTGCGGCGTGCTGTGTCGTTTGACGACAGCGAAACGCCAGCGGTCCGTGCGTTGCCGAGACCACTGCGATCGGCCGGTGTGGCACGGCGACTGCGATGCGCAATGTGCGGATCGGCTCGTAGGTGAAATTGCCCAGGATAATTGCCGTGGCATCGTCTCCGTCGCGCACCCCCACCTCGACAACCGGTTCGCTGACCCGGGCTAGCCGCTGCGCGCCCGCCCGCTCGGCCAAGCTACCGAACATGCGGCGATAGGAGGGCGGCCAACGTTCGGCCAGCGCCCCGGCCACGAAGCGTGCTTCACGGATGTAGCTGATACCGGGCGTGAACGTGTAGTACACCGCCCTGCCCTTCCCGTAGCGGTTCTCAAGGATTGCCGCGCCGCCCCCGCGTTGGTAGCGGGCCACCACCACCGCGTCGGAAGCCGGTACCACTTCCGCGTGCAGCCCGACCGCCTCGAGCGTGCCATGGTCGGTGGCCACGGTGTCAAACGGTGCAACCCGGTTCAGCCCGGCCCGGACGCGGTAGGGGGCCCGCTGAACGGTCACCCGCCGGATCCGGCCGATTCCAAACACATCGTGCAGCGGTCCTGTTGGCTCGTCGTACTCGTTTCGTGATCCTGCCGTGCATGTGCCGACCAACAGTCCGCCATCGGCAACCCACCGCCGGATCCGTTCAGCCGCGGCCGACTTGACGCATGGGTCTGCGGTGAAGAGCACGTCGTAGCGCTGCAGTGCGCCGGCTTCAACATCCTCTTCGCTCAGCAGATCGACCTGCCAGTGGTCATGGACCAGTGCGAGATAGAGGCCTCGGCGTTCGAGCATGTGCACGTAGTCGTACGGTTGCCAAAGATCGGAGGCGATGCTGTACAGCAACGCGACGCGCGTCGGACGCGGGCGACCACTGGCCAGGGCAGGTTCCAGCAGTGCCATCATGCGCGCCACGCGCACGATCCCATCATAGGCCGACCTCAGGTCGCTCCAGTAGTTCTCCGTGCTTGTGGCTGTCGGCCCGTAGGTCCAGAAAAACAGATGGCTTGCCCCTTGCGCGAAGGCTGATGCGAACTTGAGCTGCAGGTTCACGTCGTCGCTCGGAGTGACCCACACGATGATGGGCAGCCGCCCTCTGGAGGCGCTGCGGAAGATGGCTGCCTGGAAACCGAGCAGCTGGAATCCTTCCCACGTGTAGTTCGGGCCGTACATGTACTGGAGCCCGAGCCAGTCTTCGATGCCGATCAGGTCGACAGCCCGCTGCCGCCCAATGCTGAACCAGTCCATTGCCAACGGCCAGCCGCCCCAGGCTGTGTTCGGGCGGTGCATGCCCATGCCGAGCCCCGTGCCGGCAAAGTAGGGGTGATCGGCCACTAGGGTGGTGGCGATGACCTGTGGCCCGAGCTGGCGGTGAATCTCCTCGGTGTTCCATTTGAGCCGCTGCGTGGCAGCCGCCTGGCGAAAGCGGCTCGTCCAGTAGAAGACTCGCCGCGCCGCTCGCTCATCTTGCTTCATCCGCTCACGCAACTGGTCGGGGGTTTCGATCGGCACGACGTCGTCGAGCCGTCGGACGCCGAGCTCTGCAGGGCTGATGCCCTGCTCGGCGAGCCAGCGGCGGAAGGCTGCCAGTGCAGCCGCGTTGTCGCCGATCGGGGGACGACAAACGACTTCATCATTGATGCCGAACGTGGTGCCGGGCGGCAGTGGCTTCCGATAGCTACGGGCCACCCGATGCCAGAAGCGGCGGATTTGTTCGCGATCGGCTCCTGGGCCTAGTGGGACGCCGTGGCGGTGAGCCGGCACGCGAAACTCAGGGTAGCGCAGGCGTACTTCGCGCGGCTGATTGCCGACGGTGTTGAAGCCTAGCAGCCACAGGACACGGGCTTCGCGCAGATTGAGCTCGGGGCGCTGCGGCCCCCAGAGATTGGTCTGCAGGATGAGCTGCCGGGGGGAGTGCCGTCGGCCGCGGCTGGCCAGGATGGCCCAGCGAAGCCGGCGGTTAGTCATCTCGGTGGCTGTCTCTAACTCGGCCGCATCCCGTTCCAGGTAGGGGGACACCAGCACGCTGGTCAGTCCCCCCTCGATGCGTTCTTCCCAGCGACGCACGACAAGGTCGGGATCCGGCGCCGTGGCGAGTTCGATGATGAGCCGCAGGCGACTGGCAGGTGGTTCGACGTGGATCTGCACGGTCACGTTCGGATACTCTGCCCGGCCTCCTGCCCTGGCGAGGCGGCCGTGCAATCGGTCTCCGGCCCACTGCACCAGGTTGATCCACGGGGTCGGCGTGCCACTGGGGAGGCGACGGGCCGGATCGCGCGCGGCCTCCTCCGGCACCACCCGCCGCGGCAGATACCACGGTGACCGGTGGATGTAACCGGCCAGCTGCACCCAGTAGCTGCGCCCGGCTGGTTCGACAAGCGTGACCCTCAGGTAGGCCGAGCGTTGGGCGGCTGCGTGCTGCAAAGTGGTTAGCCAACTTGCCAGTGCCAGGCTGACGAAGACGCTGCGGGACGTCATGCTTGGTCACCGTTGGATGAGTAACTGACCCGGGCTACTACTTGCTGTCTCAGGTTCCGGTGACAAGCATACTCGGAACGCTCGGCCCGTGCAGCAAACCGCATTTCGCTGGCGGGGGACGGTTGTACCTGGCGGGACTGGTGTGGTAAACTAAGTCGCGTTGGCACTGCACGTTGGTATCCACGTTGGTCTCATTGTCTAAGCGTTTGCTCGGGCCCGGGGCGGCCGATTCCTCGGACAGCGCCGGGACTGGACGCGGCAAGGGGGTCGACATGGTTGACAAGCCAACCTGGCAAGACTTGGGTACTCGGCCGCACCCGGGGGCTGACGCGGCTCGGGAGACGGTCTCAAACGACGACACACGCACCGCACCGGTAGTTCCGCAGGAAGGCGACCACACAACCGCGCCGGCGTCCGCACGTCACATTGGACGCTATGTAGTGCTCCGCCCGTTGGGACGCGGCGGTTTCGGCTGTGTCTTCCTGGCACGTGATCCCTGCCTCGATCGACTGGTGGCCATCAAGCTGGCCAAGGCGATGTCGGATGCACCGGAGGGGTGGCAGGAGGTCTTCCTGCGCGAGGCCCGAACGATCGCGCGTCTGAAGCACCCCCACATCGTGTCGGTGTATGACGCAGGCGAGTACGAAGGGGGGGTATACATTGCGATGGAGTACATCGACGGAGGTAGCCTGCGGGACCGTGTCGCTAAAGGCGCGCTGCCGCTGGAAGAAGCGTTGCGGATCATGGTTCAGGTGGCTGACGCTGTCCACTACGCTCACAAACGTGGTCTGGTGCATTGTGACCTGAAGCCTGCCAACATCTTGCTTGACCGCAATGGGAGTGTGAAGGTAGCCGACTTTGGTCTGGCTCTCTGGGAAGAAGCACGCCATGCCCGTCGCGGCGAGCTCAGCGGCACGCCCGCATACATGGCCCCGGAGCAGGTCAAGGGGAAGCTGCATTACGCCGACGGCCGCGCCGACGTTTGGGCCCTCGGCGTGATCCTCTACGAGCTGCTCACCGGAAAGCGGCCGTTCACGGGTGACGACAGAGAGCAGATCTACGACGAAGTGCTGCACCGCGAACCGAAGCCGCTCAGACAAGTCGATGAGAGCATACCTGTTGAGCTCGACGAACTCTGCGCACGCTGTCTCCGCAAGGACGTCAGCCAGCGGCTGCCGACAGCGCACGATCTCAAGGTCGCTTTGACGCAGTCACTGCAGAAGGTGACAGCAGCCAAAGCCCAACCAAGGCGACTGAACGCGGCCGTGCTGCTCAGCCTACTGGTTGGCACGAGCCTGTTGCTCACCGCTGCGGCGGCCACGGCCTGGCGTCTGGCCGCGCTGGCACCAACCACAAAAGGCCAAGCCGAAGAAAGAGGGAATCGCTACCGGGATTTGCTTGCCGATAATCCGATACCGATCATGCTCGATGTTACCGACCCCGCAAACCATCATTACACCTATTCTCCTATCCACCGGACCCTTAACGTGCTGGCAAGGACGCCCGTAGCCTTCAAACTGGGCGAGCTTCCGGGGGGGCCGTGTACTCTCCGCTACACGATGTCTGCGACACGACGGCCGCAATTCGGCGACGCAGTCAACCCACGAGCGATCACGTTCTGGGGCGTGTTGCCGGTGGCACCACCCGACGCGCCGCCGCGGATGCTGGCGCCGGGGTTGTACGTCGAGTACGTGCCCGACGAGAAAGAGGTCCGTGTGGCGTTGTGCCACATCACGCTGCAATACACGGGTAGCGGCGGGTTGTACGTCCGAAAACTTGCGATTGCGTTGCAGAAAACCGTGACGTGGAATGTCGCCGGGCCCGTGACGGTTCGGGTGCGCCTGAACTGGGGGCGCCCCGACGAGGTGGTGGTTCAGGGCCAACGTGTCCCACTGAAAACGGACTTACCGGAAGTGCCCCAGTGGGAGCAGCACGATACGGGTAGCGTGGGGATGATGTTCATGTACGGCCAGTTCAGCGTAAGCGGTGCCGGCGTGCGCACCGACGCGGGAGGAAGTTGATGTCCGTAGACCGTAGCCGACCGGCAGTCACAGGGCTTGTGTTTGACCTCGACGCATGCGAGGCGCGCGCCACTGTAGAGCCCGGACCAAACGGCACTACGATTGGCGTGATGCTGTGGGAAGTCCAGGACGATGGCAAGAAGTTTGAAGTCGGACCGATGCAGTTAGAGCAACAGGGGCCACCAGAGGTGTGGGTGTACCGCTTCCAGCAGGGGAAGATTCCAGCAGGGAGGTATGAGGCTGAGGCTACCATCCAGACTATCCAAAGAGTGGGCTACAAGAGGTACACGCAAGGGGGAGACTGCGGGCAAAGTGGGATTGAGCCGTGAGAAGACGAGCCCTCGTCGCACGGTACCCGCGTGCGGAGGCCGGGCCGTCGCGTGGCGTTGCCGTCAGAAGCTTCCCGCGGACAGATATGCCCGCAGGCGCTGTACCACTGCGCCCAGTGCGGCTGGTCATCCCGTGACCGGCAGGCAATAGTCCGCCCGATGGGGCTTGCAGCCAGTTCCCCCCGAGTCGATTCGATAGCCCATTGCTGCAGGCTGCGCGCCGGGTGATTGCTTCCGGTGCCTGCAGCTCCGGCTCCCCCTCCCCCGGATCGCATCCCCGCCGGTGTGGAGTTGTGATGCAGACTACAGCTGCAGGGAGCGAGCCGCGGGGCGTTTCGTGGCGAGCCCACCTGAGTTCCTCGCAGGCGATCAAGAGGCTGCTTTCTGCGTGATCGGCACATCTGGAGGGCTCGCACAGAGTGGATGCCTCCCGACGGCGCGGCCCGGTGACGCACACCGAGGTGCTGCCCGCAGCTGCCAAGCGGTTAGCCACCACTCGGTAGGCGCGTTCTTCCGCGTAGCAGTTGACCAAGGTAGGCCCCTTGGTTATCATAAGGAAGCCTTATGCAGAGCAACGCTCGGATTAGCCTCGCTCATGCTTGGAAGAGGCGATGCAGCTGGAGACGCTGAGGTTCTTTTGTGATGCTGCCCGCTTGGGCAGCTTCTCGCGCGCAGCCGAACGGCACGGCGTCAGCCAGTCGGCTGTCAGCCAGGCAATCCAGCAGCTGGAGGAGCGCCTCGGTGTACGGCTCGTGGACCGCAGCCGACGGCCGTGGGTGCTGACGGAAGAGGGGAAGCTGTACTACGAACGCGTGCGCGAGCTACTGGAGGCGCTGGACGAAGTGGAAGCTCAGCTACGCGAGCGGGCCCGCGCGCAGCGTAGTCTCGTTCGCGTTGCCGCCATCTACTCGGTCGGTCTGCACGACATGGGCCGGTACGTGGCGCGGCTGCAGGAGGAACTGCCGGACGCCCAGGTGGACATTAGCTATGTGCATCCCAACCGGGTCTACGAATTGCTGGATGCTGGTCAGGCCGACCTTGGGCTGGTCTCTTTCCCCAGCCACACGCGCGAGCTGATCGTGGTGCCCTGGCGCCAGGAGCCGATGCGGCTCGTTTGCGCGCCGTCGCATCCCTGGGCTGCCCGCGACTCGCTGGCCGTCGCCGAACTGCACGGTCGGCCTCTGGTTGCCTTCGAGGAAGGTCTCGCCATCCGGAGGGCTATCGACCGCTACCTTAGGCAACACGGCGCGCGGCCGCGTATCGTGGCGGCGTTTGACAACGTGGAGATGATTAAGCGAGCGGTGGAGGATGGCATGGGGGTTGCGATTCTGCCTGAGCCGACCGTTGAACGGGAGCGGACACGCGGCACGCTGGCTGTTGTGCCGCTTGCGGGCGAACCGCTCTATCGGCCACTGTGCGTGGTGCTCCGCCGTCGCACCCGGCTGAACCGGGCCATGGTGCGTTTTGTAGAGATTCTCACGCAGAGAACATGGGAACAGGGCCGTCAGCGCCTGGAGCGGAAGCGGCCACGACGGAAACTGGCAACTGCGAGTACACCCCCCTGAGCAGTACTTCTCGTTCTGCCACCACAACCGCTGAGAGAGCTCGATCGGCAGTCCGCTAGAGGGTTCTTCAGGACGACCAGAGCAAGCACGGTGAGAAGAGCATGAACTCAGACTGGCGCATTCTGCTTGACCCGCGCTACGCGCACGATGCCTGTGGCGTTGGTTTCATCGCGGACATTCACGGCCGCAGGAGCCACGAACTGGTGCGCGACGCGGTCGTTGCGCTAACGAACCTGACGCACCGAGGAGCGGTGAGTGCTGACGGTTTGAGTGGCGACGGGGCCGGCATCTTAACGCAGCTGCCACACGAGCTGTTCGAGCGCGAGCTTGCTGCGCGTGGGATGCGGCTGGAGCGGCCCACGGACCTGGCTGTCGGCGTCTTCTTCTTGCCCCAGGCTGAGGACCGCCGGGCGCACGCCGTGGAGCTGATCGAACGAGAGCTGGACCGGGCCCGCCTCAGGCTGCTTTGCTGGCGCGATGTGCCGGTCGATGAATCTGCACTGGGTCAGCAAGCACGCGCCAGTCAGCCCGCGATCCGCCACCTGCTCGTCGGTCGCCCTGGCGGGCTTGACGACCTGGACTACGAGCGGCTCCTTTACCTGGTCCGCCGGAGGATCGAGAAAGCAGTTCGGCAGGCGGGCATCGACGACTTCTTCATTCCCTCCTTCTCGCACCGCACCATCGTGTACAAGGGACTGATGGTGGCCCCTCAGCTGGACCACTTCTACGTCGACCTGGCCGATCCCGCGTTCCGATCGGCAATCGTTGTCTTCCACCAGCGGTACAGCACGAACACGTTCCCGCAATGGCCGCTTGCCCAGCCGTTCCGCTACCTGGCTCACAACGGCGAGATCAACACCCTGCAGGGCAACACCAACTGGATGATCGCACGCGAGCAGGAGCTGGTCAGTGCCGTGTGGGGCGATCGGGTACGTGAGCTGGTGCCGATCGTTGACCGGGAAGGCTCAGACTCGCTCCGCCTCGATAACGTCCTCGAACTGCTTGTGCTCAGTGGTCGTGATCCGTTGCATGCGATGGCGATGCTGATCCCGGCTGCCTACCAGCAGGCCGGCTCCCATATGGACGAGCAGCTGCGCGGCTTCTACGAGTACCACGCACTGCTAACGGAGCCGTGGGACGGTCCGGCTGCGGTGGCCTTCACCGATGGTACGCTTGTCGGTGCCACGCTGGACCGCAACGGCCTGCGTCCGCTGCGCTACTGGGTGACCGACCACGGTTGGGTGATTGCCGGTTCGGAGACTGGCATCGTACCGATAGAGCCTGGCCGGGTCGTCGAACGTGGCCGGCTGGGGCCAGGCAAGATGCTTGCGGTGGACACGGCCGAGGGCAGGTTGCTACACGATGAGGAGATCAAGACCCGGCTGTGCCGGCGCCGCCCGTATCACGTGTGGGTGAAGCGCTACCTGATCCGACCACATGAACGCGCTGTGGTACCGCAACGACCGGAGGACTGGACCAGCGAGCGGCCTGGGCCGGAACTGGTCCGCCACCAGCTCGTCTTCGGCTACGGTTCGGAGGATCTTGATCGGATCATCGTTCCGATGGTTAAGACGGGCAAGGAGCCGGTCGGGTCGATGGGAGACGACACGCCGCTGGCTGTCCTCTCCGACAAGCCTCAGTTGCTGTATCGGTACTTCAAGCAAAAGTTCGCTCAGGTCACGAACCCGCCGATCGATCCGCTTCGCGAGCGACTTGTCATGTCGTTGAATACGGCCGTGGGGCCGCGGTATTCGATTCTGGAAGAGCGCGAGGATGCCGCCCACGTGATCAAGTTCACCTCACCGATCATCAGCGAAAAGGAGCTCGAATGGTTGCGAAACCTGACGCCCGCCGACGTAGCCTGTGCGGAACCGCCGGTCCAGGGCAGTGAGCAACCGTTTCGGTTCCGGAGCAGAACCATTGACTGCACGTTTCCGGTCGCCGAGGGGGAGCGAGGACTTGAGCGTGCCGTGGCGCGGATCTGTCAGGAAGCAGAAAGAGCGGCGGATGACGGGTGCACACTGTTGATCTTGTCTGATCGCGCTGTGGGGCCTCAGCGGGCGCCGGTGCCGATGCTGTTGGCCACGGCCGCCGTACACCACCACCTGATCCGCGCGGGCAAGCGGCTCCAGCTGTCGATCATCTGCGAGACGGGGGACGCTCGTGAGGACCATCACTTTGCGTGTTTGATCGGCTATGGCGCCGCCCTGATCCACCCGTACGTGGCTCTGGCGTCCGTGGCAGCGGTTGCCGACAAGGCCGACGTGCCGCTGGAGCAGGCGTTCCGCAACTACAAGGCAGCCGTTGAAAAAGGCATCCTGAAGATCATGTCCAAGATGGGGATCTCCACGGTCAGTAGCTATCGGGGGGCGCAGATATTCGAGATTCTGGGGCTGAGTCAGGAGGTCGTCGATCGGTACTTCACCGGCACAGTCAGCCGTATCCAGGGGGCAGACCTGGTGACGATTGCCCGCGATGTGCTGGCCTTCCACCGTGAGGCGTACGGCACCGAGGCGCCTCGGCTGTACCTGCGCGGGCACTACCGGTTCACCAAGAAGGGCGAGTACCACGCTTACAACCCTGAAGTCTTCAAGAGCCTGCATCAAGCGGTAAGGCACGGCGATGAGGAAAGCTATCGACGGTTCGCGCGGGCTGTCGACCAGCGCCCCCCCTGCAACCTGCGCGACCTGCTCACCTGGAAGAAAGCAGAGCGGCCTGTGCCGCTGGAAGAGGTCGAGCCGGCTATGGAGATTGTCAAGCGGTTCTGTACTCAGGCAATGAGCCACGGGGCGTTGAGCCGCGAGTGCCACGAGGTGATCGCTATCGCGATGAACCGCCTCGGTGCCAAGAGCAACTCGGGCGAAGGCGGGGAGGATCCGATTCGGTTCAAACCGTATGACCGGGACATGCCCGAGCTGAGCCTTGCGCGCTGGCATCCGAAGAAGGGCGACTGGGCCAACAGCGCGATCAAGCAGGTGGCCTCGGGCCGCTTCGGCGTGACACCCTACTACCTGATCAGCGCTCGTGAGCTGGAGATCAAGATGGCCCAGGGCTCGAAGCCTGGCGAGGGGGGCCAGATTCCTGGCCACAAGGTCTCCGAAGAGATCGCCCGTATTCGCCGCTCTGTGCCCGGGGTCACCTTGATCTCCCCCCCGCCCCACCACGACATCTACTCCATCGAAGATCTCGCCCAGCTGATCCATGACCTGAAACGGGTCAATCGCGACGCACGCATCTGCGTCAAGCTGGTCTCCGTCTCCGGCGTCGGCACGATCGCGGCCGGGGTGGCCAAAGGCTATGCGGATAACATCTTGATCTCAGGTGCGGACGGTGGTACCGGCGCGTCACCACTGGGCTCGATCAAGCATGCCGGCCTGCCGTGGGAGCTCGGGCTGTCGGAAACACAGCAGGTGTTGGTGGCCAATGGACTACGTGGCCGCGTGCGACTGAGAGTCGACGGCGGTCTGAAGAGTGGCCGGGACGTGGTGATGGCGGCACTGATGGGAGCCGAGGAGTTTGGCTTCGGCACGGCCGCCATGATTGCTGCCGGCTGCGTCATGGCACGCCAGTGTCATCTGAACACCTGCCCGGTGGGCGTTGCCACGCAGCGCGCCGAATTGCGCAGGCGGTTTCCCGGCACGCCGGAACACGTCATCCAGTACATGCTGTTCGTGGCCGAGCAGGTGCGTACGATCCTGGCCGAAATGGGCTTCCGCCGGCTGGATGAGATCATCGGACGCGTCGATCTGCTTGAACCACGCCGCGACCTGAAACTGCCCAAGACCGACCGCATTGACCTGTCGGCCATTCTCTACGACGCGGACCCGTCGTTCCAGCGGCCACGGCGTCAGGTCGAACCGCGGAACGATCGACCGGAGGCCCAGCCGCCGCTTGACGAACGAATCTGGCTTGAGTGCGCAGAGGCGGTGCGCCGGCGGCAACCGGTTCACCGCCACTATGAGATCACGAATCGGGATCGTTCGGTTGGCGCGCGACTGAGCGGCGAGATCGCACGCCTGTATGAGGACGAAGGCCTGCCACCGGCAACGATCCAGCTGACGTTCCGCGGCGTTGCGGGTCAAAGCTTTGGTGCCTTCTGCAACCGGGGCATGCGACTGGTACTGGAGGGTGAAGCCCAGGACTACGTGGGCAAAGGCATGTACGGTGGTGAGATCGTGATCCGGCCCGCACCCGGCAGCAAGGTGCCGCCGCATGAGGCGGTGATCATGGGCAATACGGTCATGTATGGCGCAACCGGGGGCTGCCTGTTTGCCGCGGGCATCGCCGGAGAGCGCCTGTGCGTGCGAAACTCTGGTGGGAAGGTGGTCGTCGAAGGCTGCGGCGACCACGGTTGCGAATACATGACCAACGGCATTGCCGTGATCCTGGGCGTGACCGGGCGGAACTTCGGTGCCGGCATGAGCGGCGGCGTCGCGTATGTGCTGGACATCGACGGCAACTTCGCCGAACGGTATAACCCGACAATGGTCGGGCTGGAAAGGGTGGAGCATGACATTGACGAGCAGTTGCTGAAGCTGATGATCCAGCGGCACTACGACCGCACCGGCAGCGAACGAGCCCGCTGGATCCTGGACAATTGGCCCGAGCTGCTGCCGATGTTCTGGAAGGTTGTCCCGCATCCGAGTAGCGAAGAGGCGACGGCCGTCGACCAGGACAGCAAGCTCATCGAGGCCGCCGCACTCCGCGAGCTACTGGCCGAAGAGCCGGTTGCCTCAGGCGGCGATGTCGAGCTTGCGGGCCGTACGGGCGAGTAACCTGGCAACAAGGAGTGCCCGCCTCGCGCCGGTGCGAACGCCCCCTGCCAACACCCGCCGCTGGCTGCCGGTGCTGATTGCGCGCGGCTGAGCTCGCGCGGTCGGCGTGCGAGGATCGACGTCACTTCCGGCCGCCAGAAAGGGCTGTTGCATTCAGTTGACGAGCGCAGCCTGTGACCTACGCTTGAGTGTCCGAAAACGACACATCTGTTCAACCGGACAGCACGTTGGACGGGAAAGCCACAGACACATCGTCGCGAAGGGGGAGCATCATGGTTCAGACCGGGCAGGTCACGGGATCGGAATCCTCGCGAGGTGCCGACCAGACGCCGCTCGATTCCGCACGCCGCTGGATCAGCAGGGTCCCGTATCGTTGCCGCCTGGCCGATACGATCGCACTTCGCCATGCCGCGTTGGACCTTGTCCTGGAGCAGTACAAGCGGTTGGGGTACGTACCCCAGGACGCGATCCAGACCCATGTGCACCGGTACTGTTGCGTACCAGGGGCAGAGGTCTTCGTTGCCTGCGCACGCGACCGCGTCGTGTTGGCCACGGCCACGTACGTGCCTGACGGCCCCTGGGGACTGCCCATGGAGAAGCTGTACCACGAGGAGCTGCGCAGACTGCGCGAGCAAGGGCGACGGCTGGCGGAGGTCATCGGCTTTGCGTCCCGGGTGCGTGAGCGGTCGGCCACCGTTAATCTCGTGGTGTCGCTGACGCGGAGCATTGTCTGGTTCGCACTCAGGCAGCGCGTCACGGATCTGCTGGTGGTGATCAACCCACGCCACGTGCGCTTCTATGCCAACTTCCTGCCCTTCAGGCAATTCGGACCGGTCAAGACGTACGACGCCGTGCAGAACGCTCCGGCGGTGCCGCTGCTGCTGGACCTGACCGAGTTGAGCCGCGAGAAAAGCCAGCGTCGGATTGCATACAGCAAGTTCTTGGGCGACGTGGACCTGGAATCGCTGAAGACCACCTCGCAGCTGTCTCCGTTCAGTGACGCCGAGCGGTGGCAACTTGCGTAAGCTCCCGAGCCCATCGCTTAGCCAGCCGCGCCAGGCGGCGCTGCGGGCTGGGCAATGCATAGTTGCCCAGTCGCTCGGGCCGTACCCATCGGGCTTGATCGTGTTCGTCGGATCCGGTGACTCGGCCACCGCCGCAGCATCCCCCCCACGGACGAAGGCTCACACGAAAGCGTGTGACCTGGTACGTGAAGGAGGCCCCAACCTGCCAGAAGTGCACCCGAAGCCCCCAGCGGTCCAGTCGGGCGCAGAGCCGCTGGGGGTCTTCGCCATCCCGCCGTGGAAATCGGGGAAACTCCCACAGACCGCCCCACCGTAGCGGACGCTTGCGCCGCAGCAGCAAGACCCTACCACTGTCGTCGAACACGATGGCTCCCCACTCCAGGAGTCGCTCCACCGGGGCACGTTCGCCGGTTACCGGTAAGCGGTCCTGAGCACCGTTACGGGCGGCCACGCAGTTGTCGGCGAGCGGGCACATGGCACACTGCGGGTACCGCGGCGTGCAGATCGTCGCTCCCAGGTCCATGAGCGCCTGACCGACTTGGCCGTTACCGGCGGCAGCCGCCAGCAGGTCGCCTGCCAACGACAGCCTCCGTCGCGTTGCGGTCCGCTCGATCGGATCCGGCACCGCCCACAGCCGGGCCAGAACCCGCGCCACGTTCGCGTCCACCGGGACCACCGGCCGGTTGAACGCAAACGCCAGGATTGCCCGTGCCGTGTACTCGCCCACCCCGGGCAGCTTGCGAAGGACGGTAAGCTCCGAGGGTACCTGCCCGCCGAAGCGCTTGCACAGTTCGCGCGCCGTCCGCTGCAGGTTCCGCGCCCGTCGGTAGTAGCCCAGGCCCTGCCACAGCCGCAGCACATCGGCTTCGGAAGCGCGTGCCAACGACGACAGGTCTGGGAAGGTGGCCAGGAAGCGGTCGTAGTACCGCAGCACCGTGGTGACCTGAGTCTGCTGGAGCATCACCTCGGCGACGAGGACTTCATACGGCGTGACACCTGGCCGTCGCCATGGCAGGTCCCGGCGGTGGTCGGCGTACCAGGCCATGAGCGCGCGCGCCAGCCGCTGAATATCCGGCCCGGCACCGCTGACACGGACAGGCGATACGTTTTCCCGGCCCCCCCTGCTCTGCCTGCTGGTCACGACCGCCGCCTCGGCTCGAACAACAGCTCCAGCAGTTTATCAGCCACCTCGGCTGTGCTGCCCGTCTTAGGTGACGACTTTCGCTCCTGGCTGGCCGACGCCTCGGCCGACGATGGCGCGCCGGCCGGGTCTTGGTGGTGGATTGGTTCTGAGGGGGGCTGCTCTGCGACAGGAGAAGGCATGATCGTTGTCGACTCAGCCAGTGCCTCCTCGTTTTCCGGCCCAACGCCGTCTCCGGCGCCGATCCACTGCGCAACGGCCTGCTCCAAATCGGCCGTCTGAGGCTCTTGCGCCGGTGCGCTCACTGGTTCCTCGATGGCAACGGCGAATACCAATGGTCCAATGGCGATGAGATCACCGTTGCGAAGTTTGATCTCACGGCGAATGCGGCGGTTATTCACGAAGGTGCCGTTGAGACTATTCAGATCGCGCAAGTAGACACCGTCTTCCTTGAGCGATAGCACACAGTGCCACTTGCTGACGAGGCTGCTACGTGGTCGCAGATGGCAGCGTGGGTCTCGACCGATGAGAAACGGGGAGGTCGCAACGGGAATCTTCGTCCCCTCGGAGCGGCCCTTCACGACGACAAGCGCCACGGGCATGGCTGCACCTCTGGATTCTGCGGGATGCTGCCACTTGAAAACCATCAGGGCGTCCCTCCTGGACGCGCAAATGCGCTAGGGGGCATCGTGCCCACAGGACTCTTTCTTCGCAAGCAGTTGCGGCCCCGATCTTGCCACGCATTATAGCACGGCGCGCGGCAGCTCAGAAGACGATTCGCAGCGGCGAGCTGGCAGCTGCAGATCCGCTTGCAACGGTGGCTTCCGCAAGCCGGCCCTGGCGGTCCATGATTGGACTGGGGCCACGATCGCGGGCAGCGTACGGAACGCACTGCGCCGCCGTTCCAGGACAACGACACAGCCTTCGCTGGTCGTGGGGAAGCAGCTGGCTTGTCCACCGTCGGACCACACGTCCTGCTTCGACCACTCTGCCGCCGCGCACGAGTGTGACGGTCCTGCGGTCTGTGCCCGGCGCGGTGGGCTGGCGCCGGGGCGCATTGGCTGCAGCGCGTCGCCGTGCGGACCGATACGGTTACTGACGGGCACCGTGGGGCAGACCGCAGGTTTCTGCGGTGCAATGCGTTGTGGGGATCGTCCCACAGCGGCTGGGTTGGCGGAGTTGATTCGGTTTGACACCGCATGGCCAAAGCGCCATACTCCGCCGCGACCGCCGGCGCCATGGGGGCAGAGCCTCGGCAAGTTCAACCGAAGGACGTGCACATGCGGGTACGCATTGCCCAGCGACGAAACGACTTCCTACAGGCGTTTCGTCTGCTTTACGATGCCTATCTGACGCGAGGCTACATCGCCCCGCACCCTGCACGCATTCGCTTCGGACCTCACTATGCGTACAACAGCACCAGGACGCTGGTTGTCGAGACGCGAGCGGGCAACGTTGTAGGCACGTTGAGTGTTGTCGGTGATAGCCACCGCGGGCTGCCCATGGAACTGGTGTACGGACGTGAGGTGGCTGCGTTGAGGTCTCTTCGGCGTCGTCTGGCCGAGGCCACCGGATTTGCGATCCGACTGCCCGGGCAGCACCGCAGTGCGACGGCTTTCTTCGCGTTGACCCGCTTTCTCGTGCAGTACTGCTACTGGTGTCGGTACGACGATCTGCTCATCACTGTGCATCCGTTGCAGGTGCCTTTCTACGAGCAGGTGCTTGGCTTCGAGGTGCTTGCCGGGTGCCGGCCGCACCCGATGGTTCAGGGGGCACCCGGCGTTGCGCTGCGGCTCGATCTGCGCACCGCGCACTGGCGCGTGGGCCGCTACCTGAGCCGTCGCTACCTGTATCCACGCATCTGTCCACGCAACTTCCTTGTGCCGCCGATGTCCGAAGCGGACCGTCGGTTCTTCACGGCGCTGTACTACGGATCGGTGGATCAGCCGACGGCGGCCGTGTATGAGCCGCCCCAGCGCGCCGCCTGACCAGCGGGACGTCGCCATGTGGAACCTAGCGATTCGAACGCTGCTGGCCGATCGTGGCAAGCTGGGGACTGCCCTGCTTGGCTTGATCTTCACCCTCGTGCTGGTCAACGTCCAGGGGGGGCTATTCATTGGGCTGATCCGCAAGGTCAGCCTTATGGTCGACTACGGCGATGCAGATATCTGGGTCGGCCATCGCGGCATGCACAACGTGGACTTCGCTGAGGACATTCCTAGAGCGTGGGTGCATCGGATTCGCGGCCTGCCGGGCGTGCAGGCAGCCGTCCCTTACCTGATCGGCTGGTCCAGCATGACCTTGCCGGACGGGTCACGGGAAGCGGTTGTGGTCGTCGGCACCGAGCCCCCTACCCTGCTGGGCAATGCCTGGAAGCTGGCGCACGGGGAGGCGGCGGACATTCTCCAGCCAGACGGCATCATCGTCGATGTGCTCGAGCGTCCGAAGTTGCAGTGGCCCGAGCTGGGCGAGGTGCGCGAGATCGGCGGCCGGCGTGCCCGCGTGGTGGCCTTCAGTCGGGGCGTGATGGGCTTTCTTGTTGCGCCCTACGTTTTTACCACCCTCGACCGAGCGGCCGCCTACTGCAACAAGGACCCGGCTATGTGCTCATACCTGCTGGTGCGTGCCACGCCGGGCACGGATCTGGACGCCCTGGCCGCGCGGATCCGACAGCGGATCCCGGAGGCTGACGTCTACGTGCGCGATGACTACAGCCGACTGTCGGTCGATTTCTGGATGCGCCGCACGGGCCTAGGCATCAGCTTTGGAGCGGCGACGCTGCTGGGCATGCTCGTTGGACTGGTGATCGTCGCCCAGACGATGTACGCGGCCGTGCTGGACCGGATGCCCGAGTACGCCGCGCTGAAGGCCATGGGCGCAACCGGCAGGCACCTCTGGCTCATCCTTCTCTGCCAGGCGTGTTTTCTTGCGTCGCTGGCGTGTGTGGTGGGCATTAGCCTGGTGGCGGCCATCCAGTGGTTCTACTCCACACCCCGTGCCCCGATCTGGATCCCATGGTGGTTGTCGGCTGGTAGTTGCCTCTTCGCCCTGCTGATCGCGATCGCTTCGGCATCCCTGCCCTACAGCCGGTTGCGCCGCGCCGACCCGATGGCGGCATTGACCTGATCGGTGGGCAAGACTACCGTACGCGCACACGTGCCGGTTGGATGCGAGGGGGCCCCCGTAAGGGGGTGTGCAGGAACCCGGTAGCGCATGGCCTGACCCTTGGGCAAAGGAACGTCGGTGACGTCCCGAGTACAACACCAACAAGCCAGCAAGCCCACCACCAGCCCGGCTCAACGACCGGGCCCGGCGTACGAGGACGCGGTCGTTCGCCTGCGTGCGGTCCGCAAGGCATACCGACGGGGCACGCACGTGGAAGAGGTACTCCGCGGTGTGGATCTGCAGCTTCGGCCTGCGGCCTGTTACTACCTGCTTGGGCCGTCCGGCTGCGGTAAGACGACGCTGCTGTCCATCATCGGCTGCATTCTGCGCCCTGACGGCGGCTCGGTGGAGCTGTTCGGCCAGGACGTGACCAGGCTCGCTGAGGAGCAGCGGGCAGCGCTGCGTCGGACACGCATCGGGTTCATCTTCCAAAAGTTCCACCTGCTGCGCGGCCTGAACGCCGTTCAGAACGTCATCGTGCCCATGACGTTGCTGGGGGTTTCGGAGCGGCTTGCACACCGGCGGGCCGAGGAGTTGCTGGAGTTGGTGGGGCTGAAGGACTACGGCAACCATGATCCGCGGATGATGAGTGTCGGACAGTGCCAGCGGGTTGCCATTGCCCGTGCTCTGGCAAACGACCCGGAGCTGATCCTGGCCGACGAACCGACCGCATCGCTCGACGCAGAGTCTGGCCCGCAGATCATGGCTTTGCTGCGGGATCTGGCCCACGAAACCGGCAAAACCGTGCTGGTGGTCACGCACGACGCGAGGATCCTTGAGTTTGCCGACGAGATTTACGAACTGAGAAATGGAACGTTAGCCCGACTGCGCTAGCCCTGCTGGCACTCCTAGCATGCGTCCGCTTGCCCTGTTGGCCATCACGACCGCGATCGTTGCCGTGCTTGCCTGGGTGGTTGACCAGCGCAGCAAGCCTGCGGCGCGATCGGTCCAACCGGTCGGTGACCGGTTGGTTCAGTTCGACATCTATGCACCAGGGCAACTAGAAGGGGCTGATGAGCCGATCCGGCTTCGGCCTGAGCTGACCGGCCGCGTTCTGGAGGTGCTGGTGCGCGAGGGGGACTTTGTCGAGGCTGGCCAGCCTCTGGTGCGGCTCGACAGCGAGCTGATTGCTGCCGAGCTGGCGGAAGCAGAAGCCCAGGCGGCCGCGGCAACTGCCCGCCTGGCTCGCGTCGTTGCCGGTCCTCGTGACGAAGAGATTCGGGCCGCGCTGGAGCGGTATAAGGCAGCCGCTGCTGCAGCCCGGCAGGCTCATCAACGTTGGCAGCGGAAGCGTGCTCTATGGGAACGGGCCGGGGCCGATGCGCGCGAAGTCGAAGAGGAGCAGTATGCGTACCTGGTGGCGGCGGCCCGCGCCGCGGCGGCCGAGGCGGAGTACCTGCTGCTGAAGGCAGGGTCCAGGCCCGAGGATGTGCAGGTAGCTGAGTCGCTGGTTGCCGCCGCTCAGGCGCGCGTCAGGCTGCTGAAGCACCGGCTGGAAAAGCTCACGCTGCATGCGCCTGTTGCTGGCCAGGTGTTGCAGGTCAACTGCCGCGTCGGCGAGTTGCTGTCGCCGCAGTCGGTTGAGCCGGCAGTGGTGATCGTGGACCGAAGCAGCTCGCACGTTCGGGCCTTTGTGGAGGAATACGACGCTGCTCGCGTTCATACCGGTATGGCAGCGATCGTAACCGTCGATGGCCGGCCCGACCAGCGGCTCAAGGGCACGGTGACGCGCATCAGCCCGATCGTGCAGCGCAAGACGCTGTTCACCTTCGAGCCGACCGAGCGGTACGACTCGCGCGTGCGCGAAGTGTGGATCAGACTGGATCAGAAGCTGGACCTGCCCATCGGCCTACGCGTCCACGTGCGGATCTTGCGCGACCGTCCCGAGGTGGCGCAGCCCAAGCAGGATGCCAAATCCGTAGCCCAGCTCGGGCAACGCATCGTTCACTGAAGCCTATGACGGACCGATTCGCGGTAGCACAGCTGGCCACGGCACGGGCGCCGTGGGACTACCACGAGGCATTCAGCCGCAACCTTGGGCTGATCGCGCCCGATGCGCAAGAACTCCTGCGCTACGCGTGCGTGGCGATCGCCGGCGCCGGCGGAGTTGGCGGCGTCCACGCCGCCACGCTGGCACGCCTCGGCGTCGGCCGCTTCCGCATCGCTGATCCGGACCGGTTCGAACTGGCGAATTTCAACCGCCAGTACGGCGCTACGGTCGAGACGATAGGCCAGAACAAGGCTGAGGTGATCGCGGACGTTGTCCGGTCGATCAACCCGGAAGCGGAGGTGGTAACCTGGGACCGCAGCGTCGATCAGCACAATGCGGCGGCGTTCCTCAGGGGGGCTGACCTGTTCGTGGACGGTGTCGACTTCTATGCCGTGCGCGTACGGCGGCTGCTCTTCGCGGAGGCAAGACGCCAGGGCATCTGGGCGATTACGGCCGGCCCCGTCGGCTTTGGCGTCGCGTGGCTGGTCTTTGCACCCGGCGGCATGAGCTTTGACGAGTACTTCGACCTGAACGATGACCAGGACGAGCTCACGCAGCTGATTGCCTTCGGCGTCGGGCTGGCGCCGCGTCCGTTTCACCTCCAGTACATGGACCTGACGCGGCTTGACCCGGAGGCTCGAACCGCGCCAAGCTGCGCCGCGGCCTGCCAACTCTGCGCCGGCGTGGCCGCCGTGGAGGCGGTCAAGATCCTGACGGGACGGGGACCACTGTGGCCGGCCCCGTGGCATCAGCAGTTCGACCCATGGACCGGCGGATACGTGCGCCGCCGGCTCCGCTGGGGAAACCGTGGCCCCGTCCAGCGGCTCAAACGGCTCTGGCTCCTGAAGCGGTTCCGCCGCCAGCTCAGCTCCTGAGCGATCCACCTTTGCCAATTGCATCGACTATAGTCGCTGCCTTCCTGCGCCACGACGTCACATTGCACGATTTGGGAAAACTAGGCGATCGGAACGCCGGGACAGTTCGATTGCGTGACTTGCACGCCAGGTGCTGCACCGCCGGCGTGCCCACAGCAGGTCACCGTTCCCGGCAGCCCAGGCAGGACCGGAACAGAGTGGAGGCACTCATGCTGCGCGTAACCAAGTTCGGGCCGTTTGGCCCAGGGATTCTGTCCGTGGCTGCGGCCGTTGCGCTGGCAGCAACGTTCGCTCCAGCGCGCGCCGGCTGGCTAACCCATCTGACGGGCAACACACAGATGTCCGAATCGGCCAACAGCGACGGTATCGTAAACTTCGCGGTCTACAAACCGGATACGAACAACTGGGTGGCCGAACTAGGACTCGGCGGTGTTGCCACCTCGCTTCTGTTGGGTACTCCCATCGACCTCGATGCCGCATACGTGTTCTTCTATCAGGTGGTCAACACGGATCCCAACCCGGACATCAGCGAGCCGGACCATGCCCTGCACGTGCTGAAGCTTCCGAACTACGCACCCGGGGCCATTACATCCATGGGGTTCCTCAGTGATACCGTCTTCACGGACGGCGCGCCGGTTGGACCGGCGGGCAACCGGTTCCTCGGGACCGAAGCACCCGGCGATGATAAGGGCGATGACCCGTTGGACGGTGCGCCGAGTGAGTCGGGCGTCAGCGGTGTCGGGTTTGCGAGCGACCCGGCAGCCTATGATCCGATCACCGCAACCGCCAACTCAGGCAACAACATGGCCATGTTCACCTGGGACCAGCTCTTCATCCCTGGCTTCGGCGTCTACGGGGACGGTGCGATCCCGACCGGTGGCTACTCATCGATCGTCTTCATGACCACAGACATCCCGTACATGCCTGACTACGGCGAAGGCAACCTGCGTAACGGTGACAACCCCTCCGACGGGGACCTACCCCGCCCCAACCCTGAACCGGCTTCGTTGATGCTTCTTGCCATGGCGGCACCGGCAGCCTACTGGCTGCGCCGCCGGCGGCCGAGAGCCTAAGGCCGACAGCCACGCAGGCGCATCGGCCCATTGCCGGCAGTTCGTCCACACGGGCTGCCGGCAATTGCATGCGCTTGCCACGGCTACGTCCGAACGTTACCGCCACACCCCTCTACCGAATTCCGTCCCTGGCTATTGAGCGCGCGCCGGCATGCGCGGAAGTGTTTGCCGCGGTGAGTTCGGATGGAGCGCCTGCTGCGGCTACAATGACGGCACACGACCCGCAATGCGAAGGACCCGCCATGGTGCCAGCGGTTTGCCCCTACCTGTTGTTCGCCGCCGCGGTTTGCTTGATTCCGCCCGATGCGCCAGCGTCTGTGCACTGGCCCGGTTGGCTCGGCCCGCGGCGCGATGGGATCGTGCGCTACCCGGTGCGGCTGCCTACCGACGGTGCACGGCTCCGGCAGCGTTGGCGCCTGGAGGTCGGACCCGCGTACAGCTCGCCGTTGGTCGTGGATGGCCGGGTCTACCAGATGGGCCGCATGGCTGGGAAGGAGCTGCTCTGGTGTATTGACCTGGAGCAAGGTAGGCCGCTCTGGCGCCGGGCTTTCGAGGTGCCGTTCCAGGTCGGTAGCGGGGGTGAGCGACATGGTGACTGGCCGAAATCGACGCCGTGCTACGCCAATGGCCGCGTCTTTACGCTGGCCATCAACGGCATACTCCGCGCATGGGACGCACGTTCCGGAGAGCTGCTGTGGCAGCGCGACTACGGTGCTCAGTTTGGCGCCCGGCACCCGTACTGGGGAGCAGCCACGTCGCCGCTGGCCGATGGCGACGCCCTGATCGTCCACCTGGGCAATGACAAGCGCGGCGCCCTGTTCTGTCTGGACGCGGCCACGGGCGAAGTCCGCTGGCGACAGGGCGACGACGGCGCCTGCTACTCTTCCCCCCAACTGGCCGTGATCGACGGCGTGCCACAGGTCATCGAATGGAACCACCGTGCCGTGGTCGGCGTGGACCGTGCGACAGGACGCAAGCTTTGGGAATACCCTCTACCGCACGAGGGGCCGAACCAGAACATGACCACGCCCTTGATCAACGATGAGACGATCATCGTCGGAGCCGAGAACCGCGGCATCCGCTGTCTGGCGCCCCGGCGCAGCGGTAATCGGTGGGCGGTGGAGGTCCGCTGGTTTGTGCGCCGACTCGCCACCGAGATGTCGACTCCGCTGGTCTACCGCGGCCGACTCTACGGCCTGTCGCACTTCGATCGCGGCCGCCTGTTCTGCCTGGACGCTGCCACTGGCCGGCTCATATGGTTGGGCCCGCCGCGCACGGCCGAATACGCCACGCTGCTTGCCGCGGGACCGTACGTTGTTGTTTTGCTCTCTAGCGGTGAGCTGCGCGTGCTTGACGCATCGGCCGATCGCTACACGGTG
>JALXBF010000028.1 GCA_026991575.1 Planctomycetota bacterium | reverse complement strand
ACTGGGGCGCGCGTGTGGGGCTGGCTGCGGCCGCGATGTATTGTTTTTCCCCCACGGTGCTCGCCTACAGTGCCCTTCTGGTACCTGATGCGTGTGCCGCGGCTTTCGCCGCGACCACGGTCCTCGTTTTTGCTCTCTGGTGCGAACGTCCCACGTGGGCCGGGGCAGCAGCGTTCGGCGGGGCACTGGGGCTGGCGTGCGCCAGCAAGTTCACCTGCCTGCTTCTGGTGCCGCCGCTGACTGCCGCTGCCTGGCTGCTCGGCAGACGACAGCATCGACTACGGGCGGTGTGTGGGCAGCTTGCCCTTGCCGCGGTCGTCTCGCTTACCGTCATCGCCGCCAGCTACGGTTTCCGTGGTCTGGCACGCCCTCTGGGGGCATTCCCGTTCCGTTCCCAACTGTTGGGTGGACCGAGCGCGTCCATCGAAGCACCCGGAAATCGCTTCCGCGGGACCCTGCTCGAACACATCCCCGTTCCACTGCCCGAGGACTACGTGCTCGGCATTGATCGACAGCGGGTCGACTTCGAGCAGGGGTTCTGGTCGTACATGGCGGGCAGGTGGCGGAAAGGTGGCTGGTATGTGTACTACGCCTACGCGGCCCTTGTCAAGGAGCCGGCCGGGTACCTTGTCCTGTTTGCCGTCGCGGTCGTGTCACTTGCGTTGCGCCCCAGGCAGTTCTGGACGTGGGTCGTCCTGGGCACGGCGGCATTTGTTTTCGGCGTCGTCAGCACGCAGCGCGGCTTCAGCCACCATTACCGCTACGTGCTGCCGGCCCTGCCGCTGCTTTACCTTTTCTCCTGCACGGCGCTGGTGCCACCAACAAGGCGGCGCACGGCAGGTCGACTGCTTACCGCAACGGCCTGCCTCGCACTCCTGCTGGGCATTGCGGCCAGCTTGAGCCAATTACCGCACTCTGAGTCGTTCTTCAACTATCCGAGCGGCGGTGCGTACAACGGCCACAAGCACCTGTTGGACAGCAACATCGACTGGGGCCAGGATCTGCTAGCGCTGAAACGATGGCTGGAGCGTCATCCCAACGTCAAGCTAGACGGGATTGTGTACAGCAACCTATTTGCCCGTCACCTGTTGAAAGCAGCTGGGCTGGAGCAAGGAACGCTGCCGGTCGATCCTAGCCGCTCATCCGGCCAGGCCCACCTCAGCCGACGGCTTACCGGCACCTACGCCGTTTTCGTCCGCGCGCTTTATGAACTCGACAGCCCCTACGCACACCTGCGATCAGTCGACCCGGTTCACTATGTGACGCCCGCCGTGCGAATCTATCGCATAGACGAGCGGTAACTCCCGGTCCGTGCGCCAGGTCCCGGACTCCGCCTCCGGCGAACCACCTGGCCTGGTGCAGGCTCGTACCGCACTTCTTCTGGCCCGGCAACACGTTCTGCAGGTGTGCCCCAGCAGGGGATTCCCAATTGACGGTATTCGCGTAGCGGGGGGGCGTTAGGATCAGGCTCGGCCCCTCACCACGGGTGACGCACTTCACATTGTGCGGAAGGAGGCAGTACAGATAGCAGCTTGTTCGGGTTGAAGGTGAGTCGCAAGCGGACTGAGTCCGTGCTCTCCTTGGGACCAGGGCGACCTCCGTGGGGCGTGCGCTCAAAACGGCCGACTCATCGAGGCCACCGTCCCAACCGGATGCCTGCACTGCTCCGGCCGTCGTGCCCCGAGCCTCTAGGCGCAGTGGTTGACGCGGTGGCACGGCTCCAGTATGCTATTGCTGTACTGTCCTGCCGCCATGGGGGTGTCGTTTGCGGAGGCGCCGGATCTGGTCCCTGTGGTGGTGAACCCGAGACCGCAGGGATGCGGGTGCGCTTTGATCTCCACAGCGTGCTAAATTGGCGTGTGTTGAGGAGGTGTCTTGATGCGGTGGGCAAACCACATCACCTTTGTCATGATTGCCGCACTGGTTGCCGTGCTGGGCCCGGCAGACAGCGCCAGTGGGGGACTTATAGCGTACTACCCGATGGACGGAAACGCCAACGATGCGGGGCCCAACGGGTTGCATGGCACCATCTCGGGCGCGGTTCCCGCGACTGACCGGTTCGGCAACCCGGCTGGAGCGCTGCTCTTCGACGGGATTAACGACTACGTGGAGTTGCCCGCCAGCGAGTGGTTTTCCACGCATGTTCCCGGCACGGCGTACTACACGGGCGTGATCCGTATATCGGCGTGGATCAAGGTGCTGGCAGTGAATACCGATGGGCACCCGCAAGCCAGACAGCCAGTCGTCTCGCTGGGTGGACCGCCAACCGAACCGAGTGGGACCTGGGCATATGGGATGTACGTGTATGACAGTGGCGCGGCCGGATCAAGTATCTGGCAGGAGAGCGGGACCGGCCACACAGAGATATGGGGTGGAACCATTCCTCTGAATACGTGGGTATTTCTGGAGATCGAGTACAAGTATCAGCAGTTCAACCGGGTGTGGCTCAACGGTACACTGGTGAAAGAGGTTACCGGGCCGTTCAACGGCGAGCCCGGGCTTCGCACCTCAATAGGACCATGGATCGGTGCGCGGCGTGATGGACAGTATTTGAATGCAGTGATTGACGACGTGCGATTCTGGAGTCATCCGACGCCTGAGCCGGCGACAATGGGCTCATTGATTTGTGGTGTTGCCCTAACGGCTCTCGGGTTGCGCTCCAGTAGACAACGGCGCGTCGGCTCAAATGGCGACCAGTGATCCGAAACCGAACTGGCACCAGGGTGGCCCCCCAGTTGACCGCTGTGTCGTACGTCCTGCGTTAGCCAGGCCTGAGGTCGTCCGACCGACGCTATGGTGACGCTTCGTAGAGTGGGGGCCGGTGCCGTTCTCTGTCCGGCTGCCCAGTTGCGTGATCGCATGGATCAGCGTGCATGCCGCTGTTGTTCGCGGATTGCGACTGCGAATCGGCTATACCGCAGCGGTGCAGCGTGACTCCCCCGCGACCGCAGAGGGCACGCAGCAAGGAGGCACACGAGCGTGCGGTGGATGGGCAGCCGGTCGGTCCTTCTCCGTCATTCGTGGACGAGCTGGCAAGCCTGGGACGCGCCCGTGTGCACGCGCGGCAAAGTCCGGATCGGAGGTTCTGGCTAGACACCTTGCTAACCTCTCAGCAGGGAAGTGCCCTTTAGCTACTGGGCATGCGCAGCAGCTCTCCAGACGTTGACCGCGAGCCAGAGTCACAGGCTGCACTTTCCCTGGCGGCTTCCCGGCGCGCGGCGGAATACATGCGTTGTCAAGATACAGGTTGGCGCTACCCGCAGACATCAGGCCCGCAAGTTGGATTCAGTCTGGTTCGAACTCCGCTTGCGGCCAGACCAGGGCAATTGGTGTAGGCATGGTCCTCTCGGTCACCCAGTTGGGCTGATTGCGGCGCGATCATGACGGGTGATCAGGCGCATCCGCCGCGTGCGACGATTCCCGTGCCGATCCATCGGTTTGCTTGGGTTCTTCCTGTCGGCTGCTTATGGTAATCTGCCCCTGCAGTAGATAAAGGGCGCGTCCATCGTTCACGCACAGCATCATCGGGTACACGAATGTCTTGCCCGCGCGTGGAGCAAGGACCTCGAAAACCACGTTGGTCGTCTGACCTGGAGCGAGCCGGACCGGCACGCTGCTAACCAGGCGGATTCCTCACCCCCTGTGCGCCCCTACGATGGTCACTTCTCTCGTGCTCACATTGCGAATGCCCAGCGGCACTTTGACTCGTGTCCCTGCCGTCGCGTCCTCTACGCGCGGCTCCGGTGGTTCGAAAACGACTGGGGTTCCCTCCAAGCGTACCAGGACGACCGTACCGGCAAGCAACACCCCCACCGCCAGGAACACGAACCACGTCGGGGCCACGGCCATCACGTGTTTCCTTGCCATGTCACCTCTCCGGGGATGACTGGTTCCCGCTTCCGAGTAGCCGAGCTATTCTGGCCGCGTCTTCTTTGGTCACATGATACACGAGTACGGAGCCTTCGACCCTTACCGGGTTGAGATAGCGGATGTAGTGCAGAAAACGTGTCTCTGGAGCTTCCGGATAGAGCTGCACCAGGGTGTGCGGGTCCACGATGTACCATCCGACAGGGGGGCCTGAATCGCCGAACTCTTCGGGAGGTGGTACCTTGGGAGCGTCCAGCCGCCAGTAGCTGGTTAGGCGGCACGCGTCCCGGAAAGACACGAACACGGGCTCACCCTTGTTGCGGTATTGCTGCCACAGCCGCCGGACGACGAAGAAGTCCTCGTAGAACGAAACCGACGGGCCGGCGAAGTAGCGGTAGCCGCCGGCAGGTCCGCCAACCAACTCGTTCAGGTAAGCGTGGTAGTGCGGCGCAGCGCTAGCGACGGCCCAGAGCTGCCAGCCAAGCAGGCACACCACGGCAGCCAGTCGCGTGAATCGAGGGCGACCTGCACCAAGTAGACCGCTGGTCCAGACGATCAGAAACGGCAGAACAGGCGTCGCGTAGCGCAGGAAGACGGTCAGGGTGGAGAATGTTGACAGCATGCCAAGGATCAGCAAGCCCGGCACGAGTTGGTACAGTACAGCACGTCCCTCTCGTAGTCCCGGCCTGCGAAGTGCCTGGGCCGCGCGCCAGAGGACAAGGATCCAAAAGCCGAGCGGGAGCTTCACCAGTAACCCATAGAGGTAGAAGTAGCTGACGCCGTGTGGATGCAGGCGGCCGGCTACCCACGTGGGACGGGCGATGGCCGTGTCGTGCAGCTGGACGTCCAGACCGTATATGTACAGGTCCGGCACCGGCAGGGGAATTTCCTGCACAAGACCACCCGTCATTGCGACGGCGATGGAACGAACCGTTGCCAGAGGATCACTGCGAAACGTGTACTCGCCCAGCGCGCGCCAGTGGCCGGTGCCTCCGTACCCCAGATTGACCACAAAGCAGGCGATCCCGGCGACGAACATCAGATGGAACAGCCGACTCAGTGCCTCGTGCCGCTTACGGCTCAAGGCCAACCACAGCGCCCAGGCGAGCTCCGAACAGATCACGAACACGGCGAGCAGCAGAAGCGTGTACTTCGTTAGCAGCGCCAGGCCCAGGACAACCCCGGTCTGAGTAGCACGGCCCACGGTTGGGCTGTCCACGTACAGTGCGTACGCAAGTCCCGTGGCAGCGGCCATCGCGGCCGCAAGGCCGTCCGCATTCAGGCATCCCGACCAGTGTAGCAACTCGGGGTTCAAGCCGTACAGGGCCGTGGCCAGCAAGCCGGACCACGGTCCGTACGCGGTAGTTGCCCAAAGCCAGACGGCCAGCGGTCCCAGCACCGTGACAACGGCAAGCACCACTCGAGCTGCCCGCAGCCAATCGAACGAGTGTGGCAGCTGATCCGCAAATGTTGACAGGGCGTGGGGGAAGACGGTGTACGCCCCCGGGTGGTCGACATACCGAGTCCAATCTCGCCAGAGGTCACCGTCTCCCGGGGCCAACCTAGATGCTCCGAGCCCGCCGATGATTCGCGTCAATGGCGGATTTACCCCGTAGATGTCAAATCGGTAGAGACGGTAGATCGCGAGGGCCGACATCAAGTGGGCCGGCTCGTCCACGTTCGGCGCGTGTACGAGGAGGCTCGGAGCCACTGCGGCAAGCCACAGCGACCCGATGGCTGCCGCCATCCCCACCCCCGCACACCGCCCTCGACCGTGTCCGCACCTGAGTCCAACGGGCGCCATGTACGGTCTGCCCCCCTGTGTTCCCCAAGCGGCGCCTCTCACCGCCGCTCGCCTCGACCCGCCAACGAGCAACCCACCATTCCTTTGCACAAATAGCACGCTGTTCGCTCAGAGCGCCGTCTTCCTACTGCGCACCCACCATAGAAGCATGCCACAAATCAACAACGCTACCGCCGCCACCAGCAAGCGAGACCATCTGGGAACGCCCTTCGTCGGAGGGCCTATCCGAAGCTCGTCTGGAAGGCCAAACCGCGTCAGTGTCAGCTTCGAACGATCCACCTCCGTGGAGACGCGCTCTATCTCACGGCTCCACTGCGATGTAAATCGATTGAGGTACTTCTCGTCCTCCAGTACTAAATGGAGGCTTCCGCCTGTCATGAGAGGAACCCCTCGGTACCGACGGTAGCGAACCTTCACTTCTTGTCTTGAGGTTCCGCCATGGTACAGTGGCCCGGCAATTACGGAATGCACGATCATGTACGAGTTGTTTGGATCAAGGATCCAGCGGCCCCGCTGCCATGGAGTCAGGTCGACACGCTCGTTTTCAGGCAGCCCTTCGAGCTCTAGATGCCATTCTACCGCCAATCCTTCGTCGGTCGATTCCACACGATCGAACCGCAAACGGCCTGAATCTAGGTACCGACACAAGTACCGCATGGGGGCGCACACAAAGGATCGGAATTGTTTGTGGTCCGCCCGCCCGTCCAGCGGCGCCGTAAGTAGCGTCCAATAGTCCGGCGGTGCCGCGGGGTCGTACGCGTCCATCAACACCGATCGCACTACCCACCCGTTCTCGCTACCGGTCAGCACAAAGAGTCTGCCCTGCCGCAGAAGCCCAGCCGATAGCTTGGTGGTGCTCGTTGGCCGCTGGCCCGGCCTGGTGATTGTTTCCTCTCGACGAACTCGCCATACGATTTCCGGCCACTTGCACAGGAACGTGTAGTGGTAAGTGGAGCGGATTTCCTTTTCTAGCTCTGTTTGTCCCTGGTCGTCTCTGTTTACTTCGGAGTTTGAGGATGAGGCTGTCTTCTTGCGGTAAACGATCTCTTCGACGTTCGACGTATAAACCCCTTCCCAAGCAAGTTCCTGGAACGCCTCGGCCCAACGGCGCCACGCTGCACGCAGGGCGCTCGGGGTGAGGCGGCTATCGTGTTGAGCGTAAAGGCGCAGCTGGCTGACAAACAAGGTGACGATGACACACGCACCGGTCACACCACCTCTGACCCATACAACCATGGCCATCTCTCCGGGCCATGCCCTTGCGAGCAAGATCCCCGACCACTCAGCACTACTGCCTTCGCGGAACGCCGGGCTTGCCCGGTATCCACGTCCCACGTGCGCCGGCTACTCGCGCCCCCCGATGATGGCGTCCGCGGAGAGCTCGCATACACAGGCAGGGAAGTCGCTTGTCTGCTCCCGGAAGCAGCCACAGTCCCTGCAGCGTTCCTGTTCGGTCTTGCAGCCACCGCTACAAGCGCCGGAAGTAAGCGTGCAATCCCTGTCGCAGACTTTATCGCCGTCGCACCTGGGATCACGCTGCTGCGCCACCGCAATGTCGGACCACGGGACAAGCTGGCCAAGCGCAAAACCGAACACAAGGCACACAGTGGCCTGACCGACAAGAGCAGCAATAGCGCGAAGCATTGTACCACCTCCACAAAGCGTTATCAATGACCCACCTGCACGCCGCAGCGCGCGTCAGTCACGACGCGCCGTAGCGCATAGGGCAGCGGGGTGGAGCCCCTCGCTGCCTAGCCTTCTTCTGGGCAAATGGCTCTACCCGTCGCACTGTTCCGCGGCGGTCCACAAGAAACGCAACCGGGTCCTGCCACGCGCAGATTTCGTAACGCCCGCTCCCAATCTTCATCGTGTGGCTTCCAATGACAAACTCGCGAAAGCTAGCACCAGTCCGCTTGGCAAGGCGTTTGAAGTCTGCTGCCCAGTTCTTGCAGCGAGCACAGTCGGGACGGACCAGCACGCACCACGTCGCCGTTGGCCCGTTGCCGCCTGGTCCTACAAGGCCGACAGGACACTGCCTGTCCAGCCATAGCTCGGGGTCGAGATGCACCACCGCGGCGTTGCGGTGCACCCAGATTCCACATGCCAATGGATACAGCGGAGCTGGAGGTGGCGCAAGTGCCCATGCTGTACACACGGCCGCGACAAGGCCGGCGCCAGCGGTCAAGAGGGCGGTCGTGGCCCGCCGCGAGAAAGCAGACAGTAGGCCGGCCAAAATCACCGCGTCCAACATAGCGACGAACAGCGGCGGAATCTCCACCGCGCCGAAGCATCCGCACGACGGGTAGCCCGCCAGCACCACGTACAAAGCGACGAGAAAGATGAGCGTAAATACGGCCGTAACGGCAAGATGGGGCAACCGTCTACCGGCACCAGCCAGCGCGACTACTCCTACGAGAGCTTCAATGGCCGGCCAGCTAGCGTCAACCACGCCAAGCGGTCCCGGCAGGTACGCAAGCCTCGTCCCGGCCTGGAACTTCGCCACCGCGGCCGCCAAGAGCACGATTCCCGCTACCACACACCAAAACCGACGCGCCGCCATGACGGAGGCTTCCTCCCTTCGACCATCAGAAGTCTACACACACACACACACAGTCAAGTACCGACGGGGTGTCCGCAGCCGACCAGTTGCGGCGTGCTTGACAGCCGCCAGCATGCCAACGCATAATGGCGAGAGGTCGTATAGTTCGAGAGAAGATGTGTTGCCGCCGCGCATTGCCTGAGCCAACACGCCTGCGACTGCGACGGAGCCGGCTTCGAACTACCACCTCCGGCTTCGGGTGACACCTGTCTGCCTAGTGGAACGGCGTGTCCGCTCCCGGACAAGCCCGCTCGATAAGCCTTCCCCTCCATTGGTCCCGTTCCATAGTGTTCCACACCGGCGGCTGAGGTAACGCGATGTACTGCAGAGCCCTTTGCCATCAGCTGCGCACCGCGCTGCTGACCGTCCTGCTCGTCGTTTCGGCGGCTCAGTGCTCGGACGATTCGAACCGGAGCCAACCGGCTACGCGGCGGTTCGTGTTGCGCTATGAGGCTGGTGTGCGCGACGTGCACCCTGGAACGGCGGTACAGCTGTGGCTGCCGCTGTGGCATGATTCGCCGCACCAGCGGCTGCATGGCGTGCGAATTCGGGGCGCTGGCCGGATACAACTGACCCGCGATCCCCGCTACGGCAACCAGATCCTGTTTGCCCGGTGGACCGGGCCCGTTGAGGGCGCGGCGGTGCAGGTGGAGCTTGAGTTGACGCGCGTCGAAGTGAGGGCTCCGGTCTTTGGCGGACATCGGGGCAGGGCGTTCCAGGGAGCCAGCAACGTGGTACCGGTGCAGCTGTCCGAGACGCAGCGGCAGCTGTACCTGAGCCCTAGTCGGCTGGTTCCCGTCGGCGGACCTGCGCTGCGGCTCTTACGGGGCCTTCCTTCCGAAGGGGACGAAGTCAGGCTGGCGTATGCGATTTACCACAAGGTACTGGCTCATATGACCTACCGTAAGGTGGGGACCGGATGGGGACGGGGCAGCGTCGAGTGGGCCTGCCAGGCCGGCTATGGGAACTGCACCGACTTCCACAGCCTTTTCATGGCCATGACCCGCTACTACGGAATCCCCACTCGATTCGTGATTGGCTTCCCGTTACCGGAGCGACGCGGCCATGGCGTGATACCGGGCTACCACTGCTGGGCGTATTTCCACGTCGACGGCATCGGGTGGATACCGGTGGACATCTCCGAGGCCGATAAGCACCCCGCGCTTACGGAGTACTATTTCGGCAATCTGACCGAGAACCGAGTGGCGCTGAGCGTCGGTCGAGACATACCGCTAGTGCCGCCGGCGGCTGCCGGGCAGTTGAATTACTTCGTTTACCCTCATGCCGAGATCAACGGCAGACCGGTATCCCGCGACCGGCTCTGGTGGCGGGTGACGTTCCGCGATATTGCTGACCGCTAGGCGTGCGGACGGCGCCAGAGCAGCGTCCAGTGACGATCGGAGGTGGGGCGAACCGACTCAGGCTGGATTCCGAAGCGCCGACCAAGGGCTTGCACCTCCGGCACGGTAAGGGCTGCATGCAGCGAGGCTGCGAACATGGCACGCTGCTTGGCTGTGGTGTTGCTGGCGTAAAGTGTCACGAGCCGTTGCAGCTCTTGCTGCGAGTGCGGTCGCATGAGGTCGCGGATGAAGAGGACGCCGCCGGGGGCGAGAATGCGGACCATCTCTCCCAGCACCTCGGCGGGTTCAGGGATGTGATGGATTAGGCTGTTGGACATGACCGACGCCGCGGCGCCGTCGACCAGTGGCAGCCGGCGGGCGTTGGCTCGAAGCAGCAGGATACGGTCACTGTAGCCAGCCTGCTGCACATTCGAACGACCGCGGCGGAGCATCCACTGGGCGACATCCACTGCCAGCACGCGCGCCGACGGTGCCTGCCGGCACAGCTCGATCGGGATCCGAGCCGTGCCGGTGCCTAGGTCGACGACCGTGTGCAGGGATGGGGAGGTGGCGAGGAAGTCGGCGACGAAGAGGCGGTTGACTTCCGAATGATCCATCTCGTCGTACTCACGTGCCTCTTCCTCGCTATCCATTGCCTCCGGTTCCAGAACGCGTGGCAACATGACAGGGACTCTCCGGCAGGTTGGTCACGACGCTCTTCCTATTATGATGGAACGTCCACGGCGGCGATGACGACGAGATGTTCTGCAGCGCGAGGAGTGGACCATGCCGGGTGGCTTTGCCGGACGCCTGCTGCGGATCGATCTAACTGGTGGCACAGGGCGCGTGGAGCGGTTGGAGGAAGGCTTCCTCCGCCGCTACCTGGGTGGGGGGCTGCTGGGCGTGTACTACCTGCTACGCGAAACTCCCCCCGGTCTTGACCCCTACGATCCGCGCGCACCGCTGATCATTGCCACCAGTGCCATGAACGGTACGGCCATGTCGGGGGCAAACCGCTACTCGGTGGTGGCCAAGAGTCCGCTGACGCTCGCCTTCGGCGAAAGTGAGGCAGGGGGATTCTGGGGGCCGGCCCTGAAGCAGGCTGGCTACGACGCCATCTTGATTACGGGGAAGGCGGAGCGGCCGGTGGTGTTGGTGGTTTATGAGGGGGGCTGGGAGCTGCGCGACGGGCGCCAGTACTGGGGCCGCGAGGCCGCCGAGGTGGACGAACGGCTCAAGGATGACCTGGCTGAACCGAGAGCCGTCGTGCTGCAGACCGGGATCGCCGGCGAGAACCGGGTGCGGTTTGCCGCTCTGGTCAACAACTGCAAGCACTTCCACGGCCGCTGTGGGCTCGGGGCGGTCATGGCGTCAAAGAACCTGAAGGCTGTCGTTGCCGTGGGCAAGGGCCGGGTTGTGCCGGCTGAGCCGGAGTTGGCCCGACGTGCTCAACGGCACTTCAACTCCGTGTACGATCGCCGCTCCGATACGATGCATCTCTATGGCACAGCCCGAGGCGTGAAGAACTTGCAGCGCGATGGGATCCTGCCCACCTATAACTTCCGCACCGGCGTTTTTGACCAGTTTGAGAACATCACCGGCCAGCGCATGGCCGAGACGATCCTCACCCGTCGAGGCACCTGCTACGCGTGTGCGGTTGCGTGCAAGCGGGAGGTCGCGGTGCCGGAACTCGGTGTGGTGCCGAAGTACGGGGGGCCGGAGTACGAATCGATCGCAGCCCTCGGTTCGTTGAACGCGGTAGGGGATCTGAAAAAGATCGCGCTGGCGAACCAGCTCTGTGCCAAGTACGTGCTGGATTCCATCTCCACGGGCGCCGTCATCGCCTTTGCGATCGAGGCCTATGAACGCGGCTTGCTGACCGAGGCCGATACCGACGGCCTGAAGCTCCGCTTTGGTGATCCGGACGTTGTCGTACGGCTGATCGAGCTGATCGCCCATCGAAGAGGCATCGGCGCGTTGCTTGCCGACGGGGTTGCTCGTGCTGCCAAGCGGCTGGGGCCGGCGGCTGAGCGGATCGCGCTCCATGTACGCGGTCAAGAGCTACCGATGCACGAGCCACGAGGCAAGAAGAGCTTGGCCCTGGCGTATGCCACCAGCCCCACCGGTGCCGACCACATGGAAGCGCCGCACGATCCACTGTTTGAGGGGTTCTTCCCGGGTAAGCATGCCCTTGCGCCCCTGGGGCTGATCGAGCCGGTGGCGATGCTTGATTTCAGCCCGCGCAAAGTGAAGGCGTTCGCTTACGCTCAGAAGCTGTGGAGCTTCTACAACATCATTGGCATGTGCTGCTTCGTCGGCGTTCCAATCGGCAGCCTCGACCTGCACACGATGGAGGACTACCTCCGCGGGGTCACCGGCTGGGACATCTCGCTGTGGGAGCTGTGCAAGGCGGCAGAGCGGAGCTCGGCGCTGTTCCGGATCTACAACCATCGTGAGGGGCGGGGGACTGCGTGCGACGATCTGCCGCCGCGAATGTTCGAGCCGATCGAGAGCGGACCGCTGAAGGGAGAACGGATCGATCCGGTCCTGTTCCGTGAGCGGCTGCGCGACTACTATGCGATCATGGGATGGGACCCGGCCACCGGCCTGCCCACCCGCGCCACGTTGAACGACCTGGACATCGACTGGGCCGCTCAGTGGCTTTGAACCAACCCAGGCGCCCTCGCGGTGCGCTGAGGCTTGACCTACATTTGAGTGTGTCTCCTCGCCACGCGGAATGGGTCAGCACGAGGGATAATGGGAGGGCGCCTATGGCGATCGTTTCGCATACGCTCAACACGCCGGACAGGAGTACGGCGATGCTCAGCCCGGAAGAGATCGCGCAACTGCGGCAGAAGTACTACAACGCGACCGTCGCCTACCTCTACAAGCCACATGATGAGCTGATGATTCTGAGGGTTAGGCCGGATTTTCCGATTCCCCCGTACAAGCCGGGCCAGTACACCACGCTCGGACTGGGCTACTGGGAGCCGCGCGTGCCCGAGGCACAGCCGGAGGAACTGGCCGAGGATCAGGTGCGGAAAGTGGTCCGCCGCGCCTACTCGATCTCCAGCTCGATCTGGCGCGATGGCGATCTGATTCGGCCCGAGGACGAAACGGAACTTGAGTTCTACATCGTTCTGGTCAAGCGCGCAAACGGTAAACCGCCGGCGTTGACCCCGCGACTGTTCCGGCTCAAGGAGGGAGATCGCTTAGTTTGCGGCCCAAAGATCACCGGACACTACACACTGGATGGCGTGCAACCGGACGACCGCGTGCTGTTCCTGGCCACCGGCACGGGCGAAGCGCCGCACAACAAGATGATCCTGGAACTCGTGCGCTCGGGCCATCGGGGCCCTATCGGTTCCGTGGTGTGCGTCCGCTATAGCCGTGACCTCGCTTACCTACAGGCCCACCGGCGGCTCGAGCAGTACCGCCCGAACTATCGATACATCACGCTGACCACGCGCGACCCGGAAGTCCGCGAGAAGAAGTACATCCAGGACATCCTGCGCAGCGGAGAGCTCGAAGAGCGGCTCGGCTGGCAGCTTGATCCGTCCTGCACGCATGTTTTCCTCTGCGGCAACCCGGCCATGATCGGTCCGCCGAAGAAAGACGAGCAGGGCAATCTGGTCTTTCCCCAGCCGACCGGTGCGGTGGAGTTGCTCGTTCGACGCGGTTTCAAGATCCACCATCCGAAGGACCCGGGCAACATCCACTTCGAGACGTACTGGTAAGCGGCCAGACTAACCCCCCTGCGCCCGATCGTCCCCGATCGCGCATCCAAGGCACGCGTGTGATCGCCCCGAGTATGCAACAGCTCGGGAGACGCCACCGTTCCGATGACGCCCACCCGGCGGATCACGACAATCGGCCGCGAGGCGATTGCATCAGGGGCCAAGCGGGGATGATCGGGCACCCGCCGTCGCCCGGTCGGCTGCTGCGCGCATGGCCCGCTAGAGCACCGGATCGATCTGTACCCCTCCCCAGGCCGGAAAGAACAGTCGTGCCGTGGTCCGGCCATCGTCGAGCCTTACCTCGTCCCACCGGACAACCGCGAGCCCCGGCATTTGCCTCGGGGCCGCAACCGCCCGCACCGGATAGCGTTCCAGCCAAAACGACAGATCCCAGTTCAGCTGCTCTGGCAGACGGAGTTTCTGCAGGAGCTTGGCCAGGGCCACCAGGTGAAAGAGGTTGCGGAGGTCGTGGAAGACGGCCAGCTGGCCAGCCAGCTTGTCGAAACAGGCAGTGAACTCTGCCGCGAAGCGCCGTGCTGCCGGCGTGGGCTGCACGTCTACCCGTTGGAACGTCTTCGAGCGGAAGTAGCCTTCGGTCGCAAGCTGCAGCGGACGCCGCGGAAACCTGTACGCCCGGTGGTCCACCGATCGAACGAACGGCTCGTCGCTGGCCATGAACCAGAACCGGCTGCCCAGAGCAGGAGGCTTCGCGCGGGGGCCGTGCGTCCGGACGGCCGAGACGTAGTCCTGGAACTCCATGTCCACGTAGGCTTGTAGCTCTACGCCCGGGGCGCGCCGCAGGCCGAGCGACAGCCGCTTCATCTCCCAGTCGGCGTAGGTCATCACGAGTGCAAAGCGCGTTTGCCGTGGGACCCCTTCAAGCACCGCGTCCTGCTTACCCCAGACCCGGCGGATTTCGTGTTCCAGCTCGCGCACGGCCGCTCGATTGCGTGGCAGTCCAAAGCGTCGGAGAACGTTCCGGACCGCTTGCAAAGACTCACGCCTCGGTTCCAGCGACAGCAGCGGCGGCGGGTTGCCGTGGTAGACGTTGCGCAACGCAATGACCAGATCATCCAGGCACAGCAAGGGGGTCTGAGCCCCTGGTTCGGCCAGTGCCGTGTGGCCCTGGAATAGCCGCCACTTGTCGACCGCCGGGCCTTCCAGCACGATGTCGTCGTCGATCACGTAGAGGCGTTCTATGCTTAGCAGCCCGCCGAGAAATCGCTGGCGATCGCTGAGTTCGGCTCCGGATGAAAGCGTTGCCTGGACCGACTGCTCAAGTCGTCTGAGGTAGAGGCGCCGTTGGCGACGGCCATCAGTAGGCTCGACCGTTCGGCTGTGGCGGGCAGCAGCCAGCAGGGAGGTGGAGGTGAGCAGAGAGGAGACGGTTGCCCAACGCAGGAACGTGCGTCGTGAGCTGGTCCCTGGCATACTTCGCGATCCTTCCGAAAAAGCCAAAGGACGCGCCGCAGCTACGGCGCGTCCTGATTGCTTCGACGCTCAATCGGCCTTAGTCGGCAACGAAATCGTCTTTCGGCTTGCTCGTTTCGGCTTTCTGCTGCCCTTCGCGCAACGCCTTATCCGCCTTGTCCACGAACTTCACCGGCGGGCTGATCTGCACCCCGCCAGCACCGCCGCCGAAGCCACCGCCTCCAAAGCCCCCCATTCCGCCCATGCCACCCATACCGCCCATGCCGCCGAAGCCACCCCCCCCGAAACCGCCAAACTGAGCCAGCGCACGGTCACGTTTCGGGGGATCGGCCGGTGCGCCTGAGTGGTCGGCCGGCCTTTCGTCGGACAGCTTCCCCGCCGCAGCGGCCGCCAGACTATCGTCTGAAGTGGTCGTTATCGCCAACGATTGCGACTCCGACCCGGTGGTCGGCACGTTGCTCTGACCGGTTTCCTTTTTCTCGTTCTCGCCCGCCGGCGGTGCGGTTCCGCCACCTGGCTCATTGGCGGAGCCACCGCAGCCGATCAGGCCAAATGCGCCGAGCGCAACGAGGCATGCGATGCTTGAACACAACCCAAAGATTCGCTTCATGTTTGGCTCTCCCAGAGGGGTCTCTCCGCCTACAGTGTCGCACAGCGGCGCCGCATTGTCAACCGGATGACCTGCTGCCGACGCAGGCCCCTCCGGTTCGGTCCATCCTTTCCTCTACTATTGGCACCATCTGACCGCGCAGAGGTCGATCCGCTCGTAGATCACTGAACTAGTCGTGACCGGGCCATATCGTTCACGGAACGGTGCCTTCCGGCAGCGGTCCGATCCGCGGTCCGGTGCGGGCACCAGCCGGTCGGCCGTGACTGCGTTAGAAGCTCTCGGACGAGTCGGCCGTCTCCGGCTGCTGCTCCTGGGTTGACGGCGGACTCTGCGGGTTTGGCTTCTGGGGCCTGGGCTGCTCGTTGGTCGGTTCGTCTCGGTCGCCACCGCCGAATTGACGGAGCAGGTACTGGGGCCAGTACTCGGCGGTGAGGGCTGAGAAATCGGCCAGCCGCTTGTCGTACCAGGCGCGCAGTGCTGGCGCGAGGCTCTTGATCATCGCGTTCCGTTCTTCGGCGGTCAGGGCTTGCGTCGTTGCTTCAACTTCGTCGACCAGCACCGTGCCAGCCCGGGCGTGCAGCACCAGCCGCCAGGACCAGATCTCTTCGTAGCCGGTGCCCGGGGCGAGCTGAACGCGGTGCTGTTGCCACTGCTGTGTCAGGGGGACCTTGAAGGCTGCGGCATGCTCTTGGGGATGGTCGGTCGGAACCAGCCACACGAATAGCTCCGCCTTCGGGTCCAGGCGGCGTGCGAACAGGCTGACGGACAGTTTCGTGCCCGGGGGCACGGTGAACGGCCAGCTCAGCGCGTAAGCCCCTCGGGCACCCTGGCCGACGAGTTCCAGACCAAGCTGACCGTCATGGGCTGCTTCGGCAACATACGCGCCCTGGTCCGGCGGGAAAAGCTCCCATCGCGTGGACATGCCGTCTGGCTGCTCGAAGCTGCCGTCAAGGATCAAGTTCGCGCTCGGCGCGCGATCGGCATTGCGCAGGAATGCCACCGCTCTGGTGATCTGGCGGAAGCGCTGCCGGAGTACATTCTCTGCCGATTGAGGTAACGTGACATCCATCGAGGCAAGTTCCGTGCTGTCGGGGCTGCGCAGCAGCGCGATGTCGTAGCCGTTGAGCCTGAGCCGGATTCGCTGGCCCCCTTCGTCAGCTTCGTACTGGCCGCCGTCTCGCAGGACGGCCACACGCACCTGGCCGGGCTTGGTGAACTCCAGCGTGCACTGCACCGGATGGGCCGCGATGTTGGCGATGAGCCAGTGGACCACGTGCCCGCTCTGCCAGCCCTTGATCCGCACCGGCCCTTTGGTCGTTTTCCGCTGGGCGCTGCCCGGCGGCAGCTGCCGGAGCACACGAGCTAGCGTTCGCTGCTCGTAGCGGAGGGGCAAGACGGGCACAGCCGGAGCGGAAAAGAGCACGACAGGTTCCAGGTTGGCCAGGGCCCGCGTTGCCCCGGGACTTCCGCCTTGACCAGTGCGCAGGATGGTGATGCGACGATGGGACCCGTCGGACGTCAGTGGTAGTTGTTCTGCAGCGCACATGCTGCCGTGAGGATGGCGCGCGAAGTCCGCATCCAATTCTCGGTTGCGATTGCTCCAGAGCGTCGTGGCCGAGTGCTCAGACTCGAAGTACGGGCGGATCAGCACCAGCCCTTCGGGCAGGCTCCAGCCGGCCAGGTCTAGGCCGCTCTCGCGCAGAACGGACGCTACGTCGTCGCCGCGATGTGATGCCCGCCGTAGCTGGTCGGCCCATTGCAGGTCGGCGAAGTCGACAATCAGGTAGCAGACTGCCTTGGGCCGCTGTTTTCGCAGGACGGCTAGCACGGCCTTGTAGAACGCCAGCACCTGGCGGGCGCGCCATGCCATCAGCCGCTCCGTCTCATGTTCAAGAGCCCATCTCACTAGGGCCTTGCCAGTGCGGTTTGCCGGCGGCTTCAGCTTGGTATCCTTGACAAATCGGGCCACAATCTGTTCATCCAGCCCATCCGCCGGACCAGACAGGCATGTTCTCGCACGGGGGCTGACGATCAAACCGATTGCGCGAAGATTGTCGTGGTCCTTGTACCGACCGACAAACTCCTCGACCAACGCCACCATCTGAGCCCGGTCCGTCGCGCTCAGCGGGTTCAGCGGCCGGGTGGCCGAGTCGCCGAAGGCGATGCCGTCGAAGCGGAACAGGGGTACGAACAACAGGGATCGCTGGCGGCAGGAGCGGAAAAGGAGCTCCGGAACGTCCTTGTCCACCGGGTCGCTCCGCGGACCCGGCAGCCTGTCGGGATCCCAGACGAAGCCGGAGCGGGCCAGACGGGAGGGCCACGTTACGACGCCCTGGCCGACAACGGGCACCGCGACCCCGTCGTACTGGCCAGCCGACGCGTACGAGGCGAGGTTGGTTGCCGCAGCCATAAGCAGCGGCCAGTGCCGCGGCAGACCACCGGACTGCTGTGCGAAATGGTAAAGCTGGGCATAGCTGGACAAGTGGAGGATGAGCAGCCGGTTGGTAGCCGGGTCAGCAAGCCGGGGTTCGCGCATGGGCAGCCGTTCGAGCGGTGGCACGCGGCCAAGCATCCATTCGGCGGTGCGGACCAGCTCAGCTGAAGGAGTCCGCACTTGCAGCGAGAGTTCGTCGTTAACCGGCAACACGAGCAGTTCGGCGCTCGACGTTCCGCTGCGTGTACTGCCGGTACTCTCGTCCAGCCAGATGCAGGCTTTCAGCGGCTGTGCCAGCGGCAGGTGCGGTTCGAACCCACGGTGGATCTCGGTGATCAGCCCAGAGTTACCCGGCTTGCCCTCCGCGTGCAGCCTGAGCACGTGTGGCTTGGTCGGATCGGGCAGCGAAATGGCCCACTTATCAGCTGGCTGCTCCGCGCGGGCGGGCCGTATCCCGCGCCACAGCTCGCGCAGCCGGCGCACGCTGAGCCACCAGGCCGACTGATCGCGCCAGCGGCCGGCGTCGTACCGCGCGCTACGAACCGGATGCGCTGCGGCAAGCCACGAGTCCCAGTCCGTTTGTTCACCCGTGCGCCGCACCGGTGTGGCATCGAACACGGCGAGCGGTATTCGACGTACGATGGCGGGCAAGTTCTCCGGCTGGACACGAACCACCAGCTCATACAGACCCTGCTCCACGGGGGCGTTCATCTCAAGATTGAACCTGGACCGGTCTGGCCGATTGGGCACGATTCGGTATCGCGCGTTGACCGGGTAGCTGGCCGGATCCTGACCGTAGCGTGCTAGCCCAAGCTGGAAGGTGGTCGGAATCGGATCGGAAGAACTGGCAAGCAGGTAGATCTGGAAGAGTAGCTGCGTCGTTTCGCCCGGTTTGAGCAGCAGCCGGCCGGAGGCAGGCCGGACGCGTACCACGTCGCTTGCCGGTCGCGATAGCGTTAGACTGCCAGCGTTCCAGCGAATGCTGGCGGGCCCTTCGGCAAGCTCCATCAGAGTGGTGCGCAGGCTCTTTCCGTCGATTTCCACCTCGATCGCGTCGTTTGCCTGGCACGCGACGCGCAGGTCGATGCCGCCGGTGGTGATCGGCCGGTCGCACTGGAAGACCCACGTGTTGCTGGCTTTCTTGACGCGGATCGTTACCGGATCGGCGGCCACGGGCCGCCACCGGATCAGTTTGCCGCCGGTGAGGCGTACGGCCAGCTGCGTTGCCCCCTTCGGCTTGCTTTCCCATGCGACGTAGACCTGTACCGGTTCGCGCGCAGGGGGAGCTTGCTCGGCAGCGACGGCGGGCAGGGCGACCAGCGCCAGCGCAAGCAGCGCGGTAGGTAAGCGGTGCGGTGGTCTGGGATTCTTCGGAACTTTGCTGTTCATCGCTTCCTGCGCGCCGGAATGGCAAGGGTGCTCCGTCCATGACGCTGACGTGGATGTAGCAATTTCGCACGCCGCCCGCTAGAGCAATCCACAGGCTGCCTGCGTGGCCAGTGGGGCCGTGACGCACGCGCGAACGGGACCCAGCCCTGCGGCTCAGTTTGCTCGCATCCTGCGCCGGCTCTATACTTAATGCTCGTGGCCCCACCAATCCGCCTGCGGGGCGGCAGAAAAGCCATCTGGAGGCAGAGCAATGGCAGAAGGCGTGCTGGACGTAACGGGTCAGAACTTCAAGCAAGAGGTGCTCGATGCGAGCTTGCCCGTCCTGGTCGACTTCTGGGCACCGTGGTGTGGCCCCTGCCGCATGTTGGCGCCTACGGTAGAGCAGATTGCCAAGGAGTACGCCGGCAAGGTGAAGGTGGTGAAGGTGAACACGGATGAGGCGCCGGAGGTCGCAAACCAGTACCAGGTGATGTCGATCCCCACGCTCATCCTGTTCAAAGGTGGTCAACCCGTGGCGCGTGAAGTCGGGCTCGTGCCCGCGGATCGGCTACGCCAACTCATCGACCCCCATCTGAACTGATTGCTCGCTGCTGCAGCGTCGACAACGGACCTGTAGCGCACGGTCATGATGGGATGCTGATGGGGATGGTACGCTGCGCCAGGGGACGAGCCCGTGACCGGTGTTGTGTACGCAGAGGGGTGCCTAGAGCACGAGACCGGGGATCACCCGGAACGCAAAGAGCGTTTGATCGCGTGCCGTGAGGCGCTCGAGCGAAGCGGTCTGGCGATCCGGTGGATTACCGACGTCGAGCCGGCCGGCGACGACGACCTTCTGCTGGCACACACCTCACAGCACATTTCCCTGGTTAAGTACGCGTCCGAGCAGGGGCGACCGGTGCACCTGGACCCGGACACGGTAGTGTCCCCGGGCAGTTGGCGGGCGGCGCGATTGGCCGTTGGCGGTGTGCTTCGCGCGCTGCGAGCCGTTGCCGACGGACTTTGCATTAACGCATTCGTGTTGGTTCGTCCTCCAGGACATCACGCCACCAGCAGCCGCCCCATGGGCTTCTGCCTGTTCAACAACGTCGCAGTCGCCGCCTGCCACGTGCTGACCGAACCAACCGCGGGCCGCCGCGTGAAACGGATCCTGATCGTCGATTTCGATGTGCACCACGGTAACGGCACGCAAGAAATCTTCTACCGCACCGATCACGTGATGTTCTTCTCCATCCACCGCTATCCCTTCTACCCGGGCACCGGCAGCGAGCAGGAGCGGGGTGAGGGCGATGGCCTGGGCTATACGCTGAACATCCCGGTCAGCTACGGCACGAGCCGCCAGGAGTACCTCGAGCTCTTCGAACGTGGGCTTCAGACGGCCGCTTCGGCCATCTACCCGGAGCTGGTGCTGGTCAGCGCGGGATTCGACGCCCACCGGCTTGACCCAATCGGCAACCTGGGGCTTGAGACCGATGACTTCGCGTACATCACGGCGCGAATCGTGGATGTCGCGCGCCAGTACTGCGGCGGCAGGCTCGTCAGCGTTCTCGAGGGCGGGTATCATCTCGAAGCACTGGCCGAATCGGTCGTTGCTCACGTCAGTGCGCTTAGCCGCGCCCTGCCGGGCAGGCCGCCGAAGACATCCGCTAGAGACCAATAGAGCAAAGCCACCCTCGAGTCATGACCGGTTGGGGCCGGCGGTGCGCAGTGAAGACGCCCCCAGCGCCGTGGGGGCACCGTCGATCCCGCTGCCAGGTGGCTGGGAGGAGTTCGTGGTGTGCCCTCCCGCGGGCTCTTCAACGGAGGGCTGTGCAGTCAGTGGTGGGCATCGTGCACCGAACGCGTGGCCAGGACCGCCCGAGGACGTACACCGGCAATGGCAACCCAGCTACACTGCCGCTTCCCCGGGCCGCGCCCGGGTACTAAGTCCGATGGCGTTGTGATCCTGTTGGCGTCGATAACGCTGGTCATGGCCGGCGCCGCTCAGGCTGGGCAGCCTGTCGCTCGGCCACCGGACGCTGTCCGTCTCCCCCGTGTCGTGCTCGAGAAGAGCTACCGGTTCGAGCGGGCGGAGGTGCTGCCATCGATGAAAACCGGCACCCGCGGTCGGCTCACGGTTTCCCGCGTCACGTACCCTGAGCACAACGCATTACTGTGGGAGCTTGCGGTCCAGGCGCCGCCTGAGCGCGGCGTTGAGTTCGACATCCCCCCCTTTGAGTTCGTCGTCCGTTTCCCTGAGACGGCAGCCACGACGGTGCACTGGAGTGTGGGGAGTCGGGCCCAGGCAGACGATTTTCGACCCATACGGCGGCAGTTGCGACCCAGCAAACCCCTTCGGTTCGCTTCCGTCGGTGGCCGCTCGTCCGATGGCGTTCTGCCCTACTTCAACCTGGCTAGGCCCCACGGTGGCCTGATCCTCGCCGTGGGCTGGTCCGGTGACTGGGAGGCACTCTTCGAGCAGACCTCGACCAGTTGCGTGCGCGTCCGAGTCGGGCTCAAGCGGCGGGGCCCGCTGCAGCTCGAGCCGGGCCAGCGGCTCCGCTTACCGTCGTTGCTGCTACTAGCGTATCAAGGCTCTTGGATTCGCGGCCAGAACCGCTTCCGACGGCTCATGCTGGATGAACTGCGGCCACAGCCGGGCGCCGCGCCCACGGAGCTGATGCCCGTGGCCGCAAGCGTGCACGGTGAGTTTGCCTTCAACGACACGAGCGAAGTCGGGCTCATCGATCTGGTCCAACGCATTGCTCGATCGAAGCTGCCGCTGGACACGATTTGGTTGGATGCTGGTTGGGGCCGCGGTGGGTTCCCTCGTGGCCAGGGCAACATCGACCCCGACCCGAACCGGTTTCCAAGGGGGCTCACGCCTGTTGCGCGCGTCGTGCACGAGGCGGGATTCCGGTTCCTGGTGTGGTATGAGCCGGAGCGGGTAATGAAGGGAACCTGGATTGACCGAACTTTTCCTCAGTGGCTTCTCCGCCCCGGAGCACCACTGAAATCAGCATACCGGTACCTGAAAGACGACGGTTTCCGCCTCTTCGACCTGGGCCACCCCTCCGCACTTCGATGGTTGATCGGCTGGCTCGAAGACCAGGTGCAACGACACGGCGTAGACGTCTTGCGGCTGGACTGCAATCTGCCGCCGGGCGTTTTCTGGGACACGCAATCGGGGCCCTGGTCGCCGGTAACCCTGGAGGTGCGGCACGTCAACGGCCTTTACCGGCTGCTGGATACGCTTCAGAGACGGTTTCCGAAGCTAATCATCGACACGTGCGCTTCAGGTGGTCGGCGGATCGACTTTGAGTTGCTGCGCCGTAGTGTCGTGTTGTGGCGTAGCGACAGCTGCTGGGACGACGAGCAGTATCCGCGGAACGTGCAGGCGATGGCCTATGGCCTGTCGCTGTGGCTGCCCCTGCATGGGCTGGGGGCCGCAGCTACCGACACCGTGTCACTGCGCAGCGGAATGGGGGCGTGCGCGAGTTTCCCGATCAACTACCGAGATCGGACGGCAGTCGAACGCCTGCGGCAACACCTGGCTCAGTACCTGCCTGTCCGCGACCTGTTCCTGGCGGACTTCTATCCCCTGACGCCCTGGTTGACCGATCCTCACCGCTGGATTGCGTGGCAGTACCACGAGCAGGCGACCGGCCGTGGCCTGGTACTGGCGTTTGCAACGGCTCCGCGCGCAAGCATTCGAATTCGGCTGAACGGCCTGGAAGCCAACGCACACTACAGGATCGTGAACTGGGATCGGCCGTCGAGCATGCTGTGTCGCTCGGGACGCGAGCTGGCAACCGAGGGGTTCTCCCTGCCGGTTGGCCCTGGAGACCGGGCGATTGTGTGGCAGTACCAGCGGGCGCCGCAGTGCAAAGCAGAGCTGCACGGCGCACCGTTTGGTCAGCCGCGGTAAACGCGGTCCAAGGCATGCGACGCTAGTGGCATACTCGGTGCCCACCCTGCCGCGGCGATCGTCGGGCGAAGGTGGCGAATGACCCCGACGGGATTCGAACCCGTATTCCAGGCTTGAAAAGCCTGTGTCCTAACCCTTAGACGACGGGGCCACTGGCCCGCCGCTGCACGCCAGCGGGCCCTGCGAAAATCACCCGTATGGTACGGCCCGTGCCGTGGCGGGTCAACAACTGCAGTCGCCCTCTGCTTTGGTCCGCTGCCTCCGCGTACTGGATGGCGACCACGACGCCGGCGGATCGGCCTGCCGCGGCACCCTGGTCTGCTTGCCCGCGAGGCAGCAGCACGGGTCACGAACGAAGAGCGGGGACAACCCTAGTACGAGGGCCGGGGCTGGCCGCCGTGACGTCTGGGCCCGCAGGACACCGGTGCGGGAACAGGCCGCGGCGGGTAGTCAACCCGGCCTGCGGGTGGATAATGGTATGGAGTCAGTCGACGTGGCCCGAAGCTGGGCACGGCCTGCCGGCCCCGGGTAACTCTGCGAGAACGCCCGCCTAAGGGGAGGACGCTGTCGTGCGTCAGGACGAGAAGAAGCAATTAGGCGTTCTGGACCCAGTCGGGGGAGGTGATCCGATACCACTCCTTAAGGATCGCCTGCTCGTGGGACGACGGCCGGACTGTGACATCTGCCTGCCGTTTGCCAACGTCTCGGCCAAACACTGCGAGCTGCGCTTCGTCCAAGGCTACTGGACCATCCGTGATCTGAATTCCACCAATGGCACCAAGGTCAACGGTCAGCGGGTTCATGAGAAGCGGGTCTATCCGGGTGACGTGATCGGTATCGCCACGCACCGGTACAAGATCGACTACACACCCGATCCGGTGCAGGCGCATGATGCCGAGACCGATGATCTGTTCCACAAGGTCACGGAACAGTCGCTGATGGAACGAGCAAACCTGGTGCGACCCGAGGAGGAGCGTGCGCGGCGACGCCGTCGCGTTCGTCTGCCCGAAACGCCAGTGCGGCTCACGGCTGACGATGACTTTGACTATGGACCCGATGAGACACCGCCATTTCCTGGCAGCACCAGCCCGGCCAGCACCGAAGAGTTGCTGAGGTTCGTGGAGGAAGAGCAGCGTCAACAGGGCAGACGGCCCTCGGACCGCTAGCATCTCGTCACATCGGCCCGCTGCCCATCCACATCTGTGCTGCCCCAGCAGTGGAGCTCCCTTCCTCTTTCGCTTTGGTGCTGCGGGAACCGTCGGACCGGGCGGCCGGATCGACGCGTGGGATACGGCTCACGTCGCGGTCACGATGTCATCTTCTTGGCCATGAACTAACGCGCCGTTGACGTGTGCCAGCAGGCGCTTGCTCCACGGCGGACGCAGACAGGACTGCCGCGCCGTCCTCGGAGAGGACGAATGCTGAGGGGTGGCGGGCTGGCGTGCGCTGCGGCTGACACCATCTAGCACGAGCGAGGCGGTAGAATCGATGCCATCCGGCACTGTCGGCTTCTGCTTGCGATAGCTACCGCGATGCACTGGACCAACAGGAGACGTTTCGTCATGACAGGATCTGGCTGCTATCGGTACCTGGCAGTCGCCGCGGCGGCGTTTGTTGTCGGTCTTCTGACCGCTTACCTGGCCGAGCCCGCGGCCGAGGCGACCGCGCCACCGGCCGTGAAAGGCTGGCGTAAGGGCGTGGGCTGGGGGTGGATCTGGGGTAAGGAGGATGAGGTGGGGGCATTGAACGCGATGACGGACGCCACCCGCTTGCATGCACTGCGCCTGGTGCAGCAGGGTAAGGTCTATGATCTGGGGGTACTTTACAGCCGTGAGTCGTACCGGTGGCCCGGACACAATCCTGCTGAGATCGTCTCATTTCGGAGCCCTGAGGGTTTGAAGCGGCAGCTGGATTTGCCACAGCTTGTCGGGCCTGACGTGAACCCGTGGGGGACGGCATGGCATTCCAACGCGCTGTTTATCAGCGACAACGTTGGCACGCAGATCGATGGGCTGGCACACGCTACCGAAGGTCCGGGATGCCCGCACGACGGGTTGGTGAACCACTGGTACAACGGGTTCACCGAGGCAGAATGGGGGGGCGATTTCGGGCCCAGAAAGTGCGATGCGGCGACCATTCCACCGATCATCGCTCGGGGGGTGCTGATCGACGTGGCCGGTGCCAAAGGGCTGGACGCTCTGCCACCACACTACCCGATTTCCGTTGCCGACCTGAAGCAGGCTCTCCAGCGACAGGGCACTGAGTTGCGGCCCGGCGACGTGGTACTGGTCCGGACCGGAGCCCTGCGGTACTGGGGTGAGGTCGGTGCGGATCCGGATGGCTTGCTCGCCAGGCATGACACGGCCGGGCTGACGCTGGAAGCCGCACGGTGGTTGGTAGAAGCTCATGGCGCGATGATGATCGGTGCAGACACTTCGGGGGTTGAGTATCACCCGGCTCCGGAGGATCAAGCCGCCTACCTGAAGAAGTACAAGAGCTTCATGCCGGTTCACAACTACCTGTTGATCGATCAGGGGGTTCATCTCGCAGAGTTTCACTACCTGGAGGATCTTGCTCGGGACCGCGTCTACGAGTTCTGCTACATCTGCTGCACGAATAAGATCAAAGGCACGACGGC